>JAZDIQ010000063.1:0-18319 GCA_043804825.1 Pseudomonadota bacterium
GGGACTGGCCGCCCACCTTGACGCCGCCGGCCTTGTTGATCTCCTCCACGGCCAGCTTGACCGCGTTGAGGCTCTCCTTGCCCTCCACCACCCCCAGGGAGCTCGGCACCCCCAGCACGATGGGCTCGGCGGCGGAAGCCGGGGCGCTCCACCAGAGTACCGACACGGCCACCAAGGCCAGACCTAGGACCCGCCACACAGATTTACTTGACATTGCATGCTCCTCCCGGAATGGTTGCCAGGATGAACGGCCACTAAGCCGGGGGGATGAGGTCAGAATCGGCGTCAGGTGAAGGAATGCCACGCCGAGGCATGTAATTGGCCGACCGTTCGTTAGATTTTTTGTAACTTGTGCGCCCCCGGCCTGTCAATAGCCTAATCGCCTAATGAATTATTGCACAAGAACCCCATGGGTCAGGGCACGATGGCGTTTGACATTATGCCTAGCTATTTTGTAGCATTTGCCTCGACGGGGGGTCAAGCCCCGACAGGGGGCAAATTTAGCGGCCCAGGGCTCAGGAAGGCCTTGACAGGCCTTCGGGAGGGGAATAAAAATGAGATCAAAATCTAACGATCGGTCGGTTGATAGCATGGCTCTCAGCAAGGGCGAAAAACGCGAGCGCGAAATCTATGACACTGCGGCCCGGCTCTTTGCCCGCCGCGGCTACAGCCGCACCTCCATACGCGATCTCTCCGAGGCGCTGGGCCTGCAAAAGAGCAGCCTCTACCACTACTTCGAGTCCAAGGAAGACCTGCTGCACCGCCTTTTGGACCAGTTCATGGAGCAGGCCCTGCAACGCATCGAGGAACTGTGCGCCTTAGCCCTGCCCCCCCAGGACAAGCTGGCGGCCTTCATGCGCTTCTACACCAGTTTTTACGCCGGCGACCGCGACCGCCTGAGCCTGCTGGTCAACGAACTGGACTGCCTGGGCGACGAGCGCCGTGGAGCCATGGTGGCCAAGCAGCGGCGCTACGTGGCGGCCATCCAGGGCATTCTGGGGCAGATGCAAGAGGCCGGGCTGATGCGCGACATCCCCTTGCCGGTGGCGGTCTTCGCCTTTTTTGGCATGGTGCACTACACCCCCAAGTGGTACCAGCGCCACGGCGAGGTCTCCCCGGAGCGCCTGGGCGAGCTGTTCCAGGATATTTTTTGCCACGGGGTGCTGAAGGATCCTCCCCCGGCCCCGGACGGGGAGGACCAGGCTGGCGGCTAGACCGCCGGCTCGGGGGCCGAGCGACATGGCCGGGCTGCCGCCGGCCCCGTCACCAACCTGGTAGCCTTGGCATATTTCCACGCGGAGGGGTCCCATCATGCAGAACGTGATCGCGTCGCCGGCGGCCCTTCCCGAAGCCCGCCTGCTGGCGTTGGCCATCACCCTCCTGGGCCTGGGGGCCTTCGCCTACCTGCTCTGGCGTCGGCTGGAGCCCCTGCGCGCGGCCCAGGCCGATCCCCGCCTGGGCCACTGGGGCCTGCGCCTGGCCGGGCTGCTCAAGTTCTGGCTGGCCCAGTACAAGCAGCCCCGCTACCTCTTGGCCGGGGTGCTGCACATACTGCTTTTCACGGGTTTTTTGGTCCTGGGGGCGCGCACGCTGAGCCTGGTGGTCATCGGTCTTTATGACGGCTTTGTCTTCCCCGGCCTGGGCGGGGCCGCCGGTCAGGTCTATGCCCTACTCAAGGACTATGCCGCCACGGTGGTGCTGGCGGTGGTGCTGGTGGCCGGGATACGCCGGGCCTTTTTCGCTCCGGCCCGCTATGCCGTGCCCGCCAAATACGGCCAGGCCCACACCGGCGAGGCCCTCTTGGTGCTGGGGCTCATCGCCACGCTGATGATCTCCGAGAGCCTGTTCGAGGCCAGCCAGGCGGCGGCCCTTTTTGGCGCGGTTCAGCCGGTCCACGCCCCGGTCCACGCTCCGGCTTGGGGCTCCCTGGCCTGGCTGTGCACCCTGGGGCTGCTGGGCCTGGATAGCGCTTTTCTGCAAGGCCTGCACATCGGCAGCTACTTCGTGCACGACCTCACCTTCTTCGCCTTTTTGTGCTTCTTGCCCCTGGGCAAGCATTTCCACGTGCTCACCTCCCTGCCCAACGTGCTTTTGGCCAAGCTGGACAAGGGCACGGTCAAGCCCGTGCGCTGGGGCGTGAGCGACCAGGGCCTGGATGACCTGGAGAGCTTCGGCGTCAAGCAGTTCAGCGACTTCACCTGGAAGCACATCCTGGACTTCTACACCTGCGCCGACTGCGGGCGCTGCTCCGACAACTGCCCGGCCAACGCCGTGGGCCGGCCCTTGTCGCCGCGCTTTTTGACCATCAAGGCCCGCGAGTACGCCTTCCGGCATTTCCCCCTGAAGGGCCAGAAACCCGACCCCGAGGCCCTGGTGGGCGGCATCTACGAGGAAGACGAGATCTGGTCCTGCACCACCTGCGGGGCCTGCGAGGAAGAGTGCCCGCTCTTGATCGAATACATCGACAAGATCGTGGACCTGCGCCGGGGCCTGGTGGACGAGGGCAACGTGCCCGCCAGCCTGCAACAGCCCCTGGCCGCCCTGGACAAGCGCGGCAACCCTTTCGGCAAGAAGCAGAAGGCCCGCGCCGACTGGGCCGAGGCCGAGGGCTTCGCCGAGGAGGTGAAGGTCAAGCTGCTCTCCCAGGGCGACCAGGCCCCGGTGCTCTACTTCGTGGACAGCATCAGCTCCTATGATCCGCGCATGCAGGATATCGCCCGCGCCAGCGCCCGGTTGTTGAAGATGGCCGGCATCGACTTCGGCATCCTGGGCAAGGACGAGCAGGACAGCGGCCACGAGGTGCGGCGCTTCGGCGAGGAGATGCTCTTCCAGAAGCTGCGCCAGGAGAACAGCGAGGCCATAGCCGACAGCGGCGCCCAGAGCATCGTCACCGCCGACCCGCATGCCTTCAACGCGCTCCAAAAGGACTACCCGGGCCTGCCGCCGGTGGAGCATATCAGCCAGACCCTGCAAAAGGCCCTGGCCGCCGGCCGTCTGAAATTCAGGGGCGTCGATGACCCCGGACTGGTCTATGCCTATCACGACCCCTGTTACCTGGGCCGGCACAACGGACTCTACGACGCCCCCCGCCAAGTGTTGGATGCCATCCCCGGCCTCAAGCGGGTGGAGATGGAGCGCTCGCGGGACCGCAGCTTCTGCTGTGGCGGCGGCGGGTTGATGCTCTTCTACGAACCTGTGGAAGAGGCGCGCATGGGCCAGAAGCGGGTGCGCATGGCCGAGGAGGCCGGCGCCGACGTGATCGTCACCGCCTGCCCCTTCTGCCTGGCCAACGTGGAGGACGCCATCAAGACCAGCGGGCTGGAAGGCCGCATGCGGGCCATGGACCTGGTGGAGCTAGCGGCGGCGCACGCCCAGGGGGGCCAGGGCCGGGGCTAGGCCCGCCCGATCATCCCCAGCATGAAAACAATGCCCGGGCCGGCCGCTCCAGCAGCGGCCTGTCCCAGGGCGGCAGGAGGAATCATGGAAATACTAGTTTGCGTCAAGAGGGTCCCCGACACCGCGCAGAACGAGATCGAGCTGCGCAAGGACGGCCAGGGCATCGATGAGGAGGACCTGGTCTACTCGATCAACGAGTGGGACAACTACGCCGTGGAGGAGGCCATCCAGATCAGGGACAAGGTGGGCGGCTCCATCACCGTGGTGACGGTGGGCGACGAGGAGGCCGACGAGGTGCTGCGCCGCGAGTTGGCCATGGGCGCCGACAAGGCCGTGCACCTGGGCGACCCGGCTTTCGAGAAAAGCGACGGCCTGGGCGTGGCCAGCATCCTCAAGGCCCTGGTGGCCAAGGGCAGGTACGACCTGATCCTCACCGGTGCCCAGGCCGATGACTGCGCCGGCCAGGTGGGCGGCATGCTGGCCGCCCTGTTGGACCTGCCATTTGCCGCCCTGGTCAACCGCATCGACACCGAGGGCGACGGCAAGCTCAAAATCGGCCGCGAGGTGGCCGGCGGCGACCAGGAGATCAGCGAGATCGACCTGCCCTGCGTGCTCTCCATCCAGACCGGCATCAACCAACCCCGCTACGTGGGCATCCGGGGCATCCGCAAGGCCGCCAGCGTGGACATCCCGCTCTTGAAGTCCGGCGACCTGGGCCTGGACCCGGCCGGCCTGGGGCCCGAGGCCGCCCGGGTGCGGCGCCTGGACTATTTCCCCCCGGAGACGGGCGCCGGCGCCGAGATGCTCAAAGGCGGCAGCGACCAGATCATCGCCCGGCTCTTGGACATCCTCAAGGCCAAGGGAGGGATCAAATAGTGGCAACCATATTCGCCTATGTGATGCACCAAGAGGGACAACTGCACGACACGGCCGCCGAGTTGGCCACGGCCGCGCGGCAGATCGACCCCCAGGCCCAGGCCACCGCCATCCTGGCCGGCCAGGGGGCCGACCTGGAGGCCGCCTGCGCCCAGGCCGCCGGTCTGTTCGCCCAGGTCTGGAAGCTGGACCACGCCGACCTGGCCCGGCCCAACGCCGAGATCATCCGGCCCTTGCTGACCAGCCTGATCCCCCGGGGCTCGCTGCTGCTGATGGCCCACGAGCACTTCGGCATGGACCTGGCCCCGGGCCTGTCGGTCAAGCTGGGCGCGGCCTATCTGCCCGACGTGGTGGGCCTGGCCGGCCTGGATGGCGCCAGCCTCAAGGCCGTGCGCGAGGAATACGCCGGCATGGCCCGCCTGCACGTTAGCGCCGAGCTGGCCGGCGGCCTGGTGATCTCCCTCAGGCCCGGGGCCTTTGCCGCCCTGGAGGGCGCGGCCGCCGGCGGTGCCGTCGTGGACAAGACCCCCGAGGCGGCGGCCGGCGGTTGGCCCACCACCCGACGGCGCTATCTGGAGACCGTGGCCGCCGAGGCCGGCGACGTGGACATCACCAAGTCCGAGGTGCTGGTCTCGGTGGGGCGCGGCATCGAGGAGGAGGACAATCTGGAGATCGTCTTCCACCTGGCCAAGGCCCTGGGGGCCGAGGTCTCCTGCTCGCGGCCCATCGTGGACGCCAAGTGGCTGGAAAAAGCCCGCCAGGTGGGAACCTCGGGCAAGACCGTCAAGCCCAAGATATACATCGCCTGCGGCATATCGGGCAGCTCCCAGCACCTGGGCGGCCTCAAGGGCGCGCCCCTGGTCATCGCCCTGAACAAGAACCCCAAGGCACCCATATTCCAGCGCGCCGAGGTGGGGGTGGCCATCGACATCCTGAAATTCC
This sequence comes from Pseudomonadota bacterium, assembly GCA_043804825.1. Taxonomy (GTDB): domain Bacteria; phylum Desulfobacterota; class Desulfarculia; order Desulfarculales; family Desulfarculaceae; genus JACRDC01. Next base: position 5,215 of record JAZDIQ010000063.1, read on the forward strand.
TGCCCCTGTTGACCAAGGCCGTGCAAGAGGCCAAGTAAGGGCCAGGTCCGGCACCATAAGGAGAGAGCATGGACTTCAATCTAAACAAGGTCCAGAAGGACATCATGCGCGCGGCCAAGGATTTCGCCAACGGCGAGTTCCCCCAGGTGGCGCAGGAGTTCGACCGCCAGGAGACCTTTGATCTGTCGCTGTGGAAAAAGGCCTGCGAGCTGGGCTTCGTGGGCACCTTCATCCCCGAGGCCTACGGCGGGGCCGGGCTGGGCTACCTGGAGCACAGCCTGATCACCGAGGAGTTCTGGGCCGTGGACCCCGGCTGCGGCCAGGCCATCCTGGCCGCCACCTTCGGGGCCGAGCTTCTCATCCTCTTTGCCAGCGAGGAGCAGAAACAGCGCCTGCTGCCGCCCCTGGCCGACGGCCTGGACCACCTGGCCACGGCCATCACCGAGCCCGACGCCGGCTCCGACACCACCCAGGCCGTGACCGCGGCGGTCAAGGATGGCGATTCCTGGGTGATAAATGGCGCCAAGATGTTCATCACCAACGGCAGCACGGCCGGCAACATCCTGGTCTTCTGCCTGACCGACCCCGAGCATCCCAGCCCCCATCAGCGCCACAGCTTCATCCTGGTGGAGCGCGACCGCCCCGGATTTTCGGCGACCAAACTCAAGGGCAAGCTGGGCATCCGCGCCTCCGACACCACGGAGATGGCCTTCAACGAGGTGCGCGTGCCTCAGGAAAACCTGGTGGGCCAAGAGGGGCGGGGCTTCGCCCAGCTCATGGAGTTCTTCAACCGCACCCGCCTGCACATCTGCGCCCAGGGCGTGGGCCTGATGCGGGCCTGCCTGGAAGACAGCGTGCGCCACGTCAAGAACCGCCGCCAGTTCGGCCAGCCTCTGGCCTCCTTCCAGGCCACCCAGTTCAAAATCGCCGAGATGGCCACGCGCATGCGGGCCGCCCGGGGCCTGTACTACAACGCGGCCTGGCTGGTGGACCAGGGCAAGGTGGATCACGGCCTGATCGCCATGGCCAAATGGTTCTCGGCCCAGGGGGCGGTGCAGGCCGCCGACGAGGCCCTGCAGATGCACGGCGGCTACGGCTATCTCGACGAGTTCCGCGTGCAGCGCCTCTACCGCGACGCCAAGATTCTGGAGATCTACGAGGGGGCCAAGGAGATCGAAAAGCTCATCGTGGCCCGCACCATCCTGGGATGAGCGGCGGCCCAGGGACCGACGAGCAGCGGGAAAAATAAACCGGTCTGCCTAGCCTCCTTGCCCGGGCATGATCCAGACCATGCGCATGCGCCAGTAAAACCAGCTAGCAGCGGCGCGGCGGTTAGCCGGGCGGTTAGCACCGCCCTCGCCGCGCCCGCCGGGGCCGGCCAGCCCTGGCAGTGGCATCTCGACCAGCAAGGAGGCAGTGGACATGACCGTAGGAGACATGTTGGTGCGGGCGGCGGGCAAATTCCCCGCCCAGACGGCGGTGGTCTGCGGCGAGGAGTCCTGGACCTACCAGGAGTTCAACCAGCGGGTCAACCGCCTGGCCCAGGCGCTGTTGGCCCAGGGCCTCAAGAAGGGCGAGCGCCTGGGGCTCGTAAGCCAGAACTGCCCGCAGTTTCTGGAGCTGTATTTCGCGGCCGCCAAGACCGGCGGCATCATTTGCCCCTACAACAACCTGCTCACCGAACGCGAGATGGCCGATCTGGTCAACTACTCCGCCCCGCGCTTTTTGTTCTTCGGGCCCCAGTACGAGGCCAAGGTGCGGGACCTGACCGACAAGCTCAACACGGTGGAGCACTACATCAACCTGGGCTCGCCCCAGTGGGCGCGGGCGGCTGACTACGAGAAGCTGCTGGCCGGCGCCGGCGACCAGGAGCCGGCGGTGGAGGTGTTGCCCCAGGACATCATGAGCATCTACTTCACCTCCGGCACCACCGGCAACCCCAAGGGAGCCATGCGCACCCACGAGCACCTGGTGACCACCTCCATCAGCGGGGTGATCGAGAACAAGATCGGCTACGGCGAGCGGGTGCTGGTGGTCACGCCCATGTACCACGTCTCTTTCGAGGACAACATCGGCCGCTGCTTCTTCGTGCCCAACACCACGGTGATCTATCCCACCCACTTCGAGCCCGCCGGCGCATTGCGCATGTTGCAGGAACAGCGCATCACCTGCTGCCTCCTGGTGCCCACCATGATCAACGCCATGGTGCACAGCCCGGAGATGGAGCGCGTGGATTTAAGCACCTTGAAGCGCATCTTCTACGTGGGCGCGCCCATGCCCGTGGAGCTTTTGAAAAAATCCATGAAGACCTTCGGCCGCTTCGGCTGCGGCTTCTGCCAGCAGTACGGCGCCACCGAGACCGGCCCCCTGACCACCATCCTGCTGCCCGAGGACCACGTGGTGGAGGGCGCGCCGGAGAAGGTGGGTCGCCTGGCCTCGGCCGGCCGACCGGTGCTGGACTACCAGGTGCGCGTGGTGGACCCCCTGGGCCAGGATGTGCAAAACGGCCAGGTGGGCGAGATCATCGTCAAGGGCCAGGCCATGATGAAGGGTTACTGGCAGATGCCCGAGGCCACGGCCGAGCGCGTGCGCCAGGGCTGGCTCTACACCGGCGACATGGGCTACCTGGACCCCGAGGGCTACGTCTTCATCGTGGACCGCAAGAACGACCTGATCATCAGCGGCGGCAAAAACATCTACCCCCGCGAGGTGGAGGAGGTGCTCTACCAGCACCCGGCCGTGCTGGAGGCCACCGTGGTGGGCGTGCCCGACGACTACTGGGGCGAGGCGGTGCGCGCCGTGGTGGTGCTCAAGGAGGGCCAGGCGGCCACGGCCAAGGAGATCATCGAGTTCTGCGGCCAGCACCTGGCCGGCTACAAGAAGCCCAAGACCGTGGAGATGTGGGAGCAGTTGCCCAAGAGCGCCTCGGGCAAACTCCTCAGGCGCAAGGTGCGCGACCAGTACTGGGAGGACCGCGAACGCAAGATCTAGGTGGCGTGCCCGCCACAGGGCCTAAACGGGTCGGGAGAGGTTGTGCCCCAGGCCGGGGCCGCCGGCTCCCGTCGAGTCCATGATCCTGGAAATTCACGGGCGGGGATAAACCCCGCCCCTACATCAAGAGTAACGTGGCGATGCTTTTTCTTGGTGTAGGGGCGGGGTTTATCCCCGCCCGTCTTGCCTTGCGGCCTGACCCCCCGTTTGGGGCGAATCCGCCCCGCCGCCGCCCCGCCCCTGGGCATCCCCGCCGCGACGAAGTATAATCCCCACGTTGAACCCCCACAGGCCTGGGCCTGGGGCGCGGCCGGCGCGTTGATCCCTGGCCGTCCCCGCCCGGGCCGCCAGAGGTGACAGGTGGAACTAAATCCCTGCCTCAAGCACAAGGTGCTGCGCAAATCGGTGCGCGAGTTCGCCGAGGGGGTCATAGGCCCCATCGCCAGCGAGATCGACCACCAGGCCCGCTTCCCCTGGGAGGTGGTGGAGGCCATGCGCCCCCTGCAATACTTCGGCATCCAGGCCCCGCCGGACTTGGGCGGCGCCGGCCTGGACACCATCAGCTACGCCATCGTCATCGAGGAGCTCAGCCGCGTCTCGGCCGGGGTGGGGCTGTGCGTGTCGGTGCACAACAGCGTGGCCCTGTATCCGCTCTTGCGCTTCGGCAGCCAGGAGCAGATAGGGCGCCTGGCCCCGGAGCTGATCGAGGGCCGGCGCATCGGGGCCTTCTGCCTGACCGAGGCCAACGCCGGCTCTGACGCCGGCGGCGTGGAGACCCTGGCCACGCCCCAGGGCGGCGACTATATCGTCAACGGCACCAAGATATTCGTCACCAACGGCGGGGTCTGCGGCCTGGCCCTGATGTTCGTGGTCAGCGACCCCGGGGCCAAGCAGAAAGCCGCCAGCGTGCTGATGGTGGAGAAAGAGCGGCCGGGGTTCAGCGTGGGCGAGATCGAGGAGTTGGCCGGCATGCGTTGCAACCCGGTCTCCTCCATCTTTCTGGAGGACTGCCGGGTGCCGGGGGCCAACCTCTTGGGCCGGCCCGGCGACGGGCTCAAGATCGGGCTGACGGCCCTGGACACCGGCCGCCTGGGCATCGCCGCCCAGGCCCTGGGCATCGCCCAGGCCGCCCTGGAGGCGGGGCTGAAGTACGCCAAGGAGCGCCAGCAGTTCGGCCGGGCCATCGCCAGCTTCCAGACCATACAGAACTACCTGGCCGATATGGCCACCGAGGTGGACGCCGGGCGTCTGTTGCTCTACCGCGCCTGCGCGGTCAAGGACGCGGGCCAGCCCTTCGGCAGCCAGGCGGCCATGGCCAAGCTCTTCTGCTCGCGGGTGGCGCGGGAGGTGAGCAACCTGTCGGTGCAGATTCACGGCGGCTGCGGCTACAGCAAGGAATACGAGGTGGAGCGCCTGTACCGCGACGCCAAGGTCACCGAGATATACGAAGGCACCAGCGAGATACAACGCCTGGTCATCGCCCGCGGCCTTTTGGCCCAGCCGGGGGGAAAGGCCTGAAGCGCATGAAGATCGTCGTCTGCCTCAAACAGGTGCCCATGGTCACCGAGCTGCCCTGGGACCCCAAGACCGGCCGGCTCATGCGTGGCCAGGCCGAGGGCATGATGAACCCGGCCTGCAAGCACGCCCTGGAGGCTGCCTTGAGGCTCAAGCAAGCCCACGGCGGCCAGATCACGGCTTTAAGCATGGGTCCGCCCCAGGCCGAGGAAGTGCTCTACGAGGCCCTGGCCCTGGGTGCCGATCAGGCCTTTCTGCTCAGCGACCCGCGCCTGGCCGGGGCCGACACCCTGGCCACCTCCCACACCCTGGCCCGGGCCATACAGAGCGTGCTGCCTGACTTTGACCTGGCGCTGTTGGGCTGCCATACCACCGACAGCGAGACCGGCCAGGTGGGTCCCCAACTGGCCGAGGAACTGGACCTGCCGGCGGCTTTCAACGTGGAGCACCTGGAGTTGGCCGGCCGCACGCTGACCGTGCGCCGGGTGAGCGACGACTTTTTGGAGACCCTGGCCCTGGACCTGCCGGCGCTCTTGACCATCACCACCCAGGAGTTCCTGCCCCGCGAGACCTCCCTGGGCGGCCTGGAGAGGGCCTTTGCCCAGGGCGCGGTGGGCCGCCTGGACGCGGCGGCCATCGGCGCCGATCCGGCCAAGGTGGGCGTGGCCGGCTCGGCCGGGCAAATCCTGCGGGTGTACTCCCCGGCGGCCCAGAAAAAGGGCCTGCTGCTCACCGGCGCGGTCAAGAAAAGCGTGCAGGAGCTGTTCGATCGCTACGGCGACCGCCTGGGCGGGCTCATCGGCCAGGACCTGGCCAGCGAGGAGTAAGGGCATGGCCAATTCCGTGATGCAATCAGAGCCAGCCATGGCCCGCCCATCCGGCCAGGACGTCTGGGTCTTCGGGGACTACCGCAACTATTTTCAGAACCGGGTGACCCTGCAACTCCTGGCCCGGGGGCGCGAGTTGGCCGCCGCCTTGGGCGGCGAGCTCTGCGCCGTGGTCATGGGGCACCAATTGCAGGAGTGGGTGGGAGAGTACGTGGCCCACGGCGCCGATCGGGTGCTGGCCCTGGACGATCCCCGCCTGCAGAACTACCAGAGCGAGACCTACACCCGCCTGATGGTGGGCCTGGCCCAAGAAAGAAAGCCCCGGGTGATCCTGGTGGGGGCCACCAGCTTTGGCCGCGAGTTGGCCGCGCGGGCGGCCAAGCGCCTGGGCACCGGGCTCACCGCCGACTGCGTGCAGCTGGCCATCGACGGCCAGGGCCGCCTGGTGCAGACGGCGCCCGGTTTCGGCGGCAACCTCCTGGCCGAGATCGTCATCCCCCGCACATGGCCCCAGATGGCCACCGTGCGGCCGGGCACCTTCCAGGAACTGCCCCATGATTATGAGCGCACCGCCCCGGTGGAGTGGCTGCCCCTGCCCCCGGGCCTGCCCCCGGAGCGGGTGCGGGTGTTGAAATCCGAGCGCTTGCCCCCCCGCGAGCAGGCCCTGGAGAACGCCGATGTGGTGGTCTGCGGCGGGCGCGGCATGGGCAGCAAGAAGAAGTTCCGCAACCTCCAGGAACTGGCCCGCCTCCTGGGCGGGCAGGTGGGGGCCACCCGGCCGGTGGTCTATGCCAACTGGAGCGAGGAAGGCACCCTGGTGGGCCAGGCCGGCCGTCAGATCAAGCCCCAGGTGCTGTTTTCCTTCGGCGTGTCGGGGGCCATCCAGCACACCGCCGGCATCAGTGGCACGCCGTTCACCGTGGCCGTGAACAAGAACCCAGGCGCGGTGATGATGCAGATGGCCGACGTGGGCCTGGTGGCCGACGCCAACCAGGTCTGCCTGGCCTTGATCCGCGAGCTGAAGAAACGCCTGCGCGGTTGAGCATAAACGCCGCCAAGACCCGCGAGAGGACTCTGCCTTGAAAATCTGGATCGACGCCGACGGCTGCCCCCGGCCGGTGAAGGACTTGGTCTTTCGCGCCGCCGAGCGCCTGCGTCTGGCCGTGGTCATGGTGGCCGACCGGCCCCTGGCCCAGCATCGCTCGCCCCTGATTACCAGCGTGGTGGTGCCCCGGGACCTGGACAGCGCCGACCGCCACATCGTCGAGCAGGTGGACCAGGCCGACCTGGTGGTGACCGGCGATCTGCCCCTGGCGGCCCTGGTGGTGGAAAAAGGCGCCGTGGCCCTGAACCCGCGCGGCGAACTCTACACCGCCGAGAACGTGCGCGAGCGCCTGTCCTACCGCGACTTCGCCATGGCCCTGCGCGAGACTGGCCAGGACCTGGGCGGTCCGGCGCCCTTTTCGCGCAAGGACAAGGACCGCTTCGCCTCCTCCCTGGACCGCCTGCTCACCCGCCTCTTGGCCGGCCGCCAGGCCTAGGCCCGGCCTGCTCAGCGCGGCCCCGGCCCCGCCTCCTTGCTCGCAACCCTGGCATAGATATCCACGTGGTCCGGCTCTTGCGCGCCTCCCCTGACCGGGCCGCCCATCAGGGGCCCCAGAAAATGCTGGTAGGCGTCTTGCAGCCAGGGCCGGCCGGCAAAGGGCCGGGATTGGCAGCGGCGCTCCAGGACATAGCCGGCCTCGCCCAGGGCCTGGACCAGGGCCTGGGCATCGGCCTGGTGGCGCCCCAGGAAAAAGGCCTCGTAACTGGTGAGCAGCCAGTAGTCGGCCCCCGTCTCCGCGATGATGCGCCGGCAGTTGTCCAACCCGCCGAGTTCACCGGCCCGGCGGCGCAGGTCCTTGAATATCACCTGGCGGCCCAACACGGTGTTGGGATCATCGCCATGGCCGATAAACATCACCGAGGCCACGCTCTTTGACGAGCCGGCCAGGGTGCGCAAAAAGCCCTCGGCCTGCCAGCGGGGGGCGCCCGCCCCATACATCACCAACAGGCAAAGGCCGGCCAGGGCCAGTTCCAGGCCCAGGGCTCCCACCAGCAGACCTTTTAACCAGACCCGCGCCAGCCGACCCAGCCGGGGGGTTGCCCAATCCCACAAGGCCTTGACCAGGTACAGGCCCAGGGCCAGCCACAGGCCCAGAACCATGGACGAGCGCGGCATGGCGTTGAACATCAAGAGCATGGACCCGGAGAGCAGGTTAAGGCCCAGGCAGAGCACCGCCCACAGCCAGACCATGGTCAGGGCCAGGCCGCGGCCCTTGAGGGCGCGCCAGGTCAAGAGTGCCAGGCCCAGGCCGCCGGCCAGGGTGCCGGCATGGCCCAGGTTGGGGCACAAAAGGTCCTGGATAAATATCTCCAGGCAGCGCCACAGGCCCACCTTGCTCAGGGATAAGCCGGTGTTGTCGCCGGTCATGGCCAACAACAGCCGCCAGAATCCGGGCACGTTCAGCACATTCCTGATGATGATCAGGCCGTAGACCGCGCCGCCCAGGGCCAGCACGGCCAAGAGCGAGCCCGGCAGCGCCCCCCAAACCAGGGCCGGCCTGCCCTGGCGATAGCGCCACATCAAGGCGCCGGTGTAAACCAGGAGCGTCAGCAAGGCCGGCAGGAAGACCAGCTTGGTGGCCAGGCACAGGCCCAGGAGCAGGCCGCAAAGCAGGCCCCACCTCACAAGCGGCCGCCAAGGGCTGTCCTGCCCCGGCGCGCCCGCAACGCCCCTTGGGGCCAGCAGGGCCTGCCAGCGCTCCATGAAAGCCAGCCCCGCCAGCAGCAAGGCCAGGTGCAGGGCGTCGGCCAACAGGTTGTAGGTGATGTTGGCCCCCAGGTAGATGTGCGTGGGCAGCAGGCACAGCAAGAGCCCCAGACACCAGGACCAGCCATCCTCGCCCTCCCGCCACAGGTAGCGCCGGCCCAGGAGAGCCAGTAGCAGGGCATAGGCCAGGTTGAAGGCTGGCCCCAGGAAGTGCCCCACCATGGAAAAGCCGCTCACGGCTCCGCTGCCGCTCAACGCCGCCTGGGCGGCCAGGCCGGCGGCGCCCATCAAGAAGGCTGGGAAGCTGAAACAGCCCGAGGGATAGCCCACGTAGAGGTTGCGCGCCACGTCGATCAGGTAGGACACAATGTCGCTCAGGCTGGCCTGGCTGGCCAGGTGGTGCCGCGAAAATAGATCATAAAACTTTTCGAAGAAGCCGGCGAAGGAGGCCCAGTCGGCGTGCAGCCCGCAGTGCATGGAATAGGGCCAGGCGTAGACGCGCGTGGCCACCAGGCCCAGCAAGAGCCCGCCCCATAACAGGCGCCGCCGCCAGGTACGCACCGCTAGATGCACCGCCAGGCCGATAAACAATGCGTAGACCATAAGCCCCAGGGCGGGCAAGCGCAGGTCCGGGCCGTAGGTGGTCAGATAGGGCCAGTCCACACGCGCCGGCCAGCGCCGGGCCAAGGCCACAATCGCCGGCAGCGCCACCCAGGCCAGGGTCAGGGCCTTGAGCAGCCGCCTGGCCAGGGCCGCCCGCTGGCCGTCCGCCCCGTCCCCCCGCGGCCAACCTAGGAGCAGCAGCGGCAAGGCCAGCAACGATCCCCACAGCCCCCACAGGCACAGGCCCTCCAGCCAAGCCACCAGGCCCAGCCAGAAATCCAGGTTGCCCAAATCCGGCGGGCGCAGTTGAGCGGGCGGCAGTTCTCGCCAATGTTCCTCGCCGGGGGGGCGCGCCTGGAGGCGCAACCAGCCCCGGCCATCGAGATTGGTCAAACTCAGCCGCAGCAGGTGGGGGCCGGCCTCCAGGAAGGCCATGCCTTCGGCCTGGTTGAAGTCGCTGGCTATCTCGGGTTGCTCGATGAGCAGACGGCGGTCCAAGCTCAGACTGGCGAAATCGTCGGCCGCCAGGCGCAGGCCATAGACCCCGGACACCGGCACCCGCCAGACGGCCAGGGCCGAGGCCTGAACGCGGGGCCGTTCCAAGGCCAGGTCCTGGGGACCGGCGCGCCAGGTCCTATGGGGCGGCCCGTGCGGGGCCGTCAGGGCGCGCTCCTCCACGCGCAGGCCAGGCGGAGTCTCCCCGGCGCTGGGCACGATGACCAGGCGCCAGACCAGGGGCCAGACCGACAGGTGCAGCGCCAGCAGCAGGGCCGTCAGATAGGCCCCACGCCGCCAGGCGCCGGGGAGATTTTGCCACCACTGGGGCATGCTAATCCTGGCAAGGGTGAACCCGTTCGCGGCTTTTTGAGGTTGCCCCAGGCCAGCAGGTGCGGTCAATGGAAATCAACGGCCACGCCGAGGCCAGGCAAGAACCCGCGCGCCCAGGCCTTGGCCTGGGCGCGCGGGTTTGATCACGGCAAGGTACGGCTACGGCTGGGGCTTGGCGTAGCCAATGCCCACCAGGGCGTCTTTGATCTCATCCAGGCTGGTGGGGTCGTCGATGGTGGAGGGCACGGTGTAGGAGGCCGCGTCGGCGATCTTGCGCATGGTGCCGCGCAGGATTTTGCCGGAGCGCGTCTTGGGCAGCCTGGGCACGATGGTGGCCTCCTTGAAGCTGGCCACGGCGCCGATCTGATCGCGCACCATCTGCACCAGTTCCTTCTTGATGTCCTCGGGGGCGCGCTCCACCCCGACCTTGAGCACCACGAAGCCCACCGGCAACTGGCCCTTGAAATCGTCGGCCGCGCCGATCACCGCGCACTCGGCCACATCGGGGTGCTGGGCGATGACCTCCTCCATGGCGCCGGTGCTGAGGCGGTGGCCGGCCACGTTGATCACGTCGTCCACGCGACCCATGATGTACACGTAGCTTTCGGTGTCCATGAAGCCTTCGTCACCCGTGAAGTAAAACCCCGGGTAGACCTTGGTGTAGCTTTGCAGGTAGCGGTCGTCGGCGTTCCACAGGGTGGGCAGGGTGCCGGGGGGCAGGGGCAGCTTGACCGTCACCACGCCGGGATTGCCCCGGGGGACCTCCTGGCCGTCGGCGCCCAGGATGCGCACGTCGTAGCCCGGCACGCCCTTGGTGGGCGAGCCGGCCTTCACCGGCAGATGCTCGATGCCCAGGCAGTTGCCGGCGATGGCCCAGCCGGTCTCGGTCTGCCACCAGTGGTCGATCACCGGACGCTTCAAGAGGTCCACCGCCCAGTGGTAGGTGTCGGGGTCGGTGCGCTCGCCGGCCAGAAACAGATACTTGAAGTTGCTGATGTCGTATTTTTGCAGGTACTCGCCCTTGCTGTCCTCACGCTTGATGGCCCTAAAGGCCGTGGGCGCGGTGAAGAGCACCTTGACTCCGTGCTGGCTGATCACCCGCCAGAAGGCGCCGGGGTCGGGGGTGCCCACGGGCTTGCCCTCGTAGACGATGGTGGTGGCGCCATAGATCAGGGGCGCGTAGACGATGTAGGAGTGGCCCACCACCCAACCCACGTCCGAGGCGGCCCAGTAGACGTCGCCGGGGGCCACGTCGTAGATGTTCTTCATGGACCAGTAGAGGGCCACGGCGTGGCCGCCGTTGTCGCGCACGATGCCCTTGGGCAGGCCGGTGGTGCCGGAGGTGTAGAGGATGTACAGGGGGTCGGTGGACTTGACCGGCACGCAGTCGGCCGGCGCGGCGGCCTTGGCCGTCTCTTCCCAATCGAAGTCGCGGCCGGGGATCAGCTCGGCCTTCACCTGCGGGCGGGCGAAGATCAGGCACTTTTCGGGCTTGTGGCTGGCCAGCTCGATGGCCTTGTCCAGAAGGGGCTTGTAGGCGATGATCTTCTTGCCCTCGATGCCGCAGGAGGCGCTGATCATCACCTTGGGCTTGGCGTCGTCTATGCGGATGGCCAGTTCCTTGGGCGCGAACCCGCCGAAGACCACGGAGTGGATGGCACCCAGGCGGGCGCAGGCCAGCATGGCCATCAGGGCCTGGGGCACTATGGGCATGTAGACCACCACGGTATCGCCCTTGCCCACGCCCATGCCCTTCAAGGCGCCGGCCACCTGCTTGACCTCGTCCAGGAACTGGCGGTAGGTGAAGCGCTGGATGGTGTCGGTCACCGGGCTGTCGTAGATCACCGCCAACTGGTCGGCGCGGCCGCCTTCCACGTGGCGGTCCAGGGCGTTGTAGCAGGTGTTCAACTCGCCGCCCACGAACCATTTATAAAAGGGCGCGTTGCTGTCATCCAGGACCTTATCCCACTTTTTGTACCAACTGATCGCCTCGGCGGCTTCCCCCCAAAATCCCGCGGGATCCTGGATGCTGCGGTTGAACACCTCTTGATATTTGCCCATCCTCCCTGCTCCTTTTTGAAAGAATACGGTTCACGCTAAAGCTGGGGGCGCTCCCGCCCGGCACCGGTGTCTTGGCCGGCGCCGGGCGGGTACGCTTTTTCATTCGGGTCCCTGGGTTCCGACAATCGTCATAATCCCTGGGGCGCTTTGGCAGAACTGGGGAGACGAAGCCGCGGAGTCGGACATATCGAGGATGAGTCCGAGGTGTAGCGCAGGCATGGTGCAAAGTCCAGCACGCGGGGGTGACTCCATGGCGGCCGCTGGAAACAGCGGGTTTGTGGATTAGAAGCCCAACTCGCCCAGGGTCTTGACCAGGCCGCGCACGGCCTCGGCGCTCTTGTCCAGGGCGGCCTTCTCCTCGGCGGTAAGCGCGATCTCCATCACTTTGAGCACGCCGCCCTTGCCCAACTTGGTGGGCACGCCGATGAACAGATCGTTGTACCCGTATTGGCCGGTGAGGTAGGCCGCGCAGGGCAGCACCTTTTTCTTGTCCTTCAGGATGGCCTCGGCCATCTCCACCGCCGCCGAGGCCGGGGCGTAGTAGGCGCTGCCGGTCTTCAAGAGGGCCACTATCTCGGCGCCGCCCTGGGCGGTGCGCTGGCATAATTGCGCGATCTTGTCGGCGGGCAAGAGCTCGGGCAGCGGGATGCCGCTGACGTTGGAGAGCCGGGGCAGGGGCACCATGGTGTCGCCGTGTCCGCCAAGAACAAAGGCGTGGCAGTTCTCAACGCTGACGTCCAGGGCCTCGGCGATGAAGTAGCGGAAACGGGCCGAGTCCAGCACGCCGGCCATGCCGATGACCCGCTCGCTGGGGAAGCCGCTGGCCTTCAAGGCCACGTGGCACATGGCGTCCAGGGGGTTACTGACGATGATCAACACGGCGTTCGGCGACTGCTTGGCCGCCTCGCTCACCACCTTGTGTACGATGCCGGCGTTGGTCTTGATCAGGTCGTCGCGGCTCATGCCCGGCTTGCGGGCGATGCCGGCGGTGACGATGATGACGTCGGAGCCTGCCGTGGCCTCGTAGGCGTTGGCGCCGGTGACCCGGGCGTCATGCTTCTCGATGGGAGCGGCCTCGCAAAGGTCCAGACCCTTGCCCTGAGGCATGCCCTCCACCACGTCCACCAGCACCACGTCGGCCAGTTCTTTTTCCGCCGCGCGCTGGGCGCAGGTGGCGCCTACGTTGCCGGCGCCGATCACGGTGATTTTTTGCAGCATGAGGATTCCTCCAACTCGGGGACGTTTGTTTAAATTAACCGTCGGCTCAAGCAGCGAGCCTGGGCGATTCTATCATTCAGCGGCCGCCTCTGGATTTGTGGCTTTTACGAGGGCCATAAGTCGCTCCCAGTCTTGGTCGACGCGCTTTTGGATGACGGCGATGTCCTCTGGTTTGAGGTGGCGGAAGCGGCGCTGGATCTTGAGGTAATCCTCCACCGGCTTGGGCTTCTTGACGTCGCGGGAGAGCACG
>JAZDIQ010000064.1:0-5675 GCA_043804825.1 Pseudomonadota bacterium
CGGAGTCCGAGGCCGGCCACGAAGAAAACAGCCAACCCCTGACAAGGAGTCATAGCAGATGGTAAAGGCCAATATCCTGAACGGAATGAAGGCTATTAGCGCTTACGTGGGCTACTCCGAGCCCACCTTGCTCAAGCACAAGCGGGACTACCCCGGCATGCCCATCAACAAAATTGGCGGGGAGTGGATGGGCAACCCCGTCAAGCTGGAGCTGTTCTATCAAGACTTGGCGGCGGGAGAGACAGAGAAATGGCTGGGGCTGCTGGCAGTGGCGAGCAAGGGGAAGGCGGAAGGAAAAACTGGGCAGGAGGGGTGAGGGCTGTCCCCAGACTTGGCAGGGAGCCGCCGAGGGTGGATTTCGCATCCCGTGCCAGCTTTGGACACGTCAACGCTTCTGAGGCTTGACGCACATGAAATGCGATGCCCCACCTCAGAAAAATTGGCGCCATAAACCGACACGGCTTGGCGCAACGGCATCTAACTTCAGCTAAAGTATAAAAACACGCTATCGTGGTGGTTGCCGTGCATCGGCCATAAACTCAATATTGGTCTTGTCCGTGGGGAGGCTGGAATATAAGATTTCCCTGGGGTACAAGTCGGGCTAAGGGACAACATACCAAATATTTAATCAGGTTATCGGCGCTTGCGCGTACGCATATCCATTGTCATCAAGCTGCTATTGTTCATCATACCCCTGGTATGCGTCCCCATCGCGTTGGTGGGATACTTCTCCATCCAGGCCTCCGAGGAGCGGGTCAACCGCCTGGTGCGCCAGGAGCAGATGGTCCAGGTTGACGCCACCGCCCAGAAGATCAACGCTGTTTTCCAAAAATGCCGAGCGGACCTGGGGACTATAGCCGCCTCGCCGGTGTTGGAGGACTTCCACCTGGCGCGACTCTTCCGGCTCCAGGCCGAGGCTGAATTCAACCTCGAAAATTTGGAGAAGCTGTTCAGGGATATCCTTGCCCGGACTCCGGAGTATGCCCGCATCCGTTTTCTCAACCGCCAAGGCGGGGAAATCATCGACGTGGGCCGAGGAGAGTCCAAGGCCAAGCAAGCCGATAGCGGGCAGGCCGATTATTTCCTGAAGGCCAGCGCCCTGGGTCCCCAGGACATCCACCTCTCCGGCCCGGTCAAAAGCGCCGGGGACGGAAGCTGGCTGGTTTACTCCGCCAAGCCCTTCTTCACCGGGTGGCGCGAACTGGCGGGGGTGGTGGTCATAGATCTGGACTTCGGGAAAATAAGCCAGATCGTGCGGGCCATCCATGTGGGACAGGAGGGCTACTCGTTCCTGGTCGACCACGCCGGCAAGGTGCTGGCCCATCCCGCCTACGCTCCCTATCGGATGGGTCTGGACACAATCGACGACCCGGCCTTGCGACAGATGCTCGGCGACATGATCGCCGGCCGGACCGGATGGACGGTTTATAGTTTCGAGGGACAGCGCAAGGTGGCGGCGTACGCCCCCATTCCCACCATGGGTTGGTCGCTGGCCGTAACCATCCCCATGGAGGAATTCGGTCGCGAGGCCGGTGTCATCCGGGGCAAGGTGATCCAGGTGGTGGTTTTCGCCCTTATCGCCACCCTCTTGGGGGTTTCGATCCTCTCCTACAACCTCCTGCGTCCTGTGCGCCGGTTGGTGGCCGCCACGCAGCGCATGGCCGCCGGCGACCTGGACCAGGAGATCCCCGTGCGGTCCCGTGACGAGCTGGGAGACCTAACCCGATCTTTCAACCTCATGGTAAGCAATCTCTCGCGAATCCAGCAGGAGCTGGTTCGTTCGGAAAAGCTGATCTCCCTGGGAAGGCTGTCGGCCGGCGTGGCCCACGAAATCAGGAACCCCCTGAACGCCATGAAGGGCGCCATGGTCCATTTGCAGCAACGCTGGGCCTCTGAACCGCTGATCCAACAATACACCCAGTTGGTCTCCGAGGAGATAGACCGTCTAAACCGGGTGGTTACCGACTTCCTCTACTTTGCCAAGCAGTCTCCACCCAAGCTGGAGGCCGTGGACTTGAACGAGATAATCCTGGGCACCCAGCGGCTGCTGGCCGACGAGGCGGCCCAGGGTCATGTCAGTTTTCGCAACTACTTGGACCCCGCCCTGCCGGAGGTGTGGCTAGACACCCACCAGCTCGAGCAGGTACTCCTGAACCTGATTATCAACGCCATGGAGGCCATGGGCGATCAAGGCGGAGAGATCAGCTTTGCCACCAGCCTATTGACCCAGGACGGCCCAAGCCAGGCGCGGGTGGTACTGGAGGATGATGGCCCTGGAATCAGCCAGGAAAACCTACCCAACGTGTTGGACCCGTTCTTCACCACCAAGGAGGACGGCACCGGCTTGGGGCTCCCTCTGAGCCTGGGCATCATGGAAGGCCATGGCGGCTCCTTGAGCCTGGGAAGCCGACCGGGCGGCGGGACCAAGATTACTTTGATCCTTCCCCTGGGAAGGCCAGGGATGGCGTAGATGGCGGTGACCGCGCAAAAAACCATTCTGGTGGTCGACGACAAGATCAACACCTTGAAGGTGCTGATGCTGTTCTTGGCCGACAACGGCTATCGCGTCTTCAAGGCTTCCAGCGGCCAGGAGGCGCTGGAGGTTTTCGAGCAGCAGGAGAGCATAGACGTGGTGCTGGCCGATCTGAAAATGCCCGGCATGACCGGCTTGGAGCTCTATCGCCGCCTGGCCCAGAAACAGCCCGTGCCGCCCTTCATCATCATGACCGCCTACGCTTCGGTGCAGTCGGCGGTCATGGCCCTCAAGGAGGGCGTCACCGATTATCTGATCAAGCCCCTGAACTTCGAGGAATTGCCCATCACCCTGGATAAAGCCTGCCGCCAGGAGGAGATGAGTCGCGAACTGGCCAGCCTGCACCGCCAGGTCCGGCAAGAAAACTCCTTCCATGGCATCCTGGGGGCCAGCTCGGCCATGCGCGACATTTTCGAGCTGGTGCGCACGGTGGGTCCCACCGACGCCTCGGTGCTGATAACCGGGGAAACCGGCACAGGCAAGGAACTCCTGGCCCACAGCCTGCACCAGGAGTCCAACCGTCGCGACCAGCCCATGGTGTGCATCAACTGCGCGGCCTTGACCGAAACCCTCCTGGAGGCCGAGCTTTTCGGCTATGTGCAGGGGGCCTTCACGGGGGCCTTGGCTGAAAGAAAGGGCCGCTTGGAACTGGCCCATGGCGGCACCTTGTTCCTGGACGAGATCGGCAACATGTCCCTGGCCCTTCAATCCAAGCTCCTGCGATTCTTGCAGGACGGCACCTTCGAGCCGGTGGGGTCCAACAAGTCCCGGCGGGTGGACGTGCGCCTGGTGACGGCCACCAACGCCGACCTGGAGGCCAACATCTTCTCGGGCCGCTTTTTGATCGACCTGCTCTACCGGATCGAGGTCATCTCCATCCAGATACCACCCCTGCGCCAGCGGGTGGAGGACATTCCTCTTTTGGTGGACTATTTCATCACCCACTACTCCCGCAGATATCTTAAGCCGGTGCTGGGCGTTTCCCCGTTGGCCATGCGCATCCTCATGGACTACTCCTGGCCAGGCAACGTGCGCGAGCTGAAGAACTGCTTGGCCAGGGCCGTGATTCTGTCCAAGGGGACGCACCTGACAGAGGAGGACCTTTCCAGCAAGGTGGCCCGCAAGACGCGCACGGCGGCCGGTCCTGTGAACCTTAAACACCTGGACGCCTCCCTTGGCCAGGGTTGCACCCTCAAGGACATGGAAACCGACCTGATCATCAACACCCTGAAACAATGCCGGGGCAACAAGACCTGGGCCGCCAAGATGCTGGGTATCTCGCGCAAGGGGCTTTATGAAAAGATGGAGCGCCTGGGCATACGCGAGGGCGCCGATCCTGGCGGCGAGGCCAACTGATGCCCTGGCGGGTAGTGGCCACGGCCATCTGTCTGGCCGCCTGGCTGGCCATGGCCCCGGGGGCGGCCCGGGGGGCGGATGACGTCATTCTGGGCGTGCCCACCTCTCTGGCCACCATGGAAGGGGCCGAGAGTCTGCGCGCGGTGGAGCTGGCGGTGAGCGAGATCAACCAGGCCGGCGGCGTGCGCATCGGGAGCCGCCGCCGCACGCTCCGCGTGGTGCCCTATGACCTCAACGATGTCCAGCCGGGGCACCCGCCCAAGGAGGCCGTGGCCAAGTTGCGGGCCTTTCTGGAGGGGGTCAAACCTCAGGCCATCGTGGTCGGGCCTTTCCGTTCCGAGGTCCTCCTGGAAGCCATGGACCTCCTGGCCGAGAAGAAGATACCTACCATGGTCTGCATCGCCATGTCGCCGGCGGTGGACGCCAAGATACTTAGCAATGCAAAATACAAATACATATTCCGGGTGGGCATCAACTCCAAGTACCTGGTGGTCTACCTCATCGAGACCATGAAGCTCCTCAGGCAGAAGTTCGGGTTCCAGAAGGTCTTCATCCTCAACCAGGACGTGGCCTGGTCGCGCTCCACGGCCTCCTTGATGATCAAGCTGTACTTCGACCGGGCCGGATGGCAGGTATTGGGGCAGGAGAATATCGCGGAGGGGTCGGAGGATTTTTCGGCGTCGCTTACCAAGATCAAGGACCAGGGGGCGCAGGTGATCCTGGCGCTGTTTGACATGCCCTCCAGTATGGGACTGGTCAAACAGTGGCACGCCATGAAGCCGCCGGCCATCCTGTGCGGTTTCATATCTCCCGCCGTCAGCCCCCAGGCCTGGAGCAGCATGCACGGTCGTCTGACCGGTCTCATAAACGTCGTATACGAGCTGGGGAACCTGCCCACCGCCAAGTATCCCCCGGCCTCGGCCTTCCAGGCGGCCTTCCTGGCCAGGTACGGCCAGCCCGTGCAGTCGGGTCACGGACCTGCCCCAGCCTACGAATCCGTGTACATTCTGGCCAAGGCCATGGAGCGGGCCGGCACCCTGGAGGCGGGGCGGGTGGTCCAAGCCCTGGAGGCAACCGACCGCCAGGGGACCATGGGCCGCGCGCGCTTCCACCGGGGCCACCAGGTGGTCTTCGGGGGGGAGCCCCACGAGGTGGCCCTGGCCGGCGTGATCCAGTGGACGGAATCGGGGAAACGGGTCATCGTCTATCCGCAGTCCATCGCCGAGGGACGTATAGTGCTGCCTTCTTTTGTCAAACCAGCCAAGTAGCCTGGCCAAGCCCGGCAGTGTTTCTTTTGGTTACAATCTGTGCAATAGTTACATTTGGTTACACTTTAGGGGTGCACCAGATAACCAATCGTAATTAAAGCCGTTACCCGCCGTAGACGTATCCAGCCCAAATCCTATGCCGCCAATGTGTAACTTTTCGTTACGGCATAACCGCTGCCACGCGGTCGGCTTTATTGCATATTATCAATTATTTTTATAGGTTAAGCGCAATTGTCGCCCCTGGCCTATATCTTGCTTTTTGGGGAGGTCTGGATGGCGCATTCCCAACCCAAGACACCTAACATGGCGGGGGAGTATGAAAAAGCTAGCGGTGTGCTTGATGATGTTTTTGTCCGCGAGCCTGCTCATGATCGGAGCGGCTTCCGCCGCCGAGCCCATCGTGCTGGGGGTGCCGAGCTCCCTGGGGGTGGTGGAGGGCAAGGAGAGCCTCAACGCGGTCAAGCTGGCCGTGGAGGAGATCAACAAGGCCGGCGGCGTCAAGGTGGGCGGCCAGTCCC
>JAZDIQ010000065.1:0-9291 GCA_043804825.1 Pseudomonadota bacterium
AGAACCAGGCGCGGGGACTGATGGAAAGTCTCTTCCAGGAGCTGGAATATCCTGCCCCGACGGGTGGCCAGGGTGGCGTCCACCTGGGCCTGGGGGCCGTCCACCAGGCAGTCGCCGGGGCGCAGCTCGGGGTCGGCCAAGAGGTCCAGGTACTTCAAGCGGCCCATGCCCTCCAAGAGCCGGGGCCGGAACTCGCGCACCCGCTCCAGGTCGTCGGGGTTGAGCCGCACGGCCAGGCGCTCGGCCTGACTGACCCGGCCTATGGCCTCGCGCACCACCCGGCGGATCAGGTCCGGATCCACGGCGCCGGGGGCCAAGAGGATGCGGTCGCTCACCGCCTGCACCAGGGCGATGATCTCCTGCTCCATCACCAGGAGCACCCCGGCGCGGGCGCGCTCCAGGGCGGCCGTGGCCCGGCCCAGGTTGTCGCAGGCCGCCTCGATGCGCGCCTTGCTGGCCACCAGCCCCTCCTCCAGGCCGCTGGCATAGCCTGCCTGATAGCCTTCCTCCTGGGACTTTTGGCGGATGTCCGCCGCCTGGCCCTGGGCGCTGGCCAACATCTCGTCGGCCTGGCGCTGGGCCACCTCCAGGGGGTTTTCGGGCTTTTCCTGCAGGTAAATGGGGATGAAGCCGTCGGCCTCCACGGGGCGGTCCTTCTTGCCCCCGGCGGGCCGGCCGGCCAGCTCGGGCAGGTCGAAGTCCCGCACCCGGTCGGCCGAGGGCCGGGGCTGGCCGTCGCTAGACAAGGGCGTCCTCGGAGCCCTTGCCGCCGATCACCAGCTTGCCTTCCTTTTCCAGGCGGCGGGCGATGGTGATGATCTTCTGCTGGGCCTGCTCCACCTCGCTGACTCTCACCGGCCCCATCACCTCCAAGTCCTCCTGGATCATGGCCGCCGCGCGCTCGCTGACGTTGGAGAGTATCTTGTTCTTCAAGGTGTCGCTGGCGGTCTTGAGGGCCAGGGTGAGGTCCTCGTTGCGCACCTCCTTGAGCAGGGTGCGGATGCCGCGGTCGTCCACGCTCATCAGGTCCTCGAAGACGAACATCAGCTGGCGTATCTGCTCGGCCAACTCGGGATCGTCCTCCTCCAGGCGGCTGAAGATGTGCTCCTCGGTGGTCTTGTCGCAGTTGTTGAGGATTTCGGCCACCGACTCCACGCCGCCCAGCTGCTTGGCCTCCAGTCCCTCGGTGGACATGACCTCGCGCTGCAACACCGCGTCGATCTCCTCCACGATGCCCGGGGGGATGACGTCCAGGTTGCTTAGCCGCAGGATCACCTCGTATTGCAGGTTCTCGGGGAACAGGCGCACCACCTCGGCGGCCTTGGACTTGGGCAGATGGGCCAGGATCACGGCGATGGTCTGGGGGTGCTCGGAGCGGATGAAGCCGGCCAGGGTCTTGGAGTCGACCATCTTGACCCGCTCGAAGGGTATGGGCTCCTTGGCCCGGTCCAGCTCGGCCATCAGGGCGCGGGCGCCCTCGTCGCCCAGGGCCATCTGCAAGGCCTTGCGGGCCGTGGCGTCGCCGCCGATCATGGGCCCCAGCTCGCTTTTCAGCTTGCCCAGGAATTCCTGTAGCAGCTCCTCCACCAGCTCGGGGTTGACCGAGTCCACGTTGGACATGGCCATGCCCACCCGGCGGATCTCGTCCTGGTCCATGCGCTTGAACATGTCGGCCGTGAACTGCTCGCCCAGGGCCACCATGACGATGGCCGCCTTCTGCACGCCGTTGAACTTGTCGGTCGCCGAGGCCATGATCTACTCCCTGAAGCTCGGGGTGGGCCGCGGGCCCGATTCCTTGATAGACATTATACCCCGGCCGCCAGCGCCGGCGGGGCGGCTATGGTTGACGAATCCAGGCCCGCAAGAGGGCGGTGGTGCGGTCGGCGTCCTGACCCACCAGGGCCAATATCTGCTCGCGGGTGGTGATCTTGCGCGGGGTCGGGGCATCCTCCAGCATGGCCGCCCCCTCCGCGCCGGCGGGCAACTCCTCGCCGGGACCGGCCCGCCGCGCGCCGGGGCCGCCGCCCCGGGCCATCTCGGCCGGGGAAGGACGGCTGGCCAGGTAGGCCTTGACCAGGGGCCGGGCCACCAGCAGCAGGAAGGCCAGCACCAAGACCAGGTTCAGGGCCGGGCGGCCAAACTCCTTGAGATAGTCCTGCCAGCCCTTGCCGGACATCACCCCGGCCGTGGGCGCCAGGGCGAAGGGCACGTTGGCCAGGGTCACCTCGTCGCCGCGACCCTGGTTGAAGCCCACGGACCGCTGCACGATCTCGGTGAGCTGACGCATCTGCTCGGCGGTGCGGGGGGTGAAGGTGCGCGTGGTCTGGCCGCCCTCGCCGGGCTCCTCCTTGTAGGGGCCGTCCACCACCACGGCCACGGTCAGGCGCTTCAAGCCCCCCATGGCCTGGGTGATCTGCTTCTGGGTGCGGCTGATCTCATAGTTGGTGGTCTCGCCCTCGCGGGCGCTCTCCGAGCCCTGCTGGCCGCTCTTCTGGCCGGGGGTGGCGTTCTGCTGGGCCAGGGTGTAGCGCTGGTCGGGCGAGCCCTCGGGGCCGGCGGCGGTATTCTTGGCCGTGTCGCTGTTGCGGCTTTCGGAGCGGATGGCCACCGCCTCGGGGTCGAAAAGGTCCTGGGTGATGTTGGTGCGGGTGAAGTCCATGTCGGCGGCCACGCGCACCACCGCCTTGCCCGGCCCCAACACCTCCTCCAGCATGGACTGCACCTTGCCGCGCATGGCCTTTTCGTAATTGCGCTGGTAGTCCATCTGGCTGGCGGTGAGCCCGGCGGCGAAGTCGGGGGTGTCGGCCTGCTTGCGGTAGATGAGGTTGCCCTTGGTGTCCACCACGGTCACGCGGTCGTCGGTGAGATCGGGCACCGCCGAGGCCACCAGGTGCACGATGCCGCTGATCTGGCTGGGGCTTAAGACCCGGCCGGCGGCCAGGCGCACCACCACGCCGGCCGATGGCTTCTTCTCCTCCTCCACGAACAGGGAGTCCCGGGGCATGACGATGTGCACCCGGGCCTCCTCCACCTCGCCGAAGCTGGCGATGGTGCGGGCCAGCTCGCCTTGCAGGGCGCGCTGGTAGTTGATCTTTTGCACGAAGTCGGTGGTGCCCATATCCACCTTGTTGAAGACCTCGAAGCCGATGCCCTGGCCACGGGGCATGCCCTCGCCGGCCAGGGCCAGGCGCGCCTCGTAGAGGTTCTCCTGGGGCACCTTGATGGTGCCGCCGTCGCCCTCCAGATGGTAGGGCACCTTGAGGTCCTTGAGCTTGGTCACCACCTGGGAGGCGTCGCGCTGGGCCAGACCCGAGTAGAGCACCTGGTATTCGGGCTGGTTGATCCACAACATGAGCGCGATGAGCCCGCCCACCACCAGGGCGCCCCCGGCCATGAAGGCCATGCGGCGACCCATGGGCATGTCGCCCACGGCCTCCTTGAGCATCCCCAATCCCCTGGCCTTGTCCTGGTCTTCCGCCATGGCTCGTCCCTCGCGCCCCTAACCGGGCCTGTGCTGAATGATCTGTCGCCGCCTTTGCCGCTAGAACTGCATGCGCATGATTTCGTGGTAGGCGTTTATCACCTTGCCACGCACGGCCATGAGCATCTTGAAGGAAAGCTCGGCCTGCTCCACGCTGATCATGGTCTCGTGCAGGGTCTTGGTGCGCCCGGTGGCCAGGTCGTTGATGGACTGGTCGGCGGACTGTTGCAGGTCTTCCACCTTGCCGATGGATTCCTTGAGCGTGTCGGTGAAGCTCTTGCCCCCGGTGGGTGTCTTGGCCTCGGGCTTGGTGGTGCCCGGGGTTTGCAGATTGTTCACCGCCGGATCGCTGATGCGGGAGATGTTCATCTAGGTCCTCCCCTAGCGGCCTATTTCGAGGGCCTTCATGGCCATGCTCTTGCTGGCGTTGACCGCCGTGACGTTGGCCTCGTAAGAGCGGCTGGCGTTGATCAAATCCACCATCTCGGTGACCACCTCCACGTTGGGCATGTTCACGTAGCCCTCCTTGTCGGCGTCGGGATGGCTGGGATCGTAGATGCGCTTGAAGGGCGCGGGGTCCTCGTCCACCTTCTCCACCAGGACGCCCTTCCGAGGGTCGCCGCCGGCCGGATACTCTGGCAGGTCCATGGCCCGGTCCAGGTGGTTCTTGAAGGGCTCGGCCTTGAAGACCGTTATCTTGCGCCGGTAGGGGCCGCCCTCCTGGGTGCGCGTGGTAAAGGCGTTGGCCAGGTTCTGGCTGATGATGTTGATGCGCGTGCGCTGGGCCGACAGGCCGCTGGCGCTGATCTCCATGCCGGTGATGAAATCCATGGCTACTGACTCCCGCCGGTATCGGCTATGGCCGTCTTGAGCAGGGTGTACTTCTTGTTCAAGAGCTGCACCATGGCGTTGAACATGATGTTGTTCTCGGCCAGCTTGCTCATCTCCACGTCCAGTTGCACCGGACCGATGTCCTTGTACTCCGGCGCCGCCTTGTCCATGGGCCGCTCGGGCGTCAAGGGCAGGTGGCGAGCGTTGGTGCGCGCCATGGAAGGTGGCAGCACCCCGCCTTCCATGGCCGCCCGGAGCTGCTTCTCGAACTCCAGGCCCGTGCCCTTGAAACCAGGGGTGTCCACGTTGGCCAGGTTGCGGCTCATCAGGTTCTGGGCCGTGCCACGACGGTCCAGGTTGGCCCGCAAGAGGTCCGTAGTCTTGTCAAACAACTTCATGGGGTCCATGCCGCTCCTCCGCCGCCGCTGACGCTTCCAGGGTCCGCCAGATGGTGCAGCAAACAGCGTGCCAGAAACCTCGACGGCGCCCTGACGGCGGGGCAGAAATTATTTTTGCCCTTTTAGTGCCTTAGCTTAGCGGATTAGTGGGGGGTGGCGAGCCTGCCGGGCCGGCGCCCCCACCTGCCAAGCCTTTGACGTCGGCGGGCTGGGCAGTTTCTGCCCCGCCCCCGGCCGGGCGCCCCCGCCTGGGCCTGAACAGGCCGAGCTGGCTGGCCAGGGCCGGCGGCCTTCGTTGGGGTTTGCGGGGGAAACGAAAAGAATCTCAAGGGTTGGCCAAGGGGCGCCAGCCCCGTGACCCCACATCAGCCCGCAACGCCGGACGTGGCGATCAGGATGCTGGGTTTCGCCGCGCCCTGCCCGACCCACGGGGATAATGGTCTTGTTTTGGGTTGTATTTACGGGATAACACCATCAACGGGAGCCGGGAGGGCTTGTTCCCGCCACGGCGCCAACCGACCCGTTTACGCCCTGCGGCGGGCACGCCGTTAGTCGTCGGGGAGGTCGAAGCCGTGTTCGCTGCGGTATTCGTTAAGTTTGTTGCGCAGGGTGCGCACGCTGATTCCCAGCACCTTGGCGGCGTGGGTGCGGTTGCCCTCGGTGTGGTCCAGGGCGCGCATGATCAGGACTTTTTCGGCGTCGCGCAGGGTGGGGGGCAGGCCGCCGGCCTCGGCGGGCATGTCCAGCGGGGCCGGGGCGGCGGCGGCGAGGGCCTCGAGCTGGGGCATCTGGTCGTCGAACAACAGGGCGGCCGGGCTGACTTCCTCGCCCTGGCTCAGGAGCACGGCGCGTTCCATGGTGTTTTGCAGCTCGCGCACGTTGCCCGGCCAGGGGTGGGCGGCGATGAGCCGGCGGGCGGCCTCGCCCAGCCTGAGGCCAGGCTTGTGGTTCTCGGTGGCGTAGCGGGCCAGGAAATGCTCGGCCAACAGCATGATGTCGCCGGGGCGCTCGCGCAGGGGCGGCACCTTGAGGGGTATGACGTTGAGGCGGTAGAAGAGGTCCTCGCGGAACTCGCCTTTTTCGATGTGGGCCTTGATGTCGCGGTTGGTGGTGGCCACCACGCGCACGTCCACCGGCTGGGGGCGCTTGCCGCCCACGCGGTCGATCTCGCCCTCCTGCAGGACGCGCAAGAGCTTGGCTTGCAGGGCCGGGGCCATCTCGCTGATCTCGTCCAAGAGGATGGTGCCGCCGTGGGCCAGCTCGAACTTGCCCAGCTTTTTGGTGATGGCCCCGGTGAAGGCGCCCTTCTCGTGGCCGAAGAGTTCGCTTTCCAACAGGCCGTCGGGCAGGCTGGCGCAGTTGACGGCCACGAAGGGCGCGCCGGCCCGCGAGGAGTTTTCGTGCAGATAGCGGGCGAAGAGTTCCTTGCCGGTGCCGCTTTCGCCGGAGACCAGCACCGTGGCCCGGCTGTCGGCCACGGCCTTGGCCATCTGCAACAGCCGCTGCATGCGCCCGTCCTGGGTGACGATGGCGCGTCCCTGGCTGCCGCCGGCATCGCCTACCGGGCGGGGGCGCAGCATGCGGCTGGACAGCTCTTCCAAAAGCTCCACGGTCACCGGCTTGAGCAGAAAATCGGCGGCGCCTTCCTTCATGGCCTCCACGGCCGAGTGCACGGTGCCCTGGCTGGTGAGGATCACCACGGGGGTGGCGGGGTCGCGGCGCTTGACCCGGCGCAGCACCTCCATGCCGCCGGCCCCGGGCAGGGACAGGGCGGTGATCACCAGATCGAAGGGATAGCCGTCCTCCAGGGCCGCCAGGGCCTCGGGGCCGTTCATGCTCACCTTGACCTGGTGGCCGGCGCGGCTCAAGAAGCCGGCCAGGCGCTTGGCCAGCTCCTGGTCGGTGTCCACGATGAGTATGCGTTTGGCGGCGGCTTCCGGCATGCTGCTTCCGTGCGGGTAAAAGCGGTCCCGTTCCTTGGGGGCCTCAAGCACTAACTATAAATCATCGCGGGCCGTTTGGCCAAGCGGCGATAAACGCCGCCCCCGGCGGCCGGCTATTGCATGGCCTGGTTCATGCGGGCGGCCATGCTCAGGTCGGCCAGATGGCGTTCGGCCATCATGGACCAGGGGGCCACCTTGAGCCCCGCCAGGTCGGTCATGGCCTTCTCCAGGCTCTCCTGGCGGCCGGCCTGCCCGTAGGCCTGGGCGGTCTCGTAGAGGGCCTGGGCGCGGTCGGCGTCGCTCTGGGCCAGCTTCTGGGCCTGCTCCAGATAACCCAGGGCCGCCTGGTCCAGCCCGGCCTGGCGGGCGGTGAGCCCGGCCTCCAGGTTGAGCAGGTAGCGCCGGGTCTTGGCCTCGGGCGTCTCCTGGGGGGCATAGAGCTTGTCGGCCTGGTCAAAGGCCTCCAGGGCCTGGCCGGCCCGCCCCAGCTGGACCAGGGACTGGCCCAGGGCCTGGTAGTCGGCGGCCCCCGTGGCGGTCTTGTCGGCGTCGGACTTGATCAAAAGGCTCAAGACCTGCTCGGCCTGCTGGTGAAAGCCTTGGCTGTGCAAGGCCCGCCCCAACAGGGACATGGCCTCCAGGCGCTGGGCCGGGGTCAGGCCCTTGGTGTTGAGCCCGCCCAGGGCCTCGCTCACGCCGGCCCAGTCGCGTTCCTTCATCAGGTTGCGGGCCAGGGCCACCTTGAGCCATGGCTCCTTGAGCCCCCGCCCGATGAGCACCCGGTAGGTGCGCGCCGCGCGGTCGTTCAAGCCGGTGTGCTCATAGGCCCAGCAGAGCAATTGCAGCACGTCGTTGGCGCCGGGGCGGGTGATGTAGGGCCGGTTGCGCAAAAAGGCCGTGAGCAGATCCAGGGGCTTGTTTTGTTCCTTGAGCTGGTTCAAAAGCCCCAGGGCCGCCAGGTTGAGGGTGTAGTCCATCTCCACTTTGAAGGAGCTCCTGGGGTGATCCTGCAGAAGCTGGTGCAGCACCTCCAGGCTCTTGGCGAAGTCGCCGGTCTTGTAATGGTAGACCCCCAGCTTGAGCCGGGCCAGCTCGCCCACCGGGCGGTCGGGGTGGTCCCTGGCGATCTCCTCGTAGGTGTCCCGGGCGTCGGTGGTGGCCTGCACCTGGAAGATGTCCCAGGCGTTTTTCTCGTCCTTGGCCGGGGACTCGGCCAGGCGGATGCGGCTGACCAGACCGCCGTCGGTGTCGGGGTAGAGGTTCACCACCTGGGTGTAGACCTCCCGGGCGGTCTTGAGGTCCCCCTCGAACTTGTAGGTGTCGCCCACCCGGGCCAGGATAATGTCGTTGTCGCGGATGTCGGGCTTGAGATTGTAGGCCCACAGGTAATAGGAACGGGCCTGGGGGTAGTCGCGCTGCTGGAACAGGGACTCGCCGATGTAGTAGAGCGACTCGGGCTCCTCCTGGTGCAACTGGGGGTAGCGCTTCTGCATGTCTTTCAGCACCTCGCCGGCCCGGCCCCAGGCCCCCAGGCCAAACAAGGACTGGGCCTGACCCCAGTCGGCCTCCTTGCGCGAGGGGCTCTGGGGGAAGCGCTGGGACACCTCCTTGAAATCGTTCATGGCCTGGTTGTAGTTCTGCTCGGCCAGGTAGGCCTGGCCGCGGGCGGTCAGCACCAAGGGCATCAGCTCGCTCTGGGGGTAATCCTTGGCCACCAGGTCGTAGTAGCCCAAGGCCTTGAAGGCCTGATCAAAGAGCTGGCTGGCCTTGCCCATCATGAACAAGGCCCAGGGGGCCAGGGGCGAATCGGGGTAGAGGTCCAGGGCGCGCTGGTAGTTCTCCATGACCTGGTCGTAATAGGCCACGATGCGCTTTTCGCGCAGGTAGAAGAAGGCGTCGGCCAGGCGGTAGGTGGCGTCGGCGGCCAACTCGTGCTGGGGGTAGGTGGCCAAAAAGCGCTGGAAGATGGTCCCGGCCTCGGCCAGGCGGCGGTTGTCCAGGGCCTCCTTGCCCAGGGCGAACATGGCCCGGGCCTGGGCGTCGGCCTGGCCATCGGGTCCCAGCTTGGCGGCCTGGGGAGGCCGCTGGGTGATGGTGGGGGGCTGACCAGGTTGACCGGGCTGACCGGCTGGCGTGGCCTGGCCGGGCGGCGCGGGCTGACCCTTGGCGGGGGCCTGGCGTGATGGGGCCGGCTCGCCCGCCGGCGCCGGCGAGGATAGCCGGGGGTCGGCGGCCAGGGGGGGCTGGCGCGACTGGTCCGAGGCCGGCGGCGCCGGGGCGCCGGGGGCGGCCAGGGTCAGGTCCAGCACCAGCTTCTTGCCGCCGTCCAGATAGAACAGGTGGTGCTTGGCCAGGGGACGGGCCAGGGTCAGTCCCAGTCCCAGGGGGGTCTTGGCCACCAAGGCCATTTCGCGCACCCGTGCGTCGGAGCGGGGCAACTCAACCTTGGGGGCCAGATCGCCGCGCCCCAGGCGCAGGATGGCCTGTTGCCCCTGCTCCTCCAGGACGGCCTTCAGGGGGGCGTCGGCCTCCAGCACCAGGCGGCTGAAATCGGGG
This sequence comes from Pseudomonadota bacterium, assembly GCA_043804825.1. Classification (GTDB taxonomy): domain Bacteria; phylum Desulfobacterota; class Desulfarculia; order Desulfarculales; family Desulfarculaceae; genus JACRDC01. Next base: position 9,210 of record JAZDIQ010000065.1, read on the forward strand.
TGACTGCCCAGGCGCACCTTGAGCACCCGGGGGACGGGCCCCTTCTCCTCCTGGGCCGGCGGTGCCGGCGGGGGGGCGGCCG
>JAZDIQ010000066.1:0-48010 GCA_043804825.1 Pseudomonadota bacterium
TTTATTTCAGGCGCACGCTTAGTGCCCGCCGCCTGTCCGAAACCACCAAGACCCGCAAAGCCAGGGCTCTGCCGATTTTCGATGCCTTCGCGGACATGCTGGCTGGCCTGCCCCGGGGCATCGGCGCCGTCCCGGTGTTCCGCAACCCCCGGGCTTCGACGGCGGGCCGCTTATACAATATTACTTATCTGGACCAGGCCTGGAACCGGGCCGTGGCCGCCGCTGGCCTGCCGCCGATCAAACTGAAAAACGGCCTTCGCCACTCAGCCGGCATGTTTCGCATGAACATGGAAGGCTGGCATGACTCCACCGTGGCCATGCTACTGGGGCATACCGACACCCGCACCACGCGTAAATTCTACGCCCAGCCGCAGGTGCCCCTGTTGAAGCGCCTGGTTGACGGCGAGAAGGTTGTCAATCGCTTGTCAATCGCTTCCCCTCCACCTTCAGCAGATAACACATAGATAATTAAAGGCAATTGGTACACACGCTTTCTGCCTGTCTATTGTTCGTGCAGAAACGCTGACTATTTTTACGCGCCATGGCAGGTTGTTGTCCTGTCCTGGCTAGCGACCGTCAACCGCTTGTCAAAGCAGACCACTGCGGGCATGGCCCAACACTTTGCAGCGGCAGCGGTGCCCCTCCGGTAAATAGCTCCAGGTTTGCCGTGACACCTGGGCAAGGTCGGCCGACGTTGGGCCCCGGACCAAATTGCTCCGTTCTCGCGGCCGTCGTTTTCAGGTGCCCGCTATAAATCCATAAAATGGGATATCTGCTGCGCGGCATTGCCACCACGGGTCGCCGCTTGTCCTCACTCTCGCCCTCGGGTCAGGCCATCCTTTGCCAGAACAACGTCACCGGCTTGCGCGGCGGGGCCTTGACCTCGCCGTCAGGCCGGCCCAAGGGAATGATGCCGGCCAACTCCAGCTTGTCCGGAATGCCCAACACCGGCCGCAGCTCGGCGGGATCGCAGAAGGTGAACCATAAGCTGCCCAGGCCCATCTCGGCGGCCGCCAGCATCAGGTTCTGGATGCCGGCCGCCACCGCGCTGAGCGCGCCGAAGGGCTGGCTGAAGTATCCCCCCAGACCACCCTTGGCCGGGTCGTAAGCCACCGCCAAGACCAGCGGGGCCTGGGTCAGGAACTCGGTTCCATACTTGGCCGCCCAGCCCGGCCCGCCGGCCATGGCCACCTTGGCCATGGCCACCTTGGCCTTGGCCGCCTCGGCCGCGGCCCTGATGGCCTCCTTCTGGGCCGGATCGCTAACCGCGACCACCGACCAAGGTTGCAGGTTCAGGGGGCTGGGAGCCCAGGCCAGGGCCTGAAGCAGCTTGGCCAGCTCGGCCTCGCCGACGGGATCGGGCAAGAAGGCGCGCACGCTGCGCCGGGACATGATGGCCTGCCAAAGCTCCATGAGTCTTCTCCTTGCGGTGTCGGGGGTTGGTCGGTACCGGCCGGTTGCGCCCAGCAAGACTGGAAGACATTGTAGTTGAGATCGGACCTTTGACGTGACTTTTTCTTGCACGTTGGCTTGCCCATGCCGCCCCGTGCATGGCACGGGCAAGGGTGGCGGCCTAATCTGTTGACCAATATCCAGCACGGCAGAGGCCGCCGTCATCGTGCCCGGCCTCTGGTTCAGGCTTGGGGGCCACCCCGCGCGGGCCAGGGTGATCAGCGCCGGCTGGTGGCGGCGCATCGCGGTCCAGGTGCGGGACTTGACGGAACGCCACCCAAGGACAATAGTTGACGCAGAAACGCGCGCCCCGACCTGAGGGGTTGCCCGGTAGGCTGGCTCCAGAGCCTCCTGATCCCCGCGACCCCCCCAGGCACCTCACCACAACCAGGCCCCGAGGCTGAAAGGATCCTTCAGCTTTACCGTAACGCTTGCCAGGCAGGGGACCGCGTGGGCCACTTTGCTCCCCGCCCGGCCCCGATGTCCCAAAAGCCCGCTCCCGGCCGCCGCCTACCACCATCGCCCCGACCGGTCAGCCGAGCATCAAAGTCCCCAACTACGCGGCACAGGGGGTTTATCCATGAGTTGGAACTTGTACCTGCCCATCGCCGGGCACAGCCTCAACATTCTTATGCTGCCTGGCTTGGGGGCGGCGGTGGGCTTCCTCTCCGGCCTCACCGGCGTGGGGGGCGGCTTCCTCATGACCCCGCTGTTGATCATGGCCGGCATACCGCCCACCATCGCCGCGGCCTCCGACTCCAACCAGATCGTGGCCGCCACCACCTCCGGCACCTATGCCCACTACCGCCTGGGCAACGTGGACATGAAGATGGGGCTCATCCTGCTGGCCGGCGGCCTTTTGGGTGGCACGGTGGGGGTGCAGATCATCAAGGACCTGCGTACCTTGGGGGGCGCGGACTTTTTTATCAAGATCACCTACGTGGTGATGCTGGCCCTGGTGGGGTCCTACATGCTGCTGGAGAGCCTGCGCTCCCGCCGGCGCGACACGGGCCAGGGCGTCGTCCTGGAACAGCACCCCAAGCCCTCGCTCTTTCAGCGCCTGGTTTCGGCCTTGCCCTGGCAGACCCACTTCACCAAATCCCAGGTGACCCTCTCGCCCATATTGCCCCTGCTGGTGGGCACCTTCGTGGGCATGCTGGCGGCCATCATGGGGCTGGGCGGCGGCTTCATCATGGTGCCCATGATGTGCTACGTGCTGAAAATGCCCATGCGCGTGGTGGTGGGCACCAACCTCTTCCAGGAGGTCTTTGTCTGCGCCAACGTGACCATCATGCAGGCGGCCTCCAACCACACCGTGGACATGGTCCTGGCCATCCTGTTGCTCCTGGGCTCCAGCATCGGGGCCCAACTGGGGGCGCGCTTCAGCCACCGGCTCAAGCCTGACCATCTCAAGACCCTGCTGGCCTGCATCGTGCTGGCGGTCATGGTCAAGATTCTGCTGGGCCTGATCCTGACCCCCCACTACATGCTCGACTTCAAGGGGGGTGAGTAAGATGTCCCGGCTCGGCGCGCCCGCACGCGCGGCCCTGGCGGGACTGACTCTGCTGCTGGCCCTGGCCTGGCCGGCGGCCGCCGATGACGGCAAGCTGGTGGTGCGGCCGGAGTCCGTGACCATCTCAACCTTCTTCTCCGGCGTGGAGATGGACATCACCGGCGACCTGCCCCCGGGCTGCCAGGCCGTGCTGACGGTGCGCGGCAAGCGCATCGAGGAGGAGTTGATGCGCAAGTCCCGCCATTGGGATTTGTGGATGAACAGCGGCGAGGTGGATATCGACCACGCCCCCTTGCTCTACATGGCCCTGAGCAGCGACCCGGCCCTGCTCTCCCCCGGCGCCGGCGACTACCCCTGGGGCTACGCCGCCCTGGAGAAGCAGGCCCAGTTCACCGGACGGCTCAAACCCGTGGAGGACGACGCCATCTTCCGGGAGTTCGTGCAGCTCAAGGAACGCGACAAGCTCTACCGCCTATATCCCGGCGCCCTGGAGATCATCAAGACCAGCCCCGATAGTTGGCGGGCGCGGGCCAAATTACGCCTGCCCTCTCGGATCAAGCCCGGCACCTACCACGTGGCCCTGTGGATTCTGCGGGACTCCAAGCTGGTGGAGAAACGCACCGCCACCTTCCAGGTCAGCATGGCAGGGGCGCCGGCCATCCTGCACGCCATGGCCCGGAACCATGGGGTGCTCTACGGCCTGTTGGCGGTGGCGCTGGCCATGGCGGTGGGCATGCTCACGGGCCTGGTGTTCCAGCGCAAGGGCGGAGGCCATTAGCGGCCATGCGCCGCGAAGTCATCTACTAGCCACCCATGTGGGTTAAGGATTATGCCATGGCCATCATAACCATTTCGCGCGGCTCCTTCAGCAAGGGCAAGGAGGTGGCCCAAGGGGTCGCCCAAAACCTGGGCTACCAGTGCATCTCGCGGGAAATCCTCCTGGAGGCCTCGCAGCATTTCAACATACCGGAGATCAAGCTGGAGCGCGCCCTGCATGACGCGCCCTCGGTGCTGGAGCGCTTCACCTACGGCAAGGAGCGCTATATGGCCTATATCGCCGAGGCCTTCCTGGAGCGGGTCCAGGGGAACAACGTGGTCTACCACGGCCTGGCCGGCCAATTCTTTTTGCGGGGGGTTTCCCACGTGCTCAAGGCGCGCGTCCTGGCCGACCTGGAAGACCGGGTGGCCTTGGAGATGGAGCGCGAGCACCTGGGCCGGGAGGAGGCCCTGGCCCGCCTGCGCAAGGACGACCAGGAGCGGCGACGCTGGAGCCAGCACCTCTTCGGCGTGGACACCTGGGACCCAGCCCTGTACGACCTGGTGCTGCACGTGCACAAGCTCAACGTGGCCAACACGGTGGACATCATCTGCCAGACCGCTCAACTGGAGCAGTTCCAGGCCACGCCCCAATCGCAGCGGGCGCTGGACAACCTGCTGCTGGCGGCCCGGGTCAAGGCCAGCCTGGTGCACGACTTCCCCATGGTCCAGGTCCATGCCCAGGACGGGGTTGTTATCGTGGACGCCAAATTCAACCAGACCGTGGAGCCGGAATTGGCCGAGCGCATCAAGGCGCTGGCCCGGCAAACGCCGGGGGTGCGGGAGGTGCGCATGCACGCCGAGCCGGTCTCCGCCTACGCCTGCCAGCCCGACTGAGGGGCTAGCGCCAGGGCCGTGCCGTAGGCCCGCTCAGGCGGCGAGCCTCCGGCCGTTGTCGCGGCATTTTCCTATTTGGCGGCCGGAGCGGGCTTGGCGTACTCGTAGAAGCCCCGCCCGCTCTTGCGTCCCAGCCGACCCTGGCGCACCATATCCTGCAACAGGCCCATGCCGCCGGCCAGACGGCTCTCGCCTTGCTGGGCCAAGGATTGGGACACCAAGAGCACCGTGTCCAGCCCCACCAGGTCGGCGGTCTGCAAGGGGCCGATGGTCCAGCCGTAGCCCAGGCGCATGCCCAGGTCCACTTCCTCGGCCGTGGCCACGCCCTCCTCCACCAGTTTGAGGGCCTGGCTCAGGGCCGCGGCGAAGATCCGGTTGATGACGAAACCCGGCACATCCTTGCGCACCGCCAGGGGCTCCTTGCCCAGGGTGCGCACCACCTCCAGGCCCGCCTGGAAGACCTCCTCCGAGGTGCCGTCGTGGCGCACCACCTCCACCAGGTGCGAAATGGGCACCGGCGGGGTGAAGTGCAGACCCAGCAGGCGCTGGGGCCGCTTCAGACCCTGGGCCAGACTGGAGATGGGTATGGACGAGGTGTTGCTGGCCAGGATGGCCTGTTCCGAGGCCAGCCGCTCCACCTCGGCGAATATTGCCAGCTTCAGCTCCAGCTTCTCGGGCACTACCTCGATGATAAGCTCGGCCCCGGCGGCTCCGCTCAAGTCGCCGGCCAGGGACAGGCGGGACAACACCTTCTCCGCCGGTTGCCGCAAGGCGCCCTTGGCCTCCAGCTTGGCCAAAAACGGCGCGATCTGTGCCATGGCCCGGTTCAGGGCCTGGGGATCGGGGTCGCTCATCACCACCTGATAGCCGGCCTGGGCGCAGAGTTGGGCTATGCCCGAGCCCATCACCCCGGCGCCGATAACCATGATTCGCTGCATCGTTTGCCTACTCCTTGGGATATCCAGGCCCCGGGGTGTCGCCCGGCGGGGCGGGGGCAGCCGCCGCCTGCTGCGCGGGAAAAATTAGACGCGGGTGATCAATTCCGGACGCCCGGTGGCCTGGAGGTGGGCCACCGAATTGAAGCACTCCAGGCTCAGGCGCTGACCGTCGAACCTCAACACCGTCACCGAGCTATTGCGCACCTGCCAGGTCAGGCGCAGGGCCACCTGGTCGGGCAGTTCCAGGGTCAGGCGCATGGCCGCCGAGATGGGGCCGCCGGAGGTGAACAGGGCCACCCGCTTGCCACGCCCCTCCCGGGCCAGAATGTCCTTGATCAGCCCCCCCACGCGCTCCTGAAAGCCCAGCCAGGTCTCGGGGCCGGCCTCGTGGGGGCCGGCGTCCAGCCAGCGCAGCATGGCCTGCTCGTAGAGATGGCGGAAATTTTCGCGGTCCTGGGCCAGCTCCCGCACCTGGTGGTCCTCCACCGGCCCGCCGCCGCGCATGTGGCCCAGTTGGGTCTTGAAGATGTCGAAGGCGTTGTATTCATTGCCCGCCGGGGCGTGCTGCAAGAAATCGGCCCCCTGACCCAAGGCGGCCAGCACCAGCTCGCCGGTGTGGCGCTGGCGCTCCAGGGTGCCGCTATAGGCGGCATCGAAGCTGATGCCCAGCTCGGCCAGATGGCTGCCCAGGATGCTGGCCTGCTGGCGGCCCAGGTCCGAGAGCCGGTCGTAGTTGTCGCTGTTGATGGTGGCTTGGCCGTGGCGTATGAGATACAGCTCGCTCATGGCTAAGGCTCCCCTTGCGGTTGGTCCGGTCCGACTCGGGCGGCGTCGAGGTTACATGCTCTGCTTAGCGGGCGGGGCCTGTCAACAAAAAAAGAGCGGACGCTCGCTTTTTGTGTTGCCCGGCACCCCCTCTGGCCCCATACTGGCGGGCAGCGAAGGGAAAGTCCATGAACATCCTGGTCTGCGTGAAACAGGTGCCCGAGCCCGAAACCGCCTTGGACTGGGGTACCGGCCAGCCCTTGACGGCCGCCGAGGGGGCGCGCATGGTCATGAGCGGCCTGGACGCCCACGCCCTGGAATGCGCCCTCAGCCTGGCCCATGGCCAAGGCAAAGACCAAGCCCGGGACCAGCCCCGGGCCCGCGTGGAGGCCGTGACCGTGGGTCCGCCGGCCGCGGCGGCGGTGCTGGAGCGGGCGCGCGGCATGGGCGCGGCGGCCGGCTTTCACATCCTGAGCCCGGGCCAGGAAGACCCGCCGGCCCTGAGTGTGGCCGCCTGGCTGGCGGCCTGGGCGCGCGGGCGGGCCTATGATCTGATCCTCACCGGCGCCATGAGCCAGGACGCCATGCAGGGCCAGGTGGGGCCGCTGTTGGCCGGGCTTTTGGGCCTGGACTGGGCCAGCCTGGCCGTGAAGATGAGCCTGGCCGCGCCGGGGCGGCTCTATGTGGAGCGCGAGATCGAGGCCGGCCGGCGCCAGTGCCTGGAGCTGGACCTGCCGGCCCTGGTCAGCGTGCAGGCCAGCCCCCGCCAACCCCGCTACCCCAGCCTCTCCAACCTGCTCAAGGCCAAGGCCAGCCCCCCGGAGGTGATCGACGCCCAGGGCTTGCCCGCCCCGGCGCCCCGCCAGGCCCTGCTGGGTCTGGCCCGGCCCCAGCGGCGGCGGGCGGGGCGGGTGCTCTCCGGCAGCCTGCCGGATCAGGCCACGGAACTCTGCGCCATCCTGCGGCGTCGGGGGCTCTTGTGATGGCCGCCGCGCCCCGCCTGGTGGTGCTGGCCCACGCCCCCCGGGGGGAGCTGTTGCCCAGCGCCGCCGAGTTGCTGGGCCTGGCCCACCAGTTGCGCCAGGGCCAAATCCAGCCTGGCCAGCCTGCCCAGCCTACCCAGCCTGGCCAGCCCATTTTGGCCCTCTTGGTGGGCCAGGACATGGAGAGGGCGGCCGCCCAATTGGCCGATCTCGGCGCGGAGCAGGTGCTTTGGCTGGAGGGCGCGGGCCTTGAAGCCTACAGCGGACCGGCCTGGGTCCAGGCCCTGGCGCCGCTCTTGACCCAGTCGGGTCCGGTGTGGGTGCTCATCCCCCACGACAGCCAGGGCCAAGACTATGCCCCGGTTTTGAGCCTGCGTCTGGATGCCGCCTGCCTGGCGGGCGTGGAGGGCCTGGAGTGGGACCAGCAGGGGCCGGTTTGGTTGCGCGCGGGCCTGGGCGGCAAGCTGCTCAGGCGCGAGCGCGTGCTCACGCCCAACGCGGTGCTCACGGTGCTGCCCGGAGCCTTCGCCGCCCTGGACGCCCCAGCCAGGCCCGGCCCGCCGGCCACCGTCCAGCGCCTGACCAGCCCGGCCCGGGCCACGGGCACCCGCCACCTGGGCTGGCGCGAGGGCCAGTCGCCCAACCAGGAACTGGGCGCCGCCCAGACCCTGGTGGCCGTGGGCCGGGGCCTGGGCAGCCCGGACAACCTGCCCCTGGTCCGGGACCTGGCCGCCTGCCTAGGGGGAGCGCTGGCCGGCTCGCGCCCGGTCTGCGACCTGGGCTGGCTGGACTACGGCCAACAGGTGGGCCAGACCGGCGCCACGGTGGCGCCACGGCTCTACCTGGCCTGCGGCATCTCCGGGGCGCGCCAGCACACCCTGGGCATGCAGGGCTCGGGCTTCATCGTGGCCATCAACCACGACCCCCAGGCGCCCCTGCACGACCTGGCCGACGTCAGCGTGGTGGCTGATCTCACGGCCTTTATCCCGGCGCTGCTGTCGGCCTGCCGTGAGCTTAAATGAATTCCTTCAAGGCTTCGCCATAGTCAAGTAATTGCTCGAATGGCATCAGGGTGCCCATGGCCCGGTTGCGAGTGGGGATGCCGGCCTCCTCCACGGCGGCCAGGGGGTTGAGCCCGCCCACCACCACCAGCCCCACCCGCCCAGGCGACACCGGCACCTCCAACAGGGGCTGCCCCGGCCGGCCCACCAGGATGATGCCCCCCAGGCCGGCCTTTTCCATGCGGGCCGACAGCCTGCGGGCCAGAGGCGCGGCCGGGGCCGGTATCTCCCGGAAGCTGGCCCCCACCACCCCCTGACCGCCGCGCACGGCCTCCAGCACGGCGGTCATCTGGCCCTTGATGAATATCTCCAGGGGATCCAAGGTGGTACCGTCGTAGTTAATAATCTGGGTGAAGCGCATGGGCCGCCCCCCCAGCACCTGCAACAGCCCCCCGAAGCGGTTGGTGGTGGGGATGCCCTCGGCCAGCAGCACGCCGTTGACGCTCACCGAGCAGATGGTGGCCACCACGTATTCGTCCGGCCCCACGCTCAGGCGCCCCAGGCGGCTGCCGGGGCCGGCCAGCAGCAACCGGGTGCCCATGGAAAAGCCGCCCTTGAAGACCTCGCTGATCACCGCCGCGGCCGCCCGCACCCCGCTGGCCTCCAGGGTGGAGAGATTGACCACCACCTCGCCCTTGCCCTGGCGCAGCTTGAAGCGCATGCCATAGGTCAGGGCGTCCACGCGGGCGGCCACGAAGCCGACCTTTTCCACCACATAGGCGTTTTCCAGCTCCTGGCGCCCCTGGGCGGTGAGCCGCCGTCCGCGACGACCCTCGCGCTCGGTGAGCCCCAGGAGGTCGGTGTGCCCCAGGTAGTAGCGGATGGTGCGCTGGCTCATCTCGGTGCCGGCCAGCACCAGGGCCTGGGCGATCCTGGTGCCGCCCAGGGGGCGGTCGGACTCGCCCAACACCCGCAGGATGTCCAAAATTTTACGGCGACTGCGTTCGTCCATGCTCACACTCCGGCCGGATATGCTGGTAAAGGCCAGCGGTTCTTGCCTGCACGGCTGGGATATTATGCGGCAATATTGCCGCATACAGTGTATGGACGTCAAGAGCCGACCATGACGCCCATCGGTAATTATTGTTAGCCAAGCTTAATAGATGGTGCTTCATCCTTATAAAACACCCCGCGAGGGCCGGCGCTGGCCTCTTGACAGGGAGCCGCGCTTATGGGATATAGGGCAATTGTTGCCGCTCTGCCTTGTGGGCCAAAGCCCCTTAATCTCCTGGGTGCATTAGATTTATAATATGACCCAGGACGGGGATTTTGTTGCCCCCTCCAGGGATGCCGCCGTCCGCCTCCAGGCGGCGCCGGCCCCCGGGGTGTCAGCCGGCCTTCCCCGTCCACCCGCGTTGCCGCCTTGGACACCGCGAACCGCCGGGGAGCTTGAAGGCTGGCCAGGGCCGACAGCCCAGCGGCACGAATCGTCACGCCCTGGCCCCGGGGCCTTCGGTGGATGGAAGCGAAGCCTGATCATGCCCTCCCTACGCATAGCCATGGCCCAGGTCAACCCCGTGGTGGGTGATTTCGCGGCCAACGTGGGCCTGATCGAGGACTTCCTGCAACAGGCCCGACAACAGGGCGCCGACCTGGCCGTCTTCCCCGAGTTGTGCGTCTGCGGCTACCCGCCCGAGGACCTCCTCCACAAACCCCGCTTTCTGGAAGACACCCGCCAGGCCCTGGGCCTGGCGGCCCGGGCCGCCCAAGGTCTCACCGCCGTGGTGGGCTACGCCGAGACCCATGAGGGCCTGGTGTACAACAGCGCCGCGGTGCTGCACCAGGGCCACATCCTGGGCTCTTATCGTAAAATGGAGCTGCCCAACTACGGAGTTTTCGACGAAAAGCGCTATTTCACCCCCGGTCCGGGCGGCCTGCTGCTGGATCTGGGCCCGACGCGGCTGTTGATCTGCATCTGCGAGGACATCTGGGTGCCGGGCAACCACACCGAGCACTGCGCCGGCGCCTATCGGGCCCAGGTGACGATCAACATCTCGGCCTCGCCCTTCCACGCCGGCAAGCTGGTCGAGCGCCGCCAAATCGTGGAGGGCTTTGCCCGCCGCACCGGCAGCCTGGTCTGCTACGCCAACCTGGTGGGCGGCCAGGACGAACTGGTCTTTGACGGCGGCAGCCTGGTCATTGACGCCCGGGGAGAGGTGCTGGCCCAGGGCCGGCGCTTTCATGAGGACTTTGTGGTCTGCGACCTGGAGCTGCCGGCCGGCCCGGACCGCCCCTCGGTCCAGGCCCCGGATGGCCTGCTCAGCCTGCCGGCCCCGGCCCGGCCCCGTCCGGCCAGCGCCCCGCCCGCCTCACGCGGCCTGGCCGCCGAGCCCGGTCCGGCCAGCGAGGTCTATCAGGCCCTGGTGCTGGGCACCGGCGACTACGTGCGCAAGAACGGCTTTCAGAAGGTGGTGCTGGGCCTTTCTGGCGGCGTGGACTCCTCCCTGGTGGCGGCCATCGCCGTGGAGGCCTTGGGGCCCGACAACGTGCTGGGCGTGACCATGCCCAGCCAGTTCACCTCCCGGGAGACCCGCTCCGACGCCGAGATACTGGCCGCCAACTTGGGCATCCGGCTCATCACCGTGCCCATCCAGGCCATCCTGGCGGTGTACCTGAGCGAGCTGGAGGAGGCCTTCGGACCCGGCCCCCGGGGCGTGGAGGTGGAGAACCTGCAAGCCCGCATCCGGGGCAACATCCTCATGGGCCTCTCCAACCGTTTCGGCTGGCTGGTCCTCACCACCGGCAACAAGAGCGAGACGGCGGTGGGCTACTGCACCCTCTACGGCGACATGGCCGGCGGCTTCGCGGTGATCAAGGACGTGCCCAAGACCCTGGTCTACCAAGTGGCCGAGCACCTAAACGCCGCCGCCGCACGGGAGCTGATACCCCAGAGCGTCCTGACCCGCCCGCCCTCGGCCGAGCTCAGGCCCGACCAGAAGGACGAGGACTCCCTGCCGCCCTACGCCGTGCTGGACCCCATCCTCACGGCCTACGTGGAACAGGACCTGGTCATGGACGAGATCGCGGCCCTGGGCCATGATCCCCAGGTGGTGCGCGAGATCGTGCGCCTGGTGGATTTGAACGAGTACAAGCGCCGCCAGGCCCCGCCGGGGGTGAAGATCACCCCCAAGGCCTTTGGCCGCGACCGCAGGCTGCCCATAACCAACCACTACCGGCCGGGCTGGAGCTAGGCCATGCGCGCGCTCGTCATCCAGCACCACCCCCAGGAAGGCTCCGGCTGGCTGGGCCGGTGCCTGCTGGCCCACGGTCACGAGATGGCCTTTGTGCACGCCTGGGACGGCCAGGCCGTGCCACGGGACCTTCAGGGCCACGATGCCCTGGTCAGCCTGGGCGGCCCCATGAACGTCTACCAGGAGGACGCCCATCCCTGGCTAAGGGACGAGGACGCCCTGCTGAAAGACGCCCTGGCCCGGGGTAGCGCCGTGCTGGGCATCTGCCTGGGAGCCCAGCTCATCGCCAAGGCCGCCGGCGCGGCGGTGAGCAAGGCCCCGGTGGAGGAGACTGGCTGGCGCAGCGTCGCCGTGACGCCGGCCGGCCAGGCCGATCCCCTCTTCGCCGGCCTGGGGCCGGAGCTTACGGTGCTGCAATGGCACGGGGACACCTTCGACCTGCCCGCCGGCGCGGCGCTGTTGGCCACCGGCGACGAGGTGCCCCATCAGGCCTTTGGCCTGGGCCGGGCCTATGGCCTGCAGTTCCACCTGGAGGCCACGCCGGAGATGGCCCACGCCTGGTTCGGCGTCAGCCCCCGGCACGACGAGATCATGCAGCCTTATGAACAACGCGGGCGTGAGCTTCTGGCCCAGGCCGAGAGCGTCTTCGCCAACTTTGTCGCCCTGGCCTGGGGATAGCCGATCCCCAGCGGCCTTGCAGCGCGCAGGAGGATAACGTGGAAAGGAGTGACGATGGCCGCCGCCAAACCCGACGCTAGCTCCCAGCCGGAGATCGTGGTTCTCTACTGCCGGCAATCCTTGGACGCCGAGGAGCGGCCCTCCGAGGGCGCCCGCCAGGCCGAGGGTTTCCGCGCCCGTCTGGTGCTTCTGCCTTGCAGCAGCAAGGTGGAGGCCTACCAGATGCTTAAGATCGTTGAACAGGGCGCCGACGGCGTGCTCCTGGTGGCCTGCCCCGAGAAGGGCTGCCGCTTCCTGGTGGGCAGCCTCAAGGCCGAGCGCCGCGTGGAGCGGGCGCGTCAACTCTTGGACCAGATCAACATGGGCCCCGAACGCGTGGCCCTGAAACGCGCCGCCGGACTGACCCTCAACGACCTACTCGCCCTGGCCGCCCAACGGGCCGGCGAAGTCAAGGCCCTGGGACCCAATCCCATGAAAGGAGACAACCTCTAATGATCGTAGCCGAGTGGAAACCAATCCCGGAGCTTCTGGCCTCGTTGAAGGGCCATAAGAACATCCTGTTGGTGGGCTGCGCCACCTGCGTGGCCGAATGCGCCGCCGGCGGCGAGCGCGAGGTGCTGACCCTGGCCCCCATCCTGCGCATGGGGCTCAAGGAGCAGGGCCAGGACGTCAACATCATCACCAAGGTCCTGGAGCGTCAGTGCGAGCCGGAGTTCGTCGATGAGCTCAGCGAGATCGCGCCCCAGGTGGACGCCATCATGAGCCTGGCCTGCGGCATCGGCATGCAACTGGTGGCCGAGCGCTTCCTGGAGTTGCCCCTGTACCCCGGCGTCAACACCACCTCCCTGGCCATCCGCGAGCTGCCCGGCCTGTGGACGGCGCGTTGCGCCGCCTGCGGCGACTGCATGCTGGGCGAGACCTTCGGCCTGTGCCCGGTGGCCCGCTGCGCCAAAAGCCTGATGAACGGCCCCTGCGGCGGCACCCGCCGTGACGGCAAGTGCGAGGTGGACCCTGACACCGAGTGCATCTGGCGCCTGATCGTGGACCGCGCCGAGGCCAAGGGCCGGCTGGCCGACCTGGCCAAGGTGCGTCCGGCCAAGGATTGGTCCAACTCCGGCCATGGCGGCCCCAAGAGAATGCTGAGGGAGGATTTGCGCTCATGAGCCCGCGCGTAGGAACCCAACTGGAGAAAGTGCTGCTGGCCGGTCAGTTCGCCCTAACCCTGGAGATCGGCCCGCCCCAGAGCCCCAACCCCGAGGCCTTGCGCAAAAAGGCGGCCATTCTCAAAGGTCTGGGTGACGGCTACAACGTCACCGACAACCAGACCGCCGTGGTGCGCATGTCCTCCATCGCCGCCTCCAAGATCATCCTGGACATGGGATGCGAGCCGGTGATGCAGATGGTCTGCCGCGACCGCAACCGCATCGCCATGCAGTCCGATCTGCTGGGCGCCTCGGCCTTGGGGCTGAAAAACGTGCTGGCCCTCAGTGGCGACCACCAGAAGGCCTCGGCCGCCGGCAAACTCAAAGGCCATCCCGGCGCCAAGAACGTCTACGACATCGACTCAATGCAGTTGATCGCCACCATCAAGGGCATGCGTGACGAGGCCCGCCAGCAGGGCGGCGACGCCATCGCCGAGCCCACGCCGTTTTTTATCGGCGCGGCCTGGACGCCCCTGGGCACCCCCCGCAACTACCGGGTGCTGCGCCTGGCCAAGAAGATCGCCGCCGGCGCCGACTTCGTGCAGACCCAGGCCGTCTACGACGTGCCGGCCTTTGCCGAGCAGGTCAAGAAGGCCCGCGACCTGGGGCTCACCGACAAGGCCGCCATCCTGGCCGGCATCATCGTGCCCCGCTCGGCCGGCATGCTCAGCTACATGGATCGCCAGGTGCCCGGCGTGGAGGTCCCCGCCGAGCTTATCGCGCGCATGAAGCAGGCTAAGGACCCCAAGGCCGAGGGCATCAAGGTGACCTTGGAACTGATCCAGGCGGTCAAGGAGATACCCGGCGTGAGGGGCGTGCACCTGCAGGCCATCGAGGCCGAGGAAATATTGCCGGATATCGTCAAGGCCGCCGGGTTCAGCCCCAGGCCCCAGATCTAGGACCGTCCGGCGCCCCTGGCCCGGCCCCGGCGAGCCTGTTGCTCCCCAAGGGGGCGATGGTTGTATGAGAGAAAGCACAAGGCAGGAATCTAAAGATGCCTAAAAAGTACCATGTCGACGTCATGCCCACCCCGCCGCGCTTCGCGCCGGTGACCAAGACGGCGGCCTTCGAAAACGAGGGCTGCCTGGGGTGCCTCAAGTGCGTCAAGCGCACCAGTTGTATCTACAAGGTCTATCAAAAGCACGAGTTCGACGCCCAGCGGGTGGTGGACACCACCGACGTCGATTGCTTGAGCTGCATGCGCTGCGTGCAGGAGTGCAAGAAGGCCATCCTCAGCCGCGGCCGCAACCCCCAGTTCGACCGCCTGGGCGACGACTACTGGCGGCCCGACATCCTGGCCACCCTGTGGAAGCAGGCCGAGACCGGCAAGATACCGGTCTCCGGCGCCGGCTATCGCGGCAAGTTCGCGGGGCCGGGCTTCGACCAGATGTGGACCGACATGAGCGAGATCGTGCGCCCCACCCGCGACGGCATCCACGGCCGCGAGTACATCAGCACCGTGGTGGAGCTGGGCCGCCGGCCGGCGCGCCTGGCCTTTGACCCGGCCGGCGGCCTGGCGGTGGATATCCCGCCCTACCACGAGATACCGCTGCCCATCATCTTCGACATCCCCCGCAAGGGCAAACTGGCCCCGGGCAACCGGCGGGCCCTGGCCCTGGCGGCCCGGGAGCTGGGCACCCTGGCCATGGCCACCCAAGAGGAAGCCGAGGGCCTCCTGAAGGACCTGCGCGGTTCCTTGATCGTGGCCATGCACCAGGCCCCGACCGAGGCCAAGGCCCTGGAGGGCCTGGCCATGGTGGAGCTGCCCTGGTCGGCGGGCGCGGCCCAACAGGTGGCCCAGATCAAGAAGCTGAACCCTCAGGTGGTCACCAGCGTGCGGCTGCCCCTGGATGAGCAGGCCGCCGGCCACGCCGCCAGCCTGTCCAAGGAGGGCGCGGAGGTGATCCACCTGCTGGCCGACTCGGCCGGCCGGGGCTTCGGCGCGCGCCAGGGGGTCTTCATGGCCAAGCTGGTGCGCGAGGTGCACTTGAGGCTGGTGGAGGAATCCACCCGCGACCAGGTGACCCTGGTGGTCAGCGGCGGCGTGGCCCTGGCCGAGCACGTGGCCAAGGCCATCATCCACGGCGCCGACGCCGTGGGCCTGGGCCTGGCCCTGATGGTGGGCCTGGAGTGCCGCCTGTGCGGCAACTGCTCCGAGGGCGTGGAGTGCCCGGTGGACATGGAGAACGTGGACGCCCAGTGGGGCGTGGGGCGCCTGTTGAACCTCATCGGCGCCTACCACTCCCAGATCATCGAGATGATGGGCGCCATGGGCATCCGCGAGGTGCGGCGCCTGCGCGGCGAGGTGGGCCGGGCCATGATCTTCGACGACCTGGAGCGCATGAGCTTCGCGCCCGTCTTCGGCCAGCGAGTCAGCGAGGGTCAGGACCGCCTGCCCGCCCCCGACACCCTGGACTATGATGCCCACCCGGGCTTCGCCCTGACCAAGGACTTGGTCAAGCCGGCCCCCAGCCGCTACCGCAACCCCCTGACCAAGTTCCGCGTGGAGCGCACTAGCGCCTGCATCGCCTGCGGAAAGTGCGCCGAGGTCTGCGGCTTCGGGGTGCACAAGAAGGCTGGCCAGGCCATGCTGGGCACCCGCTCGCGCTTCTGCATGGGCTCGGACTACTGCAAGGCCCGGGGCGCCTACTGCGTGGACACCTGCCCGGTGGGGGCTCTGCGCGTGGGCGACAACCCGGTGTGGAAGACCTTCGGCGATCCCCGCTGGCCGGCTGATCTCCTGGTGGCCACCTGGGAGCAGGCCGAGACCGGCCGCCCGCCCCAGAGCAACCTGGAATACCGCGTGGGCCAGAGCGGCGGCGGCTTCGACCGCATGGACTTCATCCTGCCCGCCCAGGCGCCCGACACATCCTTCGGGCCCCAGGACGTGGACATGACCGTGGACCTCAACCGCCGGCGCGACGAAAACCGCCCGCCGATCAAGATCGGCTGGCCCATCTACGGCGGCGGCATGAGCTTCGGCTCGGTGAGCCTGTCGACCATGGCCAGTCGCGCCAAGGCCTACACCATCTACGACTCCTTCACCTGCACCGGCGAGGGCGGCTTCCCCGACGTGCTCAAGGAGTTCTCCGACCACGTGATCACCCAGGTGGCCACGGGGCTCTTCGGCGTGCGCGAGGAGACCATCCAGCGGGTGCGCATCGTGGAGTTCAAGTACGCCCAGGGCGCCAAGCCCGGCCTGGGCGGCCACCTCCTGGGCGACAAGGTCACCCCCGAAGTGGCGCGCATGCGCGAGGCCGTGGAAGGCACCTCCCTGTTCTCGCCCTTCCCCTTCCACTCGGTGTACTCGGTGGAAGACCACAAGAAGCACGTGGACTGGATCAAGATGATCAATCCGCGCGGCCTGGTCTCGGTCAAGGTCTCCACCCCCATCGACGTGGACATGGTGGCCGTGGGCAGCTTCTACGCCGGGGCGCACATCGTGCACCTGGACGGCTCCTACGGCGGCACCGGCGCCGCCCCGGACATCGCCAAGAAAAACATCGCCATGCCCCTCGAGTACGCCATCCCCATGGTGCACCGCTTCCTCAAGGAGGAAGGCATCCGCGATCAGGTGACCCTGGTGGCCTCCGGTGGTCTGCGCACCGCCTGGGACGTGGCCAAGGCCATCGCCCTGGGCGCCGACGCCATCGTCATCGGCACCGCCGACATGATCTCCCTGGAGTGCATCCGCTGCGCCAACTGCGAGTCCGGCCGTGGCTGCCCCCGGGGCATCGCCACCACCGACAGCGAGCTGTCCATGGCCTTCGGCACCGAATGGGGCTCCCAGCGTCTGATCAATCTCTACCACTCCTGGGCGGTGCAGATACAGACCCTGCTCTGGCGGCTGGGCATGAAGAGCGTGCGCGACCTGGTGGGCCGCAGCGATCTCTTGACCCACCTGGATTACCAGAAGCCCGACAACCCCCAGGCCGACCGCCGTTTGGGGCAGTAAGAGAGGACCGGCACAGTGGCCCTAGTAGACATACATGGCAAACCCGTCCGCCCCGCCGGGGCCGACGAACTACCGGGACTGACCGAACGCATCCTGGCCCACCGGCGTAAGCTGGCCGGCCAGGCCGGCCCCGTGACCGCCCAGAAGGCCGCCGAGGAAGGCGGCTGCGGAGTGGTGGGCTTCGCGGCCAACGTGCCGGTGCGCGGGCGTCACATCTTCGAGCCCTCCATCCAGATGCACAACCGCGGCAACGGCAAGGGTGGCGGCATCGCCGCCGCCGGCCTGTCGGCCGAGCAGCTGGGGGTGGACGCGGCCACGCTCAAGAACGACTACATCGTGCAGGTGGCGCTTCTTGACCAGGCCGCCGAGGATGAGGTGGAAAAGGCCTGCGTCAGCCCCTTCCTGGAGGTGCACCACAAGGCCCGCGTGCAGCCGGCCATGGACTGGCGCGACCTGGGCCTGGAGGTGGCGCCACCCGACGTGGTGCGTTACTTCGCCCGCGTCAAGGACGGCGTGCTGGACAACTTCGCCCACAAAAACGGCATGGAGAAGTTCGAGCGCCGCGCGGTGGAGGACGAGTTCATCTACCGCAACTCCTACAACCTCAACCAGAGCTACTACGCCAGCCTGGGCGACAAGCGCGCCTTCGTGCTATCCCACGCCCGCGACCTGGTCATCCTCAAGCTGGTGGGCTACGCCGAGCAGGCCGTGCAGTACTACGGCATGGACGACTTCAAGGCCCGCATGTGGATCGCCCACCAGCGCTACCCCACCAAGGGCCGCGTGTGGCACCCCGGCGGCAGCCACCCCTTCATCGGCATGAACGAGGCCCTGGTGCACAACGGCGACTTCGCCAACTACTTCAGCGTCTCGGAATACCTGCGCCAGCACGGCATCGTCACCCAGTTCCTCACCGACACCGAGGTCTCGGCCCTCTTGTTTGACCTGCTCAGCCGGGTGTACCACTACCCCCTGGAGTACGTCATCGAGGCCATGGCCCCCACCACCGAGCTGGACTTCGACCGCCTGCCGTCCGACAAGCAGAAGGTGTACAAGGCCATCCAGGCCCAGCACATCCACGGCTCGCCCGACGGCCCCTGGTTCTTCATCATCGCCCACAGCTCCCCCGACACCGACACCTACAAGCTCCTGGGCATCACCGACACCGCCATGCTGCGGCCCCAGGTCTTCGCCCTGCAAGAAGGCGACGTCTCCATCGGCCTGGTGGGCTCGGAGAAGCAGGCCATCGACGCCACCCTGCGCTCCCTGGCCGAGGAAGACCCCCGCTTCCGCCGGGTGGCCGACCGCTACTGGAACGCCCGCGGCGGCAGCGCCACCGACGGCGGGGCCTTCATCTTCACCGTGCAGGGCAATGGCGATGGCTACGACCTGACCTGCGCCGACAAGTTCGGCACGCCCATCACCGTGCCGGCCGGCGAGTATAAGGTAGACCTGTCCCAGCCCGCGACCGCGCCGGCCCAACCGGCCGGCCTGACCCTGGGCCAGGGCACGCCCCTGGCGGCCTTCGGCCAGGTGGCCCCGGCGGCCGCCTCCTTCAGCTTCGCCAACTGGCGCTGGCTCATGGAGCGGGCCTCGGCCCTGGCGGCCCAGGACGACCAGGGCATTGTCTGGGCCCTGGAGTTCCTGACCCTGTTGAACGACCGCCGCTTCGACTGCGGCGCCTTGAAGCGCAGCATGGTCTTGCAGCTCATCCGCGACGCCATCAACTCCGTGCTGGACGCCGTGCCGCCCATCAAGGCCCAGGCCGGCCGGGCTTTTGCCCGCATCGACTGGGATACCCGCGGCGACCTGCGCGCGCCAAAGGGCGGCGAAAAGGTCCTGGTGGTCTTCGCCCGCCAGTTCCAGCCCGAGGGCGACGACTGCGATTCCCGCCTGCAAGTGGCGGCCCACCAGCTGGGCTGGCGCCGGTTCATCATCTACGGTCTCAAGGGCCAGCGCTTCCACGGCTGCGCCCTGGGCACCGACAGCCAGGACGTGCGCCTGGACCTCTACGGCAGCTCCGGCGACTATCTGGCCTCGGGCATCGACGGCCTGACCATCGTGGTGCACGGCAACGCCCAGGACCAACTGGGCCAGATCATGAAGCAGGGCCAGCTGGTGGTGCACGGCGACGTGGGCCAGACCTTCATGTACGGCGCCAAGGGCGGCGAGGTCTATGTCATGGGCAACGGCGCCGGCCGGCCGCTCATCAACGCCGTGGGACGTCCCCGGGTGGTGATCAACGGCACCTGCCTGGACTTCCTGGCCGAGTCCTTCATGGCCGGCGATCCGCTCAAGGGCGGCGGCTTCGTGGTGCTCAACGGCGTGGAGTTCGACGACCAGGGCAAGGTGCGCCCCCTGCCCTCGCCCTATCCGGGCAGCAACCTGTTCTCCCTGGCCTCGGGCGGCGCCATCTACGTGCGCGACCCCCATCGCCAACTGGTGGACCAGCAGCTCAACGGCGGACGCTACATGGACATGACCGAGGAGGACTGGCAGCTCATCCTGCCCTACCTCCAGACCAACGAGAGCCTGTTTGGCATCTCCATCGAGGATGACCTCCTGATGGTGGACGGCCAGCGCCGCTCGCCCCTGGAGGTCTACCGCCGGGTGGGCGCCGGCAAGATGGCCGTGCTGGCCAAGCAGGAGGCCCTGCCCGAGTAGGCCGGGTGCCCCCGGTGGGGCTATAACGAGTCGGCAGAGAGTGATCCCCCGGCCAAGCCTTGCGGGCTCCCGTGGGGGCCTTGCGGCACGGAAAGAGGGCCAAGAGCGCTTTACATACTATTGACGCCTGGCCGAGGCCGGCCTACCTTGCCCTCAGGTGAGGTGGCTGGCCTCGGCTTCACTTTAGGCGGCCCCTCAATCCGGCCCCGTGGTGGCGTGGCCCAGAAAATCACCCACCAACGGGCCTGAACGCTACCCACACGGGCAAAAGTACACCTTTTCTGTCTACTGATTCGTAACTTCTGGTACAATCGGCTACAAATTGGTAGGCCCCTTTCGTAGACGAGACACAGCGGACGAGATATACATGAGCCCCCACAGCACACCAACCGTTCGCCGCGAAGTGCAGGAGCTGTCCCTGCTCTTCGAGATCAGCCAGACCCTGGACCGCCACATGGACCTGCGCGACGTCATGGGTCCCTTGCTGGCGGCCATGGCCAAGCACATGGGCATGCTGCGCGGCACCATCACCCTGCTCAACCGCGAGACCGGCGAGATCGGCATCGAGGCGGCTCACGGGCTCTCGGCCCGCCAGCGCGAGCGCGGCCGCTACCACCTGGGCGAAGGCGTCACCGGCAAGGTGGTGCAATCCGGCCAGCCGGCGGTGGTGCCCCACATCTCCGAGGACCCTTTGTTTCTGGACCGCACCGGCGCGCGCAGCGACCTGGAAAAATCAGACATATCCTTTATTTGCGTGCCCATCAAGATCGGCAACGAGGTGATAGGCACCTTTTCGGCCGACCGGCTCTTCGAGGACGAGGTTAGCCTGGAAGAGGACGTGCGCCTGTTGTCGGTTATCGCCTCCATGATCGCCCAGGCCGTGCGCTTAAGGCAATCGGCGGTGGAGGAGCAGCAGCGCCTCAGGGAAGAAAACGTCCGCCTGCAACAGAGCCTCAAGGACCGTTTCCAGCCCGCCAACATCATCGGCAAGTCCAAGGCCATGCAGATGGTCTACGACCTGATCGGCCAGGTCTCGGCCAGCAACACCACGGTTCTTATTCGCGGCGAGAGCGGCACCGGCAAGGAGCTGGTGGCCCACGCCATCCACTACAACAGCCTGCGGGCCAGCAAGCCCTTCATCAAGGTCAACTGCGCGGCCCTGCCCGAGAGCGTCATCGAGAGCGAGCTGTTCGGCCACGAAAAGGGCGCCTTCACCGGCGCGGTGGCCATGCGCAAGGGGCGCTTCGAGCTGGCCAACGGCGGCACCATCTTCTTGGACGAGGTGGGCGACCTCTCGGCCGCCACCCAGGTCAAGCTCTTGCGCGTGATCCAGGAGCGGGAGTTCGAGCGCGTGGGCGGCACGGCCACGGTCAAGACCGACGTGCGCGTCATCGCCGCCACCAACCGCGAACTGGAAGAGCTGATCGACACGGGCCAGTTCCGCCAGGACCTTTACTACCGGCTCAATGTCTTCCCCATCCACGTGCCCTCCCTGCGCGAGCGCGGCACCGACATCCTGCTCTTGGCCAACTACTTTGCCGAGAAATTCAGCAAGGACAACCACAAGGCCATCCGGCGCATCTCCACGCCGGCCATCGACATGCTCATGAGCTACCATTGGCCTGGCAACGTGCGCGAGCTGGAAAACTGCATCGAGCGCGCGGTGCTCCTGTCCACCGACGAGGTGATCCACGGCCACCACCTGCCCCCCACCCTGCAAACCGCCGAGTTTTCGGGCACCATGCACCGGGGCACCCTGGAATCCACCCTGGAGAACGTGGAGCGCGAGCTGTTGGTGGAGGCCTTGAAGAACTCCCGGGGCAACAAGGCCAAGGCCGCCCGCGCCCTGGGCATCTCCGAGCGGCTCATGGGCCTGCGCGTGCAGAAGTACGGGATAGACCCCCGACGTTTCCGTACCCGCGCGTAGGTTTCACATATACCTCATACATAATAGTAGCCAGTAACCTGAAAGTCACACACGAGGCCCGCGCGGGCCTCGTGTGACAACTCATTCAAGTTACATACTATTTAGCCACTCTCCTCCCTTTGTCTACATCTGGCACAACCTTTGCCATTCCTAGCCACCAGCAGGCGGTCCTGGGCCGCCATAACCGACAAGGGTGTGGGAAGGCGGGATGGTCCTGGCCGGATAGCGCCCCTGCCACAAAGGGAGTGGATCATGAAGAAGCTGGTTGTCTCGGTACTTTTGGCCCTGGGGGTATTTTGCCAGGTGGCGTGGGCGCCCGCGCCCGCCCTGGCGGCGGAGAAGGAATGGTCCGTGGATTTGGCCGCGGCCTACAACTCCAAGTACATCTGGCGCGGCATCATGCAGGTGGACGACCCCGTCCTGCAGCCCTCGCTCAACGTCAACAAGGGCGGCCTGACCTTCAACGTGTGGGGCTCCTACGACCTCACCAGCAAGAATAACCACAAGAACAACGTCACCGAGATCGATCTCACCGCCGAATACGCCTTCACCCTGGGCGACTTCACCGTGCCGGTGGGCGTGATCAACTATCAGTTCCCCAACACCACCTTTGACTCCACCACCGAGCTCTACGCCGGCGTCAGCTACAATTGGGTGATTGTGCCCAGCCTTAAGGTCTTCAAGGACATCGACGAATCCCACGGCATCTATGTCCTGGGCGCCCTGTCCTACGCCTACGACCTGCCCGCCGTGGTCAAGGACGTCACCTCCCAGCTCACCGCTTCCATCAGCGGCGCCTGGGCCGACAAGGACAACAACAAGTTCTACTGGGGCGGCACCGACTCCGACGCCTTCACCGACTCCCTCTTGACCATCGGCCTGCCCATCAAGATCAAGGAAACGGTCACCGTGACCCCGGCCTTCAACCAGGTCTGGCTGCTGGACAGCAAGATCAAGGACGCGGCCGGCTACGACAGCAAGAGCTTCTTCGGCGTGACCGTCTCGGTCTCCTTCTAAGGTCGGCGCTACCCAAGCCCGGCCGGTGTGGGGCCGGCCGGGCTTTAAGAACATAAGGAGTGCACGAAATGTCCAAGCCTGTAGCAACCCTCTCTACCCTGGCCGTGCTGGTCCTGGGGCTGGCCTCCCTAGCCCTGGCCGAGGACGCGCCCAAGCCCCCGCCCACCCTGGAGGGACTGGCCACTTCCATAGACACGGTCTGGCTGTTGATGACGGCCTTCCTGGTGTTCTTCATGCAGGCCGGGTTCGCCTGCGTGGAGGCCGGCTTCACCCGCGCCAAGAACACCTGTAACATCCTGGCCAAGAACTTCATCGACTTCTGCGTGGCCAGCATCATCTTCTTCTTGGTGGGCTATGCCGTAATGTTCGGCAAGGGCAACGACTTCATCGGCCTGACCGGCTTTGCCCTCTCCGGGGCCGAGAACCCCTCGGGCGTTCCCCTGTATGCCTATTGGCTGTTCCAGGTGGTGTTCTGCGGCACCGCCGCCACCATCGTCAGCGGCTCCATGGCCGAGCGCACCAAGTTCAAGGCCTACCTGTGTTACACCGTGGTCATCAGCGCGCTCATCTACCCGGTGATCGGCCACTGGATCTGGGGCGGCGGCTGGCTGTCCAAGATGGGCTTCGCCGACTTCGCCGGCTCCACGGTGGTGCACAGCGTGGGCGGCTGGATGGCCCTGGTGGGCGCCATCATGCTTGGACCCCGCATCGGGCGCTACACCCCCGACGGCAAGGCCAAGGCCATCACCGGCCACTCGATCTCCCTGGCCGCCATCGGCGTCTTCATCCTGTGGTTCGGCTGGTTCGGTTTCAACCCCGGCTCGACCATCGGCGCCACCGGTGCCAATCTGGAGGCCATCGGCCTGATCGCGGTCAACACCAACCTGGCGGCGGCCGCCGGCGGCTTGTTGGCCATGATCACCGTGTGGATGGCCTACGGCAAGCCTGATGTCTCCATGACCATGAACGGCATCCTGGCCGGCCTGGTGGCCATCACCGCGCCCTGCGCCTATGTCTCTCCCATGGCCTCCATCATCATCGGCGCCATCGCCGGCGTGCTGGTGGTGGGCGGCGTGGCCCTGTTGGACAAGCTGCACATCGACGATCCGGTGGGCGCCGTGCCGGTGCACGCCTTCAACGGCGTATGGGGCACCTTGGCCGTGGGCATCTGGGGCCAGAAGGCCCTGGGCCTGTCCAATGACGGCCTGTTGCATGGCGGCGGTCTGACCCAGCTGGGCATACAGGCCGTGGGCGTGGTCGCCGCGGCGGTGTTCGCCATCGTGGTCATGGCCATCTTCTTCGCCATCATCAAGGCGGTGGTGGGTCTGCGGGTCTCCGCCGACGAGGAACTGCGCGGTCTGGATATCGACGAACACGGCATGGAAGCCTATTCCGACTTCCAGATCTTCACCACCAGATAGGAAGGAGAAGATCACATGAAGCTGATAATCGCCTACGTCAAGCCCGAGCGGCTCAACGACGTCAAGCAGGCCCTGTACGAGGCCAAGATATACAACATGTCCGCGACCAACATCGTGGGCTCCGGCCGCCAGAAGGGTTTTTCCGAAACCTACCGCGGCGTGCAAATGGAAGTTAACCTGATCAAGAAGGTGCGCCTGGAGATCGGCGTCAACGACGAGTTCGTCGATCCGGCCATCGAGGCCATAACCAAGGGCGCCCGCACCGGACAGATAGGCGACGGCGTGCTGTTCGTGCTGCCGGTGGAGCGTGCCCTGCGCATTCGCACCGGCGAAAGCGACGGCCCGGCCATGGGCTAGACCCGCGGGAGGCGGCCCGGGCCTACCATTTGGTAGAACCACAAGCGCACGAACACACTAAATGGTAGGTCCGCGCCGTCTCCGCCCCCAGCTCTCAACTTGATATTGCCATTATTTGAGCTGGTTATATCTTTGCTAGCACATTGGCTTGGAAATTGCCTATAATCGGGAGTCAACGACGATTTTGTAGAGACAACCGCAAACAGGTTGCCGTTGGGGTGGACCTCTGGTCGCGCCCGCGGCGCGACCAAGGCACTGGTCAGTAAAATTCAAGGAGGTTTCCGAGCATGGCAGCAGGGATGACGAAGGAGAGCGTTCTCAAGGCGGTCAAGGACAACAACGTCAGGTTTATCCGCCTGTGGTTCACCGACATTCTGGGCTTCCTCAAAAGCTTCGCCATCTCCCCCTCGGAGTTGGAAGGCGCCTTTGACGAGGGCATGGGCTTCGACGGCTCTTCCATCCAGGGCTTCTGCCGCATCGATGAGTCCGACATGGTGGCCAAGCCCGATGCCAACACCTTCACCATGCTGCCCTGGCGCCCCAGCGAGGGTGGCGTGGCCCGCATGTTCTGCGACATCATGAACCCCGACGGCACCCCCTACGAGGGCGACCCCCGCTACGTGCTCAAGCGCAACCTGAAGAAGGCCGCCGACCTGGGCTACACCATGAACGTGGGTCCGGAGCTGGAGTTCTTCTACTTCAAGGACAACAAGAGCACCGAGTTTTTGGACTACGGCGGCTATTTCGACCTGACCCCCCTGGACGTGGCCAGCGACCTACGCCGCGACACCATCCTGGCTCTGGAGAAAATGGGCATCGCGGTGGAGTACAGCCATCACGAGGTGGCCCCCAGCCAGCATGAGATCGACCTGCGCTACCAAGAGGCCCTCAAGATGGCCGACGCGGCCATGACCTACCGCCTGACCGTCAAAGAGATCGCCATGAAGCACGGCGTGTACGCCACCTTCATGCCCAAGCCGATCTTCGGCCAGAACGGCTCCGGCATGCACGTGCACCAGTCCCTGTTCAAGGGCAAGAAGAACGTCTTCTTCGACGCCAAGGACGAGTACAGCCTCTCCGCCCAGGGCAAGGCCTACATCGCCGGTCTGCTCAAGCACGCCCCGGAGATCAGCTCCATCGTGGCCCAGTGGGTCAACTCCTACAAGCGCCTGGTGCCTGGCTACGAGGCCCCGGCCTACATCGCCTGGGCCCGCCGCAACCGCTCCTGCCTGGTGCGCGTGCCCATGTACAAGCCTGGCAAGGAACTCGCCACCCGTTGCGAGCTGCGCTGCCCCGACCCCTCGGCCAACCCCTACCTGACCTTCGCCGCCATGCTGGCCGCCGGCCTCAAGGGCATCGAGGAGAACTACGTCCTGCCGGCCCCCGTTGAGGAGGACATCTTCGAGATGGGCCCCAAGGAGTTGAAGAAGCACAAGATCAACTCCATGCCCGGTAGCCTGGGCGAGGCCGTGGAGATCACCGCCAAAAGCTCTCTGGTCAAGGAGTGCCTGGGCGATCACGTCTTCGAGCAGTTCGTGGAGAACAAGCGCATCGAGTGGGACAAGTTCCGCATCCACGTCAGCCAGTGGGAGCTGGACCGCTACCTGCCCATTCTGTGATTTAAAACCAAGGACCATCCGGTCGCCAACCGGCGGGGTTCGCCCCGCCGGTTGTTTTTTTGGCCCGCCGGGCCACGGCTGGGGCTAGGATGAATCCTCGGAATAGGTTATAACCCTGGCCTGAACCTCTAGCGGAGCCGCCCCATGAGCCCAGACAGCCATCAGCTAAACTTCGGCGTGGGCGAGCCCATGCTCCTGGTGGATGAGCGCGACCGCCAATACCTGGTGGTAGTGCCGCCGCCCGAGGGTCCGCCGGCCCGGGTGCGCGGCGAGGCCTTTGGCTCGGAGGTGCTCTGCGCCCAGTTCGACGGCGGGGTGCTGGTCAGCCCCCAGCGCAAGCGCTACCTGGTATTGCGTCCCACCCTGGGGCAGACGGTGATGAACATGCCCCGCCAGGCCCAGGTCATCTATCCCAAGGACCTGGCGCTGATCATGATGTGGGGTGACGTGGCCCCGGGCCAGAGCGTGGTGGAGATCGGCTGCGGCCACGGGGCCTTGACCATGGCCCTCTTGCGCGCCCTGGGGCGCGAAGGCCGGCTGGCCACCTATGACCTGCGCCGCGACCACCTGAACCGCACCAGAAAGAACATCGCCGCCTATCTGGGGCCCGAGCCCCTGGAGCGCTGGACCCCGGTGGTGGCCGACCCCAGCCAGGAGGGCATCGCCCAGGAGGGCGTGGACCGCCTGTTCAGCGACGTGCCCGAACCCTGGAGCATGCTGGATGCCGTGGCCGGCTGCCTGCACCCCGGCGGCATCTGGGCGGCCTATGTGCCCACGGTGTTGCAGATGGCCGAACAGGTCAAGGGGCTCAACGCCCACCAGGCCTTCGGACTGGCCGAGTGCTTCGAGGCCTTGCAACGCTTCTGGCAGGTCAAGCCTCCCTCGGTCCGCCCCAAGCACAGCATGAGCGCCCACACCGGTTTCATCGTCATCGGCCGCCGGCGCTACAAACCGGCCCTGGCGCCAGCCGCGCCCGCGCCGGCCGCCGGCCCGGAAGACCAGGCCGCGCCGTCCCCGGAGCCCACGCCAGAGGACCAGCCGGCATGAGGTCATTGGCAAACCCCGGCCGATATGCTAGATAATAACTAGAGGCGTCCATGATTGTTTATGATCTGCAATGCGCCCAGGGCCACACCTTCGAGGGCTGGTTCGAGGGGCTGGAAGACCTGGAGAGCCAGCTCCAGGCCAAGATGATTACCTGCCCGCTCTGCGGCCTGTCCCGGGTGATGCGGGTGCCCTCGGGTTTCGGCATCGCCAAGAAGCGCAGCGAGCCGGACCACGAGATGGCCGCCAACCTCCTGGGGCGGGCCTTGCAACGCTACCTGCGCGAAAACTTCGACGACGTGGGGGCTGGTTTCGCCACGGAGGCCCTCAAAATCCACTACGGAGTCTCCGAGGCGCGCAACATTCGCGGCGTGTCCACACCCCAGGAAGAAGAAGTGCTCAAGTCCGAGGGCGTGGGCTTCTTCAAGGTGGGCGAGCGCCCCGCCCCCCCCAGTGGCGACGAGCCCGAAGACGACTGAGCCCCTCCTGTAAGGCCCTGCCCCGCCTCGGTCTCATCGCCAATCCCACCCAACGGGCCCGGATGTCCACCGCCCCGGCCTGCGCGCCGGCGGCCCTGGCCGTGGTTTTGCGGTTGGCGGCGCCCCCGCGACCGTGCTAGCCTGAAATCAATACCCGCCACGCCAGCATGGCCCGTCTGCCCGGGTCCAGTTCACAACCAAAATATCTTGGGAGGCCCCATGAAACGAGTTCTCACGCCCTGTTTGCTCCTGTTTCTTTGCCTGGGCCTGGCCTGGCCCGCCCTGGCCGGCGATACCCCGGCGGCCAAGCCTTCGCCGGATCAGGTCCTGCAAATGCTTAAAGAAGGCAACGCCCGCTACGCGGCGGGCACATCCCAGGCCCAGCACCGCGAGCCAGCCCGCATGGCCCTGGCCGGCGGGGCTGATCAGGGCCTGTACGCCTACGCCACGGTGCTGGCCTGCTCCGACTCGCGGGTGCCCCCGGAGTTGATCTTCGACGCCGGGGTGATGGACATCTTCGTGGTGCGCGTGGCCGGCAACGTGGCCAAGACCGACGAGATCGGCTCCATAGAGTACGGCCTGGCCCACGTGCACACCCCCGTGCTGGTGGTGATGGGCCACTCGGGCTGCGGGGCGGTCAACGCGGTGTTGGCCGAGGTGGAGGGGCACGGCCACGAACTGGAGCGCAACATCCCGCCCTTGGTGGCGCCCATCGTGCCGGCGGTCAAGCGCGCCCAGGCCAAGCACCCGGGCAAAACGGGCAAGGAACTGGCCCCCCTGGCCATCGAGGAGAACGTCTGGCAGGCGGTGAGCAGCCTGTTCATGGCCAGCCCGGCCACCCGCAACCTGGTCAAGGAGAACAAGGCCAAGGTGGTGGGGGCCATCTATGACGTGGGCAGCGGCAAGGTCACCTTCCTGCCCGATGCCAAGGTGGCCCAGATACTGGCCCGGGTGGAGGCCTCACCCAAAAAGGCCGTCAACCCCATGTACGAAAAGCCCGCCGCCAAGAACTAGGAGCGGCCCGTCGGTTCCTCGCGGGTCTGTTGCTGTTGCCGCGCCCCCTGTGCCGCCTGGACGGCGCAGGGGGCGTTCTTGGCCACCAGGCGCCCCAACTGAGCGCAGAAAAGGGCCGCGAAGGTGCGGCAGGAGCCGGCGCCGTCCACGCCCTCCTCTTTGGGAAAGCTGGCCTGGGGGCAGGTTAGATCGCACCAACGCATGACAGTTCCTCCCTTTGCCTCGGGTTATGATAACACGCGGGTGGCCGGGGGGCCGGCCACATCGCCGGTTGACAAAAAACCCGGCGGCTGCTAGCCTTAACACCTAGTTTTCATTGACACATGAGCCGGTGCACCGGTAACAGAGAGCAGGCATGCGCGGTGAGATAATCTGCATCGGCGACGAGCTGATCAGCGGCCGGGTGGGCGAGGGCAACGCGCGCTACGCCGCCGCCCGTCTGTGGCCTCTGGGCCTGGGCCTGGCCCATATGGTCATGGTGGGCGACGACCCGGCGGCCATCCGCGAGGCCTTGAGCCAGGCCCTGGCGCGCTGTGACTACCTCATCGTCAGCGGCGGCCTGGGCACCACCGAGGACGACATCACCGCCGCGCAGGCCGCCGATTTCCTGAGCCTGCCTCTGGTGGAGCACCCCGAGAAGATCGGCCATCTCAATGACCTGCTGCGCCCGCGCGGCCGCGAGCTGACCCCGGAGATCCGCCGCATGGCCCTGATGCCAGAGGGCAGCCGCCCTCTGGACCCCCAGAGCGCCGGCTTCGCCCTGGAGCACGCCTCCGGCCGGCCACTGTATTTCCTGCCCGGGGTGCCCCTGGAGTTCCGGCGCATCATCGACCACACGGTGCTACCCGAGCTGGCGGCGCGGGCCGGGGCGGGGGTGGTGGTCAGCCGCCAGCTCGTCTGCTACGGGCTGCCCGAGAGCGAGGTGGGTCGCCGCCTGGCCGGCCTGACCCAGGACGTCGCCGGGGCCAGCCTGGGCTATTACCCGGTCTTTCCCGAGGTGCAGCTTCTCTTGAGCATGCGCGCCCCGGACCAGCAGGCCGCCCAGGCCGGGCTGGATCCCCTGGAGCAAAGGGTGTTGGAGCGCCTGGAGGGCTACGTGGTGGCCCGGGGCGGAGCCAGCCTGGAACAGACCGTGGCCGGCCTCCTGGCCCCCCGCCACCTTACCCTGGCCCTGGCCGAGTCCTGCACCGGCGGGCTCATCGGCCACCGCCTGACCACGGTGCCCGGGGCCTCGGATTTCTTGGAACGCGGCCTGGTGGTCTACTCCAACCGGGCCAAGCAGGAGCTTCTGGGCGTCAGCCAGGCCACCCTGGAGAGCTTCGGGGCCGTGAGCGCCCAGTGCGCCCGGGAGATGGCCCAGGGCGCGCGCCTGAACTCCGGCGTGGACCTGGGCCTGGCCGTCACCGGCATCGCCGGCCCCACGGGCGGCAGCCCCGCAAAGCCGGTGGGCACCGTGTTTTTCGGGCTCAGCCACCAGGGGGGCACCCAGACCCACGAAAGGCACTTCCATGGCAACCGCTCCATGATAAAGTTGCAGGCCGCCGAGACCGCCCTGGACCTTTTACGCCGCCATTTGGAGGAAAATGCGTCTGTTTGTGGCGCTTGAGCTGCCCCCGGAGGTCAAGGAGGCCGCCGCAACGGTCACGCAGCAACTGCGGCCCTGGGGCGCCGACATCAAGTGGGTGGCGCCGCAAAATATGCACCTGACGCTCAGGTTTCTGGGCGAGGTGGCCCCCGAGGCCCTGGCGGGGATCAAGACCGCCCTCTCCCGGGCCCTGGCCGGTCGCCAGGCCCTGGATTTGGCGGTGCGGGGCTGCGGGGCCTTTCCCTCGCCCCGGCGCCCCCAGGTCATCTGGCTGGGCCTGGCGGGGCAGGTGGCGGAGTTGGCCAGCCTGGCCTCGGCCATCCAGGCCGGCCTGGAGCCCCTGGGCTTCGCCCCCGAGGCCCGCGCCTTCCAGGCCCACCTGACCCTGGGCCGCCTGCGCCGGGGGCGGGGGCCGGCCCGCCGCCCCAGCCCGGACCAGGCCCGCGATAAGGCTGGAGGGCTGGCCCGGGAGCTGGCCGGCCTGTCCGGGTGGGAGGGGCCTCGCTTCCTGGCTAAACGGGTGGCCCTGGTGCAAAGCACGCTGACCCCCAAGGGACCCCTTTACCAACCCCTGCTGGTGGAGGGGTTGGCGGCCTGAGGTCGGGGGCAGATGGCGCTTGCGTGCTAGTCAATAGTATAGTATCAATAATCTTGACCAGTATCGTGGGCAACGGGCCGGGTCGGATGGGCCTTTTTTGAGCCGCCAGGCTGGTCCGTAGCCAAAAAAATTACAGGGCGGCCGCTGCTTGCGGTTAACATGGGGTCGCCTGTCTGCGAGTTTGCAACCAGTCCGGGGGCGTGGCCCCCGGCGGCGGGAGGATGGCATGGCCGAGAAGGACCCGGCGAAAGAACGCGACAAGGCCCTGGAGAGCGCGCTTAAGCAGATCGAGCGCAACTTCGGCAAGGGCGCCATCATGCGCCTGGGCGCCGGCGAGGCGGCCCCCGGCGTGACCGCCATCTCCACCGGCTCCCTGGGCCTGGACCTGGCCACCGGCGTGGGCGGCGTGCCCCGGGGCCGGGTCACCGAGATTTACGGCCCGGAGTCCTCGGGCAAGACCACCCTGACCCTGCACGTCATCGCCGAGGCCCAGAAGACCGGCGGCGTGGCGGCCTTTGTCGACGCCGAGCACGCCCTGGACGTGGGCTATGCCAAAAAGCTGGGCGTCAATGTGGACGAGCTTCTGGTCAGCCAGCCCGACACCGGCGAGCAGGCCCTGGATATCGTGGAGATACTGGTGCGCTCGGGCGCCGTGGACGTGCTGGTGGTGGACTCGGTGGCCGCCCTGGTGCCCCGGGCCGAGCTGGAAGGCGAGATGGGCGATAGCCACGTGGGCCTGCAAGCCCGGCTCATGAGCCAGGCCATGCGCAAGCTCACCTCAATCATCAGCAAAAGCCGCACCTCCGTGATATTCATCAACCAGATTCGCATGAAGATCGGCGTGATGTTCGGCAGCCCCGAGACCACCACCGGCGGCAACGCGCTCAAGTTCTACGCCTCCCTGCGCCTGGACATACGCCGCATCGGCAAGCTGAAATCCGGCGAGGAGGAGATCGGCAGCCGCACCAAGGTCAAGGTGGTCAAGAACAAGGTGGCCCCGCCGTTTAAACAGGCCGAGTTCGACATCATGTTCGGCGCCGGCATCAACAAGATGGGCGAGGTGCTGGACATGGCCGTGGCCGAGGACCTGATCAACAAGTCCGGGGCCTGGTATTCCTACGGCGAGGAACGCCTGGGCCAGGGCCGCGAGAACGCCTATGGCTATCTGCGCGAGCACCCCGAGATCAGCGCCCAGTTGGAGGAGCGCCTGCGCGCCAAGCACGGCCTCAAGCAGGCCGGGGCCGCCGACGACGCCTTCGAGGCGGAAGACTAGGCCCTTTCATCACGGCCGCCGGCTAAACCCCGGCGGCCGCCTTCTTGGTAAAGGACGATCGACATGGCCCAGACCGGCAACGAGATACGCGCGCTTTTCCTGGACTACTTCCGCCGCCAGGCCCACCAGGTGGTGGCCAGCTCCTCGGTGGTGCCCAAGGACGACCCCAGCCTGTTATTCAGCAACGCGGGCATGGTGCAGTTCAAGAACTGCTTTTTGGGCCAGGACAAGCGCGACTACGTGCGCGCCGCCACCTGCCAGAAATGCTTTAGGGTCTCGGGCAAGCACAACGACCTGGAGAACGTGGGGCGCACGCCCCGGCACCACACCTTCTTCGAGATGCTGGGCAACTTCAGCTTCGGCGACTACTTCAAGCCCGACGCCGTGCGCTTCGCCTGGGAGCTCTTGACTCAGGGCTACGGCCTGGACCCCGCCCGCCTGTGGGTCAGCGTGCACGAAAAAGACGACGACGCCGCGCTGCTCTGGGAAAAGGAAGTGGGCGTGGCGCCAGAGCGCATCGTGCGCCTGGGCGACAAGGACAACTTCTGGGCCATGGGCGACACCGGTCCCTGCGGCCCCTGCTCCGAGATACACATCGACCAGGGGCCGGAGGTGGGCTGCGGGCAGGCCGATTGCGCCGTGGGCTGCGACTGCGACCGCTTCCTGGAGCTGTGGAACCTTGTTTTCATGCAGTACGACCGTGACTCCAGCGGCAAGATGACCCCCCTGCCCAAGCCCAGCATCGACACCGGCATGGGCCTGGAGCGCATCACCGCCACGGTGCAGGGCAAGCTGTCCAACTACGACTCCGATATCTTCCAGCCCATCCTGCAACGGGCCGCCGAACTGGCGGGCACCACCTACGGCGGGGACCCCCAGTCCGACATCAGCCTGCGGGTCATCGCCGACCACGCCCGGGCCTGCGCCATCCTGGTGGGCGACGGGGTGCTGCCCAGCAACGAGGGACGCGGCTACGTGCTCAGGCGCATCCTGCGCCGGGCGGCCCGCCATGGCCGCAAGATCGGCCTGCAAAAGCCCTTTTTGCACCTGGTGGCCCAGACGGTCATCGGCCAGATGGCCGGCGCCTACCCCAACCTGGTGGCGTCCAAGGTCTTTGTGGACAAGGTCATCGTCAGCGAGGAGGAGCGCTTCGGGGAAACCCTGGATACGGGTCTCAAGCTCCTGAATGACGCCATGGCCGAGGCCAAATCCCAGGGCCGCGACAAACTCACCGGCGAGGTGGCCTTCAAGCTCTACGACACCTTCGGCTTCCCCCTGGACCTTACGCTCACCATCCTGGAGGAGGAGGGCTTCGGCGGGGTGGACGAGGAGGGCTTCCAGGCGGCCATGGACCAGCAGAAAACCCGCAGCCGGGCGGCCTGGAAGGGCTCCGGCGAGGAAGGGCTCGCGCCGGCCCTGGCGGGCCTGCGTTCCCAGGGCTTCAAGACGGCCTTTATCGGCTACCAGGGGCTGGAGGGGCAATCGCCGGCCCAACTCATCCTGGTGGACGGCCAGGAGGTCCAGGAGATCGGCGTGGGCCAGCAGGCCGAGGTCATCACCCCCCAGACGCCCTTCTACGGCGAGACGGGCGGCCAGGTGGGCGACGTGGGCCTGATGGCCGGCGCCAAGGGCCGGGCCAAGGTGCTGGACACCGTCAAGCCCGGTGGCGAGCTGATCGTGCACCGCGTGGAGGTGATCGAGGGTGTCTTGAGCGCCGGCGAGGAGCTGACGCTCACCGTGGACACGCAAGCCCGCGGGGCCACCGCCGCCAACCACACCGCCACCCACCTGTTGCACGCCGCCCTGCGCGCCCGCCTGGGCGAGCACGTCAAGCAGGCCGGCTCCCTGGTCTCGCCCGAGCGCCTGCGCTTTGACTTCAGCCATTTCCAGGCCATGACCCCCGAGGACATCCGCCAGGTGGAGCGGGCGGTCAACGCCGCCATCCGCCAGAACATCGCCCTGGACACCCAGGAGATGGACCTGGACCAGGCCATGGCCAGTGGAGCCATGGCCCTGTTCGAGGAGCGCTACGGCGACCGCGTGCGCCTGGTGCGGATACCCGGCGTCTCCAAGGAGCTGTGCGGCGGCACCCACGCCAGCCGCACCGGCGACATCGGTCTGTTCAAGATCACCGGCGAATCCTCGGTGGCCGCTGGCGTGCGCCGCGTGGAGGCCCTCACCGGCGGCGCGGCCCTGGAAGCCATGCTGGCCCTGGAGGAGGAGCTGGGCCGGGCGGCGGCGGCGCTGAAAAGCGCGCGCTCGGAGGTGGCCGACCGGGCCCAGAAGCTGACCCAAGCCCTCAAGGAGCGCGAGCGCGAGGTGGAGGCGCTCAAAACCCGCCTGGCCGGCGCCGGCTCCCGCGACCTGTTGGCCGACGCCGTGGAGGTGGCCGGGGTGAAGGTGCTGGCCATCCAGGTGGAATCCGACAACCCCAAGGCCCTGCGCGAGCTTTCCGACTCCCTGCGCGACCGCATCGGCTCGGGCATCGTGGTGCTGGGCGCGGCGGCCGAGGGCAAGGCCCTGCTCTTGGCCCTGGTCACCAAGGACCTGGTGGGGCGCTTCCACGCCGGCAACCTGGTCAAGGTCCTGGCCCCCATGGTGGGCGGCGGCGGCGGCGGCCGGCCGGACCTGGCCCAGGCCGGCGGGCAGAACCCGGCGGCCCTGGCCGAGGCCTTGGCCAAGGTGCCGGAGCTGGTCGAGGCCCAGGCTCGGGGCGGCAAGGCCTAGCCCGCCCGGCCAAGGACGCCCGGGTCCCTGAAAAATCAGCGGGGCGCCTCCCAAGGAGGCGCCCCGCGTCGCGTTTGCTGGCCTATGCGGCCGGATTGGACCTAGAAGGGCGAGGGCGGTCCGCTGTCGCCACCCACGGGCACCCGGGGGGTGTCCAGGGCCGGCGGGGAGATCAGGTCGCGGCGCTCTTCCATGCGCTTGGCCCGCTCCTCGGGGCTGATGGCGTCCAGCTTTTCCTGGGCCTTTTGGATCTTGGCCATGGCGTCGCCGTAGAGCCCCACGTCGGGGTACTGGGTCAGCACCCGCTTGAAGCGCCCGATGGCGGCCTCGTACTGCTTGGTGCGCAGATAAAAGTCGCCCACGAACATGTCGTGGTTGGCCTGGCGCTCCAGGGCCTCCTTGAGCCGGGGGAAGGCCTTCTGGGCCCACTCGCTCTTGGGATATTGGCGCACCAGGCGCTGGAAGGCGTCCGCCGCCTTGCGGGCGTTGCTGGGGTCGCGGTCCGGGGTGAGCATCTGGGAATGGTGGACCATGCCCATCTGGAAGTAGGCGTAGGGCACGCCCTCGTTCTTGGGGTGCAGCCGGATGAAGTCGTCAAAGGCCAACACCGCCTCGTCGTAGCGCTTGGCCTTGTAGTAGGCGTCGCCCACCCGCAGGTCGGCCAGCAGGGCGAAGCGGCTGTAGGGGTAGCGGTCCTTGAGCTGCTGGTAGAGGTCGGCGGCCTCGTCCCAGTTGCCCTCCTTGTAGGCGGTCTCGGCCTCGTTGGCCAAGACCTGGGCCGGGGCGTCGAAGGCCTCGCCGCGGTCACCGCTCTTGCCGCCCAGACCCCTCCACCAGCCGCAGCCAGCCGAACACAGGATGGCCAGCAGCAGGGACCAAACAAGCAGGCGTTTGCTAATGGTCATGTTTAGTGCTCTTCCAGATAACGTTGGGCCGCAAAGGAGGCCACCGCGCCGTCACCGGCGGCCACCACGATCTGACGCAGGATGGTGGAGCGGCAGTCTCCGGCCGCGTAAACCCCGGCCTGGTTGGTCTGCATGCCCAGGTCGGTGATGATAAAGCCCGCGGGGTCCGTCTCCACGGCGCCTTGCAGGAAACCGGTGTTGGGACCGGTGCCCACGAAGACAAAGGCCCCCTCGGCGTCCAGGCGTTTTTCCTGGCCGCTCTTGA
This sequence comes from Pseudomonadota bacterium, assembly GCA_043804825.1. Classification (GTDB taxonomy): domain Bacteria; phylum Desulfobacterota; class Desulfarculia; order Desulfarculales; family Desulfarculaceae; genus JACRDC01. The sequence continues at coordinate 36,287 of JAZDIQ010000066.1, forward strand.
GGTCTTTGAGCAGCACGGCCTCCACGCCGCCCTGGCCCTCGATGGCCAGGGGCACATGGGACCACAGCACCTCGATCAGGGGGTTGGCCTCCACCCGCTCGCAGAGCACCTTGCAGGCCCTTAGTTCGTCGCGGCGGTGCACCAGGTAGACCTTCTTGGCGAACTTGGTAAGAAAGGCCGCCTCCTCGGCGGCGGTGTTGCCACCGCCGAAGGCCACCACCACCTTGTCGCGAAAGAAAGGCCCGTCGCAGGTGCCGCAGTAGGAGACTCCCCGGCCGGCCAACTCGGCCTCGCCGGGCACGCCCAGCTTGCGGGGGCTGGCGCCCAGGGCCAGGATCAGGGCCTTGGCCCCCACCGGGCCGGCGTCGGTCTCCAGCACCTTGAGGCCGTCCTCGATCTTAAGCCCCTGGACCTCGCTGCTCTTGATCTCCAGGCCGAACTTGAGGGCGTGGTCGCGAAAGCGGTCTGCCAGGTCGAAGCCGCTGACCCCGGCGGTGTCGCCGGGCCAATTCTCCACCCAGTGGGTATTGAGCACCTGGCCGCCGGGGCTCAGGCGCTCCAGCAGCAGGGTGTCCAGGCGGGCGCGGGCGGCGTAAAGCCCGGCGGTGAGCCCGGCCGGACCCGCCCCCACGATAACCAGGTCGCGGGTTTCCATGGGGGTTACGCCCCGCCTACAGCAGCTTTTGCAAGGCCTGCTCGATATGGCTCTTGCTAACCGCTCCGGTGATCTGATCGGCCACCTGACCGCCCTTGAACATGATCAGGGTGGGGATGGCGCGGATGCCGTACTGGCCGGGGGTCTTGGGGCTCTCGTCCACGTTGAGCTTGGCCACCTTGATCTTGCCGGCGTACTGCTCGGAAAGCTCCTCCACCACCGGGGCGATGGCCCGGCAGGGGCCGCACCAGGAGGCCCAGAAATCCACCAGCACCGGGGTCTCGCTCTTGAGCACTTCGGCGTCGAAGCTGTCGTCAGTAACCTGGAGAACGTTTCCTGCCATCAGCTTATCTCCTCGTGGCTAGCAAAGTTTAAGGGCCGCCCCAGGGTGGTCCCAAGCTTACTTCTAATCAGGCGCTTTATCCTATAATCTATAGACTGCTGGCAAGCCTTTGTCAACGCGGCCCTAAGCGGGGCCGCCCGCGCCGACCGGGCGCGCCATGCCAACGCGATGGTAAATAGTGTCCGTCAATAAGGGAGCCCGCCACCTTGGCCAAAAGCCGATTCATGTATGTCTGCCAGTCCTGCGGGGCCTCTACCCCCAAGTGGCTGGGCCGTTGCCCCGCCTGCCAGGAGTGGGACAGCCTGGCCGAGGAGGCCGCCGCCCCGCTGGCCAGCGCCGCCGCCGGGCCGGCGCCCGCGCTCTTGGCCCTGTCCCAGGCCCGGGGGCGTCAGGAGCCCCGCGCCCAAAGCGGCCTGGGCGAACTGGACCGGGTGCTGGGCGGCGGCCTGGTGCCCGGCATGGTGGTGCTGGTGGGCGGCGAGCCCGGCATAGGCAAGTCTACCCTGATGTTGCAGTTGGCCGCCAGTCTGGAGTCGGGCGGCCTGGGGGTGCTCTACGTGGCCGCCGAGGAATCGGCCCGCCAGGTGGGCCTGCGCGCCCAGCGTCTGGGGCTTGACCAGAGCCAGGTGGCGCTCCTGAACGAGATCAGCGTGGAGCAGATCGCCCGCGCCTGGCGGGAGGGCGGTTTCGCGGCGGTGGTGGTGGACAGCATCCAGGCCGTGCGCTGCCAGGACCTGCCCAGCCAGGCGGGATCCCTGGGGCAGGTCCGCCAGAGTGCCGGCGCCCTGGCGGCCATCGCCAAGGAGACCGGCGCGGCCCTGTTCCTGGTGGGGCACGTGACCAAGGAGGGCGCCCTGGCCGGCCCCCGGGTGCTGGAGCACCTGGTGGACACGGTGCTCTACTTCGAGTCCGAGCCGGGCCTGAGTCTGCGCCTGTTGCGGGCGGTCAAAAACCGCTTCGGCGCCACCGACGAGGTGGGGGTCTTCGAGATGGGCGAGGAGGGCCTCAGGCCCGTGGCCAACCCCTCGGCCCTGTTCCTGGCCCAGCGCCCGGCCGAGGCGCCGGGCAGCGCGGTCTGCGCGGCCATGAGCGGCACCCGGCCCCTGTTGGTGGAGGTGCAGGCCCTGGTCAGCCCCTCGGGCCTGGCCATGCCCCGGCGCCAGGCCCTGGGCGTGGACGCCGGCCGCCTGCACATGCTCTGCGCGGTGCTGGCCATCCACGCCGGCCTGGACCTCTCCGGCCACGACGTCTTCATCAACGTGGCCGGGGGCATCAAGCTCAGTGAGCCGGCGGCGGACTTGGCCATGGCCGTGGCCGTGGCCAGCTCCTACCACGCCCGCGCCGTGCCGGCCCAGGTGGTGTGCTTCGGCGAGGTGGGGCTGGCCGGCGAGCTGCGCGCCGTCAGCCGGGTGCCGGCCCGCCTGGCCGAGGCCAGCCGCCAGGGCTTCACCCGGGCGCTCACCGCCCCTGGCAAGCTGGACAAGCCCAGCGAGATAGAGGTGCTGGGGGCCTCGCGCCTGGCCCAGGCCCTGGAGGTGCTGTGGTAACGCGACGGTTGCCCCAGGTTCAGCGGTAGTAGGAGTCGAAGTAGGAAAACGGCGCCAGGCCCTTTTGGGTTTCGGGGTCCAGCGGCCCATAATATTGGTCGCAAAGGCCCTTGGGCTGGTACTGGCCGGCCAGGAGCCGCTGGATGCGCTCCACCCGTTCCCGGTTGCGCTCCGGATGCCGGCTGAGGCTGAAGGTCTTTGGCGCCACGATCATCGCCACCAGGGCCAGGTATTGCTCCTCGCCAAGCTCCGCGAACTCTTTATGGAAATAATGCCGCGCACCCTCCGCGAAACCATGGACGCCCTCGCCCAGGCCGATGAGGTTGATGAACAGACCAAGCTGCTCATCCTTGCCCACCATGGGGTCCAGGGCATAGACGGCGATCAGGGTCTGTCTGATCTTGGCTATGCCCGGCTGGAATTTCTCGAAATACAACAGCTTGACCAGCCCCTGGGTGATGGTGGTCAGCCCTTGGCCGGGGGTGGTGAAATCCACGCCATGGTGGCGGTGGAAGCTGGGATCCTGCACCTTGAGCAGGGCCTGGCGCTGCCAGGGGCTCAGATCGCTGAGCCGCAAGGGCAAGTCCATGGTCGCCAGGCGGGGGATGAGGGTGTCGCGGGTGAAGAGGCGGGCCTGGTGCACCTGCCAGGCGTAGTAAGCGCTGACCAGCAGCAGGGCCAGGGCCATGAGCGCCAGCCAGCGCCGGGGCCGGGTCCATGCCTTGAGACCCATGCCGCCGCCCTCCCCTGCCGCCCCGAGGCCTAGGCCTGGCCGGCCAGGCGCAGGATTTCCCCTCGCACCGTGGCCGGCGCCAAACCGGTCTCCCGGCAAATCCTGGCCACCTCCTCGGCCTCGGGGTGATAGCGGCAGCCCTGCCCTACCCTGGCACGCTTGACCAAGACCGGCCCCCAGGGGGTCTCCACGCTGATCTGGTCGCGCTCCAGAAGCCGGCGCTCGCAATAGCGCAGGCGCAGGCCCAGGCTGGTGGTCTGCTCCAGCAGCAGGCCGGCCAGCTCCTCGGCGCGCTCGGGCGCGCAGAGCACCGTGAGCGCCAGGCCGGGGCGGCCCTTCTTCATGTAGAGCGGCGCGGCGGCCACGTCCATGGCGCCTTCTTTCAGCAAACGCTCGAAGATGATGGGCAGGTCCTCGGGGGACTGGTCGTCGATGTGGCAGACCAACTCGGCCACCCGGTCGCGCGCCAGCCCCTCGTAGGCCTCGCCCAGCAGCAGGCGCACCAGGTTGGGGCCGCCCTGGCTGGGCCGGCTGCCGCCCCCCCAGCCCTGGCCCACCAGGCGCATGGCCGGCATATGGCCGAACTCATGGGCCAGGGTGGACACTAAAGCCGCGCCGGTGGGCGTGACCGTCTCCACCTCGGCTGGCCAAGAGGTCACGGGTAGGCCCTCCAGCAGGTTGACCACCGCCGGGGCCGGCAGGGGCAGACGGCCGTGGGCGCAGTCCACGAAACCCCGTCCCAGGGGCAACGGCGAGCAGATCACCCTGTCCACCCCCAGCCAGTTGAGGCCAGCGCAGAAGGCCAGCACGTCCACCATGGCGTCCACGGCCCCCACCTCGTGGAAATGAACCTGCTCTGGCGTGGAGCCGTGCACCCGGGCCTCGGCCTGGGCCAGGCGCTGGAACACCCGCGCCGCCGGCTGGCCCACCGCCACCGGCAGGCGCTGCAGGAGGGCCAGAATCTCGGTCAGGCCCCGGCGCGGGGCCGTCCGCACTGGGTGGCCATGCTCGTGGCCATGCTCGTGGCCATGAGGGTGCCCGTGTTCATGGTGATGGCCGTGATCATGGTCGTGATCATGATGATGACCCTGGCAAGGCAGATCGGGAACCTGGCCATGCACCTTCACCGCCAGGCGGCTGGCATGGACCCCCATGTGCTCCACGGCCACCTTCTCCAAAACCACGCCCTCCAGGCCCAGGGCCGCCACCAGGGACCGCAACTCATCCAGGGGCCAGCCCAGGTCCAACAGGGCCCCGGCCAGCATGTCGCCGGAGAGCCCGCCGCAGGCGTCGATATAGAGAACGCGGGGCATGCTATTTCTTCTTGCCGCCGGCCGGCTTCGGGGCCGGGGCCTTGGCGCCCGCCGTCTTGGCCGCCGCGGGCTTGGCCTTGGCCGGCTTCTTGGCCTTCTTGGCCGGGGCGCGCTTCTTCTTGGGCTTGCCGGTCAGGGCCACCTCCAGCACCTCGTCCACGTGGCTGACGAAACGGATGTCCAGCTTGCGGCGCACCTTGGGCGGAATCTCCGAGATTTCCTTCTGGTTCTTGGCCGGCACCAGGATGGTCTTGATGCCGGCGCGCAGGGCCGCCAGGGCCTTTTCCTTGAGCCCGCCGATGGGCAGCACCTTGCCGGTCAGCGTCACCTCGCCGGTCATGGCCACGTCCTCCTTGACCGGCACGCCGGTGAAGGCGCTTACCATGGCCGTGGTGATGGTGATGCCGGCGCTGGGGCCGTCCTTGGGGATGGCGCCCGAGGGCACGTGCAGGTGCAGGTCCAGGTCGTCGAAAAAGTCGGGTTTAAGGCCATACTGCTTGGCGCGGCTGCGGGCGAAGGACAGCGCGGCCTGCACCGACTCCTTCATGATCTCGCCCAGGCTGCCGGTGATGGTCAGGTTGCCCTTGCCCTCCACCAGGGAGGCCTCCACGCGCAGCACCTCGCCGCCAAAGGCCGTCCAGGCCAGGCCCGTGGCCACCCCCACCTCGCCCTCGCCCTTCTCCTCATCGGGCAGGAACTTGGCCACCCCCAACAGCTTGGTCACGCTGTCGGTCTTGACCGAAAAGGGACCCTTGTTGCCCTCGGCCACCCTACGGGCCAGCTTGCGGCAGATGCTGGCCAGCTCGCGCTCCAGGTTGCGCAGGCCGGCCTCGCGGGTGAAGCCCCGGATCACCTCCATCACCGCCCCGTCGCTAACGCTGACCTGGCCGGGCTTGAGCCCGTTCTCCTTGATCTGCCGGGGCAACAGGTGGGTGCGGGCGATCTCGATCTTGTCCTCGTCGGTATAGCCCGACAGCTCGATCACCTCCATGCGGTCCAGAAGGGCCTCGGGGATGGTGTCCTCCATGTTGGCCGTGGTGATGAACATGACCTTGGAGAGGTCAAAGGGCAGGTTGAGGTAATGATCGCTGAAGGCGAAGTTCTGCTCCGGGTCCAGCACCTCCAGGAGGGCCGAGGTGGGGTCGCCGCGAAAATCGCTGCCCACCTTGTCCACCTCGTCGATCATGAAGACCGGGTTGTTGGCGCCAGCGCTTTTGAGCCCTTGCAGGATGCGGCCGGGCAAGGCGCCGATGTAGGTGCGGCGATGCCCCCTGATCTCGGCCTCGTCGCGCACCCCGCCCAGGCTCATGCGCACGAACTTGCGCCCCAGGGCGCGGGCGATGGAGCGGCCCAGGCTGGTCTTGCCCACCCCGGGAGGCCCCAGGAGGCACAGGATGGGGCCTTTCATCTTGGGGTTGAGCTTGCGCACCGCCAGGTACTCCAGGATGCGCTCCTTGACCTTCTTGAGGTCGTAGTGGTCCTCGTCCAGGATGCGGGCCGCGCGGGTGATGTCCATGCGGTCCTTGGTGGACTCCGACCAGGGCAGCTCCGCGATCCAGTCCAGGAAGTTGCGGATGATGGTGGCCTCCGCCGCCTCGGGCTGCATCTGCTCCAGGCGGCCCAGCTGCTTGAAGGCCTCCTTGTGCACCTCGGCGGGCAGACCCTTCTGGTCCAGGGCCTGGCGCAGGTCAAGTAGCTCCTGGTGGCGGTCGTCGGCGTCGCCCAGCTCGCGGCGGATGGCCCGCATCTGCTCCCTGAGGAAGTACTCGCGTTGGCTTTTGGTCATCTCCTCCTTGGCCTCGGACTGGATCCTGGCCTGCATGGTGGAGACTTCCAGTTCCTTGCCCAGGTGGTCGTGCACCTTCTTGAGCCGCTCCACGGGGTCGGCCTCTTCCAGGATGTCCTGGGACTCCTCGATCTTGAGACGCAGGTTGCTGGCCACCATGTCGGCCAGGCGGCCCGGCTCCTCCACCGAGTTCAAGATGGCCATCACGTCGCCGGAGAGGAGCCCGCGCAGAGCCAATATCTTCTCGCTGGCCTCGCGCACCGAGCGCATCAGCGCCTCCACCTCCACGGTGATCTCGGCCTCCTCGCGCTCGTCCAGGGGCTCGATGCCCACCTCCAGGAAGGGCTTGTGGCGCTGCCAGGAGCTGATGCGCGCCCGGGTGAGCCCCTGCACCAGCACCTTGAGCCGGCCGTCGGGCAATTTAAGCTGGCGCATGATCATGCCCACGGAGCCGATCTCGTAGAGGTCCTCGGCCGCCGGGTGCTCCACGTTCTGGTCCTTCTGGGCGGCCAGGAAGACCAACTGGTCCCGGGACATGGCCGCGTCCACGGCGGCGATGGAGTTGTCGCGGGCCACGAACAAGGGCAGGATCATATAGGGGAAGACCACCACGTCGCGCACCGGCAACAGAGGCAGGGTCTCGGGCAGGGGGGCCTCTTCCAGTTCCTCGGGGGTCGGCGGCTCTGGGGGGCTGGGGCTGGGGCTGGTTTTTTTGGCCATGTCTCTCACACCGCCCGACAGCGCCCCAAAGGGGTCTGGGGGCCATTGCTTCAGGTGGGACCGAGCGCCGCCCACGGGTGGCCGCGCGCACTGGAGGAAACCGAGGCCCTTGCCGGCCCATGAGGCCGTCGGCCATACCGCCGCGACCACAAGCGGGAGGATGGGAAGCCAGCCTCCCGCGACGGAACGTTGGGGGCTTCCGACCCCCTTGGCCCTGGCGGCGGCTGGACCAGCCGCGCAAATCACAAGGGAGGGCAGGATTTTTCCATCCTATCAGAACCACTTGGGGTGTCAACCTGGGCCGGGACCCGGCCGGGGAGCTGGCGAGAACCTGGCCTAATAGGCCAAGCTGGCTCTTGACATTAGCCCCCTCTACCCATAAATTTAGCCCTCGTCATGGCGGTGTAGCTCAGATGGTTAGAGCATGCGGCTCATATCCGCAGTGTCCGGGGTTCAATTCCCTGCACCGCCACCAAATAGACTCATCCCTCCCGGCTGACTGAATATATCAGCCCAGACCCCGCGGCGCGGGGCAACGGTCGGGGGGAAAATATCATGGCCCACCATCCCATGCCTGGGAGGTGGGCCATGTTTATTGGCGGGGGCCTGGGCGGCTAGGCGCCGGCCGGCGGCTCCAGGTTCTGCTTGCCCGTGAGGCTCTCGATGTCGATGCGCAGCACCGCCGTGCGCCCCAGGGACTCCGGCGTCAGCTCATGCTCGCCGGGGCCGGCGTAGTGGGCCACGATGGCCAACAGGCCCTGGCTGCGCTCCTGCTCATCCTCCAGCTCCACCGCCCGGCCGAAGCCGATGACGCTGCGGTAAAAGCAGTTCCAGGCGCAGGGACGCGGACCCGGCGCCGGCCGTGTGTCCAGGCTTACCTCAAAACACACCTTGGGATTGGCGCGCAGAAAATCCATCTTCAGCCCCACCCGGCCGGTGTGCACGTAGATGTGGCCGGCGTGGTAGGCAAAGCTCAAGGGCACCACGTAGGGCTGGCCGTCGCGGCACATGGCCAGACGCAGCACCTGGGCCTGGCGCAGGATGTCCTCTATCTGGGCCGGATCGGTAATCTCGCGCTGGGTCTTGCGCATGGGTATCTTCTGCACGGCTAATGGCCTCCTAGGGTTGCCTTTAGGAACAAAGGTCCAGAATCAACTGGGCGTAGATAAGGGCGGCTTGTTCCAACTCGCTCACCGGCACCACGTCGCGGGGGGTGTGGGCCAGGTACATGTCGCCCGGTCCCAGGCCCACGCAGGGGATGCCGGCCTGGGAGATGAAGGTGCCGTCCACCCCGAAGTACCAGGCCCCCCACGGGCCGGGCTCGCCCAGCACCTGGGCGCGGGCCGTGGCCAGGGCCTGGGCGATGGGGCTCTCGGGCGGGGTGTAGAGGCTGGGGAACCACTTCAGGGGCTCCACCTGGGCCCGGAACTCGGGGTCCTCCCGGCCCAGATCGCCCAGCAGCTCCCGGAAGCCGGCCAACAGGGACTCCTGGGTCTCCTCGGGCAGGAAGCGCCGGTCCACCACCAGCTCGCAGCGATCGGGCACGATGGGGGTCAGTGCCCCCGGGCTGGCGCTGATGTCCAGGGCGGTCACCGTGGCCTGGCCCAAAAAGGGGTGGCTGGGCAGGGGGTAGTTGGTTTGCAGGGCGGCCAGCACCTGGTTCATCTTGAAAATGGCGTTGACCCCGCCCTGGGGGAAGCCGCCGTGGCTGGTGCGCCCCAGGGTGGTGATGCGGCATTCGAACTTGCCCCGGTGCCCCAGGAAGACCTGGTTGCCGGTGGCCTCGCCGCTGACCGCGAAGTCGGCGCTCAGGCCGGCGTCCAACAGGGCCTTGATGCCCTCGCCCCGGGCCATCTCCTCGCGGGCCACGGCGGTGACCAGCACCTGGCCCTTGAGCTTGGCGCCCAGGCGCTTGATCATGCCGCCGGCCGCCACCATGGCCGCCACGCCGCCCTTCATGTCCACGGCCCCCCGGCCGTATATGACCGGCCCGGCATGGCCGAAGGCCTGGCCCTCGATGATCCGGCCGGCAAAGGGCTCGGACATCTGCCCCACCCCGGCGTGGTCGATGTGGCCGTTGAACAACAGGCGCGGGCCGTCTCCCCGGCCCTCGATGATCCCCAGCACGTTGCCCATGGCATCGCGGCGCACCTGGTCATAGCCCAGGGCGCGCATCTCGTCCTCCACCAAGCGGGCGATGGCCTCCTCCTCCAGGCTGAGGCTGGGGGTCTGCACCAGACGCTGGGTAAAGGCGATGAGCCTCTCGCGGTCCAGGACCTTGGCTGGCTGCATGACTGTCCTCCCTCCGTGGCCCTACTCGGCCAGCCCGCACCAGCGGGCCAGGAACAGGGCGTAGACCTTGGCCACCTGCACCATGCTCGCTATGTTGACCCGCTCGTCTCCGGCGTGGATGTTCTGGGCCACCGGGCCGTAGCAGGTGGCCGTGCCCGCGCCATATAGGTTGAAGGCCCGGCAATCGGTGGTACAGGTGGCGCTGTAGGAAGGCGCGTCCTGGCCGCTGAGCTGGCGGTGGCAGTCGTTGAGCAGGCCCAGCACCGGCTCGGCGGCCCGCTCCAGCGCGAAGCCGTCGGAGCGGAAGCCGTAGAACTCCAGGCTGGGCGGGTTGGCCGCCAGCCAGGGGTCGGCCTGGGCGGCGCGGGCCAGGGCCTGCTCCACCTGGGCGCGCACCTGCGCGAAGGTCTGGCCCGGGGCGTAGCCCAGCCGGCCGTTAAACTCGGCCCGGGCCGGCACCGTGGAAGGCCAGTCGCCGCCCGCGATGATGCCGATGTTCAGGTTCAGGGGGTGGGCCAGCGGATCATAGCCAGGCAGGGGCCGCTGGTTCATCTCCGCCTCCAGGCCGCGCAAGGCCTGGATCAGGGTGAAGCACTTCTCGATGGCGTTGACCCCGCCGCCGGTGTTGAGCACGTGGCTGGGCACGCCGCCCACCGAGACCTTGAACCACAGCACCCCCACCTGGTGGGTGAGGATGCTGGGGCCGAAGGGCTCGGGGATGAGCACCGCCGGCGCGTCGTGGCCGGCCAAAAGGCAGGCCAGGGCGCCGTTGCCGGTGCACTCCTCCTCGATGACCCCCTCCACGCTGACCGAGGCCTTGAGCCCCAGGCCGGCCCGCTCCACGGCGGCCAGGGCATAGGTCATGGCCGCCACGCCGCCCTTCATGTCCCCGGCCCCCCGGCCGTGGAGCCAGCCATCCTCCACGCGGGGCGCGAAGGGGTCCTTGGTCCACTGCTCCAGGGGCTCGGGGCTGACCACGTCCAGATGGCCGTTGAACAAAGCGGCCCGCCCACCGGGGGCGTCGGCCGGCCGGGTGGCGACTACGTTGTAGCGCCCGGCCTGATCACGCTCCAGGGGTCCGAAGCCGGGGTGGGCGCCCAGGGCCACGGGGTCCACGGCTACCCGCTCGGTTGGCCAGCCCAGGCTGGTCAGCTCCCCCTCCATGACCGCCAGCGCCCCGGCCTCCTGGCCCAGGGTGCTGGGTTGGGCTACCAGGCGGCCGGCGAATTCCAACATGCGGGGCTCCAGGGCCGCCACCGCCTCCAGCAGGGCCTTCTCTCTTGACTCCATGCTCTCGCCTCCCAAGGGCGCCCGGCTCAGTAGCCCAGGTAAGCCTGCTTGACGTGGGGGTCGTCGGCCAGGTTGGCTCCGGTGTCGCTCATGGTGACCCGGCCGTTCTCCAGCACATAACCACGGGTGGCCACCTGCAAGGCCCAGGACGCATTCTGCTCCACCAAGAGCACGGTGAGCCCCTGCTCGCGGTGGATGCGGGCCACCACCTCGAAGATGGCCTCGCGCACCACCGGGGCCAGGCCCAGGCTGGGCTCGTCGAGCATCAAGATTTTAGGCCCCGCCAACAGGCCCCGGCCGATGGCCAGCATCTGGGCCTCGCCGCCCGAGAGGGTGCCGGCGTCCTGCTTGCGGCGCTCCTTGAGGCGCGGGAACAGGCCGAAGACCATCTCCAGGTCATCGGCCACGCCGGCGTGGTCATGGCGGGTGAAGGCCCCCATGCGCAGGTTCTCCATGACCGACAGCTCCGGGAAGACCTGGCGCCCCTCGGGCACGTGGATGATCCCCCGGCGCACGATCTGGTGGGGCGGCAGTTGGCTGATGATCTCGTCTTCCAGGCTGATCCGGCCCTGGCGTGGCTTGAGCACCCCGCTGATGGTTTTCAGTAGGGTGGACTTGCCGGCGCCGTTGGCGCCCAACAGCGTCACCAACTCGCCGCGCTCCACCTTGAGCGAGACCTCCACCAGGGCCGGGGCCTGGTCATAGGCCACGGTGAGATTCTCAATGCTGAGCATGGGCTTCGCCTCCCAGGTAGGCCTCGACCACCTCCGGATTGCTGTACACCTCCCGGGGCGGGCCCTCGGTGAGCTTCTGGCCGTAGTGCAGGACGATCAACCGATCGGAGATATCCATGATCACCTTCATGACGTGCTCGATGATGAGGATGGTCACCCCCTGCTGGTTGATGCCCCGCACCAGGTCTATCTGGCCCTTCAACTCGCTGGGGTTGAGCCCGCTGCTGGGCTCGTCCAAGAGCAAGAGCTTGGGCCGGGTGGCCAGGGCGCGGGCGATCTCCAGGCGCTTGGTCAGGGCGTAGGGCAGGTTT
>JAZDIQ010000067.1:0-4037 GCA_043804825.1 Pseudomonadota bacterium
GAGCCGGTCAAGAGCTGGCTCAATGCTGGCGAGGTCTTGATGATGGGCTGCAGGCGTTCCTTGCTCACCCGGGCGGAGCTCTTCTCGTCGGCCATGACGAATAGCGCCCATGCCTGGTCGTAGTGCTGGCCGTAGCCCCAGCAGTTGTAGGCGATCTGGGTCTTGCCGCCTTGCAGCGGGCCGATTACCCAGACCTCGCGCACATGGGGCCGGCCCCAGGTGTCCATGGGCTCGATGAGGTAAGGGGTGTGATCATTGCGCCAGTTGCCCTTCCATGGACCGTCGGTGACCATGCGGTAACGCTCGGCCCATTGCGAGACGGTCAAGGGCTCCTTGCGGCGCCAGGCCTCGATCTCGCCGGCGGTCAGGGCCACGGCCGGGAACAGCTCGGCCTGGGCTTGTTCAAGGGTCTGCATTTTACCTGGCTTGCTCGTGGGGCCGCATATTTGCTGACCTTACCGAAATTGCATTGTTATGATTGAGCTTGCGAAACCTGGGGCGCGGCCAGCCTAATCTCGCCTTGGCTGGCGTAGCGGTGCAGCCAGTCTTCCACTTGGCGCTCGGCCAGGGCCAGGGCCTCGGGAGCCTTGGCCGGGTCCCCGCCCACTAGGAAGATGATCTCCTCCATGGATAGGCGCACCCAGCCCAGCATGTCGGCTTTCAAGAGCCTGGCTCGGGTGGACAGGTCGCGCTGGTATTGCTCCAAGGGGATGTACCTGCCCTCCAGGATTTCCTGCTGGAGCCTCATCTTGGCGGCCTGGGCCTCTGCCCGCTCGATCTCGGCCAGGACCTTGCGCTCCTGCAGGGCCTCCAGCTTTTCGGAGCCCCCGCCGTCTTTGCGCTTCAAGTGGTCATTGGCGTTGAGGAGACCAGCATTTCATGTTGGCGTCGACGTTGGCGGTCGCCGCGAGCCACGTGAATAGGCCTGCCCTGGGGGTCGATGCCGGCATGGTACATGGCGGTGGCCACGGTGCCGGGGGTGGGGACAAAGCATTGCACCTGGCGCGGCCGCCAGCCTTTTTGCCGCAGCCAAGCCGACAGGAGGGCCATGTCCGCGTCCTCGCAGCCGGGGAACGCGCTGAGGAGATAGGGCACCACGTACTGTTTCTTGCCCTGCTCTTGGGAGATTTTCTGGAACGCCGCCAGAAAGCTCTCGAATATCTCCGGACCGGGCTTGCGCATCAGGTCTAGCACGGACCGGCTTATGTGCTCTGGCGCGATCTTGAGCTGGCCGCCCACGAAGCGCCGGAGCAGGGTTGCCGTGTAGGCGGGGGATTGCAGGGCCAGGTCATAACGCACCCCGCTGGAGACCCGCAGGTGTTTCACCCCCGGGATATCAGCCGCCCGCTCCAGCATGTCCGCGATGGCCGCCTGATCCACCTGGAAATGGCGGCAGGGTTTGGGGGTCAGGCAGCTTGTCCTGTGGCAGGTGGTCTGGTCGCCGGCGCAGAGCCCCCCCCACATGTTGGCGCTGGGACCGCCAATGTCACTGATGGATCCCCGCCACTGCTCGGAGGTGGCCAGCCCCGCCACCTCCGCCAGGATTGAGGACAAGGAGCGCGAGCTGATGGCCCGTCCCTGGTGCAAGGCCAAGGAGCAAAAGCTGCATCCCCCGCCACAACCCCGGTGGCTGGTGATGGACTGGGCAACGACCTCCACGGCGGGTACTGGCAGTTGGTGGGATGGGTGGACCCGGCGGGTAAAAGGCAGGCCGTAGAGCAGGTCCATCTCGACGGTGGAGAGCGGCCTGGCCGGAGGCGCCACCAACAAATGGCGCGTCCCCACCTGTTGCACGGCCCAGGCCCGGCCTTGGTGTACCTGGCGCTCCAGGGCCAGGGTGGCGGTCATGAGTTCACGGGGGTCGGCGGCGATGACCTCGTGTGCAGGCAGAGGGACCACCGGGACCCCGGCCGGCAAATCCTCCGGCCGGCCCATGACCGCCAGACCGTACACGCCCAGCAGGGCCCGGCCAGCGGGGACATCCGGAGCGGCCTCCAGGCGGCGCGTCACTTCCAGTAGCGACCTTTCGGCCATGCCGTATACCAGGGCATCGGCCTTGGAGTCCAGGAGGATGGAGCGTCTGAGCTTATCGCTCCAAAAATCGTAGTGGGTTGCCCGTCTGAGCGAAGCCTCGATGCCCCCGATCACCACGGGAAGATTTGGAAAGGCCTGGCGCACTAAATTGGTGTAGACGATGCAGGCCCGGTCCGGCCTGGCCCCGGCCTGGCCGCCGGGGGTGTAGGCGTCCTGGGCGCGCCGGCGCTTGAAAGCGGTGTAGTGGGCCAGCATGGAGTCAAGCGCCCCGGCGCCGACCCCGGCCAGCAGCCGAGGCCGCCCCAGTCGGGACACGTCCTCCAGGGATCGCCAATCCGGCTGGGCCACCAGGCCCACCCGGTAGCCGTGTGCCACCAGCCAGCGTCCCAGGAGGGCCATGCCGAAGGTGGGATGATCCACGTAGGCATCGCCGCTCACCAGGAGTATGTCCAGCTCGTCCCAGCCCAGGGCATCCATCTCGTTCTTGCTCATGGGCAGCAGGTAGGGCTGCTCCCCATGGCCATGCGGCGATGGCGGATTAATGGCATGGCGGTCTGTCAAGTTGCCCTCACTGGAAGCGATCTTGTCCGCTAGCAACGGACTGTATGATAAACGACCATCTGGGTTTCGCAGTCCCTTGGGCTGATGTCGCCCTTGGCGCCATGAGGCCCTACGCAAAGGCGTCACGGGCCAGTTTGGCCTGCAAGCGCTTGTCCATATTTTACAACTACGGCCAAGAATCGGCTTGGTCGAGGCTCAAGCCCTACCCACCCTCTCCTGCCCTCGCATCCTTTGCACTTCCTCCAGGGGGCTGCTGCCGAACAGGCGTTTGAACTCGCGGCTGAACTGCGAGGCGCTGGCATAGCCCACCTGACCGGCGGCCGTGCTGGCGTTGAGCCCGTCTTGAATCATGAACATACGCGCCTTGTGCAGCCTGAGGGTCTTCAGGTAATTCAGCGGCGAGGACGAGGTCACGGCCCTGAAGTTGTGGTGGAATGCCGAAACGCTCATGCCCGCCTCCCGAGCCAAGGTTTCCACATCCCAGGGCAGCGCGTAATCGGCGTGGATGCGTTTGAGCGTCTTGGCGATCTGGCTGAAGCTGCCGTTATGCGCCACCAGCGCCCGCAACGCCCCGCCCTGTTCCCCCTGTATTACCCTGAAGACAATTTCCCGCACCACCTGCGGTCCCAGGATGCGACAATCCACCGGCGAGCACAGGCATTCCAGCAGACGTATTCCGGCCTGGAGCAGATCGTCGGTAAGGGGGGTGGAGTATATGCCGCGTGGAACCTCGTTGCGCGAGGTAGCGTTTTCGCGCGCTCCGGCCTCGTCCATTTCCAATAGCATCTCGCCCAGCATGGCGGTGTTCACCGCGACGGCAAGGGCCAGCAACGGCTCCTCCGGCGTGGCCTGGGTCTCGCATTCAAATGGAAGGGGCACAGACAGAACCAGGTAATTATAGGGATCGTAGTAATAGACCTCGTCGCCCAGGTAGCCGATCTTGCGGCCCTGCCCCACGATGTAGATACTGGGTTCGTAAATAATGGGTGCGCGCGGATGGGGCTGATTGGACCGCATGAAGCGCACGCCGGCTACCGGAGAGGTTGTTACGCCTTGCTCCCGCGCCAGCCCGGCCAGAAGATCACGAAACCTCGTTTGCCGCGCCGCCACGCCCTTGGCCATGCCATCCTCCTTTGATTACGAAGCTACCCCCAATTTTTAAGCCCCGCGGGGCCGGTGTTCAAAGGCAATTCTGGCAATCGGCAGAATTGGGCAAATAATCCGGAGGAACATGTATGGAACCTGCCGCCATGAAAGATATATATACCATCATGGCGCTTAAGCCATGGGGTACACATCCGAGGCTCTTCGTCATTAGCTGTGGAATTTGATCAGCTCCCCCAGGGGAGCGGCGATGAAGTAGATCATGGTCATGAAGGTAAAGACATTCCGGTAGCCTCTTGCTCTGGCCCTGGCGGCCTGGAAGATGCCGTTGAGTCCCT
>JAZDIQ010000068.1:0-2921 GCA_043804825.1 Pseudomonadota bacterium
ATCGCCCGCGCCCGCGAACGTCCAGCCCGGTTTGGTTCGGGCACCCGACTGGGTTTCTTGTGCCTGCGGCACCCGGACAGCAGAGCTGTCCGGGCCACCCAAGAAGGGGGAGGCCCAGGCCGGCGGCGCAAGCGGCCTTAACCCCTTCCGTTCTCCCTTCCGGTTTCATTGCGCCATGGCCGCTGCGGGAGCCGGCGAGGCCGGTTCCGGGGCCGGCGGCACCCGACCCGTATGCGGCCGTCGCGGTACGCGACCATCCCTAGCGTTACGCTCGCATTAAACCCCCGCGGCGGCCTTTACAGGCCCGCGCCCCCGAAGTATGTTTAAGCTCTTGATAATCCCCTCGGGAGCCTCGGCGTATGCTGCGCAAGGTAGACAACATCCTGGAGCTGGTGGGCCAGACCCCATTGGTGCGCATCAACCGCCTCAACCCCAGGGCCGGGGTGGAGGTCTACGCCAAGCTGGAGGCCATGAACCCCGGCGGCTCGGTCAAGGACCGCCCGGCGCTGTACATGATCGAGGCGGCGGAGAAATCCGGCGAGCTGACCCCGGACAGGATCCTGCTGGAGGCCACCAGCGGCAACACCGGCATCGGCCTGGCCATGGTCTGCGCGGTGAAGGGCTACCGGATGCTCTTCACCATGAGCGAGAGCGCCAGCGCCGAGCGGCGCAAGATCCTGAAGGCCTACGGGGCCGACATCCTCTTGACCCCCGCCCACCTGGGCACCGACGGGGCCATCGAGGAGGCCTACCGCCTGGCCCGCGAGCACCCGGACAAGTACTTCCTGGTGGACCAGTTCAACAACGACAACAACTGGCGCGCCCACTACGACCACGGCACCGCCGACGAGATCTACGAGGGCAGCGACGGCCGGGTCTCGGCGGTGGTGATCAGCATGGGCACCACCGGCACCCTGATGGGCATCACCCGCCGGCTCAGGGAGCTGAACCCCCAGATCAAGGTCATCGGCGTGGAGCCCTACCAGGGTCACAAGATCCAGGGGCTCAAGAACATGAAGGAGTCCTACCCGCCGGGCATCTACAACCCCTTCGAGCCCGACCGCATCGTCAACGTGGACGACGACAGCGCCTATGAGATGGCCCGCCGCCTGGCCCGGGAGGAGGGCATCTTCGTGGGCATGAGCGCCGGCGCGGCCATGAAGGTGGCCCTGGACCTGGCCGGGCAGATGGATTCGGGCCTGGTGGTGGCGCTCTTGGCCGACGGCGGCGAGCGCTATCTGTCCACCCCGCTGTTTGTCAGCGAAAAGGTGCCCGAGCCGCTGAAGTTCTTCAACACCCTCACCCGCCAGGTGGACGACCTGGCGCCGGTGCGGCCGGGCCGGGTGGGCATCTACGCCTGCGGCCCCAGCCTGGACGGCCCGGCCGACCTGGGCTTGTGCCGGCGCATGGTGGTGGCCGACCTGGTGCGCCGCTACCTGGAGCTCAGGGGCTTCGAGGTCAAGCTGGCCATCAACATCGCCGACATCGACGACCGCACCGTGAACCAGTGCCTGCAGGAGGGCGCGCGCCTGGCCGAGTTCGCCGCCAGGTGGGAGGAGGCCTTCCACGCCGACATGGCCGCCTTGAACGTGTTGCCGGCCCACGCCTATCCCAAGGCCAGCGAGCACGTGCCGGACATGATCGAGGAGACCCGGCGCCTCTTGGAAAAAGGCCTGGCCTACGAGAAGCTGCGCTCGGTGTACTTCAACATCAGCCGCTTCAATGACTACGGCAAGCTCTCGGGCGTGGATTTAAACGCCATCCAGTGCGGCAAGACCGTGGATTTTGATTACTACGAGAAGGAAAACCCCCGCGACTTCACCTTGTTCAAGCGCGCCACCCTGGCCGAGCTGAAGGCCGGCATCTACTGGCCCACGCCCTGGGGCAACGTGCGCCCGGGCTGGCACGTGGAGTGCGCCACCATGGCCACCCAGCACCTGGGCCAGCCCTTTGACATGCACCTGGCCTCGGCGGATTTGATCTTCCCCCACGGCGACAACGAGATCGCCGTGGCCGAGGGCTTAAGCGGCCAACCCCTGGCCCGCATGTGGCTGCACTCCGAGGTGGTGATGAGCCAGGGCAAGAAGGTCAGCCGCACGGCGGGCAACGACCTAACCCTGAAGGACCTCTTGGATCAGGGCTTCGACCCGGCCACCATCCGCTACTGGATGCTATCCCAGCACTACCGCCGGGTGCTCACCTGCACGCCAGAGCAGCTCACCCTGGCGGCCAAGAACGTGGAGCGCCTGAACGAGTTCGTGGATCGCCTGTTGTTCATGGTCCCCGGCCAGAACGCCCCCCAGGTGGATGAACTGATCCTGCAGGCCCGCGCCCAGTACCAGGAGGCCATGGACAACGACCTCAACCTGCCCAAGGCCATGGGCTATATCTTCGCCTTTATCAAGGAGATAAACCGCCTGCTCTCCCATGGCCAACTGGACCAGGAGCAGATTCAGGCCGTGCTGGACTTCCTGGGGCGCATCAACCGCGTGCTGGGGGTCATGCACCTGGAGCGCCCCGCCGTGGAGCCGGCCGTGCAGGAGCTATTGAGCAAGCGCGAACAGGCCCGCCGCCAGGGCAACTACGCGGCGGCCGACGCTCTGCGCGAGGAACTGGTCCAGCACGGCGTGCAGATCATCGACACCCCGCTAGGCACCCGCTACCGCATCTGCCCGGTGATCAAGCTGGCCAGTGGGGTGCCCCCCACGGGGCAATAAGCGGCGTGCCCGCCGCAGGGCGATGACGGGTCGGGCCGCGAGCCGCGGCAGGCAGATACGGGTCGGTTGAGGCTGTGGCTTGGGCGTAGGCCGGCGGCTCCCACTGGGGGGTAGTGGCAGGTAAGAGCGGGCGGGGATAAACCCCGCCCCTACGAAGAAAAGGCCTCTTGTTTCCTTTGGTTTTCGTAGGGGCGGGGTTTATAC
>JAZDIQ010000069.1:0-40894 GCA_043804825.1 Pseudomonadota bacterium
CAGCCCCGCCGCCGAGGCCGGCCTGAGTCGGGGCATGGTGCTAACCACCCTCAACGGCCGGGCGCTAGGGGACAGCGGCGACTACGGCCTGGCCCTGGCCGAGGTGGGGGTGGGCCAGGAGGTGCGCCTGGGGCTTTTGCAGAGCGGCCAGGCCCTGGAGCGCTCGCTCAAGGCCCGGGCCTTCCCCTTGGAACAGGGCATGGACCTGGCCTGGCGGCGCCTGGGCTTCACGGTGGCCGACCTGGACGGCCGGGCCGTGGCGCGCCACCGGGTGCGGCCGGGCTCGGCGGTGATGATCGAAAAGATACGGCGCGGCTCGGCCGCCGAGGAGGCTGGGTTACAGCCGGGCGACCTGATCCGCCAGGTGGGCGACGGCGCCACCCCCAGCCGGGAGACCTTCCTGCGCCAGATGGCCAAGCACCGCCTGCTGCCGCGCATCACGGTGCTGGCCCAGCGCGGGCATAACGCCCAGTACCTCACCCTGGGGCCGGAATAGAACAAGGCCCGCCCCTGGGGGAGGCGGGCCCTGGGCGGGAGTGTCCGGGCTATTGTGGCCGCAGCTCCAGGGTATGCCGGGCGTGGGCGGCCAGGGCCTCTTGGCTGAGCCACCAGTAGAGCTTGCCGCCGTCCATGAAGGTCCGCACCTGGTCGGTGCGATGGGGGCTGAACAGGCGCTCGCATATCCCGCCCGGCAGCACCGCCGCCACCTTGTCCACATCGGCCAGGTCGGCCACCATGCGCAGGGAGGCGAATTGGGCCACGGCCAGGCCCTTGTCCAGGTCCGGCCGGCCGCGCAGCAGGGTGGCCGCCGAGCCGCCCATGGGCAGGGGGCCGCTGCCCAAGAGCCCCTTGCCCGGCCCCTGACGCCTGAGGGCGCTGACCAGCTCCAGGTAATGCACCCGGCCCCAGCGCCAGTCGGCGGGCTGGCCGCCCAGTTGGTCCTGGAGCTGCTGGCGGGTCTGGCGGGCGGCCTGTCGCCACAGCTCGCCGCCGTCCAGGCCCGGGGGATAGACCCCGGCCCGCGCGTCCCGGGCCAGGCGTTCCTCCCAAAAATACAGGTCGTTCACCAATAGCTTGGTCAGCTCCGGCCCCAGGCGCTGGGGCTGGGCCAGGCCTCCGAAGTTGTACCAGGTGAGGTTGAAGATGGTGGCGGCCACGGAATCGGGGGTCTCCCGGTAGTCCCAGCCGGCCAGGAAGGCCGCCAGATCGCGGGTGTCCTGCCCCTCCGACAGGGCCTGGGCCATGGCCGGCACCACCTGGGCGGCCAGGAGGTTTTTGACGTCGCGCTGGAATCGCCAGTGATCGTCAAGGCTTTTCAGCCCGGGGCTGTCCAGCAACTCGTGCATGCGGCGGTAGCGGTGGCTGCCGGCAAAAAACGATGAGTAGTAATGGGGGTAGTCGTGCCCCACGACCTTGTGGTTGGCGGTGCCCAGCCAGCCCCGCTGGGGGTTCATGCCGTGGGGCATCTCCTCGGGGGAGATCCAGCCTCGCCAGTTGTCGCGGCCGCTGCCGACCTCTTGCGGCCAGGGGCCGCCGTTGTCGCGGATGGGCAGGGCGCCGGAGGCCCGCCAGCCGATATTGCCCTCCACATCGGCGAAGACCCAGTTCAGGCACAGCATGGGCACCCGGCTCAAGAGCTGGTCCAGCTCCCGCGCCGAGCCGGCGCTGAGCACGCCCAGCAGCCCCAGGTCGTGGGCCAGCCTCTCGGCTGGAGCCCAGCGCAGACTCACCAGACGCCCGGCCTCCAGCCCGGGCACCAATCCGTTGACCAGCGGGCCTCGCCGGGTGGAGCGCACCGAGAGGGTCTCCTCGCGGAACCCCGAGGGCGCCTGCTTGTCCTTGAAGCGCAGCGTCTCCCGTCGCACATTGAAGGGCAGCGACTCCTCGCCCTCCAGATAGCGTCCCGGGTCGGCGGGATCGGGGCGCTCCAGGTACAGGTCCAGCATGTCGCCGTAGTTGTTGGTTATGCTGATGGCGACATGGCTGGTGCGGCCGATGGCCATGCCCGGCAGGCCGGCCACGTTGGCCCCCACGGCCCGCAAGCCGGGCCAGGCCAGGCCCACGGGGTACCAGATGCCCGGCAGGATGCGCGCGTCCAGATGGGGGTCGCCGGCCAGCATGGGCCGCCCCCCGGCCGAGAAACGGGGCGCGGTAGCCCAGTTGTTGCTGCCCAAACTCAGGGGACCGGGCGCCAGACAAGCCGCCAGTTCCGCCCAGGCCGCCGGGTCCGGGCGCGGCGCGCCGGCCCGCGCCGGGGGCGGGGCCTGGTTCCGACCTTGATCTTGGGGATCGTCGGGATTGAGGTTAAGGGGCATCAGCGCCGCGGCCTGGGCCGGCCCCAGGGCGTCCAGCAGCCCCTGGGCCACCACCTCGTGGGTCAGGTTGGATGAGGATGAGTAGCCCATGTACAACAGCAGGGTCAGGCTGTCCTGGGCGCGCCAGGGCTCGGGTTTGAGCCCGGCCAGGCGGAACTCCAGGGGCAGGTCGCCGGGGCAGCGCTCCAGAAAGGCGTTGACCCCCTGGGCGTAGCGCTGGAAAAAAGTCTGACCCTCCTGGTCCAGGGCCGCCAATTGGCGGGTGCCCAGTTCGGCCAGCCCCAGGGTGCGCATCAACAGGTCGCTGGCCCGCGCCTGCTCGCCCACGAACTCGCCCAGGCGACCCTGGACGAACATCTTGGTGAGCTGCATCTGGAAGATGCGGTCCTGGGCGGTGACAAAGCCCTGGGCCAGCACCGCGTCCTGTATGCTCTGGGCCTGGAGATAGGCCATGCCCTTTTCGTCGCGGGTGACCGTCACCGGAGCCTTGAGCCCCGGCAGGGCCAATCGTCCCTCGGTCTGATAGCCGTTGAGACGGGGCAGGTAGAGGTACAGCCCGCCTCCGGCCAAGGCCAGAACCAGGACCAGCCAGGATAGACGCCTCAGCCACCGCATTTCCCCCCCTTTGCACGATCCAACTGGCTCCGACGGGAGCCGGCGGTTAGGCGTCCGGCCCCGGCCCCTGCGCCGGGGCAACCGGCCCACGCCGGCCGTGCCGCCGGCCCAGGCGCTCTTGGAAGGATTCCATATAGGTATAAAACACCGGCGTGACGAACAGCGTGAGCATCTGGGAAACCAAGAGCCCGCCCACCACGGCCAGACCCAGGGGCCGCCGGGATTCGGCCCCGGCCCCCAGACCCAGGGCGATGGGCAGGGTGCCCATGAGGGCGGCCATGGTGGTCATCATGATGGGGCGAAAGCGCACCAGGCAGCCCTCGTGGATGGCCTCCTGGGCCGTCTTGCCGCCGGCGGCCTGGGCGGCGATGGCGAAGTCGATCATCATGATGGCGTTCTTTTTCATGATGCCCACCAGCATGATCACGCCCACGAAGGCGTAGAGGTTGAGCTCCATGCCGAACAGGGTCAGGGTGATCAGGGCGCCGAAGGCCGCCGTGGGCAGGCCCGAGAGGATGGTCACGGGGTGGATGTAGCTCTCGTAGAGCACCCCCAGCACCAGATAGATGACCAGGATGGCCATGATCAGGAGCATGGTCATGCCTTGCAGCGAGGACTGGAAGGCCTGGGCCACGCCCTGAAAGCCCATGGTGATGCCGGCGGGCAGGGTGTGGGCCGCCAGGTTCCGCACCTTGCCCACCGCCTCGCCCAGGGAGGCCCCGGGGGAGAGGTTGAAGGAGATGGTCACCGAGGGCAACTGCCCGGCGTGGTTGATCACCAGGGGGCCGGTCTCGCGGCTGATCTTGCTCACCGACTGCAAGGGCACCAACTCGCCGCTGGTGGAGCGCAGGTACAAGAGCCCCAGGGACTCGGGCGAGCGCTGGTATTCGGGCAGGAGTTCCAGGATCACCTGGTACTGGTTGTTGGGGGCGTAGATGGTGGAGACCTGGCGGCTGCCGTAGGCGTAGTACAGGGCGTCCTCCACCTGCTGGGAGCTGATGCCCAGGGCGCTGGCCTTGTCGCGGTCGATCTGCACCGTGACCTGGGGGTTCTTGATTTGCAGGTCGCTGGTCACATCGCGCAGGATGGGCAGCTCGCGCATCTTGGCCTCCAGCTGGGGGGCCGCTTTGTAGAGCAGGTCGATCTCCGGGCTTTGCAGGGTGATCTGGTAGAGGCTCTTGGTCAGGTTGCCACCGATGCGAATCACCGGCGGGTTCTGCAGAAAGGCCTGGATGCCCGGCACCTGGGCCAGCTTGGCCCGCAGCCCGTCGATCACCTCGTTGACGTGCATCTTGCGGGCCGGCCGGTCCTTGAGATGCATGAACATGCGCCCGGTGTTGCCGGTGACGTTGCTGTTGCTCACGCCGATGGAGGACATGAACTCCTTGACGTTGGGGTCTTGGCTGACGATGCTGGCCAGGGCCAGTTGATGGCTGACCATGGAGTCGTAGGAGATGCCCTGGGTGGCCTCGGTGAAGCAGAAAATCTGACCCTGGTCCTCGTCGGGGATGAAGCCGGTGGGCATGACCACGAACAGATACATGGTGCCGGCCGTGAGCATCACCAAGGTGAGCATGGTCGCCAGGCGATGCCTCAGCACCCTGGTCAGCACCCAGTCATAGCCCCCCACCATGGCCTCGAAGACGCGCTCGGAGGCCATGTAGAGCCGGCCGTGATGCTCCTCCTTGGGCGGGTGCAAGAACCGGCTGCACAGCATGGGCGTCAGGCTCAAGGAAACGAAGCCAGAGACCAGGATGGCCACGCCGATGACCACCGCGAACTCGTGCAGCAGCCGGCCCAAAATGCCGCCCATGAACAGCACTGGGATGAAGACCGCCACCAGGGAAAGGGTCATGGACAGGACCGTGAAGCCGATCTCCTTGGCGCCCTTGAAGGCCGCCTCCATCACCCCCTGGCCCTGCTCCATGTGGCGCACGATGTTTTCCAGCATGACGATGGCGTCGTCCACCACGAACCCCACCGAGAGCGTCAGGGCCAGCAGGGAGAGGTTGTCCAGGCTGAAGCCCAGCAAGGACATGGCCGCGAAGGTGCCCAGGATGGAGGCCGGCAGGGCCAGGCTGGTGATCAGGGTAGCCGAGAGGTTGCGTAAAAAGATGAAGACCACCATCACCACCAGGGCGATGGAGAGCATCAGGGTGAACTTGACGTCATCCACCGAGGAGCGGATGGATTTGGAGCGATCGTAGAGCACGTCGATCTTCACCGAGGCCGGCAACTGGGCCTCGAAGGTGGGCAGGAGCTTTCTGATGGCGTCCACCACCTCGATGGTGTTGGTGCCGGGCTGGCGCTGGATGGCCAGCACCACGGCGCGGGTGTTGTTGTACCAACTGGCCACCTTGTCGTTTTCCACGCTGTCGATGACCCGCCCCAGCTCGCCCAGGCGCACGGGATTACCCTGCCGGTAAGCCACGATCACCGGCCTAAAGACGGATGCGTCGTTGAGCTGACCGGTGGCCTGCACGGTGAAGGCCTGATCAGAGCCTTGCAGGGTGCCGGTGGGCAGGTTGACGTTGGCCTTGGCCACCGCCGCCGCCACCTCGTCCAAGCCCAGGCCGCGACTGGCCAGTGCCCCGGGGTCCAACTGCACGCGCACGGCGTATTTCTGGGAGCCGTAGAGCATCACCTGGGCCACGCCGCTGATCATGGAGATGCGCTGGGCCATGAAGGTGTCGGCGAACTCATTGATGGTCGACAGGGGCAACAGCGGCGAGCTCAAGGCCAGATAGAGGATGGGCATGTCCGCCGGGTTGACCTTGCGGAAGGAAGGCGGCGTGGGCATGTTCTGAGGCAGCTTGGCCGCCGCCCGCGAGATGGCCGCCTGCACGTCCTGGCTGGCGGCGTCGATGTTGCGGTCCAGGCTGAATTGCAGGGTGATGCTGGTGGCGCCGGTGGCGCTCTGGGAGTTGACCGTGTCCAGGCCGGCGATGATGGAGAACTCGCGCTCCATGGGCGTGGCCACCGCCGAGGCCATGGTCTCGGCGCTGGCCCCGGGCAGGCTGGCCGTGACCTGCACGGTGGGGAAGTCCACGTTGGGCAGGTCGGAGACCGGCAGGCCGCGGTAGGCCATGATCCCGAAGATGAGCACCCCCAGCCACACCAGGGAGGTCATCACCGGCCGGCGTATGAAGATCTCGGAGATGCTCATGACTTGCTTTCCCCGTCCGCGTCCCGCCCCTTGATCACCACCTTGGCCCCGGGCACCAGGCGCAACTGCCCGTCAGTGACCACCTGCTCGCCGGGCCTCAGGCCCTCCTCCACCACGGTAAGCCCGTCCAGGGTGTCGGCCAGCTTGACCTGACGGGTCTGCACGGTCATGTCGGGCTGCACCACGAAGACGTAGACGCCGATCTGCCCCGAGGCCAGGGCCTTGCTGGGCACCACGGTGGCCCCCTGGCGCAGGCTGATCAACAGGGTGACGTTGACGAACTGGCCAGGCCACAGCATGTGCTCGGGATTGTCATAGGAGGCCTTGAGCCGGATGGTGCCGGTGGCCGTGTCCACGCTGTTGTCCACGAAGACCAGGGCGCCGCCGATGGGCCGCTCCTCCTCGCCGGGGACGGCGGCCTCCACCTTGAGCGGGCCCTTGGCCTGCTGGCGACGGATGCGCGCCAGGTTTTGTTCCGGCACCGCGAAGCTGACCAGGATGGGCTGCACCTGGGTGATGGTGACCATGGCCTTGTCGTCGTTGGCCTTGATCATGTTGCCAGCATAGGAGATCAGGCTGCCCACCACGCCGTTGATGGGCGAGTTGATGTGGCAGAAGCCCAGGTTGAGCTTGGCGTTCTGCACCTCGGCCTGGCTGGCCAGGGCCTGGGCGGCCCGGGCCTTGGCCTCGGTCTGGAACTGCTCGTACTGGGCGGCGCTGACCGCCTTGCGGCTGACCAGCTCCTGGTAGCGCCGGAAGTCCTCGGCGGCCTTGTCGGCCTGGGCCTGATCACGGGCGGCCTGGGCCAAGGCCTGCTTGAGGGCCGACTCAAAGGGCGCGGGGTCGATGGTGAACAGGGGATCGCCCTTGTCCACGAACTGGCCTTCCTGGAAGTGCACCTTGAGCAGTTGGCCGGTGATGCGGCTCTTGATGGAGACCGTGGACAGGGCCTCCACCCGCCCGATGGCCTTGATCACCAGGGGCACGTCCCGCTGCTGGACCTGGCCCACGGTGACCGGCACCGGGGGATGCTGGCGTTGGGCCTTGTTCTCCTGCGAGCAGCCAGGGGCCAGAAGCAGGCCGGCGGCCAACAGCAGGGCCACCAGGGCGGCCCGGCCCCGGGAAGATGTTTTGGCGCCAGGCGCTTTTGGGTGGTGGTGGCGGGGGTGTGAAAGCATGGCCTGCCTAATCCTGCCCGACGGGCCGTGGCCCGCGCGGAGCGCTGGGGTGTATGCGCATGGCCAGGGGCGGTAAACCCCGGGGCATCGCCCCGAAGTTTACCTCTGGTGAGGCTGGTTCAGCAACCGCGCACTGAAGGGGGCACGGCGGGGGGCACGGCGGGGGGGCGCCGCTCAGCCGCCCAGGATGGCCTGCCAGACCATGACCAGGCTCAAGCCGCTGACCAGGGCCACCGTGGCCCAATTGAGGAAGTTGCCCACCGGACCGTTGACCTGATCGCCCATGATGCGCGGGTCGTTGATCAGCTTGAGCATGAAGAAGAGGATCACCGGCAGCACCAGGCCGTTGAGCACCTGGGACAGGTACATGATGGTGATCAAGGGCATGCCCGGCAGCATCACCGTCACCGCCCGGCCCACCACCATCAGCGAGTAGAGGATGTAGAACTGGGGGGCCTCCTCGAACTTGCGGTCCACCGAGGACTCCCAGCCGAAGGCCTCGCAGACCGTGTAGGCCGTGGACAGGGGCAGGATGGAGGCCGCGAACAAGGAGGCGTTAAGAAGGCCGAAGGCGAACAGATCGGCGGCGTAGCGCCCGGCCAGGGGCTTCAAGGCGATGGCCGCCTGCTCGGCGCTGTCGATCTTGAGGCCCGCCGTGTTGATGGTGGCCGCGCAGACCAGGATGATGAAGAAGGCCACCACCGACACGGCGATGGAGCCCACGATGACGTCCCAGCGCACGATCTTGTAGTCCTTGGCCGTCAGCCCCTTGTCCACCACCGAGGCCTGGAGGTAGAACTGCATCCAGGGGGCGATGGTGGTGCCCACCAGGCCCACCACCATGGTCAGGGCCTCGGAACTCAGGTCCAGGCGGGGGTGGCTCAATTCACCCCACACCTGACCCCAGTCCGGCTCGGCCAAAAAACCCGAGACGATGTAGGCCACGTAGAACAAGCAAGCCCACAAGAAGACCTTTTCCACGGCCTTGTAGGAGCTTTTAATAACCAACAGCCACACCGCCACCGCCGCCAGGGGCACCGCCCAGTGGGCCGGCACCCCGAAAATGCTCATGGCGGCGGCCACGCCGGCGAACTCGGCCACGGTGTTGGCCAGGTTGGTCAAGACCAGGCCGATCATCAGATAGAAGGTCACCGCCGCGCCGAAGCGCTCGCGGATCAGGGAGGCCAGGCCCTTGCCGGTGACCGCGCCCATGCGGGCGCTCATGTCCTGCACCAGGATCAGGGCCACGGTGATGGGGAAAAGCGTCCACAGCAGGCGCAGGCCAAACTCGGCCCCGGCCAGGGAATAGGTGGTTATGCCACCGGCGTCGTTGTCCACGTTGGAGGTGATGATGCCCGGCCCCACCACGGCCAATACCAGGGCCAAGCGCCGCCAGTAGCTCTGTCGCGCCTGGTTGGCGCCGCCGTGGCTGGTGGTGTCGGACATGGGTGTGCGTCCTCTTCCATGGTTGCTCAGCGGCCCAGGTGGGGCGCCACCGCCTCCAAAAGGGCCTTGAAGCGGATGACGCCGTGGATGCGCCCTTGCTTGTCCAACACCGGGATGGCCCGGAAGCCGTACTTGGCGAACAGCTCCGCCACGTCGTCGGGGTCTTCCTCCAGGTCCACGGCCACCAGGCGAGTGACCATCAGGGAGTCCAGCCGGTCCGTGGGCTCGGCGGTGAGCAACTCGCGCAGGCTCACCACGCCCAAAAGATGCCCGTCCTGGTCTTCAACGTAGATGTAGTAGACCACGTCCAGGTCCGGGGTCTCCTCGCGCAGCACCTCCATGGCGCGGCCAGCGGTCTCCTGGGGAGGCATGCCCAAAAAGTCCGAGGTCATGATGCCGCCGGCCGTCTCCTTGTCGTGATCCAGAAGGCAGCGCACCTGCTCGGCCTGCTCCTGCTCCATCTCCTGGAGCAGGGTCTCGGCCCGGTTCTTGTCCAGGCCCTGCAACACGTCGGCGGCCTCGTCGGCGCTCATCTCCTCCAGGATGTCCGAGGCCTCCTCGGTGGGCAGGTCCTTGATCAAGGCCACCTGCACCCTGGGCTCGGCCTCCTCCAGGATGTCGGCGGCCAGCTCGGTGCCCAGGGCCTGGAAGACCCGCGCGCGGGTGGAGGGGTCCAGGTCCTCCAGGATGTCGGCCAAATCGGCCGGGTGCAGACGCGACAGGCGGGCCTGGGAAAGCTTGAGCCTTAAGATGTGCTCCGAGCCCACGGTCTGCACCAGGTGCCACTTGATCAGGTTGTCGCCCAACTGGTAGCTGAAGACCCAGCGCAGCAGCCCCTCGGTGAAGCCTTGCAGCCCCACGCGGCGCATCAGGCCCTTGAGCCCCACGTCCACGCCGGCCAGCACCATGGACCCCGCGCGCGGCCGAAGCTGCAGGTCGTTGACCCGCACCACCTTGGCACCGGCGGTGTCCACGATCTGCTTGTCCAGGAGCTGGTCCTTGAGCAGCATCTCGCCGGGGGCCACGGCCACCTCCGGCAGGGGCTGATCGCCCTGGTGGTCCACCAGGATCGCCTTGGGAGTTATGGCCCGCACCTGCGACCAGGGCAGGAAACGGCGGGTCTTGCCGGGGCCGGCCACCACCAGGCCGGTTATGGGCGGCACCACCAGGAGGGCGTCGGCCACCAGGTCCACCACCCGGCCCAGGATGCCCCCCGGAGGCTCGGCCAGCACTCTGCGGCCCAGCAAATCGCTGAGATAAATGCTATGTTCGTTGTCCGCGGACAAGGACGGCTTCATTATCTCTCCCAACGGAGCCCCCCCACCGGAGCCCCTCCCACCCGACGTCGAGCCTATCATACCCCGTGCCGGCGGCGTCCACCAGCCACAATCAGGTGACGACAGGCCGGCCAATGGCCTGCCGCCTGGCGGCATTAAGAGCTTGCCCGACCGCCAGGGGGCAAGTACATTAGATACACGGGGCCAGGCCCAAGGCAGAGGCGGGACGGCCCCCTCTCCGAACGCCCCTTCCACCAAAGGCCGGTGACATGGACTCCAAGCAGCCGCCCAAGGCCAGGCCAGGCATGGATATCTGGCAGGTGTGGAACGACTCCCTGGCCGAAAAGATGAACCAGCAGGGCCTGGACCTGACGGCCCAGGCCGAGTATCTGGCTCAGGCCGTGCAACAGTCCCGCGCCCGCGACGACCGCCCCGCCCTGTGGGCGGCCTTGAACGCCCTGTCCAAGATCAGCCTGGCCCTTAAGCTCCTGCCCCAGGCCCGCCACATGGCCGGCGAGGCCCTGGGCCTGGCCGAGGAGCTGTGGGGCGCCGACTCCCCCGAGGCCGGCACCGTCATCAGCGACCTGATCTTCCTGGAAGCCCTGCACGGCCACGAGGAACGCTCGCTGATACTCTCTCAGCGCCTGCGGCAGATAATCCAGGCCTCCCTGGAGGCCGGGCTGGACCGGGCCTTCTCCTACAACCTCACCTCCCTGGCCACCTTCTACAGCCTGCAAGGCCAGGACCAGGCCACCGAGGACCTGTTGTGGGGCGTGGCCCGCCTGGCCGAGGAAGACCCCCAGGCCGACCCCGACCTGCTGCTATTTGTCTACGACAACCTGGGCGGCTTCTACCAGGCCAAGGACGACCCGGACAAGGCCCGCCTGGCCCGGGACTGCGCCCTGAAGGTCATGGAGCGCGCCGGCTACCGCGCCGATGCCGGCCAGGTCACCCGGCACTAATGTAGGCGGTCAAAGCCATCCATGGCTTTGACCTTTTATCGACCGGGCAAAAGCGTGGTTTTGCCCGGTCTCCCGGGCGCTGGCGCGCCCGGCGGGCCATCCCTGGCCCGCTAATTACCGCCGATGCCGGCCAGATCACCCGGCACTAATGTAGGCGGTCAAAGCCATCCATGGCTCCTTGATTTTACCGTGAGCAGGCCAAACTCGGGTTTTGTCCGCTCTCCCGAACTGGCCCGGCCAGCGGGCCCAAACCTCAACCTCTGCCCCTAGGAACTCCCCAACATGCAAGCTCTCAACCCCGCCTGGGTGGCGGCCATCAGCCGGTTGGTGGATGCCTGCCCCTATTTCCAACTGCAATCCCTGCGCCTGGCTGACCTGGCCCACGGCGTCTCCCGTCTGGAGATCGACTTGGCCAACAAGCACCTGCAACCCTTCGGCCTGGTGCACGGCGGGGTGCTGGCCTCCCTGGTGGACGCCGCCGGCTTCTGGGCCCTCTACTCCCAGACCCCGCCCGAGCTGGGCCTGACCACCGTGGAGATGAAGCTGAACTTCCTGGCCCCGGCCGTAAGCGGGCGTCTGTACGCCACCGGCAAGACCATCAGGATGGGCAAGACCCTGAGCCTGGCCGAGGCCCGCGTGGAGGACCAGGACGGCAAGCTCCTGGCCCACGGCACCGTGACCCTCATGGCCTTGGCGTCCTTGGGCATGTGGGGGCAGGAACGACTGCCGCCCAAGTATGTCTAGGTTGCTTGCGGGGCCTGGGCCTTTTTGGCGATGGCCCGGTTGATGCGCTCCATGAGGCTGTCCAGGTCGGCGGGTTTGGCCAGAAAGTCGTTGGCCCCCAGGGCCAGGGCCTGATCCACCTCCTGGGAGGTGGCGTAGCCCGAGAAGACGATTATCTGCGACTGGGGGTCCAGGCGGCGCAGGCGGCGCAGGGTCTCCACGCCGTCCATCACCGGCATGACCAGATCCAGCACGATGACGTCGAAGGGCTCTTGCTCCACGGCCCGCAAGGCCTCTGGCCCGCTGCCCACGGCCGCCACCTGATAGCCGCGCAGTTTCAAGCGCTCGGAGAGCACCGTGAGAAACTCCACCTTGTCGTCCACCAAGAGGACCTTGCCCCGCTGCATGCCGGTATCCTTCACAGGGGCAGGCAGAGGCGGAGGCAGCCGTCGTCCTGGCGGCTGAAGCTGGCCCCCAGGGCCTGGAGCACCAGCTCCGCCGGCCGACCGCTGGCCTGCTCCGGACCATCCGGCGAGGTGCCGCGCAGGCTCAGGCGCGCCTGGCCGTCGGCGATTTCGGTCCCCAGACTCAGCCGGCCACCGGCCGCCGCCCCGGCCAGGGCCAACTCCAGGCACTGCCACAGCCCGCGCAGCAGCACAAAGGGCTGGGTGGTCAGGCTGATCGCCTGGGCCAGGGGCTCCAGTTCCAGATCCACCCCCTGGCGGGCGGCGTGGCGCCGGCTCAAGCTCACGAACAGCCCCAGCCAACGCCCCAGGTCCACGGTCTGGCGGGGCTGGTCCACGCTGTGGGCAAAGCCGTTCAGGTGGTCCAAGACCACCCCGCCCACGGTGACCTGGCGCTTGATGTCGCCACACAGGGATTTCAAGCGCCCCAGGTCCAACTCGGCGCGCCCCATTTCGTGGGCCATCAGCAAATCGCACAACAAGCCGTTGTACTCGTTGATCAGGGCCAGGTAGTTCTTCATCTCATGGGTCACGCCGGCCGTGATCTTGCCGAAAAAGCCCAGTTCCTCCAGACGGTCGGAATCCTCGGCCATGAACATCCCCTTACTGCCGGTCGGCAAGGCCGTGCATCTTGGCGATCAGGTCCTCCACATCCAGGGGCTTGAGCAGATAATGGCTGGCCCCGGCCTGCATCACCGCCTCGTACTCCTCCTCGGCGCTGTGCCCGGTGAGCACGATGATATTGGTGGCCGGACGCGCCCGCTTGATGGTCTTGAGCGTCTCCAGGCCGCCCAGGCCGGGCATCTTGAGGTCCAGCACCACCCAGTCGTAGTCATTGGCCAGGGCCAGCTTGGTGCCCTCCTCGCCGGAGGTCACCCAGTCGCTGTCGATGTCCCGGATGGCCAGGCGCTCGGACAGGGTCGATACCAATTCTTCCTCGTCGTCCACCAGGAGCACCCGCATCACAACTCTCCCATGGCCCGCGCGCCCTGGCCGCCCGCGGCCTTGGGGTTGGCGCTGGCCTGCTGCATTTTCAGCGGCAGGACCACCTTGAAGGTGGTGCCCTGGCCCACCTGACTATCGACCATGATGTGTCCGCCCAGCTTGCGCACGATGCCGTAGGTTATGGACAGGCCCAGGCCGGTGCCCATCTCGCCCTTGGTGGAGAAGAAGGGCTCGAAGATGCGCTCCAGGTTCTCGGGCGCGATGCCCTGGCCGTTGTCCTTGATCTCCACCATGGTCTGGCCGTCGGGCTGGCCGTGGATGGCGATGTCGATGCGCCCGGGCCGGCCGGTGATGTCGCCCAAGGCCCCCAAGGCGTTGTTGATGATGTTCAGGAAGACCTGCTGCAACTGGCCGCGGTCGCTCTCGATGGTGGGCAGGCCCGGCTGGGCCTGGGTGCTGATGGTCACGTTGCGGTACTCGGCCTCTTTGCCCAGGAACCCCAGCACCTCCTGGATCAACACCTCCAGGTCGATGGTCTCGATCTTGACCGAGAAATGGCGGGCAAAGCCCAAGAGGCGGTGGGTGATGGTGCTGACGCGCTTGACCGAGCCCAGGATGGAATCCACGCTTTTCAGGAAGCGCTCCTTGTGGGGCGAGTCGTCGCGGGTGGCGATGAGGTCCTTCAAGAGCCCGGCCTTCTCGTTGATGATGGCCAGGGGATTGTTGATCTCGTGGGCCACGCCGGCGGCCAGGCGCCCGATGGAGGCCAGCTTGTTGGTGTACTCGATCTGGTGCAGCACCGCCAGGCGCCTCAAGTCGGCCTCGTAGAGCCGGCTGACCAGGTTGGTGGTGCCCCGCCAGATCACCACCAGGATGGCCGCGATGCTGGCGATGACCAACAGGATGCTGTTGATGCGCAGCAGCCCCCATTTGACCAGCACCAGGGAGGGCTGCTGCACCACCACCAGATTGAAGGGCGAGCCCTCGATCTTGGCGAAGCCCAGGATAAGCTGCTTGCCGCCGGAGGTCTCGGTTTCGACGATCTGAGCCTGTTCCAGGTCGCCGGGCAGGGCATGGCTGAACTTGCCCAGTATCTGGCCGAAGAGCCGGGAGGGGGTTTGCAGCACGCCGTCCTCGTTGACCAAGAAGGCCTCGGCCGTGGGGCGCACGTGCATGGCGGCGATCAACTCGTTGAGGCGCGCGGTGTCGATGGTGGCGCGCAGGATGTAGAAGCTGCCGTCGCTGCGCTCGTGCTTGACGGCGATGACGAAGTGGGGGAAGTTGCGGTGGCCCAGGAAGACGTCGCTGACGTGATAGCCCCTGAGCAGCACCTCCTTGAACCATTCCTGGTCCTTGTAGTTCTTGCCCTGCAGGATGTAGGGGCCCACGTAGGTCTTCTGCACGCCGTCGGAGTCGATGAGCCCCAGGTCCACAAAGCCGCCGAAAGAGGCCTTGAGGTTCATGAAGACCCTGGAGAGGGCCTTGGGGTCGCTGAGCTGCTGGAAGTTCTCGTCGCGCACCACGTAGGACAAGGCGCTCTTGCGCTCGTCCAAGAAGTAGGCGATGTTCACCCGCGTCTTGGAGATGAGCCTAAGGACCTCGCCGGCCAACTCGCTGCGCTGGAGCTGGTACTGCTCCTCGAATTGGTAGAAATTGATCAGGGCCAACAGCAACAGGGGCAACAGGGCCACCCCCACCGCCGCGCCGAAGGTGGTCTTCCACAGGCGGCGGTAGTTCATCAACTGGGTCTGCCGGTCCTCGGGCTGTTCCCAGAAGGCCGGCTTCAACCTGCTCCACAGCGTCAAGTGCCTGCCTGCTTTCTCTCGCCGCGACCGCCGCCGCGCGGGTTGTGCCGGACCATGACCGGGGCTGGGTGGCCGGCGCCAGGCCGGCCCCCGGCCCTCCTAGGACTCGCGGCCCTGGGCGCGTATTTTCTCGTAGGCCTCGCGCATGACCTGGCTGAGCACGTCGATGTCCACCGGCTTCTTGAGGTAGGCGAAGGCCCCCAGCTGCATGCACATCTCGCGGTCGGCCTCCGAACCGTGGCCGGTGAGGATGATCACCTCGATGGCCGGGTGCTCCTTCTTGAGCCGGCGCAAGACCTCGATGCCGTCGATGCCCGGCATCTTCAAATCCAGCACCATCACCTCGGGCTCCTCGTCCTTGACGAAGGACAGGGCCTGCTGGCCGTCGTAGACCACCGCCGAGCCGATCTCACGCATCAGAAGGCGCTCGGAGAGCGTCTGCACGAACTCCTTCTCGTCATCCACCAGGAGCACTTTGGCCGGCAGGTCGAAATTGGCGCGGCGGTAGATGTCGGTCTGGTAGTAGCCCGGCCCCACCTTGGTCTGCACCTCGCCCACCCCGGGCACCGACCTGGCCAGGCGGGTCAGGTCCTCCTCCAGGCGGCTGAGCATCAGCACCTTCTTGTTGATCTCTATGAGGACCTTGCCCTCCTTGGCCGATACGCGGATTTCGTGCCCCTCGCGCACCAGGGCCATCTCCACCTTGGCCGCCAGTTGGAAGTCGGCCAGTTGGGCCATGGCCTTGGGGCCGCTGGCCAAAAGGTCGCTCTTGGCGTTGTGCGCGATCAGGGAGACGGCCTCGGCCGCGCCCTTCTTGTCCATGGGCAAAAGGATGTCGTAGAGTTCGCTGGACCAGGGCGCGCGCTCGCGCAGGTACTTGACCCACAGATGGGCCGACTCGTCTTCCTTGTGGATGCGGGCCTGGGCCTCCTTTTCGGCTTGGCCCTGACTCTTGGCGCGCTCCAGGCGAAACTTCAGGTCGGCGATGAGGCAGACCTTGAGCACGTTGCCGACCTCGGCCGGCACCAAGTGGGCGCCGTAACCCAGGTAGACCAGCTTGTCCCGCTGCAACAGCTGGCTCATGCCGATCTTCAAGAAGGCGACGGCCCGCTCCTTCTCGTGGGTGAAGCTGTTGAAGGCCCCGGCCTTTTCGGTCATGGCCCGCATGAGTTTGGCCGGGGACAGATCGCTGGCCTGGCTCACCTGGCTGACCAGGGCCTGGTCGTCCAGCAATTGGTAATCAAGCTGGCCGGCGACCTCTTGGGCCACCTCCCGCCCCTGACAAAAGGCTCCGCTGAAAATAGTGACCACGCTCATGGCTCACTTAACCTCGCTCTCTCGATAGGCGCCTATGGGACAAACCGTGACCAGCGGACAATTGACCTCCGAGGAATCCCGGTGGGCCTCGGCGTGGATGGCGGCCACCGCCGTGGCCATCAGGGGGAAGACGTGATCGGTGCCAATTTTCTCCAAGAGGTGGGTGCGGTGCATGGTTTCCAGCACGTTCTCCTTGACCCCCGAGAAGCTGATGTCACATCCGCCGGAGCGCACCCGGTCCACGATCAAGGATAGCGCCTCTTCGCCCGAGGCGTCCATATCGTTGATGCCGTTGGCCGCGATGAGGATGTGCTTCAGACGGGGCATGGTCATTATGCGCTCGGTGATCTTGTCCTCCAAAAAGCTGGAGTTGGCGAAGAACAAGGGGCCGTCGAAGCGCACCACCGCGATGTGCTCGCACTGGCGCAAGCCGAAGTGCTCGGCGTCGCGGAAGGAGCAGTCATCGTGCATGGCCAGGGCCGCCACCTTGGGGCGCATGCTCTTGTAGAGGAAGACCATCAGCGAGAGCGTCACGCCCACCATGATGCCCTTGTCCAGGTGGGGGGCAAAGGCCAGGGTGAAGCAGAAGCTGATGATGCTGATGGCCCCGTCATACCACTGGGCCTTCCAGGCGTGCACAAAGCCGCTGACGTTGACCAGGCCCACCACGGCCATCATGATCACCGCCGCCAGCACCGACTGGGGCAGGTGGTAGAGCAGCGGGGTGCAGAACAGGAGCACGATGACCACGGTCAGGCTGGTGAAGACGCTGGACAGGCCGGTGGCGGCGCCGGCTTGCAGGTTGACGGCCGAACGCGAAAACGAGCCCGACACCGGGTAGCTGCGCGCCATGGAGCCCAGGATGTTGGCGATGCCCTGGCCGATCAGCTCCTGGTTGGGGTCCAGGCGCTGGCCGGTCTTGGCGGCCATGGCCTTGGCGATGCTGATGGCCTCCATGAAGCCCAACAGCGAGATGATGGCCGCGTAGGGGAAGAGCTTGCCCAGGGCCGAGAAGTCCACGCTGGGCAGGGTGATGGGCGGCAGGCCCGCCGGCACCACCCCCACCACCGAGCCGCCGCCGGTCATGTTGAGCACCTCGGGCTTGAGGACGTTGTTGCCGATGCTCAGGCGCCAGGTGCGTCCGTCGGTCTTGGCCCCGGTCGGCACCTGCCCCCGGGGGTAGAAGGCCATCTTGCCGTCGGCCCCCTCCACGCCCTCCATGAGCAGGTTGCGCAGGCTGCCGCGGGCCAGGCGGGCCTCCTTCTGGTCCTCCTCGATCTGCATGGTCAGGTAGGTGCCCTCGTGCTGGGCCTTCAGGGCCTCCAGGGAGCGCTCGCCGTGCTCCCTGACCGCCGCCTCCTCGCGCTTGGCCACCTCCACCCGCGCCGCCCCGTGCAGGGCCGCCTGCTTGGTGGCCTCGTTGAACTTGGCGACCTGTTGGTGCGCCTCGGGAGACTTGATGGCCTCCAGGGGGGCCTTGGCGTTGTGCTCAAAACCCATGGCCCAGGAGATGACCGTGGTCACCAGCACCGCCGCCAGCACGTAGGGAATCTTGGGGTTGAGCCTTTTCAGCCCGTACATGATGCCAAAGGCCAGGGCGCCCATGATGAAGGTGGGCCAGTGGGTGTAGACCAGGGCCGCCTGCACCACGCGGATGATGGTCTCGTAATGATGCGGCGCCGAGTCCACGCTCACCCCGAACATCTTGGAAAGCTGCGAGGTGGCGATGATGATGGCTGCGGCGTTGGTGAAGCCGTTGACCACCGGGTGGGACAGGAAATTGACCACCAGCCCCAGACGCAAGACCCCCAGGGCCAACTGGAACAGGCCCACCAACAGGGCCAGCAGGATGGCGTAGGCGATGAAGGCCTCGCTGCCCGCCGTGGCCATGGGCCCCAGGGAGGCGGCGGTCATCAAGGAGACCACCGCCACCGGTCCGGTGGCCAGCTGCATGCTGGAGCCGAACATGGCCGCCAGCATGGGCGGCAGGAAGGCGGCGTAGAGCCCGTAATAGGCCGGCAGGCCGGCCAACTGGGCATAGGCCATGGACTGGGGCACCAACACCAGGGCCACGGTCAGGCCGGCGATGCCGTCGGCCCGCAGGCTGGCCACGCTAAAGCCCTTGAACCAGGACATGAAGGGAAATAGGCGGGCAATCATTATTCACACCTCAGCGTAATGGCTAGAAAGGCTTGTCGCTCATCCGCCAGGGACCAGGAGCCTGCCGGAGCACCACACAGACAGGCTCCCGGGGCGGGCCAGGTACGGCCACGGCCAAGGAAACGCCGGCGGCCCGCAGTCGAGGGGAAAGAATATCGGCAGTTACTTAGCATGCCTCGGGCGGGCGGTCAACTTAAAAGCCCTGGCCCCGTTCCACAATGAAACTGCGCTGCAACACCGGGTTTTGGGCGGACCTCAACAGGTTTTGGGATCCTGGCCGCCCCCCGGGGGGCGGGGGCGCGGGCCGGGGAGGTCCACCCCGGCGCGCGGGCTTCTTGGGGCTGGATTTTCGGCCGGCTAAAAGGTGAGCACCACCCTATATAGATCAGGGTCCTGGGCGGCCTGGAAGGCCTGGGCGGCCTCTTGGGCCGGGTAGGTGCGGCTGACCAGCCGGCTGATATCCAGGGAGCCGGCGGCCAACAGCCCCACGGCGCGCTCAAAGTCCAGCTCGGTGCGCCCCTCGGTGCCTGTGAGGGTTATCTCTTGATAATGCAGGCGGTTGAGGTCCAGATTCAGGCGCTCGGCGGCGCCGTAGCTGGAATAGGTGACCAGGGTGCCGCCCTTGCCCAGAAGGTTGATGCCCAGCTCCAGGGCCTCGGCCTGGGGCGCGGTGACGATGACCGAGCTGGCCCCGTAGCCCCGGCTCATCTCCCCCATGGCCTCCACGGCCTCTCCCGGGGCCAAGGCCGCGCGAGCGCCCAGTTCCAGGGCCAGCCCGCGCTTGGCCTCCACCGGGTCCACGCCCAGCACGGCGTGCCCCAAGTGGGCCAACAACGCCATGTGCATCTGCCCCATCACCCCCAGCCCCACCACGGCCACCGGGTCCTGGTGGTTCAGGCCGGCCCGGCTCAGGCAGTGCAGGCAGTCGGCCAGGGGCTCGGCCAGGGTGGCCACCTGGGGCGGCACCGCCTCGGGCAGCACGAAGACCTCCCGGGCCGGCACCACCGCCTCTTCGCTGAACCCCCCCAGCATGCCATTGCGACCCTTGAAGCGGTTCTCGCAGTGGTTGGTATGGCCGCGCCGGCACCAGTGGCACTGGCCGCAGCGGGTAAGCAGGTCCAGGGCCACCCGCTGGCCGGGCTGAAAATCGCCCAGCACCTGTTCGCCCA
The DNA here is from genome assembly GCA_043804825.1 of Pseudomonadota bacterium. Classification (GTDB taxonomy): domain Bacteria; phylum Desulfobacterota; class Desulfarculia; order Desulfarculales; family Desulfarculaceae; genus JACRDC01. The sequence goes on from JAZDIQ010000069.1 coordinate 19,543, forward strand.
CCTCCGCGATCACCCCGCCCACCTCGTGGCCAGCCACGATGGGATAGCCCAGGTTCAGAGCGCCGCTAAAAATGCGCTTTTCCAGGGTGCAGATGCCGCAGGCCTGCACCTTGACCCGCACCGCGCCGGGCCACAGTTCCTTGCGCGGCCGCCGGACCAGGGACACCCGCCCGGGCTCCTCCATGGATACCGCCAGGATGGTCATGCCCGCGCTCTCCTTACTTGGGTTCGCCGCTGACGGCCTGGGGCCGGTGGTCGGTGAGCTTGTAGTCGGCCGGGGCGTGATAGCTGAAGCTGTCGGCGCCCAGGCTGGGATTGACCTGCACCTGCTGCAGGCGATACTCGGTCACGTCACCGATGAGACTGACCATGCGAAAACCTTGCAGCACCATGTCCTCGGCGCTGAACCACAGCACCAGGCGCGTCAGGTCGGCCCGCTTCTCCTTGGGCTTGAGCACCAGCACGTTCGTGCCCTGGGGCACCGACAGGCGCTCCTCCTCGCCGGCCGTCTCCACGCTGAAGGACTCGTCCACCCGGGCCAGGCCGCCCAGGGCGTCCATGAGCGAGCGCAGGCCGCTGGTGAAGCGGTCCAGGGGGTAGATGTCGGCGCGGCCGCGCTGGGGGCGCACCCACCACACGCTGCCCTGCTGGGTGACGATCAGCTCCTTGCGTGGCTCGTCCTGTTCCAGGCGCAGGCTGGTGGGCCTGGCCCACAACAGACGGCCCTCGCCCAGCACGGTGCGCTCGCTGTCGTTGCCAGCGGCCACGAAGACGCTCTTGCGCTGGTACACCGCCGCCAGGCTGCTTATCTGCTGGTAACGGGCCTGCACCTTGGCGGCCAGGGCCGCGGCCTCGGCGTGGGCGGCGGCCTCGGCATGGGCGCTGGGTTGGGCCGGGGCGGCCTTGCTCCCCGCCTGGGGCGGCACGGCCGGGGTGGAAGTGGGGTTCGGGGCCTGGGCGGCGCGCAGAGGAACCGCCCCCAGGGTCCAAAGCAACGAAGCGCCGGCCATGATCAGGGCCAGCCGGCCAGGGAAGCGAAAGAAATTCATAACGCGGACACCTTGGCTTGCGGGGATTAATTGGCCCAGTGGCGGCGGGCCGGTCTTGCTTTCCTAATATACAACCAAATTTATTTTTGTTAACCATCCGACAGCCGTCCCACCCATGGGAGCTGGGTGCGCAAAAGTTATGCGATCCAGGGACCAAGCGCGAAAAAAATACCCGCGCCCCGGCCTTCCGTCAGGCCACCAGCGCGTGCCGCACAGCTAACGCACCAGTATTATTTATCTTGTTATCAACATATCCTTCCTGGCTTGCCTGGCACACTCCATGCTACATTAAAATATAAATGGATTTAGTAGGTTTGGACCCCGCCCTCCCCTTCCGCCAACGGCCCGCCAGCCCTGGCCCCCGGGAGCGACGATAGGCACGGAGGAAATCATGGATCGCCCCCAGGCCAAACCCCGCGAAAATGTGCGCGGCCCCCAACGCAGGGTGACCACCCTGGCCGAGGTGGTGGCCGCCTTGCAAGACACCTGCGACGACGACCGGCAGGTGGTGTGCACCCTGCGGCAAATGATGAGACAAGGGGCCTTGCGCCGTCTGATGGGGCGCATGTCCCGGGCGGCCTGATAATCTAGGCATCAACACAGCCGCCGCCGATTCCCCCGGGAATCTCCTTCCCCCCGGGCAACCGCGACGGCCACCCCGCAGGCCTCGGCGCGGACTCCCCCCCGCGCCGAGGCCGGCCTTTTGGCCGCGAGCCGCGGCTGGCCTAAACGGGTCGAGGGGTGCCCTCGTCTTGGCGGGCTTGTGGATCAATGGGACGCGGCGGGTTAGCTTGGCCTAACCCGCCGCGTCTCATTTTTCACCATGCTGGCGGGAAACCCCGCAGGCCGGGTGGGTTGTCGAGGCGCGATGCCCTTATGAGCGTATCAGCACCTCGCGGGGGCGGCTGCCGTCGCTGGGTCCCACGATGCCGTCGCGCTCCATCTGCTCGATCATGCGCGCCGCCCGGTTGTAGCCCACGCGTAGGCGCCGCTGCAACCCGGAGATGGAGGCTTGGCCGGTCTGCTTGACCAGGGCCACGGCGTCGGCGTAGCGCTCGTCCTCGCCCTCGCCAGCGTTTTCCTCGTCCTCGCCCTCGGCGCCGGCCCGCACGATGGATTCATCGTACTGGGGCTGGGCCTGGCCCTTCCAGAACTCCACCACGCGCTCGATCTCGAGGTCGGTGACCAGGGCGCCGTGTATGCGTTGCAGGGCCGAGGACCCCGGCGGTAAAAAGAGCATGTCGCCCATGCCCAGGAGGTGCTCCGCGCCCTGACAGTCCAGGATGGTGCGGCTGTCCACCCGACTGGACACCTGGAAGGAAATGCGCGCCGGGAAATTGGCCTTGATCAGGCCGGTGATGACGTCCACGCTGGGGCGCTGGGTGGCCAACACCAGGTGGATGCCGGCGGCGCGGGCCATCTGGGCCAGGCGGGTTATCAGCGCCTCCACCTCCTTGGAGGAGACCATCATCAGGTCGGCCAGCTCGTCGATGATCACCAGGATGTAGGGCAAGGGGCTCAGGCGGGCGGGGTGCTCGGGATCGGTGGCCTCGCCGCCGGCGCCGCCGCCGCCGGGGGCCAGCAGCCCTTCCTTCTCCAGGCGCTGATTGAATGAGCGGATATTGCGCACCCCCGCGCTGGCCAACAGCTCGTAGCGCCGCTCCATCTCCATCACCGCCCACCTGAGGCCGGCGGTGGCCTCCTTGGGCGAGGTGATGATGGGGTAGAGCAGGTGGGGGATGTCGGCGTAGGTGGATAGCTCAATGCGCTTGGGGTCCACCATCAACAGGCGCACCTCGTCGGGCGTGGACTTGTAGAGGATGGAGAGCACCAGGGTGTTGATGAACACGCTCTTGCCCGCGCCGGTGGCTCCGGCGATGAGCAGATGGGGCATGCGCGCCAGGTCGTCGGCCACCGGCTGGCCCAGGATGTCCTTGCCCAGGGCCACGGCCAGGGGCGAGGGGGCCTCCTGATAGGCCGCCGAGGCCAGTATCTCCTTGAGGAAGACCGTCTCGCGCACCGGGCTGGGTATCTCGATGCCGATCACCGCCTTGCCCGGTATGGGGGCCACGATGCGGATGGAGTGGGCCTTGAGGTTCATGGCCAGGTCGTCGGCGAGGCCGGCCACCTTGCTGATCTTGACCCCCGGCGCCGGCTTGAACTCGTACATGGTCACCACCGGACCCGGGGCCACCTCCACCACCGCGCCCTGCACCCCGAAGTCCAGGAGCTTCTTCTCCAAGAGCCGCGAATTGTAGCGCAGGGTCTCTTCCTGGTCCGGGGGGCGCTGCCCTGTGGGCTCCCGCAAAAGCTCAGGGGGCGGCAGGGACAAGCGCTGGGCCGCGCGGCTGGCCGCCTGGGGCCGGCGGCTGGCCACCGGCGCCGGCACGGCGGGCCGGGGCTTGATGCGCGGCCCCTGATCCGGCGTGGCCGGCGTGGCCGGGCTGACCATGGCCGTGGACTCAGCCTCCGGCTCCGGCTCCGGCTCCGACACGGGGTCCGGCGCCGCCGGTGAGGCCGCCGAGGCCTGGGGCACCGGTTGGGCGGTCAGGGGCTCCCAGGTCGGGTCCAGCGGGTGGTCCACCAGGGGCTCCACCCGGGGCCGGGGCTGTTCCGGGGCCGGAGCGGGCTGGGCGGGCTGGGACAGGGCTGGCCGGCGCCAAGGTAGCGCCCAGGCAAAGGGCAGCAGTCCGGCCAGGAAAACCAACCCGCCCAGGGTCCAGGCGCCGTTCGTCCCCAGGACATCGCGCAGATGCTCCGCCATGGCCGCCCCGGCCTGCCCCCCCAGGGGCAGCCGCGCCCCGCCCAGGCCCACCTGACCGCCGACCAGGCCCAGCAGGCAGGACAGGGCCAGGAGCAGGGCCAGACCGCCGGCCCATAGGGGCAACAGCAGTTCCAGGCGGCGTCGGCGCCAGGCCAGGCCCCCGGCCAGGGCCATCAGCAGCGGCAGCAACCAGGCCCCCAACCCGGCCAACTCATAGCCCAGGCCGGCAACCAGGGCCCCGGCCTGGCCCAGGTGGTTGGCCACTGGACCGGCTCGCCAGGCGCCAGGGGTGGGGTCGGCGGCGCTGTAACCCAAAAGGGCCAGCCCGGTCAGGAGGGCCAATATCCACAGCACCAGGGCCAACAGCGGCCCGGCCCAGCCGCCCAGCCCCGAGGCAAGCCCCAAGCCTGGCCCCCCGCCGGGGCGGGGAGCGGGCCTTGACGTCGCGGCGTTTTTGGGTGGGGCCTTGGCGGTCATAAGGTCCAAATAACAATGAGGTTGGCTAGTTAGCCTGGCGATGCTGGCCTTTCAACTTTAGGCCATGCCCCCCGGGGTGTCAACCTCGGCGGGAATGCTGGTCCAAAAGCGCCTGCACGGCCTGGCGGGTTTCTTCGCACAGCCGCTCGCGGTCGCCGGGTTTGAGCCCCTGGGTGGGTATGGGCCGCCCCAGCACCACCCGGATGCGCCGGGGGTTGACCAGCAGGCTCTTGGGCTTGCAGGCCTGGTTGCTGCCGATCACCGCCACGGGCAACACCGGCCGCCCCGAACGCAGGGCCAGCATGAACCCGCCGGACTTGAAGGGCAGCAGGTCGCCGTCCATGGAGCGGGTGCCTTCGGGAAAAATCAGCACGCTGGCCCCGGCCTTGATGCGCCCCACGGCCTCGATGATGCTTTGCATGGCCTTGCGGTTGTCACCGCGGTCTATGGCTATATAACCGGCGGCCTTGAGGGAGGGGCCAAAAATGGGTATCTCGAACAGTTCCTGCTTGGCTATCCAGCGGAAATTGCTAGGCAACACCGCCAAGAGCGCGGGGATGTCCAGGGCCGAGGAATGATTGCCCACGAAGATGTAGGTCTGGCCGGGCTCCAGGTTCTCCTGCCCCTCCAAGGAGACCGGGCAGCCGACCCCGTAGATCAAAAGCTTGGCCCACAGACGGGCCAGGAACTGCAACTGGCGGTCCTTGAAGCCCAAGGCCGCCAGCAGGACGATGCTGCTGGCGATGGGAAGGGTGATCAGGCCGAGCCAAAACACGGCCCAGACCGACCACACGCGGCGCAAGGGTTTGGGCCAATTCATGGGCGCTCCTGGTGGCCTTGCCTGCCATGGCGGCCTGTGCTAGAGTCAGGCGGCATAAAAATCAAGCTGTCGCCCCGCCGGTCCAGGCCAGTCATGGCCCTGACCGCGTATTCGCTAAACCTGGAGGCTCTCATGGCGCGCGGTATCAATAAGGTCATTCTCATCGGCAATCTGGGCGCCGACCCCGAGATGAAGTATACAGCCGGCGGCACCGCCATATGCAAATTTCGCCTGGCCACCACCGAGGTCTTCAAGGACCGCGACGGCAACCAGCAGGAACGCACCGAGTGGCACCGGGTGGTGGCCTGGGCCAAGCTGGCCGAAATCTGCGGCCAGTATCTCTCCAAGGGCAAGCAGGTCTACGTGGAAGGCTCCCTGCGCACCTCCAGCTGGGACGACAACGACGGCAACAAGCGCTACATGACCGAGGTCAACGCCCGCGACGTGCAGTTCCTCAGCGGCGGCGCCGGTGGCGGCTCGGGCAGCGGCGGTTCCGGCGGCGGTGACGACTTCGGCGGCCCGCCCATGGGCGACGACGACATACCGTTCTAGAACGGCGTCAAGGAACAAGCGGTTTGGGCGGGGGCGGGGCTTAATTCACCCCACGCGCCCTTACCGCCATCCCGCCAAGAGGGATTTGCTAAACCCCTGCGCCTGGCAGCACGCCAACGAGGCTGCCCCCCAGCGCCCAGCCCGCCGACGGTCCGTCCCTAGGGGCAATTAGCAGAACCCGCCAGCCCTGTCAAGCCAGCGGGGCGCCCACCCCAGGGGTAGGCGCCCCGCAAATTTTACCGACTAAGCCAAAAGGACAGAGGCTACTTCTTCTCCGCCGCCACCGCCGGGGAGATCAACTCCACCAGGGCCATGGAGGCGGCGTCGCCGCGGCGCACCCGGGTGGGCACGATGCGCACGTAGCCGCTGATGCGGTCGGTGAAGCGGGTCTGTGCCTCCACGAAGAGCTTGGTGCACACCTGGTGGCTGTGGATCACGGCCTCGGCTTGACGCCGGGCGTGCAAGTCACCGCGCTTGGCCAGGGTGATCATCTTCTCGGCCAGGGGCTTGAGCACCTTGGCCTTCACCTCGGTGGTCTCGATCTTGTCGTGCAGGAACAGCGAGGTGATCATGTTGCGCAGCATGGCCTTGCGGTGCGCGGTGTCGCGGGATAACCTGACGGTCTGTGCCCGGTGTCTCATTTCTCTTTACCCCTCGAATCAAGTTCTTCCCGGCTGGGGAAGCTATCCAAATTCAAACCCAGGCTCAAGCCCATCTCGGTGAGCATCTCCTTGATCTCGTTCAAGGATTTGCGGCCGAAGTTCTTGGTCTTGAGCATCTCGCTCTCGGTCTTCTGCACCAGCTCGCCGATGTACTTGATATCGGCGTTCTTGAGGCAGTTGGCCGAGCGGACGCTGAGTTCCAGCTCGTCGACGGTGCGGAAGAGGTTGTCGTTGATCCTGGGCTCCTCCTCGCTGACTTCCTCGGAGGGCTCGGGCTCCTCGGGGAAGTTGATGAAGAGGCTGAGTTGCTCCTTGAGGATCTTGGCGGCATAGGCCACGGCATCCTCGGGACGCACCGCGCCGTTGGTGTAGACCTCCAGGGTCAGCTTGTCGTAGTCGGTGATCTGACCCACGCGGGCCTGGGTCACCACGTAGTTGACCTTGGTGATGGGCGAAAACGCCGCGTCTAGGGCGATGACCCCGATGGGGTCGTCGGGATTCTTGTTGCGGTCGGCGGTGACGTAGCCCTTGCCGGTCTTGACGGTCAGCTCGGCCTCCAGGCGCCCGTCGGGGCCCAAGGTGGCGATGTGGTGATCCGGATTAAGGATGTCCACGTCGGGGCGGGTCTTGATGTCGCCGGCCCGCACCTTGCCCTGGCCGCTCTTGCTGATGGTCAGGGTGATGGGCTCCTGGCCCAGGAAACGCAAGCGCACGCCCTTCAGGTTGAGGATGATGTCGCTTACGTCCTCCAGCACGCCGGGTATCGTGGAGAACTCGTGGAGCACCCCCTCGATGCGCACGTTGGTGATGGCCGCACCCTGCAGGGAAGAGATGAGGATGCGCCTGAGCGCGTTCCCGATGGTATGACCAAACCCACGCTCCAAGGGCTCGCAGGAAAACTTGGCGTACTGCGGCCCATGGGAGTCCTCGGCTATATCCAAGCGCGAGGGTTTGATCAGCTCTCTCCAGTTTCTCTCCATGAACGTCTCCCTACGGACGGGTTTTCCGGCTCAACTCTAGCGAGAGTAGAGCTCGACGATGAGCTGTTCTTGCATGGGCATGGTCAACTCATCGCGTGCGGGCAGGGCCTTGATGACGCCCTTGAAGGCCGCCGGGTCCACTTCCAGCCAGGCGGGTACCTGACGGCGGGCCACGGCCTCCATGGCTTGCTTGAGCTGGCCGACCTCGCGGCTCTTGTCGCGCACGGCCACCTCGTCACCCACCTTGACCTTGAACGAGGGCACGTTGACCCTGTGGCCGTTGATGGTGAAGTGACCATGGCGCACCCAGTGGCGAGCCTGCGAGCGTGAGTTGGCGAAGCCCAGGCGATAGACCACGTTGTCCAGGCGGCACTCCAGGAGTTGCAGCAGGCTGTGGCCGGTCACCCCGCGCATGCGCGCGGCCTTGACGTAGGTAAGGTGGAACTGCTTTTCGGCCAGGCCGTACATGCGCTTGACCTTCTGCTTCTCCCTGAGCTGCAGCCCGTAGTCGGAAAGCTTGCTGCGCCCCTGGCCGTGCTGGCCCGGAGGATAGGCACGCCGCTCGACGGCGCATTTGTCGCTGTAGCAGCGGTCGCCCTTCAGGTAAAGTTTCTGGGTCTCGCGGCGGCAGAGCCGGCAGACGCTACCTCTATATCTGGCCAAGTTCGCTCCTCCGAAGTATCTGGGTGCCCAAGAACCCTAGACGCGCCTACGCTTGGGCGGGCGGCAGCCGTTGTGGGGAATGGGCGTGACGTCGCGGATCAGGGATACGTTGATGCCCGCGCCACCCAAGGCCCTGAGGGCGGCCTCGCGACCGGCGCCCGGCCCCTTGACGTAAACCTCCACGCTGCGCATGCCGTGCTCGGCGGCCTTCTTGGCCGCGTCCTCGGCGGCCAACTGGGCCGCGAAGGGCGTGGATTTGCGCGAGCCCTTGAAGCCCTGCACGCCGGCCGAGGACCAGGCCACCACGTTGCCGTTGGGGTCGGTGATGGTCACGATGGTGTTGTTGAAGGTGGACTGGATATGGGCCACCCCCATGGGGACATTCTTGCGTTCCCGGCGCTTGCCGCGGACCGGCTTCTTCTGCTGCTGCGCTTTGGCCATTACTTCTTCCTCTTACCCATCACCGAACGGCGCGGGCCCTTGCGGGTGCGGGCGTTGGTGCGCGTGCGCTGTCCGTTGACCGGCAGCCCCCGGCGGTGTCTGAGGCCGCGATAGCAGCCCAGGTCCATCAGGCGCTTGATATTCATGGAAACCTCGCGCCGCAAGTCGCCTTCCACCTTGAAGCCCAGGTCGATGGCTTGGCGGATGCGGGCGACCTCTTCCTCGGTGAGGCGGTCGCTGCGGGTGTCGGGATCCACGCCGGCGGTGCCCAGAATCTTCTTGGCGGAGCTCTGGCCGATGCCGAAGATATAGGTCAGCGCCACCTCGATGCGCTTGTTGCGCGGCAAGTCAATGCCTGCGATGCGTGCCATTGTTTGCCTCCCTAACCCTGGCGCTGCTTATGGCGTGGGTTTTTCTTGCAGATAACCCGAACCACGCCCTTACGCTTGATGATGATGCAATCCTTGCAGATGCGCTTCACCGAAGCCCGTACCTTCATCGGAACATCCCTTTTCACGGCCGCCGCGATTGCCGGCCAGCCAATAACCATACCCGCCTAAAGCCCCCTTGGCCCGCGCCCCGCCCCCTGGGCCGGTCGCGCCCGAAGCTTGTGGGCCTCAGGGCAGGCTCAATATGCGGGGACCGTCCGCCGTGACGGCCACCGTGTGCTCGAAATGAGCGGATAGTTTACCGTCCACCGTCACCGCCGTCCACCCGTCCTGTAAAATTCGCACCTCATGGCCCCCGGCGTTGATCATGGGCTCGATGGCCAGCACCATGCCCGCCTTGAGCTTGACCCCCCGGCCCGGCAGGCCGAAGTTGGGGACCTGGGGCTCCTCGTGCAGCCCGCGGCCGATGCCGTGGCCCACGAACTGGCGCACCACCGAGAAGCCCGCGCCCTCGGCCGCCTTCTGCACCGCCGAGGAGACGTCTCCCAGGTGATTGCCCGGCAGGGCCTTGGCGATGCCGGCCTGCAGGGAGGCCTCGGTGGCCGTCAGCAGGTCGGAGGCCTGGGGGCTGATGGCCCCCACCGCCACGGTGGTGGCGGCGTCCCCGTAAAACCCGTCCAGAATGACGCCAAAGTCCATGGACAGGATGTCGCCCTCCTTGAGCGGGGCCGGCCCGGGGAAGCCGTGCACCACCTGCTCGTTGACCGAGCAGCACAAGGAGTAAGGGTAGCCGTGGTAACCCTTGAAGGCCGGCACGGCCCCCAGGGAGCGGGCCATATCCTCGGCTTGGCGGTCCAGACTGGCGGTGCTCACACCCGGTTGCACCGCCTGGGACACGGCCTTGAGCACCTGGCCCACCACGCGGCCGGCCGCGCGCATGATCTCTACTTCGGCGGGACTCTTTATGATGATCATGCGCGGGCCGCCATTGTTCCTAGCCCATGACCGCCTTGATACGGCCGAAGATGTCCGTGATGGCGCCCACGCCGTCGATGGGGCGCAACAGACCCTTGGCCTGGTAGTAGTCGATCAGGGGCTTGGTCTGGTCGTCGTAGACCTTCAGGCGGTTGCCCACCGTGGCCTCGTTATCGTCGTCGCGCTGGAACAGATCGCCGCCGCACTTGTCGCACTTGCCGGCGGTCTTGGGCGGGTCGAACATCACGTGGAAGCCCTGGCCGCAGGCCTTGCAGGTGCGGCGCCCGGTAAGCCGGCCCATCAACTCGCTGTTGGCCACCTCGATGCTGATCACGTGGTCGATCTTCTTGCCCATGTCGGCCAACACCTTGTCCAGGGCCTCGGCCTGGGGCACGGTGCGCGGGAAGCCGTCGAGCATGAAGCCCTTGGCGCAATCAGGCTGGGCGATACGGTCCTTGGCCAGGCCGATCACCACCGAATCGGGCACCAGTTGGCCCGAGTCCATGAACTTCTTGGCCTCCAGCCCCAGCTGGGTCTGATTCTTCACCGCCGCGCGCAGCATGTCGCCGGTGGAGATCTGGGGGATGCCATAGGCGTCGATGAGCATCTTGGCCTGGGTACCTTTGCCAGCCCCCGGAGGGCCCAACAGGATGATGTTCATAACCGCGCTCCCTTATAGATTGCTTGAGTTGCCTCTAGCCTCCCCCCTCAGGGAGGCCCCCGCCTCTCAGAACCATGAACCAAGCCCCGCCGGGCGGGGCCGTTAATACCGCTAACCGCGTCCCTTCATCACTCCGCGCTTCATAAAGCCCTCGTAGTGGCGCTGCAACAGGTGGCTCTCCACCTGGGCCATGGTGTCCATGGCCACGCCCACCACGATCAACAGGGCCGTGCCGCCGAAATAGAAGGGCACGTTGAACTCGCTGACCAGGGCCGAGGGCAGCACGCACACGATGGACAGGTAGGTGGCGCCACCCAGGGTCAGGCGCGTGAGCACCTTGTCGATATGGTCGGCGGTGCGCTTGCCCGGGCGGATGCCGGGGATGAACCCGCCGTGCTTCTTCATGTTGTCGGCCACGTCCACGGGGTTGAAGGTCACCGCCGTGTAGAAGTAGGCGAAGAAGAAGATGAATATCACATAGAGCAGACTGTATATCCAACCGCCGGGGGTGATGGACTTGGCGGCGTTCTGCACCCACTCCACCTGCACGAACTGGGCGATGGTGGCCGGGAACATGATGATGGAACTGGCGAAGATGGGCGGAATCACGCCGCTGGTGTTTATCTTCAACGGCAGATGGGTGGTCTGGCCGCCGTACATGCGCCGACCCACCACGCGCTTGGCGTACTGCACCGGCAGCCGCCTCTGCCCCTGCTCCACGAAGCAGATGGCGCCGATGACCACGACCATCATGCCCACCAGGGCCACCAGGGTGAAGATGCTCATCTCGCCCAGGCGCACCATCTGGAAGGTGCTGGCGATGGCCGAGGGCATGCGGGCCACGATGCCGGCGAAGATGATCAGGCTGATGCCGTTGCCTATGCCGCGCTCGGTGATCTGCTCGCCCAGCCACATGATGAAGGCCGTGCCCGCCGAGAGAGTGACCATGGTCAGGGCCCGGAAGCCCCAGCCCGGATTGGGCACCACCAGGGCGCCGCCGGGGCTGGTCATCTGTTCCAGGCCGATGGCGATGCCCAGGCCCTGCACCAGGGCCAGCACCACGGTGCCGTAGCGGGCGTACTGGGTGATCTTCTTGCGCCCGGCCTGGCCTTCTTTTTTGAGCTGGGCCAGGTGGGGTATGACCACCGTGAGCAGGTCCAGGATGATGCTGGCGCTGATGTAGGGCATGATGCCCAGCGCGAAGATGCTCATCCTTTCCAGGGCCCCGCCGCTGAACATGTCGAACAGGCCCAGCAGGGTGGTCTTGTACTTGGCGAAGAAGGCGGACAGGGCGTCGGCGTTGATGCCCGGCGTGGGCACGGCGCACCCCATGCGGTAGACCGCCAACATCAGCAGGGAGAACATCACCCTGCGCTTGAGCTCGGGGATGCGAGCTATATTGCCGAACCCGGCTGCTGCCACTTAGCTAAGCTCCACCGCCCCGCCGGCAGCCTCGACCTTGGCCTTGGCCCCGGCGCTGACGCGATCTACTTTAATCGTCAGGGCTTTGGTCAGCTCGCCCTGGCCCAACAGCTTGATGGCGTCGAAGCTGCCCTTGATCAGGCCAGCCTCGGCCAAGCTCTGGGCGTCCACCACGCTGCCGGCCTCGAAGCGCTCGAGGTCGCGCAGGTTGATCTCGGCGATCTGTAGCCCGAACTTGTTGTGGAAGCCGCGCTTGGGCAGCCGCCGCTGCATGGGCATCTGACCGCCCTCGAAACCGGGGCGCACGCCGCCGCCGCTACGGGCGTTCTGGCCTTTATGGCCCTTGCCCGCCTGGCCGCCCTGGCCGCTGGCCTGGCCGCGACCTATGCGCTTTCTACTTTTACGCGAGCCGGGAGCCGGCTGCAGCTCATTAAGCTTCATTGATCACCTTCACCAGGTGCGAGACCTTATTGATCATGCCCCGGACGGCCGGGGTGTCGTTAAGGGTCACGACCTTGTTCATCTTGGTCAGTCCCAGGCCCTTGAGGGTGTCCTTGTGGTCCTGGGGGCGGCCGATACCGCTGCGCACCAATTGTACCGAAACCTTGTCAGCCATGATGATTCCTCACCAAACCGGCGGCGGGCGGAGCCTAGGCCCTCACCTCGGCCACCGTCATGTCGCGTTTCTTGGCCACCGACTCAGCGCTCTTCAAGTGGCGCAAGCCCTGCAAGGTGGCCTTGACCACGTTGTGGGGATTGTGGGTGCCCAGGCACTTGGTGAGGATGTCGCTCACTCCGGCGGCCTCCAAGACCGCGCGCACCGCGCCACCGGCGATGACGCCGGTACCGGCCACGGCGGGCTTGAGCATCACCTTGCCCGAACCGAAGCGCCCCTCGATCTGATGGGGGATGGTGCCGCTAACCAGAGGTATGGGAGCCATGTCCCGCTTGGCCTTCTCAATGCCCTTGCGGATGGCCTCGGGCACCTCGTTGGCCTTGCCCAGACCGGAGCCCACGCTGCCCTGGCCGTCGCCGACCACCACCACCGCCGAGAAGGAGAAGCGCCGGCCGCCCTTGACGACCTTGGCCACGCGGTTGATGTGCACGACCTTGTCGATGAGCTGCAGGTCGTCCTGCTCCAGCCCTTCTCTTCTTGGTCTACGTCTTTCCAGCAAGGTCCTATTCCTTCACAGTCTTAAAGGTATCCGCTTTGCCCTAGAAGTCCAGGCCGGCCTCGCGGGCCGCCTCGGCCAGGGCCTTGACTCGGCCGTGGTAGATGTAGCCGTTGCGGTCGAAGACGACCTTGGCCACACCGGCGGCCTGACAGGCCTTGGCGATGGCCTGGCCGACCTTCTTGGCGGTGGCGATATTGCCCTTGTGTCCGGCCTCGGCGCGCAATTCGGCGGAAAGGCTGCTGGCCGTGGCCAGGGTGACACCGCGTTCGTCGTCCACCACCTGGGCGTACATTTGATTCAGCGACCGGAAGACCGTCAGCCGGGGACGCTCGCCGGTGCCGTGCACCTTGCGGCGCACGCGAGCCTTGCGCTTGGCCCAGGCCACCTTGGTGGGATTGGTCTTGCCCATTTGTTAACCTCTATCCTCTAAAGGCCAGTGACGGCACTTTACTTGACGCCGGCCTTGCCCACCTTGCGGCGGATGGCCTCGCCGGCGAACTTGATCCCCTTGCCCTTGTAGGGCTCCGGCGGCCGGTAGGCCCGGATGGTGGCGCAGGTCTGCCCCAACAACTCCCGGTCGATGCCCGACACCGTAAGGATGGTGTTTTTCTCCACCGAGGCGCTGATGCCCTCGGGCAACTCGAAGACCACCGGATGGCTGAAGCCCAGGGCCAGCTTCAAGGTGGAGCCGGCCACCTCGGCCTTGTAGCCCACGCCGTTGATCTCCATGACCTTCTTGAAGCCGGTGCTTACGCCCACCACCATGTTGTTGAGCAGGGTGCGGGACAGCCCCCACAAGGCCTTGCCCTGCTGGTTCTGCTCCCGGGGGGTGACCCTCAAGGCCCCCTCCTGCTGCTCGATCTGCACCATGGGGTGAAACTCGCGCGCCAGCGCTCCCTTGGGGCCCTTGATCTCCACCCGCTGGCCATCGACCTTGGCCTCTACGCCGGCGGGCAGATTAACTGGCAGTTTGCCGATGCGACTCATGCTTGACCGCTCCTAATCGCCCTACCAGACCGAGCACACCACTTCGCCGCCCAGCCGCTCTTTGCGGGCCTGACGGTCGCTCATGACGCCTCGGGGCGTGGAAAGAATGCTGATGCCCAGGCCACTCATGACCTTGGGAATCTCGTCATGGGACACATACACCCGGCGGCTGGGCTTGCTCACCCGTTTGATGCCCTCGATGACCGGGGTGGTGCCGCTGTACTTGAGCTTAATGCGCAAGATGCCCTGCTTGCCGTCCTCGGCGGTCTCGTAACCCAGGATGTAGCCTTCGTTCTGAAGAGCTTGGGCCACGGCGGCCTTCATCCGGGACAAGGGGACCTCCACCTCGTGGTGACGGGCCATGAGGGCGTTGCGCACCCGGGTGAGCATGTCGGCTATGGGATCGTAGATGGACATGTTCCCCCTCCTACCAGCTGGACTTGATCACGCCGGGGATCTCGCCGCGCAACGACATGTTGCGGAAGCAGATGCGGCAAATGCCGAACTTGCGGATGAAAGCGCGCGGACGCCCGCAGATGGGGCAGCGGTTGTAGGACCGCACCTTGAACTTGGGCTTGGCGGCGGCTTTGTTCATCATTGCTTGGGTAGCCAACTTGAAGCCTCCTGAAACCTTGCGATCCTAGGACCTAAAGGGCATGCCCAAGAGCGTGAGCAGGGCGCGGCCCTCTTCATCGGTCTTGGCCGTGGTGACTATGGTTATGTTCATTCCCTTGACCTTGTCGATCTTGTCGTAGTCGATCTCGGGAAAGATAATGTGTTCCTTGATGCCCAGCGTATAGTTGCCGCGCCCGTCAAAGGCCTTGGCGCTGATGCCGCGGAAGTCGCGCACGCGCGGCAGGGCCACGTGCATCAGCTTGTCCAGAAAGAACCACATGCGCTCCGAGCGCAGGGTCACGGAGGTGCCGATGGGCATGTTCTCGCGCAGCTTGAAGGCGGCGATGGAGCGTTTGGCCCGGTTGATCATGGCCTTCTGGCCGGCGATCAGGGTCAACTCCTCGGCCGCGGCATCCAGGACCTTGATGTTCTGGATGGCCTCGCCCACGCCCATGTTCAAGGTGGTCTTGACGACCTTGGGCACCTCGTTGATGTTCTTATAGGAGAACTGCTCCCTCAATTGGGGCACGACCTCCTTCAGATAAAATTCTTGCAGCCTGGCCATGTTCTGGTCTGTCCTATGTCTGCTTCCGTTGTTGAAGCCGCTTGGTAATCAACCGGCTCGTCCCACGGGCCCCTTGGCGCGCCCGGTCTAGCCCTGTATCTGCTCGCCGCACTTGACGCATACGCGCACGTGGCTGCCGTCTTCCAGGACCTTGCGGCCCAGGCGCCGGGGCGCGCTGCACTTGTCGCACATCACCATGAGGTTGGAGATGTGCAAGGGGGCTTCCTTTTCCAGGATGCCGCCCTGGTCGCGCCCGGCGGGCTTGGTGTGGCGCTTGATCATGTTGACTTTCTCAACGACCACGCGCCCTTTTTCGGGGATGACCTTCAGCACCTTGCCGACCTTGCCTTTTTCGCGTCCGGCAATGACCATCACCCGGTCGTTCTTCTTTATGCTCAGCTTAGGCTTCATGGCTCTCACCTACAGCACTTCCGGGGCCAAGGACACGATCTTCATAAAGTTGCGCGCCCTAAGCTCCCTGGCCACGGGGCCGAAGATGCGGGTGCCGATGGGCTCCCGGGCCGCGTTTATCAAGACCGCGGAGTTGTCGTCGAACTTGATGAAGGTGCCGTCGGCCCGGGCCACCTCCTTGGCGGTACGCACCACCACGGCCTTCATCACATCGCCCTTTTTCACCTTGGAGTTGGGCAGGGCCTCCTTGACCGAGACGACGATGATGTCGCCCAGGCTGGCGTAGCGCCTCTTGGAGCCGCCCAAAACCTTTATGCAATACAGCCTCTTGGCGCCCGAGTTGTCCGCGGCCAGGAGGTTGGTCTCCGGCTGGATCATGGCAATCGCTCCTTAGAAGGCCCCTTAGGCCACCCGCGCCAGAACCTTGCTGACCCGCCAGCGCTTGTGGCGGGAGAGCGGACGGCTCTGCCTGATCAACACGGTATCGCCCACCCTGCACTCGTTCAACTCGTCGTGGGCGGCGAACCGGTTGCGGCGGCGCACGTACTTTTTATAAACGGGGTGCTTGACCAGGCGTTCCACCTGCACCACCACCGTCTTGTCCATCTTGTCACTGACCACCACGCCCGTAAGCGTTTTGGCGTTCCCGCGTGCTTTTTCTTCCATGGAACCCGCTCTTACCTAACCTTAGGGGGCCCTTACTGGGCCAGTTCCTTTTGGCGAATCACCGTTATCACCCGGGCGATGTCCTTCTTGGTCTGGGGCAAGCGCATGGGGTTTTCCAACTGCCCGGTGGCGTGCTGGAATTTAAGGTTGGAGTGCTCCTCCCTGAGGTCCGCCAGCTTGCGCCACAGATCCTCCAGCCCCAGCTCCCTGATCTCCGTGGGCTTCATCTGTCTAGCTCCTCTCCAGAATCCGGGTGCCGAAGGGCAGCTTGTGGCTGGCCAGGCGCAGGGCCTCCCGGGCCACCTCGGGGGTGACGCCGTCGATCTCGTAGAGGATGCGTCCGGGGCGCACCACGGCCACCCAACCCTCCGGAGCGCCCTTGCCCTTGCCCATGCGGGTCTCGGCCGGTTTCTTGGTGAAGGGCTTGTCCGGGAAAACCCGGATAAAGACCTTGCCGCCGCGCTTGATATGGCGGGTGATGGCGATACGCGCCGCCTCGATCTGATGGTTGGTCATCCAACCGCGGTCCAGGGCCTGTAGCCCGAACTGACCGAAGTTCAGATTGTTGCCCGCCAGGGCCTTGCCGCGCATGCGGCCCTTCATAACCTTGCGGTATCTAACTCTTTTGGGTGCCAGCATGTTGATGCCGCCCTTTCCGGTTGCCTATATACCCTAGACGGCCTGGTTCTGGGACGCGCCGCCGTCCAAGACCTCGCCCTTGAATATCAACACCCGCACCCCGATCACGCCATAGGTGGTGCGCGCCTCGGCGAAGCCGTAGTCAATGTCGGCGCGCAGGGTGTGCAGGGGCACGCGCCCCTCGCGGTACCACTCGCGGCGGGCCATCTCGGCCCCGCCCAGGCGGCCGGCGCACTGGATGCGGATGCCCTGGGCGCCGAATTTCATGGCGCTGGTCACCGCGCGCTTCATGGCCCGGCGGAAGGCGATGCGGCGCTCAAGCTGGCTCACCACGTTCTCGGCCACTAGTTGGGCCTCGATCTCGGGCTTGCGCACCTCATGGATATCGACCATGACGTCGCGCCGAATCAGCTTCTCCAGCTCCTTCTTGACCGACTCGATCTCAGCGCCCTTCTTGCCGATGACGATGCCGGGACGCGCGGTGTGGATGCGAATCTTGGCCTTGTCTGCGGCGCGCTCGATCTCGATCCTGGCTATGCCGGCGTGGTGGAGCTTCTTTTTAAGAAACTTGCGGATCTTGTCGTCCTCGAACACCAGGGCTGCATAGCCTTTGCTCGCGAACCACCTGGAGTCCCAGGTTTTGATCACGCCCAGCCTGAAGCCAATAGGATGAGTCTTCTGTCCCAAACCACAGTCTCCTTCTAGCGTTCGGCCACCACCACCGTGATGTGGCTGCTGCGTTTGCGGATGATAAAAGCCCGTCCCATGGCCCGAGGCCGCCAACGCTTTTGGGTGGGCCCCTCGTCCACGTAGGCCTGTTTGATGATCAGCTTGTCCACGTCTACGCCGGGGCGCTGCGTGGCGTTGGCCACCGCCGAGTTGACCACCTTCAGGAAGAACCCAGCGGCCTTCTTGGGGGTGAACTTCAGCTTGTTCACGGCCTCGCCCACCTTGAGTCCGCGTATGGCGTCGGCCACCAGCCGGGCCTTGCGCGGCGAGATGTGCAGAAATTTTCCCTTGGCCAGAGCTTCCATGATCTACCTACTTCTTGCCCTTGACTTTGCCCTTCTTGTCGCCGGCGTGGCTGAAGAAGGTGCGGGTGGGGGCGAACTCGCCCATCTTGTGTCCCACCATGTTCTCGGTAACGAACACCGGTATGAACTTCTTGCCGTTGTGCACGGCGAAGGTGAGCCCCACGAAGTCGGGCATGATGGTGGAGCGACGGCTCCAGGTCTTGATGACCTTGCGGCTACCCGTTGACTGGGCCTGGTCGACCTTGCGGCCCAGAGGCTCGTCGATGAAAGGTCCTTTGCGCAGACTACGCGGCATCTTTGTTCGCTCCTACTTCTGGTAGCGCCGGCGCACGATGAAGCGATCGGATGGCTTCTTGCGCCGCGTACGGAAGCCCTTGGAAGGCTGGCCCCAGGGGCTGACCGGGTGACGGCCACCGCTGGACTTGCCTTCGCCACCGCCCATGGGGTGATCGACGGGGTTCATGGCCACGCCGCGCACCCGCGGACGCTTGCCCAACCAGCGAGCCCGGCCGGCCTTGCCCAGGCTGACGTTCTCGTGCTGCTCGTTGCCCACCTCGCCCACCGTGGCCCGGCACTTGAGGTGCACCCGGCGCATCTCGCCGGAGGGCAGCTTCAAGGTGGCGTAACCGGCTTCCTTGGCCATGAGCTGGGCGTAGGTGCCGGCCGAGCGGACCATCTGTCCGCCGCCGTTGATCTTCATCTCCACGTTGTGCACGTGGGTACCCAAGGGCATGTTCTCCAAGGGCAGGGTGTTGCCGGGCCGGATATCGGCCTTCTCGGAGCTCATCACCTCGTCGCCGACCTGGATGCCCTTGGGCGCCAGGATGTAGCGCTTCTCGCCGTCGGCGTAGAACAACAGGGCGATGTTGGCGCTGCGGTTGGGGTCGTACTCCACGCTGGCCACCCGCGCGGGGATGTCCAGCTTTTCCCGCCGGAAGTCGATGACGCGGTACTGGCGCTTGTGACCGCCGCCCTTGTGGCGCGCGGTGATGCGGCCATGGGCGTTGCGGCCGCCGGTCTTGCGCAGGGGCTCCAGCAGGCTCTTTTCGGGCTCGGTGCGGGTTACCTCATCGCGCACCAGTTGGGTGGCGAAGCGGCGGCCCGGCGAGGTCGGCTTGAATTTTTTGATGGCCATAGAAACGTCTCTCTCTCACACTCGCTTGCCGCTAGGCATTAGGCCCCTTCGAAGAACTCCACGGTCTGGCCGGGGGCCAGGGTCACGTAGGCCTTCTTCCAGTCACTGCGCCGGCCCATGATGCGACCCATGCGCTTCTTCTTGCCTTCGCAGTTTAGCGTCCGGACCTTGAGCACCTTGACTTTGAACACCTGCTCCACGGCCTGACGTATCTCCACCTTGTTGGAGCGGCGGTCCACGTCAAAGACGAGTTGGTTGTTCGCTTCCTTGGCCAGCGTGCCCTTCTCGGTGATGAGCGGGCGCCGGACTACCTGACGGAGGTCCTTCACGACAGAGCCTCCTCGATTCTCGCCACCGCGGGCTCCAAGAGGAGCAGACGGTCGTAGCGCAGGATGTCGTAGACATTGAGCCCCTCGGACCGGAGCACCTTAATCTTGGGCACGTTGTGGCTGCTCTTTTCCAGGTTCAAGTCCGGCCCGGCGGTGACGATCAAGGCGTCATCGGTGGCGAAGCGCTTTAGCACCTCCACGAAGGCCTTGGTCTTGATCTCGCTGAGATCGAAGCCGCGCATCACGGTGAGCTTCTGCTCCTTGAGCTTGTCCGAAAGCGCCACCTTGAGAGCCGCCTTTTTCACCTTTTTGGGCAGGGTGTAGCCGTAGTCCCGGGGCTTGGGCCCGAAGGCCACGCCACCACCCCTCCACAAGGGGCTGCGGCGGCTGCCCGAGCGCGCCCGGCCTGTGCCCTTCTGACGCCAGGGCTTCTTGCCGCCGCCGCGCACTTCGTGGCGGCTTTTGGTGCAGGCGTTGCCCTGACGGCGGTTGGCCAGTTGCCAGACCACCACTTCATGCAGCAGATAGGGTTTGATCTCGGCGCCGAAGACTGCCTCCGACAGCTCGATCTCGCCCACCTTCTGCTTATTCGCGTCGTATACCTCAACCGTAGGCATGTTGCTCACCCTATGGGGTAGTGTCTACTAATGCGATTTCGTTTTCCAACACCCGGGCCGATCATTGCCATCGTCTAGGCCCAAGCGAAAAGACGAAAACGACACCCAACCCGAAATGCCGATGTAAACACCAGCGGTCACCTGGCCCAAGGCCATCCAAGACGATTGCTTAGGCCTTTACCAGGATGACGATGCCGCCGTTGGCGCCCGGAACCGCGCCCTTGACCAGCACCAAGTTCATTTCCGGCCGCACGTCGACCACCTTGAGATTGCGGGCCTGACGCTGCTGATTGCCGTGCTGCCCGGGCATCTTCTTGCCGGGCACGACCCGCGAGGGATATGCGCTGGCGCCGATGGAGCCGGGAGCGTCATGGGTGGTGCAACCATGGGTCTTGCGACCGCCAGCGAAGTTGTGCCGCTTGACCACGCCGGTGAAGCCGTGGCCCTTGCTGGTGCCGGTGACGTGCACCTTGTCGCCCACCGCGAAGAATTCAGCCGTGAGCTGCTGGCCCAGGGTGAAGTCCGCGGTATCGTCGACCCTGAACTCCTTCAGGAAGGCCAGAGGCTCGGAGCCGCTCTTCTTGAAGTGCCCGGTGAGCGGCTTGTTGACCCGGCTGGCCTTCTTTTGGCCGAAGCCCAGCTGCACGGCCGAGTACTTCTCGCGCTGGGGGGTCTTGACCTGCACCACCGTGCAGGGGCCGACCTCCAGCACCGTGACCGGCACCACCCGGCCCTCTTCCATGAACAGGCGGGTCATACCCACCTTTTTACCGATCAAACCCTTTAACATGACCGTAACCCTCGCCCAAGCCTAGAGCTTGATCTCGACGTCCACGCCAGCGGACAGGTCAAGTTTCATCAGGGCGTCCACCGTTTGCTGGGTGGGCTCCAGGATGTCCAAGAGACGCTTGTGCGTCCGGATCTCGAACTGCTCGCGGCTCTTCTTGTCGATGTGCGGCGAACGCAGCACACAGAATTTGTTGATCACCGTGGGCAGGGGTAT
This sequence comes from Pseudomonadota bacterium, assembly GCA_043804825.1. Lineage (GTDB taxonomy): Bacteria > Desulfobacterota > Desulfarculia > Desulfarculales > Desulfarculaceae > JACRDC01. The sequence goes on from JAZDIQ010000069.1 coordinate 40,574, forward strand.
GGGCCCCGCCACCTTGGCCCCGGTGCGTCGCGCGGTCTCCACGATCTCGGCCGCCGACTGGTCCAGCAGCTTGTGATCGTAGGCCTTCAACCGGATGCGAATCTTCTGGTTCGTTATCATGAGGAAACTCCCGCGCTTCCTTTGTACGGACCGGCCGACTTGGCCGATCTGGGGCCTACCTATTCGATGATGTCGCTAACGACGCCGGCGCCCACGGTGCGGCCGCCTTCGCGGATGGCGAAGCGAATTTCTTTTTCCATGGCGATGGGCGTGATCAGGTTAACTTCGATGGACACGTTGTCACCGGGCATCACCATCTCG
>JAZDIQ010000070.1:0-32684 GCA_043804825.1 Pseudomonadota bacterium
GCTGGGAGCTTTTCACCGGGCACAAGAGCGCGGGCAATCTGAGATTATATGGTCGGCTGGGGTATGGGGAGTTTGACAGGAAGGTGGTCAGCGAAAGGCTGACGCTGATATTTTTGGAAAAGATTAGAGATAAATCGTCAGGGAAAAAAGGAGAGGGGAAGGGGATGGCCGTGCCTTAGCGCCGCTTGCTTGAGATAACCCCGACAACTTGGGGTCGGGGCCGGCAGCGGTAAGAGGTTAGGGCGGTGCGCAGGGAGTATTGATGGAGCGGGACGAATCGAAAGACCTCTTGTACCTTCGGCACCCGGGCAACAAGTTGTCCGGGCCACCCGCGTCGAGTGGATCAAACAAGGAAGAAATGCGGCGTCAGACGCATGATCTCGGATTTTCTAGTTTTGCATGTTGCGTGAACGGGAGGCCTTGGCGCAGTGAGTGTGTTTAGCAACCTATCGCGCCGCTTAACCAAGCGCCTGGCTCAGACCAAGTATGGACAAAAAGTACTAGCCGAGGAAGCCGATCTTGGGGTCTTCCGCCGAAGGCCCGCCCCCTCATTGTTTTTAGGCCTCGCCTCTATCGCCCTAAGCTACATCATAGGTTGGACCGCTCTGGCCCTGGGCGGGTACATGGCGGTACAAGGGGAGCGGCCATTGCTTCTGGCCGTGGGAGCGTTGGCGGTTTTTATACTGGTACACCTCCTTTTCGCTGCTGGCGTCTGGCTTTCGGGAGCGAACTACGCCGCCATTTTGTTACACTGGGCTGCCAGGAGATTATTGCTCAGTCACGCGAAAGGTGGTGCTGACTCCGCATAGCGCCGGTTTATTTCATTAACGGGAGCCTATTCGCACCTATTCGGATCGACCTATCCTTAAGCTTTCCTTCCCCTACGCCTGAACCACCACCGGCGGCCTGAGCTTCAAATCCACGGCCTATCTGGAGCAGGCCGCCAGGTTGGGGGGGGCGTGTAGAGGCGAGGGGTCATTCCTGGATGCATGGAGTGCAGTATAATACTGTGAAAAATCGCGACACATACTTACATTGTCTTTAAGCGCAGACATGCAGATCACCCCCGCCACACCCTCCGACATCCCGACGCTCTGCGAGCTTTTGGACCTCCTGTTCAGCCAGGAGGCCGACTTCACCCCCGACCACGCTGCCCAGGCCCGGGGCCTGGCCAGCATCATCGGCGATGCGGGCGTGGGGCATATCCTGGTGGCGCGGCGGGAAGGACGGGTGCAGGGCATGGTCAGCCTGCTCTACACCGTCTCCACGGCCCTGGGCGGGCGGGTGGCCCTTTTGGAGGACATGGTGGTGACGCCCGAGGCGCGTGGCGACGGCCTGGGCTCGGAGCTTCTGGGGCGGGCCATCGCCTGGGCGCGTGAGCAGGGCTGCCTGCGCATCACCCTGCTCACCGACCAGGGCAACCAGACGGCGCAGCGTTTCTATCTGCGCCACGGCTTCGGCCCTTCGGCCATGATCCCCCTGCGCCTCTTGCTTGATGCCTAGAGGTCAGGCCAAGTCAGACCAGGTGGCAGCACCGCCGGCGTCCTGAGCCTCAACTCCCCGGCCTGGCTGCCGTTGGCCGCAAGGCGGGGCTCGCTCTGCGGCGAATCTGGCCCGGCGTTCGTTGATTAATACCAACGGCCTCAATTCAGCCAACTCGCGGATTATTGCTTGTACTCTGGCTCCGAGGGCTTGCCATTAACTAGCTGTAATTAATTATAATTTCCTGCTTGCACGGTATTAAAGGGAAACATGGGGCTTGGCGAGTGGGCTGGACATCCCGAAAAGGCCGAGGCCCGCCGGGGAGGGAGGTTCCCCGGCAGGCCTCTACTTTTGGGAGAGCGTTGGAGCGCTTGCTTGACCCGGCGCCCCGCGGGTGATCAATTCAGCTTAGTCCAGGGGGTAGCCACCCTTGTCGATGACCTTGGCCGCGATGCGCTTGTAGACCAAAATCTGGTTCAAGGGGGTGTAGCGCAGAAGCTTGCGCAGGCCCACCAACTGGGTGCGCAGGGTGTCGCCGTCTTCCACGTAGGCCAGGACCTGCTTGCCCCACATGTCGATCATGGGGATCATGTCATCCATGTAGGCCTCGACGAAGTCGATGTATATCTGGGCCTTGTCCACGCCCAGGTTGGCGATGGCCTTCTTGGCGCGCAAGAGGCCAGACTCCATGGCGAAGACCTGGATGATGATGTCGGCCAGGCGCATGAGCACCTCCTGCTCCTTGGCCAGCTTCTGCATCAGCTTCTGCACGGCCACGCCGGCCACGAAGATGAAGGCCTTCTTGCACATCTCCACCATGTGGCTCTGCAGGGCCAGGGGCTCGTCGGGCAATTCCACGCTCATGGGGGAGTAGTCCATGATCTCGCCCAGGAGCTTCTGGCCGGCGGCCATCAGGGGCAGCTTGCCGCTCATGGCCCGCTTCATTATCTCGCCGGGGATGAGCATGCGGTTGACTTCGTTGGTGCCCTCGAAGATGCGGTTGATGCGGGCGTCGCGGTAGCAGCGCTCGGCCGGGTACTCGGCGCAGTAGCCGTAGCCGCCGTGCACCTGGACGTTTTCGTCGACCACGAAGTCCAGCACCTCGGAGCCCAGCACCTTGTCGATGGCGCATTCGATGGCGTACTGGCGGATGGCGGCCGAGGCCTTGTCGCCGTAGTCGGCGGCCGAGTGGTCCACGCCGTGCAGGGAGGCGTCGATCAGGCCCACGGTGCGGTAGATGGCCGACTCGCCGATGAAGCACTGGGTGGCCATGCGGGCCAGCTTCTCCTGGATGGCCCCGAACTCGGCGATGGACTGGCCGAACTGCACGCGGCCCTTGGCGAAGGAGGTGGCCATCTTGACCGCGCCCTTGGCCCCGCCCACGGCCGCCGCGCCCAGCTTGTAGCGGCCGATGTTCAGCACGTTGAGCGCGATGATGTGACCCTTGCCGCGCTCGTAGAGCAGGTTCTCCACCGGCACCTGGGCATCTTCCAGGATGATCGTGGTGGTGCTGGAGCCCTTGATGCCCATCTTCTTTTCCTCGGCGCCGCTGGAGACGCCGGGGAAGTCGCGCTCGACGATGAAGGCCGAGAAGTCCACACCGTCGATCTTGGCGAAGACGATGATGGTGTCAGCCCAACCGCCGTTGGTGATGAACATCTTCTCGCCGTTGATGATCCAGTTCTTGCCGTCGGGGGAGAGGACGGCCTTGGTGCGGCAGCCGCCCACGGCGTCGGAGCCTGCGCCGGCCTCGGTCAGGCCGTAGGCCGCGAACTTCTGGCCGCTGGCCAGGTCGGGCAGGTATTTCTCTTTTTGGGCCTGGGTGCCAAAGTAGACGATGGGCAGGGTGCCGATGCCGGTGTGGGCGCCGAAGGACACGGCGAAGGAGCCGGCCTGGCCCATGGCGTCGGTGATGATGCAGGTGGTCATCTTGTCCAGGCCCATGCCCCCGAACTCCTCGGGCACGTCGGTGCCCAAGAGGCCCAGCTCACCGGCCTGGGCCAGCACGCTTTTGGCGGTCTCCGCGTCCTTGGCCTCGATCTTGTCGGTCAGGGGGTGGATCTCGTTTTCCACGAAATCCTTGGTCGTGGTCAGGATCATGCGGTGCTCTTCGGTCATGTCCTCCGGCGTGAAGCAGGCGTCCAGGTTGCCGGGCTCCAAGAGGAAGGCGCCGCCCTTGGGAATGCTGTTGTCAGCCATTTCAGTCTCCCTTGATCTAAATTTTTAAGAAAGCGTATATCAATACGCAGTTATTAATAATTTTCGCGCTCGAAGACGCCAGCGGCGCCCATGCCGAAGCCGATGCACATGGAGACCAGGCCGTAGCGCGAACCCCGGCGGCCCATCTCGTAGGCCAACTGGGTGGTCAGCTTGGCGCCGGTGCAGCCCAGGGGATGGCCCAGGGCGATGGCGCCGCCGTTGACGTTGGTGATCTCCTGGTTGATGCCCAGCTCGCGCATGCAGTACAGGGCCTGGGAGGCGAAGGCCTCGTTCAACTCGATGAGATCGATCTTGTCCAGGCCGAGCCCCGCCAGCTTCAGCGCCTTGGGGATGGCCTTGACCGGCCCGATGCCCATGTAGCGGGGGTCCACGCCGGCCACCGCGAAGGAGCGGTAGGTGAGAAGCGGCTTGAGCCCCAGGGCTAAAGCTTTTTCCTTGCTCATGCACATCACCGCCGCGGCGCCGTCGCTGGTCTGGGAGGCGTTGCCCGCCGTGACCGAGCCAGTCTTCAGGAAGGCCGGCCTCAGCTTGGCCAGGCCCTCCATGGTGGTGCCGGGACGGGGGCCCTCGTCGGTGTCGAAGACCTCCTCGTACAGCTCGAAGTAGCCCTTCTTTTTCTTGGAGGGGCGCTGCTTGGTGATGGTCAGGGGCACGATCTCGTCCTTGAAGCGACCCTCCTTGATGGCCTTGATGGCCAACTCGTTGGAGCGCACGCCCAAGGCGTCCTGGTCCTGGCGGCTGATGTTGAAATCGGTGGCCACGTTCTCGGCGGTCATGCCCATGCCCTCGTAGGCCCAGGGGGTGTTCATGCCCAGCTCGGGGTCCACGTTCATCATGTTGCCGCCCATGGGGATCAGGCTCATGGACTCGATGCCGCCGGCCACCATCACCTCGGCCATGCCGCACATGATGCGCTCGCAGGCCATGGAGATGGCGTTGAGGCCCGAGGAGCAGAACCGGTTCAGGGTCATGCCCGGGACGTCATCGGGCAGACCGGCCTTCTGCACGATCACTCGGCCGATGTTGAGGCCCTGCTCGGCCTCGGGGAAGGTGCAGCCAATGACCACGTCCTCGATATCCTTGACATCCAGGCCCGGGGTGCGCTTGATCACCTCTTTGAGCACCGTTACGCCCATGTACTCCGGCCGGGTCTGGCGCAAGGCGCCTTTGGGGGCGCGCCCCACGGCGGTACGCGCGGCCGCGACGATGACGGCTTCTCTCATGGGAATCCTCCTAACTGACCAACGCGGAAATATGTTGAACAGGAGAGGGGTTAACCTTAACGGCGCCCGCACGACGTTTTTCCATCATTACACCCCTCTCCTGTTCGTTTCTTTGCTAACGCAAGCCTTGAACTAATTGCGCAACGGCTTGCCAGTCTTGAGCATGTGCGCCATGCGCGCCTGGGTGCCCTTGGTGCCGCACAGGCTCAGGAAGGCCTCGCGCTCCAGGTCCAGCAGGTGCTGCTCGCTGATCTCGGTCTCGGGCAGCACGTTGCCGCCGGTGAGCACCTCGGCCACCTTGGCCGCCACCACCAGATCGTGCTCGGTGACGAAACCGGCCTTGTGCATGTTGTACAGGGCGTACTTGAACACGCCCATGGCGTCGCGGCCCATGACCCGAATCTTGTTCAGCGGCCGGGGCGGGGTGTAGCCTTCCAGGTTGAGGGCCAGCACCGTATCTTTGGCCTTCTTGATGCGGTAGTCGGCGTTGACGCTGACATGATCGGAGGGGCGCAGGATGCCCAGCTTGATGGCTTCCTTGGCGCTGGTGGCCACCTTGGCCATGGCGATGGTCTCGAAGGTGCGGGCCACGAAGGGCAGGAGCGGTATCTGCTTGGGATACAGCCCGCCCTTGGCCACCTCGAACAGGCGCTCGCTGGTGTTGCGGATCAAGAGTTCCTTGGTGCCGCCGCCGGCCGGGATGAGCCCCACGCCGACCTCCACCAGGCCCATGTAGGTCTCGGCCGCGGCCACCACCTTGTCGGAGGCCAGGCAGATCTCGCAGCCGCCGCCCAGGGCCATCTGATGCGGGGCGGCCACCACCGGCTTATCCAGGTACTTCAGCTTCATGAAGGTGTCCTGGAAATGCTTGATCATCCAGTTGAGGTCGTCCCACTCCTCTTCCTGGGCCGTGAACAGGACCAGCATCAGGTTGGCGCCCACGCTGAAGTTCTGTCCGTGGTTGGCGATGACCAGGCCGTCGAACTGCTGGCTGACGATGGCGCAGGCCTTGTCCGCCATGCTGATGACGTCCTCGCCCAGGGAGTTCATTTTGCTGTGGAACTCCAGGCAGGCCACGCCGTCGCCCAGGTCGATCAAGGAGGCGCCGCCGTTGCCGGCCACCAGCTTGTTCTGGGCCTTCAGGGAGGGCAAGAGGATGATGTCGGCGCTGATGGCCACGGCCTGGTAGGACTTGGAAGCCAGGTCGTAGTAGTAACGCACCCCGGCCTCATCCTTATAGAATGCCTCGTGCCCGGCGGCCAGCATCTCGGCCACCCAGGCCGGGATGGTGTAGCCGGCCTGCTGCATCTTGTCGGCGGCCTTCTTGCAACCCAAGAGGTCCCAGCACTCGAAGGGACCGACCTCCCAGTTGAAGCCCCAGCGCATGGCATTGTCGATGTTGACGATGTCGTCGCTGATCTCGGGGATGCGGTTGGCGGCGTAGATCAGGCTCTCGCTGAGCTGCTTGAAGGTGAACTCGGCGGCCTTGTCCTTGCCGTAGTACAGGGTCTTGAGCTTGGCCTTGAGGTCGGGCTGCTGCTTGGCGGCTTCCAGGGAGGCGAATTTGACCTTCTGGGGCTCGCGGTACTCCAGGGTCTTGTAGTCCAGCACCAGGGTCTGCTTCTTGCCGTTCTCGCCCTTGACCTTTTTGTAGAAGCCGCCCTTGGTCTTGTTGCCCAGCCAGCCCTTTTCCACCATGGCCTTGAGCCAGGCCGGATGTTTGAAGGCGTCGCGGCGCTCGTCGTTGGGAGTGTTCTCGTAGACGTTGGCCGCCACATGGCCCAGGGTGTCCAGGCCCACCAGGTCGGCCAGCCTGTAGGAGGCCATGCGCGGGTGGCCGATCACCGTGCCGGTCAGGGCGTCCACCTCCTCGATGGACAGGTCCATCTCCTCCATGACCTGGTTCAGATAGCCCAGGCCGAAGGTGCCCACGCGGTTGGCGATGAAGTTGGGGGTGTCCTTGGCGTAGACCACGCCCTTGCCCAGGGTCTTCTCGGCGAAGACGGCCATGGAGGCGATCAACTCGGGCTTGGTCTTGGGGCCGGGGATGATCTCGAAGAGCTTCATGTAGCGCGGCGGATTGAAGAAGTGGGTGCCGAAGAAGTGCTCTTGGAAGTCATCGGAGAGATGGCCGCTCATGGCCGCCACCGAGATGCCGCTGGTGTTGGTGGTGATGATGGAGCCGGGCTTGCGCACCTTCTCGATGCGCGAAAGCAGGTCCTTCTTGATGTTCAAAAGCTCGACCACCACCTCCACGATCCAGTCGCAGTCGGCCAGGAACTGGAAGTCGTCCTCCAGGTTGCCGATGGTGATCAATTCGGCGTCGTCGGGGATGTAGAAGGAGGCGGGTCGTGATTTGAGCGCCCCGGTCAACCCGTTTTGGCTGAAGAAGTTGCGGAAGGCCTTGGAGTCTTCCTTCACGCCCTTTTTGGCCAGGTCGGGTGGCATCTTGGGGGGAACGATGTCGAGAAGCACGGTGGCCAGGCCCACGTTGGCCATGTGCGCGGCGATGGTGGCGCCCATGACCCCGGCGCCAATTACGCCCACTTTTTTGATCGGGTGGGACATATACAACCTCCTTGGCGGGGCGTCCATTTGCAGCGCCTATGACATGAATGATTGACATTCAATACCAGGCCGGAGCACGACCCCTGGGCGCCCCTGGCTGCGATGATTCTGAATGAACTTTCATTCAGTGAGCAATTTTTAGCATGCCCCCCGAGAAGCTGTCAAATATTTTTTGGGGGTATGCCCAAAAAACCGGGCTCAGACAGGGCAGGGCTGCCAACTGTACAGTGGCTTGGTGAGGATTTTCTTGATATTATGGGCCAGGAGTTCGAAGGCGCCTATTTGCGCCTGGCACGCCCGCGGCGAGGCTCGAAGGGGTCTCTGGCATAAATATCTTGTGGTTATGCCACTTGCGTGCTATGGACCTAAGCAGTGGAGCCTTGCATGGGTGTTGATCTGGCACCGATCAAAAGAGGGCGTTCCATGTTCCGCTCGCACAGGAGCAGCGGTTCCAGGGGCTGGCGTCGCCTGTTGATCTTCGGCACGGGCGTGCTTTTGCTGGCGGGAGGCCTGGGCGCGGCCTGGATGGTCCATGTGGCCAAGAGCAGCACCCAGCCCGCCGCCGCGCCCCAGTCCACCACTGTGGCCACCCTCTCCCCCTCGGCCGAAACCCCCGCTGGCGCCAAGACCCTGGAGCCCCAGACCCCGCCTCCGGCCCCGGCCGTCACGGGCCAGGGCGCCTCTCCAGGCGGCGAACTTTTTTTCTGCTACCAGGGCAAGGCGCCCGACACCAGGCTGTTGGTGGTGGACAAGGCCCGGCAGAGGCTGATGGTCCTGCGTTATCTGGGGGATATGTCCCTGGATTATGAATACACCTGCGCTACCGGCATGCAGCCGGGCTCCAAACAGAGCGAGGGCGACGAGCGCACGCCGGAGGGCATCTACTTCACCACCCATCGCTACGAAGACCGCAAGGTGACCGTGTTCGGGGACCGCGCCATTCATCTCAACTACCCCAATCCCTTTGATCAGTTCGAGAGCCGCGACGGCAACGGCATCTTTATCCACGGCACCGACAAGACCCTCAAACCGCGCTCCAGCAACGGCTGCGTGGTGCTGCGCAACGAGGAGTTGGCCGTGGTGGCCTCCACCATCAAGGAGCACTTCACGCCGGTGGTGGTGGTGGATCAACTGCGCCTGCCCGCCCTTAACGACCGGGTCAAGGCCTGCGGGTATCTGGAGAAATTGTCCTTGACCGCCCTGGAGGAGGCCGAGGCCGCCGTGGGCTACAGCCTGGACACCAAATCCAGGGTGGCCAGCAAGCCTTCCCAAATGAAGGAATTGGACGAGTTGGCCGCGCGTCTGGCCGGCCTGGGCACCAACACGCCCCAGGTGCGCGTGCAGACCCAGGGCCTGGCCCTCTTCGGCCTGGGCCAGCAGTGGGTGGTGGTGGCCGACCAGCGCATCAGTGGTCCCAACCGCGCGGAGTTGCAGATATCCCGGCGCTTCTACCTGCGCGGGGCCGATCCCTTGCATGCCCGGCTGCTCTCCTCTCATTGGGTGGTGGAAGACGCCTCCCAGGCCCGCTTGCTGGCCTCCTGGGCGCCTGAGCCCAAGCCGGCGCCGGTGCAGGTGGCCTCCACCCAGCCCACGCCGACCCATGCCGAGCCCGAGCGCCGGCAGCAGGCTCCGCCGGTCAAGGCCGCCGCCACGCCCGAGGACCAGGTGCGCGCCATGCTGGCCGGTTGGGTCAAGGCCTGGCAGGGCAAGCATATGTCGGAATACATCGGCTATTACGCGCCGGAGTTTTCCGGGGACGGCATGAACCGCAATGCCTGGCAAAAGCACAAGACCTACCTGAGCAAGGTCTACAAGGTTATCGGCGTGGAGGCCCGCGATGTGCGAGTGACCGTGCTGGGCAGCAAGGCCAAGGTGGCCTTTGTGCAACACTATCGTTCCGACTGGCACCGGGATGTGGGACGCAAGCATCTGGACTTGGTGCTCAAGGGCGGGCACTGGAAGATAACCGCCGAGCGCTGGGAGGCCCTGCCCGGCCGGGCCGCCCACGGCGGACGGGGGGGGCGTTCCTAAGTGCGGGGTAAGGCGTGACCAAACGAGGCTTCGATGTATTGCTGGTGCGCAAGACCGGCCCGGTGCGCTCCTTGAGCATGAGCAGCGGCTGGCTCTACTTGCTGGTTCTGGTGCTTCTGATCATGGTGGGAGGCCTGGGGGGCAGTTCCTATCTGCTCTACCGCCAGCAATTGCAGATGGCCGAAATCGCCGACGACACCCGCTTGTTGATGCTCAGGGCCGAGCGCCTGGAATCGCTGGTGCAGGAGCAGGAGACCCGCGACATCCTTAGCCAGCAGGCCAGCGAGGACCGCGCAGCCGCTCCGCCGGCCAAGGGCAAGGGCAAGGCCGCCGCATCGCCAGCCAATCAGGAAGACGCCGCCAAGGAGGCCGAGGCCGGCGAGGCCCCCGCCCAGGGCGCCCCCAGCGACGAGCCCCAGACCTCCGACCGCCTATCCATCAAGAACGTGGAGCAGCGTCTGGAAGGCGGCGAGTTGGTGGTCTCCTTCGACCTGATCAACGAGCGCGAGCCCCGCGATCCGGCCATGGGCTACATCGCCCTGGTGGTGCGGGGGCAGCGTCAGGGCAAGGCCTGGTTCGAGGCCTGGCCGCCCATGCGCCTCAATTCCCAGGGGCGTCCCCAGAACTATCACCGGGGCACGCCATTCTCGGTGCAGCGCTACCGCCGGGTGCTGGCCCGGGTGGCCTCCCTGGATGACAAGAAATTCGAGAGCCTGGAATTCGTGGTCTATTCCCGGCAGGGCAACCTGGTCATGGTGCAGGCCCTGCCGGTGAACCCCTCCAAGGGCGCTTCCCGCTCCCAGTAAGGCGCCAAGGGAAAACAATGGGGTGGACTAAGCTACTGCCGAGGCTGCTGGGCTGGCTGGCGGTCCTGGGGCTCTTGTTTGCCGCGCCGCCGGCCCGGGCGGCCGAAGCGGCGCGTACGGGCCGCCAGCATCAGGTCTATTTCGCCGGCACCCCCAACGAGCTCAACGTCTACCGGGTCTACGGCGCCCGTGGCGGCAAGACCCTGATGCTCATCGGCGGCATCCAGGGCGACGAGCCCGGCGGGTTCCTCTCCGCCGACCTCTACGCCGACATCGCCCTGGCCCAGGGCAACCTCATCGTGGTGCCCAGGGCCAATTTCCTGTCCATCATGCAGAACAACCGCGGACCTGACGGCGATATGAACCGCCAGTTCGGCGATCCCGTCACCGCCCGCCGACACAAGCAGATCGTGGAGGTGCTCAAGGCCCTGATGGCCGAGAGCGACCTACTCTTGAACCTGCACGACGGCAGCGGCTTTTTCAGGACTAAATGGGAAGGCCCCTTGGCCAACCCCATGCGCTACGGCCAGTCGCTGATCGCCGACACCGACATCTACCACACCGCCGACGGTCGCGCCCTGGACCTCAAGGGCATGGCCGAGAGCATACTGCCCAGGGTCAACGCCCAGATCGAGGATCCCAAGTACCACCTGCACTTCAACAATCACCACACCGCCGAATCCAACTCCAAGCACAAGGAGCAGCGCCTCAGCGCCTCCTTCTACGCCCTGACCCGCTGCCACATCCCCTCCTTCGGGGTGGAGTCCAGCAAGAGCCTGCCCAGCGTGGCCATGAAGATACGCCACCACAATCTGGTGATAAACGCCTTCATGGAATACTTGAACATCATACCCGAGACCCCGCCCTCCAACCTGCCGGCCCCGGAGTTCAAGTTCCTGGTGGTCAAGGTCAACGACTTCCAGCCTGTGGCCGTGCCCCAGGGATCCTCCCTGACCGTGGCCCCCGGCGACCGCGTGACCGTGCAGCATATCCAGGCCAACTACGAGCGCGGATTGTCCTGCGACATCGAGGGCGTGGGCTCGGTCAACGACCTGGGCCAGGCCCTGACCCTTAACCACTCCACCGGCATTCTGGTGCGCAAGGACAATCAGAACATCGGCCGCGTGGAGATCAAGGTGGACCGGGCCTACCAGCACCCCGAGACCATGGTGCGCTCCACCCTGTTTTATTTCGTGGTGGACGTGGAGGGCCGGCGCCAGATGGTGGCCGACGGCGAGCGCCTGCGGGTGGTCCAGGGCGACCACATCGTGTTGCGCGACGTCTTGAGCAACCTGCGCGACCAGTCGCACATCAAGGTGGATTTCAAGGGTTACCAGCCGCCGGCCCAGCCCAACCTGGGCGAGGACCGGGGGCACGTCATAGACACCGGGCGGGAGCTGCAAGGCAAGTTTTCGCTGTGCCAGGGACAGGAAGGCCTGGATTGCTACCAGGTGTTGGCCACGCAGGCCGGTCGGCGCCTGGGCCTGATGCAGGTGGAGGTGGTGCCGGCCCAGTTGGATTACCTGGTCCTGCGCCGCTCCGGGCACAAGCTGGTATATCATAACGGCGAGACGGTGCTGGCCTCGCCGGACGAGCGCCTGGAGGTGATGGATGTCAAGAGCAACGTCACCGCCCCTCGATCCGGCCTGGCCTTGGCCCTGGATGGCAAGGGCAAGCTGGTGCCCTTGCAGGGCAGCATGATCGACATGGCCGCCGAGCCCTTTCGGGGCCTGGCCCAGGGCCGGCCCGAGGGGGTGCGCCTGGTGGTGCTCAGGGCCGACCAGGCCATCGGCCACGTGCGGCTACAGATTGGAGGAAATTAGGTGTCCGGAAACAGCCTGACCATCCTTTCCGGCGGCACCTTCGTGCGCGGGGATGTGTACAGCCAGGACGTGTTGGTCATCGAGGGCGGCATCGAGGGCAACATCGTGGGCAATCGGGTCATCGTCAAGCCCCAGGGCTGGGTGCACGGCGACCTGACTTGCCGCTCGCTGTCCATCGAATCCGGCGGGGTGGTGGACGGGGCCATCAAGGTCTCCGATACCAGCAGCCTGCCCTCGCCGGCCATGGTGGAGCAGGAGCTGCTGGCCGGCCAGGAGGCCTCCTCCCTGATCGAGGTGGCCGGCATCCTGGGGGAGGAAGACCCGCCCCGGGCCTGAGGCCTGGCGGCTGGCAATGCCCTTGATGCAGGATGATGACCGTAACGGGACTGGGGTCGGCCGGGACACGGCCGCTTGGCCACGCGGGGGGGATGCCTTGGACCAGGATTGCTACATCAAGATCGGCGATGACTGCCACTATGGCCTGGAGGCGGCCAAGCTGCTGGGCGGCCTGCGCGACCGCCAGCAGATAGAGATTTGCCTGCGGGGCTGCTCCGAGACGGACAAGCAGCTCATGCTGGCTATTTACGAGAAATGGCGCGAGGACAGCAACAAGTGGAAGAAATACCGCCTGGCGGTGTTCGCGGTCCTGGGGGGGCTGCTTCTGGTGGTGGCCTATCTGGGCGGTTTCCTGGATCAGTTGCTGGCTCCCGACAAGCTGGCCGCCGGCAAGGCGCCGGCCCCAGCCAGCGAAGGCTTCTTTGCCGACAAAGCCTCGTTGAATACCTTCCTGGGCACCATAACCGTGATTTTGGCGGCCATAGCCTTCTTCGTGCGCCGGCTGGCCGCCAAGGCGGAACTGGAACGAGCCGGCACCAGGCTCAAAGACACCGAGCTTTCGCGCCGCCTGGCCCAGGGTTACAATATGACCCTGGGCGATGACAAATTGCTCCTCACCCCCCGACCCCAATAGCTCCCGTCTGGCGCGCCCTGCCGGCCCTGGCCCCGGGGCTTGTGGCCAACTATCAGGCATAACGCTTAATACTGCTTGTGATTCCCTGACTCGGCCGGGGAGGGGCCTGCGGCCCCGGCCTGGCCCGATCGCAGGAAGCTCTTCCCGTGGGGGGCCAGGTCTTATAGAATAGAATCCATGAAGCATTAGACAACACGGGAGGCCCACTCATGCCCAAGGTATTGATCGTGTATTTCAGCCACGGTGGCAACACCCGCAAGATGGCCGAGGCCTTGTCCACGGCCATCGAGCAAGCCGGCTGCCAGGCCCAGATCAAGAAAATCAGCGACACATCCATGGACGACCTGCGGGGCTCCGACGGGCTTCTACTGGGATCGCCCTGCTATTTCGGCAATATGGCCGCGCCGGTCAAGCAGTTCCTGGATGATTCCATCGCCTTGTTCGGCAAGGGCGAGCTGGTGGGCAAACCCGCCGGGGCCTTTGCCAGCACTGGCGGCATCGGCGGTGGCGGCGAGTTGACCATTCTGGCCATGCTCAGCGGGCTCTTGATCCACGGCATGGTGGTGCAGGGCCTGCGCAAGGGTGGGCATTTCGGCCCTCTGGCCATCGGCGAGCCGGACCAGCGGGTCATGGACGAGTGCCAGCGCTACGGCGAGCAGTTCGCCGGCCTGGTGAAGAAGCTGTCAGCCTAAGCCCGGCGGCGGAGCAGACCCCGCCAACGGAGAAAGCGCCCCCAGTGGAGAGCGCTCTGCCCCCCATGCAGGTTGGACCGGCCCAAGGCGCCAAGCCTTTGTGCCTTTTGGCCGAAGGTCTGGCGGGCTTGCCGGATCAGGCCAGTGAGGCCGGTCCCGTGGACCCGCCAGCGGTGCTGGTGGGGCAGGGGCGCATCCTGGCCCTGGGGCGCCAGGCCCTGGACTCCGGCGCCAAGCGCCAGGCCCTGCCCGGTTTGTGGCTCTCGCCGGCGCCCCTGGATGCCCACGTGCACCTGCACCTGGGCGGCACCGTGGCCGACAATCTGGAGCGCAGCCTGGCGGCAGGGTGCGCCGCGGTGCGCGACTTGGGGCACCGGCCGGCCTTGGCCACCCCCCGCACCCGGCCGGGACAGGCCCCGCCCTGGGTGGTCACCTCGGGGCCGGGGCTGGGTTGCCAGGGGCCGGGCGGTTCCTGGCTGGCCCAGGAATTGGCCGGCGCCCAGCAGATGCGCCAGGCGGCCTGGCAACGGGCCGGGGACCGTTGCGGGGTGATCAAGGTCTTTGCCTCCGGGCTGTTGGACTTTGAGCACCCCGGTCAGGTGCTGCACCCCCAGACCCTGAGCCCGGAGGAGTTAGAGGCCGTGGTGCGGGCCGCCGACGAGGCCGGCCTGCCCGTGGCTGCCCACGCCTCGGGCGCGGCGGCGGTGCGTCAATGCCTGGAGGCCGGGGTGCGCTCCATCGAGCACGGCTTTTTTCTGGAGCGGCCCTTGCTCAGGGAGATGGCGGCCCGCCGGGTGAGCTGGCTGCCCACCCTGGCGGCGGTGCGGGCCCATGCCCAGGATCCCGAGGGGCGCCACACCCCCCAGGAGCGTCAGGACTTGTGGTCCATCGTGCAGGGGCAGGCGCGGGCCATGCACCTGGCCGAGGGGCTGGGCGTGGATTTGGTGCTGGGCAGCGACGCTGGCTCCTATGGCCTGGAGCACGGGGAGGCGGTCTTCCTGGAGATGGCCAGTTGGCTGGAGGCGGGGCTCAAGCCGTTGACGGTCTTCAAGGCGGCCACCAGCCGGGCGGCCAGGCTGCTGGGCCTGGCCGGGGAACTGGGCAGCCTGGCCGTGGGCGCGCGGGCCTGGCTGCTGGGGGTGCCCGGCGATCCCCAGGCCGATCCCCTGCTCTTGGCCCGACCGCGCTGGCGCAACTTTTAAAGTAAGATATTCAATATAACTGTAATGGCTTGTTGTTACAGTATTGATTTAATGTAGCTACGGTGAGTCGTTACAGCCCCCGGTGCCGAGGGTAGTAGATGACATAGCCCTTGGCCAGAGCCTGGTGGCGCTGCCCCGCGATTTCCTTGAGGGTTCGGAAGAACTCCTGTAGGTTGTCCAGGGGGGCCACCCGCTGTTCCAGGGCCTGGGGGTTGCCGGCGTCCTCGTTCAAGGGCAGCAGGAAATGCCCGGCCCGGCCCCGCCAGCGCAGGCCCAGGCGCTGGGATAGACCCTCCACCTCCTGATACACCCGTCTTATCAGGTCGGTGCGTAGGATGGCGCAGGGGGTGTTGACCAGGGCCTCCATCAGGGCGGCCAGGTAGGTCACCTCGCGCAGGGCCTCTTCGTTCTGGCGATGGCGCAGGAAGGCCTGGGCGGTTTCATGCATGCCGCCGTCCAGCACGAAGTGGGGAGGCATCTGGCCGCCGGGGTCGCGCCCCTGGGCCAGGGCCTCCTGGCGCTGGTCCTCGTAGATGGCCGCCGGGTGCACGTGCACCTGGATGATATGGGCCGTGCGCCAGTCGCCCCAACGCAGACGATAGGGGCTGTCGCTAATCACATGCTGATCCCCGGCGGGCGGGCCGGGAAATTCTTTTGATCCGCTCAAGGGGCCTCCATGCTCACCAGCAATATTACGAGCAAGCTTAGCAGAAACCCACGCGACAGGACAGCGGGCAAGCGGCTGATGGCTCTGGCCTGCTGCCTGGTCTGGCTGGCACTGGCGGGGGCGGGACTGGCCGCCGCGCCCGCCGCCCAAAGAGACCCGGCCCTGGCCCCGGTCAAGGCCTATCTGGTGGCCCAGGGCCTGCCCGCCGGCCAGGCCGAGGCCCTGTTGGCCCACCCCGAGGTGCGTTTCGAGGACAAGCTCCTGGCCCGCATGCTGGCCCGGCCCGAGCGGCCCATGGACTATCGCCAGTTCTTGCGGCCGGAGACCGTGGCCCGGGCGCGCCACTTCGCCCGCCAGGAGGCCCCCGTGCTGGCGGAGGCCCAGCGCAAGAGCGGCGTGCCGCCGGAGGTGGTGGTGGCCATCCTGACCATCGAGTCCGGCCTGGGCACCTACACCGGCAAGTGGCCCACGGTGGGGGTGCTGGCCTCCCAGGCGGTGCTGGACAGCCCCCCGGCCCGCCAGCGTCTGGCCCGGGTCTGGCCCCCCAAGCAGCGGCGCTACCTGAGCACCCCCCAGTGCGACCAGCGTTTCCGCAAGCGGGCGGCCTGGGCGCGAGCCGAGCTGTGGGGGTTGATCCAGATCGCCAAGCAGCGAGGCGTCTCGCCGCTATCCTTCAAGGGCTCGCCGGCCGGGGCCCTGGGCATGCCCCAGTTCATGCCCTCCAGCCTCTTGAAGTGGGGCACCGACGGCGATCAGGATGGCCGCGTGGACCTCAACCAGAAGGCCGATGCCATCCACAGCGTGGCCGTGTACCTGGCGGCCCACGGCTGGCGGGCCGGATTGAGCCGCCAGGGGCAGTATCAGGTGGTGCATACCTACAACCACAGCCAACCATATGTGAACACCGTGCTGGACCTGGCGGCGAGGATCCGGTGAGGGGCGGGACGGGCCTTTGGGGCGAGATATGGCCCTCGCGCCTGGCCCTGGAGGAACGCCGCCGCCAGCTGGCGGCCCAAGCCGGCGGTCTGATCCTGGAGGGACGGCTCTTCACCTTCCAGGGGCGCCACGGTATTTTGGATCGCCTTTTCAGTCAGATGCCCCCCAGGCCCGGCCGCCGGCCCCTGCCGGAGTTGGCCGGTCCCTTGCTTTTGCACCAACTTCTGCGCCAACCCGGCCAGCCCCTGGACCTGTTTAAGGGCCTGGCCGCCGGCCGGCGGCTGCCCCACCGCCTGTGGCGGCTCCTGGTGCAGGTCAAGAGCGCGGGGCTGGATGCCATCCAAGTGCGGCGCCTGGCGGCCAGCCGTTCCTCGGGGCGGCTGGCCGCCCTGGCCGGGCTTTTGGAGAGCTACCAGGCCCACCTGGAGCGCCTGGGCCTGGCCGACGAGGCCGACCGCCTGGCCGGTCTGGAGCGCTGGCTGGCCGGCGACGACACGCCGGAGCTGCTGGCGGGCCTGGCCGGCCTGGAGGTGCGCCAGGCCCTGTGGTTGCGCCCCCTGGACCTGCGCCTCTTGGCGGCCCTGGCCCGGCGGCTGCCGGTGCGGGTCTGCTTCGCCCTGGCCGAGCCAGCCCAGGACCCTCGGGGCGTGTTCTCCCTGCTGGCGGCCACGGCCAGCAGCCTGGAGGCGGGCCGGGCCGGTGATCTGGAGGTGTCCTGGCAAGCCGAGGCCCCGGGGCCTTTGGCCGACCTGGCGGCCAGCGCCCTAAACAGCATCCTGGACGGCCAGGCCACGGCCGACGGCCCGCCAAGCCCGCCCCTGGAGTTTCTGCGCCCGGCCGGGCGCTACGCCGAGGTGGAGGCCCTGGCGCGGCGGGCCTTGGCCCTGATGGAATCGGGCGTGCCCGCCCACCAGATAGCCTTGGTCTTCCCTGACTTGAGCCTTTACGGCCCCATGACCGCCGACGTGGCGGGCCGCCTGGGGCTGCCGGTGTTCTTCCGGCGGGGCCGGCCCCTGGCCGCCGCGCCCCTGGCGCAGGACCTGCTGGCCCTGTTGGCCCTGCCCCTGGGCGGTTATGCCCGTGCCGAGTTGGCGCGGGTGTGGGAGTCGCCCTACCTGGCCCGGCCCCTGGCCGCCTGGCTCCTGGGGCCGGGCCAGGAGCCGCCGCGGGGGGCCGCGCGCCTCTTGGGCCGGGCTGGCTATGTGGATGGCCGCGAGACCCCGGCCGCGGCCTGCCTGCGCCGGGCCGCCCAGCGCTCTCAGGGGGAAGCGCCGGCCAGGCTGGAGCTTTTGGCCCGGGCCTGCCAGGGTCTACAAGCCCAGCTGCGGGGCCTGGGCCTGGAATCCACCCAAAGCCTGGCCGCCTATGCCCTGGCCCTGGGGCGCTTGCTGGGGCATCTGGAATTGGGACCGCAGGCCCTGACCGGGGCGGCGGGACGCTTCACCTACGCGGGGCGGGAGGCCCTGGTGGTGCGCGACCTGGCGGCCTGGCAGGGGCTTAAGCAGGCCCAGCAGGCCCTGGAGCAGGCCGCCCGCCAGCTGGATGATGAACAACCCCTCACCCCGGGGCGCTGCCTGGCCCTGTGGCGGGAGGTGCTGGCCGCTCAGGAGGTGGCCGAGGGGCAGGGCCAGGCCGGCGGGGTGCCGGTGCTGCGCCTGGAGGATGCCCAAGGCCTCAAGCCCCATACCCTGCTCATGGGTGGTCTGGGCCAGGGCGAGTTCCCCCAGCGACCGGCCCAGCACCTTTTGGCCCGCCAGGAGCGTCTGGACCTGGGGCGCCTGGCGGGACTGCCGGTGTGGCGCACCGAGGACGAGGAATACGGCGGCCAGGTGTTGCGCCTGGTGCTTTTGCTATCCTCGGCGCGGCAGGGGGCCGTGCTGGCCAGCCCGGCCGCCGATGCCAACGGCCGGCCTCTGGCGCCGGCCTTTGTGCTCACGGACCTGGCTCGCCGCCTGGGCCAGGAATTGCCCGCGCCCACGGGCGGGCTCTACGGGCAATTGCCGCCCCTGGATCAGGCCTTGGAACCCCTGGCCCTGTGGGGCGGGCTGGCCGGGGCCTTGCTGGGGCCAAGCGCGGCGGCGGGGCAGGGGCCGGGGCAAGGGCCGCAATTGGCTCGGGCCGTGCTGGAGCTTCTGGAAGATGAGCCCTCGCAGGCCCGGCGCTGGCAAGAGATCAAGACGCGAGCCGGCGTGGAGCAGGCCCGCGCCGGGCTGGACCTGCTCAGCGGACCAGAGCGCCTGGCGGCCTCGGACGCCTTTGGCGGGCGTCTGCGGACCGGGCCGGCCCTGGGGCTCTTGGGCGCGCTGCTGGCCGATCCCCAGCGCCGGCGGCTCTCGCCGTCCTCCCTGGAGACCTATGCCGCCTGCCCCTGGTCCTGGTTGGCCGGGCGGCTCCTGCGCCTGGCCCCGGATGACCAGCCGGGCTGGGACTTGCAGGGCCGCCAGGAGGGGGACTGGGTGCACCGTGCCCTGGCCTTGTTCTTTGCTCCCGCTGAGTTCGACCCCGGCTGGGACCAGGACGCGCGCCTGGCCCGCCTGGAGCGCTGCCTGGACCAGGCTCGCGCGGAGCTGGCCGAGCAGGGCCGGCCCGGGCATGACCTGGCCTGGCAGGCCCGGCGCCGCATGCTGCTGGCCGGGTTAGGCCGGGTGCTGGAGAACGAGTGGCAAGACCTGGGCGAGATGCGCCCCCTGGCCGTGGAGGCCCCCCTGGGCCCGCCTGGCCAGGAGGGCCTGACCCTGGAGGTGAACGGCGGCCCGCCACTGTTGCTGCTGGGCCGCCTGGACCGCCTGGACCGGGGGCCGGGCCGCCTGCGGCTCACCGACTACAAGCACACCCGCAACGAGGCCGTGATCCGGCAGGGGCTCTACCCCCCGGAGCCCCCCAAAAACGCCCCCACGGGCGATCCTCCCCTGTCGGGGGCCTTGCAAATACCCATCTACCTGGCGGCGGCCGCCGAAAACTTCCTTAGGGATGGCGAGGTGTTGCAGGGTAGACTGGTCAATACCCGCCGCTTTTGGCAAAAACCCGGTTACACCCGACACCTGCAACCGGGTGACGCCCTGTTTTCGCGGGACTTGGCCACCCGCCAGGGCCTGGATCAGGCCCACGAGCCCAACCTCTACAACCACGTGCGGGCCCTGTGGCAGGCCTTGGCGGGCGGCGACCTGGCGCCCCGGCCCAGCCTGGACAATTGCCGCTATTGCCCCTACGGGCTGGCCTGCCGGGCGCGGCCGGTCGTCGGCTCCGAGGACGAGGCAGGGGAGGCCGGCGATGCGTGAGGCCATCATAGAGCTGGCCGGCAACTTCTGCGTCAGCGCCGGGGCCGGCGCGGGCAAGACCTCCTGCCTGGTGGAGACCTACCTGGGGCTCCTGGCCGGCACGCCGGAGAGGCCTGCCCTGGCCCCCGAGGCGATCGTGGCCATCACCTTCACCGACAAGGCGGCCCAGGAGATGCGCGCGCGGGTGGTGCGAGGGGTGGCCCAGCGCGCGGGGCAGGGCGCCTCGGCCGTGGACTGGGCGGCGCTGCTGCCCCGCGTGGAATGGGCGCCCATCTCCACCATCCACAGCTTTTGCGCGGCCCTGCTCAGGGAATTCGGCGCCCTCCTGGGCCTGGACCCCGAGTTCACGGTGCTGGAGGCCCGGGAGTTCGCCAGCCTGCGCCAGGAGGTGATCGAGGAGGTGCTGCGGGCGCGGCTGCAACAACGCGACGAGCTGTTGGGGCGGCTGTTGCAGGGCCAGAGCCTGCGGGGGCGGGGCTCCTTGGCCGAGATGCTGGCCAGCGTGCAGGCCGGCCTGGCCACCCAGGGGGTGGGGGCTGGCCCGGCGGCCCTGGCCACGGCCCAGGCCCACAGTCAGGCCCTGGCCGCGGCACCGGGGTTGCTGTCCCAGTTGGACCGGGTGCTGGCGCTCATGGCTCAGGGCCTGGCCAGTGGCCAGTTCGGCGCCAAGGCGGGCTATCTTGATAAAATAAAACAAATTAGTAATATATGGATATTTGCTAATAGTTCACTCAAAGAAAATCCCCAGGATTTGGCTCTCTTGGAGCGCTTGGCCGGCCTGCTGGGAGGGCAGTGGGGCAAGGCCAAGGACCTCAAGGACCAGGCCCAGGCCTTGGTGCAAGAGCTGAGCGGTCTGGCGGCCCTGCCCGCCGCGGCGGCCCTGGCCGGGGACCTGCTGGCCCTGGCCCAGGAGGTGGAGGACGCCCTGGAGGACGAGCTTAAGCGGCGGGCGGCCCTGTCCTTTGATCACCTGCTGCTCCTGGCCCTGAAACTGCTGCGCCAGCGCCCTGAGGTGTTGGCCGAGTTGCGGGGGCGCTACGGGGCCTTGATGGTGGATGAGTTCCAGGACGTCAACCCGGTGCAGGGCCAGATGGTCAACCTGCTGGCCGGCCAGGCCAGCTTACCCGGGACGGAGGGGCAGGGCGGGGCGGAGCGAGAGCCGGCCGGCCCGGTGGTGCTGCTGGTGGGCGACCGCAAGCAGTCCATCTACGCCTTCCGGGGGGCCGATGTCAGCGTCTTTAGCCAGGCCATGGAGGATTTCAGGCAAGGGGCGGGCCGAGTCGCCTTTTTAGGGCAGAACTTCCGCTCGCGGCCCGAGCTGATCGCTTTTTTCAACCGCCTGTTCCCCCAGGTATTTGGCCATACGGAGCACCAGGAGCCGGCGCCCGAGGTCTACGTGCGCTTCAGCGCCGACGACCAACAGCAGGCGGGCCGCCCCGAGGCGGGCCAGGCCGATAAGGCCCCGGGCCACCCGGCCGTGGAGGTGCTGGATTGCCGGGGACTGGGCGACGACCGGACCAGCCTGGCGGCCTGGCGGCAGATGGAGGCCAGGGTCTTGGCCGGCCACTTGGGGGGCCTGCTGGCCTCGGGCCAGGCCGCCCCCGGCGAAGTGGCCATGCTGTTCCGGCGGCTGACCCAGGTGGCGGTCTACGAGCGTGCCTTGAGCGCCGCGGGCCTGGATTACTACACCGTGGGCGGCCGGGGCTTCTATCAGTGCCAGGAGGTGGGGGACCTGCTGCTGGCCTTGCGGACCCTGCTGGACCCGGCCGATGCCCTGGCCCTGGCCGGCTTTCTGCGCTCGCCCCTGGTGGGCCTGAGCGACGAGAGCCTTCTGGCCCTGGGATTTGATCAGGATGGCCAGGCTCGTTCCCTGAGCCAGGCCCTGGCTCAGGGCCTGGACCTGCCGGACTGGGCCGCGCCCGAGCAGCAAGAGCGCTGGCAAGGGGCGCGGGCCTGGCTGGGGCGGCTGGCTCCCCTGGCCCGCCGTCAGACCCCGGCCGAGCTGTTGGAATGCCTGGTGGAGGAGAGCGACCTGATACCGG
Source organism: Pseudomonadota bacterium (assembly GCA_043804825.1). GTDB lineage: Bacteria > Desulfobacterota > Desulfarculia > Desulfarculales > Desulfarculaceae > JACRDC01. The sequence goes on from JAZDIQ010000070.1 coordinate 21,941, forward strand.
TGTGCTTGGGCACCAGCGGCGGCGAGCAAAAAGTCGCCAACCTGCGCAAGCTTGTCGAGTCGGCCCGCGACCCCCGCCTGGCCGCCGGGGGCGTGGAGGACTTTGCCCGACGCCTGGGGGAACTGGTGGCCGAGCCACCCGAGGACGCCCAGGCCCCGCTCATGGGCGAGGAGGCCCCGGTCATCCGCCTGATGAGCATCCACCAGGCCAAGGGCTTGGAATTCCCGGTGGTGGCCCTGGCCGACCTGGCCTTCAAACCCCGCCACGGCGCGCCCCTCCTGGGGCCGGGCGGGGTCATGGGCCTCAAGGGGCCAGACCCCCAGGGCGGGCCGGCGCGCCCCACGCCCCTGTCCCTGGGACTGCTGGCCCGCCAGCGGGCCGTGGAGGAGGCCGAGGCCGCGCGGTTGTTTTACGTGGCCGCCACCCGGGCCAGGGAGCGCCTGATATTCTGCCTGCATGGCGCGCCGGCCAAGGAGCAAGGCTACTGGGGCCGTTGGCTGGCCGAATACGTGCTGCCTGACCCCCAAACCAGCCTGGTGCGGGCATCTCACGAGAATCAGGCGGCAGAGACGCCGCCTCCAGCCGGCCATAATCCGGCCCTGGACCCGGCCATAGCCCAGCCGCCAGCCCTGGAGTCGCCGGCCTCGGACCAGGCCCGGCGCCTAGTGGGGCGCTGCCTGCATCGCCAGCCAACTCCTCCCGCCCTGGTGAGCGAATCGGTCAGCGGCCTGGAGGACTGGCTGGAATGCCCCCGGCGCTATTGGTTCACCCGGCGGCTCATGCTGGACACGGCCTGGCTGGCCCCGGCCAACGGGCAGGGCTGGTCCGGTCTCGCACAGGCCGCGGCCCTGGGTAGCGCCGTGCATCGCCTGCTGGAAATTACCGACCTGGCGCGGGGACCCGCCGGCTTGGCGGACGCCCTGGCCCTTTTGGACCTGGAGCCCGATCTGGCGGCCCGGTCCTTGGCTCTGGCAGCTGGCTGGTGGGACTGCGGCCTGCCGCAGATCCTGGCCGACCTGGGGCCGGGACGCTTGAGCCGCGAGCAGGGCTTCAGCCTGCTCCTGCCCCCGGATCAGGGCTACCCGGCCCTGGAGGTGATCGGCGAATTCGACCTGCTGGCCCAGCCGGAGCAGGGGCCGGCCCTCTTGGTGGACTACAAGGTGAGCGGGGAGATCAAACCCCACAAGTACCGCGCCCAGATGGCCCTGTACTGCCTGGCCCTTTGGCAGGGGCAGGGGGGGCAGGGGCCGCTTCCCCGGGCCCTGCTCTGCTATCTATCTGAACAAGGCGCGCAACTGCGGGAATTGGACTTTAGCGCCGCCGAACTGGCCCAGTGGCGCGGGCGGCTGCGCCAGGCCGCGGCGGGCATCGCCAACCTGCCGGCCGGGGCCGGCCCCCTGGACCTGCCGGCGGGTGAGGGTTGCGCCCGCCAGGCCTGCGCCTTGGCCTTGTCGGGCCTGTGCCCCGAGGCCTGAGCGCGCGCAAATATCAAGGGCCTGCGGCCCGGGGATCGCCAGGTCAGCCAGATGGCCCCTGGCGTTGGCGGCCGCTTGTGGTATTAGGCTGTTATCATGGGGGGGAATTTCATGGCCGGAGGGTCTGCCCGTGACCGAAATCATGGACTTGCGTGCCAAGCAACGCCTGCGCCTAAAGCGCGGCCTTTTGGGGCTGGGTGGCTCGGTGGTGTTCCTGGTCCTTTTGCTGGCCAGCTACTTCATGGGGTTTTTTCGCGGCAGTGACCAGGTATTATTGACGATTATATGCTTGGTTGTCCTGGGCAGCCTGGCCGCGCCCTTGGCCATCCTCGGCGGTTTGAATCTGCGTTTCGCCGACCCCTCCCTAACCATGCCCCAGATCGTCTTCGCCACCCTGGTCTCTTTCAGCGCCATCTACTACCTGGATCAACTCCGGGCGGTCTTTTTGATGCTCTACCTCACGGTGATGATCTTCGCGGCCTTCCGCCTCAAATTGGCCGGCTTTTTCTTCATCACCGCCATGGCCCTGGCCTGTTACGGCACGGTGATACTGCTTTTGCTGCAATACCATCCCGAGTCCATCGAATTGCAAGCCGAGATGATCCGCTGGGTGGGCTTCGCCTTCACCCTGGGCGGCTTCTCGCTCTCCGGAGCGGACCTGAGCGAGTTGCGCCGCCGGGTTTCCCAGCAAAACAGAGAGCTTAACGATGCCCTCTCGACCATCAAGCAGCAGGCCATCACCGACGAGTTGACCGGCGCCTTCAACCGCCGGCACATCCTGGATATCCTCAAGTATCAGAAAAGCCTGGCCGATCGGGGCCGCTACTCCTTTGTGGTCTGTTACGCCGATTTGGACCACTTCAAGCGGGTCAACGACCACTTTGGCCATAATGCCGGGGACATGGTGCTGCGAAAGTTCTCGCAACTTACCAAGGAGGCCATCCGCGAGGTGGATTTCATCGCCAGGTTCGGGGGTGAGGAATTTTTGCTGGTGATGGTGGACACCACCTTGGACAATGCCCTCAAGGCCATGGAGCGGGTGCGCAAGGGCATCGCCGAGTTCAGCTTCGGCGACATGGCCCCAGGGCTCAACATCACGGTATCCCTGGGTGTTACCGCCTATCACCCCAGTGACAGCATCGATGGCCTCATCCACCGGGCCGACGAGGCCCTGTATCAGGCCAAGCAAGGGGGACGCAACCAAGTGGCGGTGAGGGCATGATGGAATTCGCGGCCGTGCTTTTCGACATGGACGGGGTGATCCTGGACTCCATGGGCCATCACGCCCAGACCTGGCGGGAGGTATTGGCCGGCCAGGGTGTGGACGTGCCCCTGTCCTTTATCCTGGAGAACGAGGGCGCCCTGGGGGTGGACGTTCTGTGGCGCTTCATGGCCGAGCATGGCCAGGCCCAGGGGCTGGCGCCTCTGGACAGGCCCCAGGCCTTGGCCGGCATGACCCGGCTTCTGGACCAGCAGGCCAGCCTCTATCTGAGTCGCCATGCCCGAGGCGTGCGGCCCTATCCGGGGGTGCGCCGGCTCTTAAGCGGGCTCCAGCGGGCCGGCGTGCCGGCGGCCCTGGTGACCAGTTCCCGCCGGGCCATGGTCGAGACCAGCCTGCCGCTGGAAATACGCCAGGGTTTCGCGGCGGTGATCAGCTCCGAGGACGTGGAGCGCCACAAGCCCCACCCCGATCCTTATTTGGCGGCGGCCAGGATGCTGAATAAAGCCCCCCAGGACTGCCTGGTGGTGGAAAACGCCCCGGCCGGCATCGCCGCCGCCGCCGCCGCCGGGGCCACCTGCTACGCCCTGTGCACCACCCTGACGCCCGCCCACCTGGCCCAGGCCCAGGCGGTCTTCGCCGACCTGGAGCGCCTGGCCCAGCACCTGGGGCTTCTGGAATGAAGCCACCGCCTTCGGGCCAAGCGCCCCCCGCTCTGGCCAGAGAACAGGGATAGGCAGCCGTCGGGCCCACGGCCCTGGCCCGCGACCCCACCGGGCCGTCCTAAATTAGCTCTTATTTATTAATAAGATACTACCATTCCCAACATAACGCATTAGGCACCAGTCGGCCACCGCCAGGCCTCATTCCGCCAGGTGGCAGACCGCCATCTCGGTTTGGTTGCGGCCACTGGTCTTGGCGCGGTACAAGGCCTCGTCGGCCTGGCTGAGCAGGGTGTCGGCGCGGAGGTCATCCGGCTGGCTTTCGCTACAGGTCACGCCCAGGCTGACGGTCAGGCCCAGCTTCAGGCGCCCGTGCTCGAACTGGGCCTCGGCCACCTGGCAACGCAGGCGCTCCACCAGGGCCATGGCGTCTTGCAGGTTGGTGTTGGGCAGTATCAGGCAGAACTCCTCGCCGCCATAGCGCCCCACCAGGTCATAGGTGCGCAGGCTGGCCTTGAGCATGCCGGCCAACTGCACCAGCACCTGGTCGCCGCAGAGGTGGCCGTGGGTGTCGTTGATGCGCTTGAAATGGTCCACATCCATGATGGCCAGGGACAGGGGCTGACTCAGACGCCGCACCCGGTTAAGCTCCTGGGAAAGGCGGTCGAAAAGGTGGCGGCGGTTGGCCACCTGGGTCAGGTGGTCGGTCTGGCTCATCTGCTCCAGGCGCTTGGTGGAGTCTTCCAGGCGCTCCTGATACATGACCGTGTCGGTGTAGTCCAGGATGGATACGCAGACCTGCTCCACCTGCCCGTCGGGGCCGCGCAGGGGAGCCAGCACGGCGTTCTGCTGCATGAATTCGTAGCGGTCCTGCAGGTAGTTGGAGGCAGCCAAGGGAAACAGGTAGCGGTGCAGGCGCTGGGAGAAAAAGGCGTAGTTGCCCAGCTTGAAGACGCTCTGCACCTTCCAGACGAAGCCCTTCTTGACCAGGTCCGGAAAGATGTCGGTGATGACCTTGCCCACCACCTGCGAACTATCCAAGCGGCTATGCTGCTCCATCCAGCGGTTCCACAACATCACCTTGAGGTCCCGGTCCAAGACGATCAGGCCTTGGCTCAGGGCGTCCAGTATCTGCTCATAGGCCAAGCACTTTTCGCGGGGAAAGGTGCTGTCAGGCCCCGGTTCCGTGGGTTCGCCGCTCACCCCAGCATCCTTTCCAGAAAGTTGTCTACCTCCCGATACAGCCATTGCAAGCAATCCTTGGGCATCAGGATGAGCAGATAGCCGGTCACGGCCCGCTGATCCACCTTGAAGTTGGTCTGAATGAGCAGGGAGTCGCCGGGCCGGGCGCGCATGACCTCTTGCAAATACACGGAATGGATGTTCTCCATCAGCACCGTGGGAGGCGTGAAGGACAGGTTGGTCTGCAACAACTCCGCGAACTGGCCCAGGCAGGCCCCGATCACCACGTTGCCCACCTCCAGGAGGGCCTCCATTTCCAGTTGGCCCATCTCCAGGGCCGGCTGAAACCCGGAGTCCTCGCCCAGCATCACCACCAACTCGCGGCCGGCCAAGCCGGGCAGGGCCAGCACCGCCTCGCCGAAAAAGTCGCCCTGGAATCCCTGCTGGACCAGGCTGATATCCTCCACGCCGTCCATGACCTTGACCAGGTAGTCCAGCATGTCCTCGGTGCGAATGGCCACCACATCCGGCACGCTTAGGTCGATGTGCACGCCCAACAGGTCGGCCAGGGATGACATGGATCGGCCGAAGCCGATGTTGATCATCTCTTGCAGGGTTTCGCGGCGGTCCTCGCTCAGGCCGGTCATGGACAATAACGCTCCATGATCAGCTTGATCACCTCGGCCTTGGGCGGCTTGGCGATGACCACCAAGGCGCCCAGCTCCTTGACCTTGGCCTGGCTGCTGGTCTGGATATCGGCCGTGACCACCACAACCTTGGCTTGGGGGTCCAGGGCCTTGAGACGGGCCAAGGTCTCGAAGCCATCCATGCCGGGCATGGTCAGATCCAGAAAAACCAGATCAGCCGGTGCTTCTTCATAAAGTTTAAGGCACTCAATGCCGTTGCCCGCTTCGCGTATATCAAAGGGGCCGGGCGGCAGGAGCCTGCGAATGATTTTTCGTGATATGGGAGAATCATCTACTATTAACAGGGATCGCAAAGTGCTGCCTCCGGGGAGCCAATAACTGGTGGCTATATCATATCTGATAGCCGGCCTTTCAGCCGAAGCCTGTTCGTTAATATACAGCGGAAACCCTGGTGAAGGAAAGACCATTACCCAAAAACGCGAAAAAAGATGGTCAGCTAAAGACCATGTCTCCTGTTAGATTTGCTTAATAATATCAGATAGAAAATCCGGGGGATCGTCCAGGAGGGCCACGGAGGGCGCCGAGACATGTTTTCACAATAATAACGCAATAATGTTGCTAATTGGTCACACTTGTGGCTGGAGACGGCGTTGGCCCGGGCAATCCTGCGTGGCCGTGGCGCCGTCCCGTGGCGGGGGGCCATCGCGTGCCCGAGGTACCCCAAGCACGCGATGACCACCCGCAATCCTGGCACACAGCGCAACGCTCCCCGGCGAAAGGCTAGGGCGCGGTGTTGTCCGGGGGCGCGCTTTCCTCCAGGCCCGCACCAGCCTCTCCCGCTGGCGAGAGGGGGCGAACCTTGACCGCCGCCAAGCCCTTGCGGCCTTCGGACAACGTGAAAAAGACGTCATCGCCCTCCTGGATGCCTTCCTCCATGTCATTAATATGCACGAAGACATCCAGGGGCTGGGATGGCGTATCGGTAACAACATTGATAAAACCAAAGCCCCGGTCGGTCAGGCGCACCAGGCGTCCCCTGAGCTGCCCCCCCAGCTTGATCACCGATTTACCCTGCTTCCTGCCCTCGGGGTTGGTCCAGGGTAGAAAAAACACCACATCGTTTTCCTGGATGATGTCGTTGGTCAGGCAGGCGCCCCTGTGGAAAAAACGTTCCTCCCTCTGGCCTTCCTGGTTGGTGTAACTCACAAAACCATAGTTTTCCCTCATGCGGACCACGACCCCCCGCAGGCGTTGGCCCATGAGGGGAAGCTCGGGCTTGGGTGGCTCCTTGGGCGGTTCCGGTCTGGGGTTGGCGGTGGTTTCGCCCGCGGGCTCGGTGGCGGCGTAGTCCCGTTGGGCCTGCCAGAACAGATTGTAGTAACCCACCGGTTCCTTGAATCCTTTTATGCCCTTGAAAAAATTCTTCTCGCCAAAGTACTCTTCCGAGTCGCGGTTCAAGGTCTTGCCGGCCTCGGAGGCCACCTTGGTGGTGTTGGCGGCCTGGTAGGTCTTGACGCTCAAGAGGATGGCATTGCCCCGGGCCTGCTCGCAAAGCCTGGCCGCCGTGTCCACGGTGCTGCCCAGATAGTCGTTCCTGCCATCGCTGGTCCGGTAGCCGTACACCACGCCGGTGGCCACGCCGATCTTGCAGGGCAGGCCGCCCCGGTCGCCGCGCATGTCGTCCTTGATCTGCTCCTGGATGGCGATGGCGGCTTGCAGGGCGTCGCCAGCGTCGTCAAAGGCGGCCATGACCGCGTCGCCGATGAACTTGATGATCACCCCCCCTGTTCCTGAATCTTCTGCATGGCCATCTTGTAAAACTGGCCCCATACGGGCACCCATTCCACGTCCTTGCGACTCATCTTGTAATCGGTAGAGTTGTGCATATCAGCGAATATGATGGTTTTTTCTTCTTTGGCCTGATTGAGTTGGCTAATCAACTGTTCCACGCTGGAGGCAAGATCGTTTTCCATTTTTCCCCTTGTCCCTGTTTCGAAGTCCCCCAAAGAAAAGGCCCTTTCCGGCCGAACGGCCGGAAAGGGCTACCATAACCCCGAGCATTGAAATGTTGTATCAGCCTAGCTTACATCCACAACCGTGGCAAGCCCGGGCATGAAAAACTCCTAAAAACCTAACCCAGGCGCTGACTCAACTCCTGGAGCTGCTTTTGCAAGCGCTGGGGCAGACGCTCGCCGAATTTTTCGAAATGCTTGGCGACGTCCGGAAGCTCCGCCCGCCAGGCCTGGCTGTCGACCTTGAGAAGCTCGGCCAGGCTGTCGGCCGGCAGGTCCAGACCCTGCAAGTCCAGGTCGCCGGGCAGGGGCAGCAGGCCGATGGGAGTCTTCTGGCCCTGGACCTTGCCCTCCACGCGCTCGCACATCCACTTGAGCACCCGGCTGTTATCGCCGAAGCCCGGCCACAGCCACTTGCCCGCCTCGGTCTTGCGGAACCAGTTGACATAGAAGATGCGCGGGGCCTTGTCGGCCAGGCGGTCGCCCATGTTCAACCAGTGCTGGAAGTAGTCGCCCATGTGGTAGCCGCAGAATGGCAGCATGGCAAAGGGATCGCGCCGCAGGTTGCCCACGGCGCCGATGTTGGCGGCCGTGGTCTCGGAGGCGGCGGTGGCGCCCATGAAGACGCCGTGGTCCCAGTTGTAGGCCTCGCAGACCAGGGGCACCACCCGGGCCCGCCGACCGCCGAAGATGAAGATATCGATGGGCACGCCCTCGGGCTTCTCCCAGTCGGGGCAGATGATGGGGCATTGGGAGGCCGGGGCGGTGAAACGGGCATTGGGGTGGGCGGCGGGGTCCTGGTTGGCCGGGGTCCAGTCGCGTCCCTTCCAGTCGATGGCGTGCCCGGGGGCCGGACCGTCCATCATCTCCCACCACACGTCGCCTTCGTCGGTGATGGCGCAGTTGGTGAAGATGGCGTTTTCCTTGATGGAATCCATGGCCATGGGGTTGGAGCCGTAGGAGGTGCCCGGCGCCACGCCGAAGAAGCCGGCCTCGGGGTTGATGGCATAGAGCCGGCCGTCCGGGCCGATGCGCATCCAGGCGATATCATCGCCCACGCACTCGCATTTCCAGCCGGGGATAGTGGGCAGCAGCATGGCCAGGTTGGTCTTGCCGCAGGCCGAGGGGAAGGCCCCGGCGATGTGGAACTGGCGGCCCTGGGGGTTGGTCAGGCGCAGGATGAGCATGTGCTCGGCCATCCAGCCCTCGCGCTGGGCCACGGCCGAGGCGATGCGCAGGGCCAGGCACTTCTTGCCCAACAAGGCGTTGCCGCCGTAGCCAGAGCCATAGGACCAGATCAGGTTTTCCTCGGGGAAATGGCTGATGTATTTGGCCTCGATGGGCGCGCAGGGCCAGGTGGTGTCTTCTTGGCCCGGGGCCAGGGGGGCGCCGATGGAGTGCAGGCAGGGGATGAACTCCCAGCCCTGGTCCAGGAGGGCCAGGACCTTGCTGCCCACCCGGGTCATGATGTGCATGTTGCACACCACGTAGGGGCTATCGGTGATCTCCACGCCGATCTTGGACAGCGGCGAGCCCACCGGACCCATGGAGAAGGGGATGACGTACAGGGTGCGGCCCTTCATGCAGCCCTTGTAGAGCCCCGACATGGTGGCCTTGAGCTCCTGGGGGCTGAACCAGTTGTTGGTGGGGCCGGCGTCGATCTGGTTGGGATAGCTGATATAGGTGCGGTCCTCCACGCGGGCCACGTCGCTGGGGTCGGAGCGGAAATGGAAGCAGTTGGGGCGCTTGGACACGGGCAGGGCCATTCCGTTGGCCACCATCCGGGACATGAGGCCATCGTATTCCGCCTGCGAGCCGTCACACCAATGGATATTGTCAGGCTGGCACAGCTCGGCGGCTTCCCGAACCCAGCGGTTAAGCTCCTCGTTTTTGCACTGGTAGTTGCTCATTTAGTCATTCTCCGGCGAAAAAAGTTCAAGATGCGCCGTTTGGTGCGGTGCCCTCCAGCCCACTTTCCATCCGCTGGCTTCCCGGCCCGGGGAACATGGGGTAGCCCACAACCAGCATCCCTGGCCGCGTTTGGTCAGGACGGTCCGCCAAGCGGGATGGGCGATTCCAGCGGACAAGGGGTGGAAGAACACCCTAAAAACGTATGGGCAGCGTTGTAGCACATGGCGGCGCCAGCAAGAAACCTCTAAACACGCCATTTCCGTGGCTGGCCTGCATTGTATGACCACGCTCTCCGGGCGTCAAGGAACAAGCCTTAGGGGATTCGAGGCTTTCGCCAGGGCAGGGCGGGGCAATGCCGTTCAGCGGAAGAAACGGCATGCACATGTATAATACAGGGGTAGTGAAATCCAGGACAGGCGACGCGAGAGGCCTCGTTCAGGGAGGTTATGGCTCAAGATATAGTGTCAGGGCGGGTAAGGGGCGCTATATCTTGATATTTTCTATTGACAATCAACCTATACTTTACTAGCATGCATTCAATATTAACCCCTGGGATAAGGGTTCATTAGGTAAGGGAGGGTTTTTTCATGGCAAAATCCACTAAGACTGCCAGCCAGGCTACCCCTGCCAAGAAGGCCGCCGCGCCCAAGAAGGTGGTTGCCAAGAAGGCGGCGGCTGAACCCAAGGCTGCGCCTAAGAAGGCGGTCGCCAAGCCTGTCGTCAAGGCTGCCAGCAAGACGACGGCTGATAAGCCCGCCGCCAAAGCCGCCGCGCCCAAGAAGGTGGTTGCCAAGAAGGCGGCGGCTGAGCCCAAGGCCGCGCCCAAGAAGGCGGTCGCCAAGCCTGCCAGCAAGACGGCGGCTGATAAGCCTGCCGCCAAGGCCGCCGTGCCCAAGAAGGTGGCGGCTGAGCCCAAGGCCGCGCCTAAGAAGGCGGTCGCCAAGCCTGCCAGCAAGGCTGCCAGCAAGACGGCGACTGACAAGCCCGCCGCTAAGCCCGCGCCCTAGATGGCTGTTGCCAAGACTGCCAGCCAGACGGCGACTGACAAGCCCTCCGATTAGGCCGCGCCCAAGAAGTCGGTTGCCAAGAAGGCGGCGACTGAATCCAAGGCAGCGCCCAAGAAGGTGGCGGCCAAAAAGACCGCAGCCAAACCTGAAGCTGCCGCTTAATTCCTGCGAGCCCTGACCAGGGTCCTGGGGGATACCTGCGGGTATTTAAACCCCCCGGACCTTGGTTTTGCATGTATTGGTTTACATAATATACCTTATGCGACGCATTTTATGGGTCACACACATAATCAGCTTGCAGTTTCAGGAGCATACCAAGGTTTATTGAGACATCGCTTTCACGGTAGTTATGTCACCTTCGAGCACGCCCCTTTATTTTTCGCCCGCCCTGTTGAGAATCACTTAACCCACCTCGGTTCCAACCCCAGCTCGGCAGCAATCGAAGAGGCCTGCTGTCACGGCCCATGCGGGCAGATTTACATAATGCGCCAGTGCTGTCCAAGACAGGCGTAGCAGCTCAAAATGATCATATAAAATTGGTTAGTTATCTGTAAGTTTGGCAGTTTTTGAGATAAGGCCGCCGCTTTTGATCTGGTGTTTTTTGTTTCACTGGCGGTTGCCTGTCCAAC
>JAZDIQ010000071.1:0-57390 GCA_043804825.1 Pseudomonadota bacterium
CCCCCCGGGGACCCCACGACAACCCCGTGTCCGTGGGGTCGCCTCACCCCGGCCCACTCCCCCGGGGGGGAGAGGCGGTAAGAGGGGCGCTGTCCGCGGGCCGGCTCGTGGCATTCGTGCCGCGATTGCTTCGTCGCCCCGGGGGGGCTCCTCGCAACGACGCCTTGAACGAGGGCCTTGCACCGGGAGCCGCCGGCGTCGGCCCCGGCCGCATCGCCACCCGACCCGTATAAGCCCCGTGGCGGGCACGCCACCCGGCCTGGTCAGGGGTGGGGGAATAATGTTAAGTTAGGTCAGCTTGGTGGTGCCGCAACAGCCGGGGCCTAGTGGTCCGGCGGGGAGGGGACGTGGCCCGCGCGCGCGACATATTCCGCCGCCCCGCCTTCCAGTGGGTGCTGTTCCTGTTCGGGTTGGTGCTGTTCTACTGGCCCTTCCTGGCCTTTGGGGAGCAGTGGCCCCAGCCTTTCGCCTATTTTTATCTGCTGTCGGCCTGGGCCCTGGTGGTCCTGATCTTGTTTTTTCTCAGCCGCGCCCTGCGCCCCCGCCTGCCCCGTGACAAGCCTCCCGCGCCTTCGGCGCCTCCCGACCCGCCGGCTTCCCCCACGGCGGACGGCCCCTGATGTTCAACTCGGTCTCGGTCATTGCCATCTTCTGCCTGTACATGGGCCTGTTGTTCGCCCTGGCCCTGTGGGCCGAGCGCGAGAGCGCGGCGGGGCGCAGCAAGGTCAACAATCCTTTTATCTATTCGCTGTCGCTGGCGGTGTATTGCACCACTTGGACCTACTACGGCTCGGTGGGGGTGGCGGCCACCAGCGGCATGCTGTTCCTGACGGTGTACCTGGGGCCCACCCTGGGGATCATCTTTTGGTGGACCCTGTTGCGCAAGATGGTGCGCCTGAAGGCCAGCCAGCACATCACCTCCATCGCCGACTTCATCAGCGTGCGCTACGAGAAGTCCGAGGCCCTGGCGGCGGTGGCCACCTTGGTGGCCCTGTTGGGCAACATGCCCTACATCGCCTTGCAGCTCAAGGCCATCTACTCCACCTTCGCCATCATCACCAGCGACGAGGGCACGGCCAGCGTGTGGGTGGGCAGCCACGTGGGACCCTTGATCGTGGCCCTGATGGTGGTCTTCACCATCATTTTCGGGGTGCGCCGCCTGGACCCCACCGAACGCCACGAGGGCATGGTCATGGCCGTGGCCATGGAGTCCCTGATCAAGCTGGTGCTGTTCCTGGCCGCCGGCGTCTTCGCGGTGTATTTCATCTTCGACGGCTTTGGCGACATCTTCTCCCGCCTGTCCCACGCCCCGCCCCCGGGCCAGCCCCTCCGGGCCGGGCAGGAGAACTCGGTGGTCAAGTGGACCACCTATCTGCTCTTGTCCATGAACGCCATCCTGTTTCTGCCCCGCCAGTTTCACATCGCGGTGGTGGAGAACAAGAGCGAGAAGCACATCCGCCAGGCCATGTGGCTCCTGCCCCTGTACATGCTCTTGATCAACGTCTTCGTCTACCCCATCGCCATGGCCGGCATCCTGATGGGCCAGCCGGTCAAGCAGGCCGACCTGTTCGTCCTGAGCCTGCCCTTGAAAAACGGCGACCCCTGGCTGGCGCTGTTGGTCTTCATCGGCGGCTTTTCGGCCGCCACCAGCATGATCCTGATCAGCTCCATGACCATGGCCACCATGATCACCAACGACCTGCTCTTGCCCCTGGTGGGGCGGGTGCGACGGCTGCGTTTCCTGGAGCGCAACCTCTTGGAATGCCGCTGGGTGTCGGTGATCATCTATATCTTTTTGGGCTACTGGTTCGAGCGGCGGGTGGGCGAGTCCTTGATGCTGGTCAACATCGGCATGATCGCCTTCGCCTGCATGCTGCAATTCGCGCCTTCCGTCCTGGGGGGGCTTTTCTGGCCGGCGGGCAACAAGGCCGGGGCCACCCTGGGGCTCACGGCCGGCTTTTTGACCTGGGGCTACACCTCTCTGCTGCCCTCCTTCGTGCGGGGGGGGTGGTTCACCTTTGAGCTGTTGCGCGATGGACCCTGGGGCATCGCCTGGCTCCGGCCCGAGCACCTCTTGGGGCTCAACAACCTGGACCCGGTGAGCCACACCGTGTTCTGGACCATGGTGGTCAACCTGGGGTTGTACGTGCTGGGCTCGCTATATTTCCAGCCCAGCCAGGAGGTGCAGTCCCACGCCGAGGAGTTCGTGGGGGCCTTGTCCAGCGGGGCCATGTTCGAGCGCACGGTGCGGCGGGAGGCCTACGTGGACCTGGGGGCCAAGCGCGAGAAGATCGAGCGGCTCCTGGGCCGCTTCTTCGACCGTCCCAAGGCGGCCTACATGACCCAGCGCTGCATCCAGGCCGTGGGGCTGACCGGCAAGAGCAGCCTGACCATCATCGAGCTGGCCGAGCTCTACAGCGAGGTGGAGAAATCCCTGGCCGGCTCGGTGGGCTCGGCGGCGGCCCACAAGGCCCTGGGCAAGGCCGGGCTGTTCAGCGGCCGCGAGTCCCAGGAGCTAAGCGAGGTCTACGCCGAGATATTGGCCAACCTGCGCGCCCGGCCCCAGGACCTGATCCGGCGCATCGACTTCTATCAGGAGCGCGAGCATCTGATCGGCGCCCACGCCGCCGAGCTGGAGGAGAAGGTCTTGCAGTTGCAGGACCAGATACTCATGCGCCTGCAGGCCGAGGCCCAGCTCAGGGAGTCGGAGGAGCGCTACCGCACGGCCATCGAGTCCAGCAACGACGGCGTGGCCATCATCAAGGAAGGCCGTCTGCTGTTCTTCAACAAGAGGCTGGCCGAGATCTTCGGCTACGCCCACCGCGCCGAGATCATCGACCGCCCCATCTCCCTGATCGTGCACCCCGAGGAGAAGCTGCCGGTCTTGGAGCTGAGCCTGGCCCGCCAGGGAGGCCAGGACGTTCCCCTGCGCTACGACTTCAAGGGCGTGCGCAAGGACGGCACCCCGCTGTACGTGGCGGTGAGCGCCACCACCACCACCTTCCAGGGCGAGCCGGTGGTGCTGGCCTATCTGCGCGACGTCACCTCCCGCCGCCTGGCCGAGGAGGACATCCGCCATCTCTCGCGGCGGCTCATCGCCGGCAACGAGGAGGAGCGCAAGCGCCTGGCCGCCGACCTGCACGACGAATTCGGCCAGGCGCTGACCGCCCTGCACTTCGGGGTGCAGGCCCTGGAAAACTCCCTGGCCGCGGACGACCCGCGGCGTGTCCGCTGTGGCCAGCTTTTGGAGCTTATCGAGGGCCTGGCCGACAACATACGCAAGATCAGCAGCGATCTGAGGCCCGACATGCTGGACCACCTGGGCCTGGTCTCCACCATGGAGTGGTACGTGGGGGATTTCAAAAAGCGCTGGCCCGCCATCCGGGTGGATTTCCAGGCCGTGGGCTTCGGCAACAAGCGGCGCCTGGACCCCCGCCTGGAGATCGTCCTGTACCGCCTGTTGCAGGAGGGCTTGAACAACGTGGTCAAGCACGCCGGGGCCGGCCGGGTGGGCGTGCAACTGACCTACAGCCATCCCCTGGTGATCTTCATCATCAAGGACGACGGCGCGGGTTTTGCCCAGGAGGCCAGGCCGGTGCTGGCCGGCCTGGGCCGGGGCGGCGTGGGGCTCATCGGCATGCGCGAGCGCGTGGCCTCGGTGGGCGGCACCATCGACATACGCTCCCACCCCGGCAAGGGCACGGTGATAAGGGCCGAGCTGCCCGCCGAGCAGGGCCCCGACGAGGCCGACCCCTAGCCGGCCAGGGGAGCGGCCGGCGAAATTCTGGGGTTGTTTGCGGCGGCGTCGGCATCGTAGAGTTAGATGTCGCCGCCCCTGGCGACCCATCCTATGGGGGAAGCGCCTGTCATGAATAAAATTCGCGTGCTCATCGCCGACGACCACGCCGTGGTGCGCTCCGGGCTCAGGCAACTGTTGGGCGAGCAGGAGGACATGGTGGTGGTGGGCGAGGCCGCCGACGGCCTGGAGGCCCTGGCCCAGGCCAAGTCCTTGAAGCCCGACGTCATCATCCTGGATATCGGCATGCCCGGGGTCAGCGGCCTGGAGGCGGTGAGCCTGGTCAAGGAGGCGGTGCCCTCCTGCCAGATCGTGGTGCTGACCATGCACGGCAAGGAGTCCTTCGTGCGCCAGGTCTTGAGCTCCGGGGCCCTGGCCTACGTGCTCAAGGCCTCGCCGGTCACCGACGTGCTGGAGGCGGTCAAGGCGGTGCATGGCGGCCAGTACTTCCTCTCCTCCAAGATAGAGGCCGAGGTGGTGGGGGCCTATCTGGACAGCCGCAAGCAGGTCCCCACCCCCCGAGGCTACGACCTCTTATCCGAGCGCGAGCAGCAGATATTCCGCCTGGTGGCCGAGGGCAACTCCACCAATCAGATCGCCGATGTGCTCTGCGTCAGCCCCAAGACCGTGGAGAAGCACCGCACCAACATCATGAAGAAGCTGGCCCTCAAGGACCGCTTGGACATGGTCAAGTACGCGGTCAAGATCGGCATCATCGACCCCCAACTTTGGGATGACTAGGCCTCCTTCGGGCCCCACCCGTTTCGGCCCCGTCAGGCCCCCGCCAAACCCAGCCCCAAAGCCAATACCTGCCGCCAATCGTCCCGGCCAGGTGTGTGTCGGAGAGAGCCTTCCGCGACACGCCTAGGAGCCCGCCGAAGCAATACTCCGACAGGCTCCCAGCCCCCCCGATCGCACCCGGTGCGCCAAAAGCAGTGGGGATACCCCCCCCAATAGAAAGCAGCCAGCCCCGCCAAAAGTAGGGGGCCTCCCCCTCCAAATACGGGTTGACACCCATGGACACCACCAACCCCCCTTGGCCATGATGAAGTCAAGCTCACAAGCCTGGGTGCCCTGGAGGGGTACCGGGTTTATCGCTTAGCAAACCAGAAACCTAGGTGGGAGGTTGTGATGGCCAAGTCGGCAAAGGAGATGTTGGATTCTCCGGATTTCAAGAGGCTGGTGTCCACGCGCTGGAAGGTGTCCCTGACCCTGCTGGCGGCATGCTTTATCACCTATTACGGCTACATCCTGCTGATCGCCATTGACAAGCCATTCCTGGCGCAGAAGATCGGCACCCACACCACCCTGGGCATCCCTATCGGGGTGGCCGTGATCGTGATCAACTGGATACTCACGGTCATTTACGTGTTGTGGGCCAACAACCGGTATGACAACGAAGTCAAGCGCCTGAAGGAACAGCTTTAATCAGGGGAGGTGATATAAGATGCAGCCAGCAGCAGCAGCGGCAACGCACGTAACGTCAATCGGCAGCCCCTCGGCTTCCGGCATCATTTTCTTCCTACTCATTATCAGCGTGACCTTGGCCATCACCTACTGGGCGGCCAAGCGCACCAAGACCACCAAGGAGTTCTACGCCGCCGGCCGTAGCGTCAGCGGCCTGCAGAACGGCTTCGCCCTGGCCGGCGACTACATGTCCGCCGCCTCCTTCCTGGGCATCGCCGGCATCACCTCCTTGAAGGGCTACGACGGCATGATCTACGCCACGGGCTGGCTGGTGGGTTGGCCGGCCCTGATGTTCCTCATCGCCGAGCCCCTGCGCAACCTGGGCAAGTACACCTTCGCCGACGTGGTGGCCTTCAGGCTCAAGCAGCGCCCGGTGCGCATCGCCAGCGCCATCGGCGGCGTGGTGGTGCTCCTGACCTACACCATCGCCCAGATGGTGGGCTCCGGCAGCCTGATCAAGCTGATGTTCGGCATCCCCTACGAGGTGGCCGAGATCATGGTGGGCGTGGTCATGCTGGCCTACGTGCTCTTCGGCGGCATGATCGCCACGACCTGGGTGCAGATCATCAAGGCCTGCCTGTTGCTCTTCGGCGTCACCTTGTTGACCATCCTGGTCATGTCCCAGTTCGGCTTCAGCTTCGGCAACCTCTACACCGCCGTGGCCGACAAGTACGGCCAGGCCACCCTGGCCCCCGGTGGCTTGGTGGCCACCCCCTTGGAGGCCGTGAGCCTGGGCCTGGCCCTGATGTTCGGTCTGTTGGGCCTGCCCCACATCCTGATGCGCTTCTACACCGTGCCCGATGCCAAGGCCGCCCGCAAGAGCGTGCTCTACGCCTGCGGCTTCATCGGTTACTTCTACTGCATCATCCCCATCGTGGGCTTTGGCGCCTCGGTGCTGGTGGGTCGTGACGTCATCACCGGCATTGACAAGGGCGGCAACATGGCCGCGCCTCTGTTGTCCGAGATGCTGGGCGGCACGCCCTTCCTGGGCTTCATCGCCGCCGTGGCCTTCGCCACCATCCTGGCCGTGGTCGCCGGTCTGACCCTGGCCGCCGCCTCGGCCTTGAGCCACGACATCTACGTCAACGTGGTCAAGAAGGGCGAGTCCACCGAGAAGGAGCAGGTCAAGGTCGCCAAGATCGCCACGGTGATCTTCGGCGCCGCCGCCGTGCTCCTGGGCATCCTCTTCAAGGGCCAGAACGTGGCCTACATGGTGGGCCTGACCTTCGGCATCGCCTGCTCGGCCAACTTCCCGGCCCTCTTGCTGTCCATCGTGTGGCGCAAGCTCACCACCCAGGGCGCCGTGTGGTCCATCCTGGTGGGCACCTTCACCTCCTCGGCCATCATCGTGCTGGGCCCCACCGTGTGGGTGGACGTCCTGCACAACAAGGCCCCGATCATCCCCTTGCGCAACCCGGCCATCATCTCCATGACCGCCGCCTTCCTGGCCGGCTGGGTCGTCTCGGTCATGGCCCCCGAGCCCGAGGCCGAGGCCCAGTTCGACAACCAGACCATCCGCGAGTACCTGGGCGTGGGCGCCGAATAAACCACCTCACCGCGTGCCGGGGCCACGGGGTCCCGGTGCGCGGCTCCCAACCGGGAGCGGGCGCGTCACAAGGCGCGCCCGCTCTTTTTTTGCCCCCGCCCGCCCGCGGCGACCGCGATAGTTATGGCCCCCGGGGCGCGCCATCTGCTACAACGATTTATAGGGGGGCCGGCCAGGCCTGGTGGCCATCAGGCCCCTGAGGCGCTGGCGGTTGGCCCGCCAAGGCCGGTCCGGCGGGAGTTACATGGGGGAATGAACATGCGTGGAAGGGGCTTATCGAGCTGGTTGCGGACCCCGCTGCTGGTCCTGGCCGCCGGGGGGCTGTTGCTGCTGCTGGCCGGCTGCGGCCGCCTGGTGGAGGTCAGCGCCTATGTGGACGGTCGCCAGCCCCTGGGGCTGGTGCCGGGGGCCAGCTTCTGCCTGCTCAGCCAGAACCAGACGGCCAATCCCCTCATGGACCGGCGGGTGGCCGACAAGATCGGCCTCATGTTGACCAACGCCGGCCACCGCCTGGACGGGCCGGGGCAGGCCGAGTTTCTGCTGGTCTTCTCCTACCGCCGCCACACCAGCACGGGCACCGACTACGTGAGCGTTTACGAGCCCGGCCGCCGCGTGCAGGTTACCCAGGTGGACCGGGACGGCAAGCGCAGCACCACCTATGTGGACGAGCCGGGCTACACCACCTACCAGCCCCGCCTGGTGACGGTCAACCAGGACAGCCTGCGCCTGGTGGCCTACGCCAACCAGCGCCAGGGGCAGGCCGCACCGGAGCTGGCGGTGTGGTCGGTGGACGCGCTCACCCGCCAGAGCGACGGTGGCCTGGGCGGCGAGGGCCTGGCGGCCAGCCTGGATTATCTCATCGTGGGGGGGATGACCATGCTGGGCCAGGCCACCTCCGAGCCGGTCAGCTTCCTGGTCAAGGATGACGATCCCCGGCTGAAGCTGATCCAGGGCCGGCCTTGAGGGGCCCGCCGCAGGGCATGAAGGCCGGGGCTAGCGCCGGTTGAGCAGCTTGTCGCGCTGGGCCTGGTATTCCTGATCGCTGAGGGCGCCCTTCTTGTAGGCCTCTTGCAGGTCCATCAGCTCCCGACCCAGGGTGGTGGACTTGCTCTCCACGTGGGTCTGGGCGCCGCCGCCGCCGCAGCCGGCCACGCCAAGCAGGCCCGCCAGCAGCCACAACCCCAGGATAATCGCCAGCGCCTTGCGCATAGGCTTGCGGGCCTCCCTCGCCCTAGGGCGGCAAGATAGCATAGCCCGCAGGCCGCCTCAAGGGGGGGGCGGCGGAGCGGGGAATGGCGCGGCCCCCGCCTGGCTGGCGGGGGCCGTAATGTCGCGCCTATTTAGACTTTGCGCTTCTGGCCAGCTTGATCTTCAGCGCGTCGCCAGCCGGCTTGCCGTCAAACTTGGGGGTGATGGTTAGCTCGCTGTACTCATCAGTTACGTTCCTCTGTACGATACGCAAGGTGTCACTCGCCAGGACCTCCACTGTGTTGGCCGTGGAAGGGCAGGTGGCGTTCGTTGAGTTCGAGGTAACTGTAACGATATTACCCGGCTTGATTTCCAGGCTATAGGCCTTGCCTTTATCGCTGCACTTGGTCTTTAGCGCGGGTTGGTCAGGGTCGCCAGACTTGACTTCGGGAAGTGTAACATCCAGCGTGAAATCACACACGGTATTTTTTACTGATATCGGCTCGGGATGAGAGCCAAACTTGACCTGGCCGGCGGCCTTGTCTTCCTTGGGTACGGCCAAGAAGGCGGAAAAGCGGTTCTCGTATTCTATGGTCGCCGGGCAGGGAAGCTTCTGGCCCAGGTTAGTGCTGGAAGCATCGCCGCTATTGGCCTGTTTTTGTTTGCTCTCAGGACCGCAGGCGGAATTATTCTGCTCGGGGGCAGAGGCGGCTTGCAGGGCCGTATTGGCTTCCCCTACGTACTTTAGTGTATGTACGGCTCTGGCCACATAACTAAAGGAGATGGGCCCCTTTATGTCCTTCAGGCCCAGCGTTTTGAGCGAATCGAACTTCAAGACCAAGCGGCAGGTCTCCTTCGGGCAGTACTGGCTCTGGAATTCAACTGGGTAACCTTCATCAATATTGCCACATTGCAGGCCGAACACCTCCTTGTCCAAGCAGGGCTGTTTATGCACCGTGGATCGCCCAACGGACTCGCATTCTACGCCCAATAGCGGCAGAAAATAGGTCCCATCGCCAGTGGTCAGTTCCAGAGCGGCCCGCAAGAGATAATGCCTGGCCTCTTTCTTTGTCCAGCCAGAAGGGTATTCCATAATTTCGCAAAGCGGTTCAGGGGTCAGCACCTCCTGGTCCAATCTGCCCTCCAAGTAACCATCTTTTTCGCTTAACCACAGGCTGCCCTGGGTGCGACGGCAGGGCAGGTAAAAGGTGGTCTGGTCTGCGGGGTGCCCGACGCAAAGCGTCAGCATCCTTAGCCAGAAGTCATGAAGATAGTCGGGGTTCACATCCAGGCCCAAGGCCTGGTCCATGAACCCAGGGTAATCGTTGGCCTGGGCGAAATTAATCAGATTTATCAAAGGAGTAATGGGATTACCCTTGCGGACCGGCACCTCCCGCTCAAGGCACTGCTTCTTGGCTTCTGGCACGTACTTGAGGGCCAGCCCCAATACCTGCTCCTGAAATTGGCGCCCGTCACGGCCTTGCTCTATGACCGTGCCATTGTCGGCGTCTAAAAACTGGGTGCGGGCCGTCAGTTCCATCTGGCCATAGGGCGGGCGTACGAGGTCCGCCTTGGGGACCAATACAAGAAGGTTGAGGTGATGGGTGCGTGGCACCATGGCGTAGGCCCGGTTGGCCAAGCGCTGGGCCCCCATGCGCACGCGCAGGGTGTTGTCGTTGACCCGGGAGACGGTAAAGAGACTATTGTACTCCTGGGCCAGGGAGGCGGAAATCTTGTCCAGCTTAGTCGAGATGTCGGCGCTAGCCGCCGGGTTGCCCAACTGGGACATTTGAGCCGCCAGCTTGATCAGCATTTGGTGGCTGCGGGCGGCCAGGGCCATTTCCAGTTGGTCGGACACTAATAGTGGCAGAACCTTGACCGCGCCGCTGCGCAGACTCGTTTTGTCCTCAAACTTCTGCGCCGGGGCCTGGAAAAAGGTCAGCATGGTGTAGGCGTCATAGGGCATATAGCGCGCCTTGGGCATCAGGCCGATCTCCAGGCGCACCAAGTAGGGCCGATATTGCTGCGCAATGTCGGCGTTGCGCAGGTAGGAGTTGAGCAACTGCACCTCTTGGAAGAGGGCCGTGGCCGCCAGGTGCTGCATTACCGGGTCCACTGCTAGCTGACCGCTGGGACTGGTCAGGCCGTTGGCCTTGGCGTCGGCCAAGGGGTCGCCGCTGGCTGGGGTACCCCCGGTAGGGGCGGGAATGCTGGCTTGCACGCTTAACCCGGCGGAACCTTTCTCCTCAACGCGTACATTGGGTTGTTGCAGGACCATTTTCAGGGCTTCTTCGGGTTTCAATTGAAACTGGGGCTGCAGGCGTTGGACGTAGTCCTCCCATGGAGCCACCGAGAGCACCACCGTGCGAGCGTCGCCCACATCTTCATGAGTGTACACAGTGCGCTGGTAGGCTCCGTAGTACCACTCGTAGTAATAACCACATCCGCTCAACCCAGTGGTTAGCACCAGCAGCAAAACCAACCAGACTTGCCATACTGATACGCGGTTACCCATGGTTCCCCCCTAGGTAATAAATAGCCCCATGCCCACAGGCATGCGACAGACGGCGTGGCTGTCATCTGATTGGAAATACCAGCGCCGCCTCGCATCAAGGTTCGGCCCGGCTGTGGCGTCAGAGGTGTGGATAAAAATACCCTAGCAACTTAAGTCCTATGCCGTCAAGGCCTTTGCCGGGGCCGTGCCACCCTTGCCTTGACCGGTCCGGCTTGCTATGATGTTGACTTCGCAAAAGTCGTTTCTCATAGCGGGTGAGGGGACATGGCCCAGCGGCTGGAGATAGGGCTCAAGCCCGGCTTGCACGACCCGGCGGGGCGGGGCCTCATGCACAAGGCCAAGGCCTACCTGGGCCTGAACCTGGAGCGCGCGCGGGTGCTCAGGGTGCTCACCCTGGACACGGCCCTGGTCCAGGACGAGCTGGAGACGGTGCGCTCAAGCATTTTCACCAACCCGGTCACGGAGATAAGCTCCTTCGAGCCCCTGGCCGGCCAGGTGCTGCCAGACTTTGACTGGGCCTTGTGGGTGGGGCTCAAGCCCGGCGTGCGCGACAACGAGGGCGCCACGGCGGGCGAGGCCATGGCCGACGTGCTGGGCCGGCCCCTGGGGCC
This sequence comes from Pseudomonadota bacterium, assembly GCA_043804825.1. Lineage (GTDB taxonomy): Bacteria > Desulfobacterota > Desulfarculia > Desulfarculales > Desulfarculaceae > JACRDC01. Next base: position 11,124 of record JAZDIQ010000071.1, read on the forward strand.
AGGGGAGGCGGCCTATGCCTCGCGGCTGTATCTGCTCAAGGCCCCCCGGCTCGGCGCGGCCCAGGCTCAGGGCCTGTGCACCGAGTTGTTGGCCAACCCCATCATCAACGCCTGGCGGGTGATCGCCCGCGCCGACTGGGACCCGGACCAGGGTATCGGCACCATCCTGCCCCGGGTGGAGCTGCAACACCAACCCACGGTGCTGACCCTGCCGGTGCCCGACGACGCCGAGCTGTTGCGCCTGTCCCAGGAGCGCAACCTGTTCCTCAACCCCGCCGACGTGCCGGTGATCCGCGCCTATTTCCACGATCCGGCGGTGCTGGCCCAGCGCCAGGCCCTGGGGCTGACCGAGCCCACCGACGTGGAGCTGGAGTACGTCAGCCAGGGGCGCTCCGACCACTGCAACCACAACACCTTCAACGGCCGTTTCCATTACCGCGACCTGACCAGCGGCCAGGAGGAGGTGGTGGACAACCTGTTCAAGAGCTGCATCAAGGAGCCCACCGAGCACATGGCCGCCCAGCGCGACTGGGTGGTGAGCGTGTTGTGGGACAACGCCGGGGTGGCGCGCCTGGATGATAAGCACAACTACGTCATCACCGCCGAGACCCACAACAGCCCCAGCAACATGGAGGCCTACGGCGGGGCCATCACCGGCATCGTGGGCGTGTACCGCGACCCCATGGGCACGGGGCTGGGCTCCAAGCTGGTGGCCGGGCTGTGGGGCTTCTGCGTGGGGCCCCGCGACTACGCCGGCGAGCTGAAGCCGGCCCTGCACCCCCGGCGGCTCCTGGACGGCATCATCGAGGGCGTGCGCGACGGCGGCAACAAGAGCGGCATCCCCACGGCCCTGGGCAGCCTGCAATTCGATGAACGCTACCTGGGCAAGTGCCTGGTCTTCGTGGGCGCCGTGGGCGTGATGCCCGCCAGCCTGGAAGGGGCGCCCAGCCATCTCAAGAAGACCAGCCCCGGCGAGCTGATCTTCATGTGCGGCGGCCGCGTGGGGGCCGACGGCATCCACGGCGTGACCGCCAGTAGCGCCGGCTACAGCGAGAACACCCCGGCCGGCCACGTGCAGATCGGCGACCCCTACACCCAGAAGAAGATGCACGACTTCCTCCTGGAGGCCCGCGACCGGGGGCTGATCCGCTTCATCACCGACAACGGCGGCGGCGGATTAAGCAGCAGCATCGGCGAGTCGGCCCGCCTAAGCCCCGGGGCCGAGGTGGACCTGGCCTTGGTGCCGCTCAAATACCAGGGCCTGGACCCCTGGCAGATCTGGGTCAGCGAGAGCCAGGAGCGCATGACCGTATCCGTGGCCCCGGCCGACCAGGCCGCCTTCCTGGCGCTGGCCGACAAGCACGCCGTGGAGGCCACGGTGATCGGCCGCTTCACCGGCGACGGCAAGCTCAAGCTGACCCACGGCGATCAGCTCTGCGCCTACGTGGACGTGGAGTTTCTGGAAAAGGGCTTCCCCCAGTGGGAGTTCAATGCCCAGTGGACCCCGCCGGAGGCGCGGGGGCTGAGCGAGCCGGTATTGTCGGAGCCCGTTGACCTCTCGGGCTTCTTGCTGGACCTCCTGGACAGCCCCAACCTGTGCTCCCGGGAGTGGATCAACCGCCAGTATGACCACGAGGTGCAGGGCACCAGCCTGATCAAGCCCTTCGTGGGCCGCCAGCGCGACATCCCCAGCGAGGCGGCGGTGCTCCTGCCGGTGCTGGATGGCAAGGCCGGCCTGGCCATGGCCCAGGTGCTCTTGACCGACTACGGCGACATCGACACCTACCACATGGCCATGGCCAGCGTGGAGGAGGGCTATCGCCGGGTGGTGTCCGTGGGCGGCGATCCCTCCCAGGTGGGCGGGGTGGACAACTTCTGCTGGCCTTCCATCATCCACGACCAGCGCGACAACCCCGATGGCCAGTACAAGGCCGCCCAACTGGTGCGCGCCTGCTGGGGTCTCAGGGACGCCTGCCGGGGACTGGGCATCCCGCTGCTCTCGGGCAAGGATTCCATGTACGTGGACGGCCGGCTCAAGGGCCGCCACGGGCTCACCCAGCGGGTCAGCGGCCCCTGCACCATGATGTTCTCGGCCACAGCCACGGTGCCCTCGCTCACGCGGGTGCAGACCCTGGAGCCCAAGCTGGCCGGCGATATCCTCTACCTGCTGGGCGACACCAGGGACGAGTTGGGCGGCTCCAGCCTCTACGGGCTGTGGGGGCTGACCGGGCTCAACGTGCCCCGCACCAACCTCAGCCAGTCCCTGGCCACCTGCGCGGCCCTGTCCCAGGCCCTTGACCGGGGCCTGGCCGCCTCGGTCTGCGTCTTGAGCCGGGGGGGCCTGGCCCATGCCTTGGCGCGCATGGCCCTGGGGGCCGATCTGGGCCTGGAGTTGGACCTGGAGGGCCTGGCCGGGGCCGAGGGGCTATCGCCCCTGCGAAAGCTCTTCTCCGAGTCCACCGGCCGCCTGGCGGTGAGCGTGGCGCCCGAGCGGGCGGCGGCCTTGGAGTCCCTGCTGCTCAGGGTGCCCCACGCCCGCCTGGGGGTGGTGAGCAAACAGCGGCGGCTGGTGGTCAAGGATGGCGGCCAAAAGGTGTTGGACCTGGGGCTGGCCGAGATGCGCCGGGCCTTCACGCGGCGCTTTGGCAAGATGATCTAAAGGCGGGGCAGGGACGAAGGACAAGCGGATAGGCTGCCCGCTTACAGAAACGGTGTCATTGCCAGGAGCATCCCCGGAGGAATGCGACGCGGCAATCCACCATGCTTCAATCTTCGAGCCAGCCCGCGCCCTCGTTAGCGGCCAGAAAAGTGCGCAAGGATGAAGCAGGGTGGATTGCTTCGTCGCTGACGCTCCTCGCAATGACACTATCGCTGGATTAATGATTTCGCTCCTTCGCTCTGCTTGCGAAATATCCAGCCGGGGGTTGGCCCTATGACCGTCAAAGCTCTTGTCCTGGCCGGTTACGGCATCAACTGTGATTTCGAGACCGCCCACGCCCTGGGCCTGGCCGGGGCCGCGGCCGATCGGGTGCACATCAGCGACCTGACCGGCACGCCAAAGGCCGCGCCCACGGCCCGCCTGGACGACTACCAGATACTGGTCTTCGACGGCGGCTTCTCCTGGGGCGACGACCACGGCGCGGGGGTGCTCTTGGCCACCCGCCTGGCCAACCACCTGGGCGACCAACTGCGGGCCTTCCTGGGGCGCGGGGGCCTGGTGCTGGGCATCTGCAACGGCTTCCAGGCCCTGGTGAACCTGGGGCTTCTTCCCATGCTGGATGGCCAGTGGCGCCGCGACGTGGCGCTCGCCAACAACGACTGCGGCAATTTTCAGGACCGCTGGGTGGAGATGGCCGTGGAGGCCGGTAGCCCCTGCCTGTTCACGCGGGGCATCGAGCGCCTGGCCCTGCCGGTGCGCCACGGCGAGGGCAAGCTGGTGGCCGAGCCGGCGGTCTTGCACCGCCTGGAGGATATGGGCCTGGTGGCCCTGCGTTACGCCAACAAGGCCGGCAAGCCGGCCGGCGGGCGCTTCCCCGACAACCCCAACGGCAGCGTCAATGATATCGCCGGCATCTGCGATCCCTCTGGAAGGGTCTTCGGCCTGATGCCCCACCCCGAGGGCTATTACCGCGCCAGCCAGCACCCGGATTGGACCCTGACCCGCGAGGAGGCCCGCCGCCGGGGCGAGGAGCCCGACGCCCTGGCCGCCGGGGCGGGTCAGGCGATCTTCCAGAACGCCGTGGCCGCGGCGCGGGGGGAACTGTCATGAGCGGCCAGCGCCAGGACCTGGCGGCCCTGCAAGAGGGCCAGGCCGTGGACGAGGTCTATCTGCTGGCCAAGAAGCAGGTCTTCGCCACCAAGAGCGGCAAGCCCTACGGGTCCTTGCGCCTCATGGACTCCAGCGGCGAGGTGGAGGCCAAGCTGTGGGAACAGGCCGAGGAGCTGCTGGCACCCCTGGCCGTGGGCCAGCCGGTGCGGGTGGCCGGCCGGGCGCAGCTCTACAACGGCCAGACCCAGTTGGTGCTGACCAGCCTGGCGTCCGAGCCCCAGGCCCGGGCGGCGGACTTTCTGCCCAAGAGCCCCCGCGACCCCGGCCAGATGTGGGGCGAGCTGGGCCAGCTCAAGCAGTCGGTCAACAACCCGCATCTCAAGAAGCTGCTGCGGGCCTTCTTCGACGACGCCGACTTCCGCCAGGCCTTTGATCTGGCCCCGGCGGCCAAGGGCGCTCACCATGCCTACGTGCACGGCCTTTTGGAGCACACGGTCAGCGTGGGGCGGTTGGCCGTCCTCCTGGCCGGGCATTACCCCCACCTGGACCGCGACCTGCTCCTGGTGGGGGCCTTGCTGCACGACGTGGGCAAGGTGCGGGAGCTGACCCTGGGTCCCCCCCTGGAGTACACCGATGACGGCCGCCTGGAGGGCCACGTGGTGTTGGGGGTGCGCATGCTGGACGCCCGCCTGGCCAAGATCAAGGGCTTCCCGGCCCGCCTGGCCAGCGTTCTACGGCACATGATCATCAGCCACCACGGCCAGGAGGAGTTCGGCAGCCCCCAGAAGCCCAAGCTTGCCGAGGCCTTCGCCCTGCACCTCATCGACGACCTGGACGCCAAGACGGCCATGATCAAGGCCGTGGTGGAGGGCCAGGCCGACGGCCCCGGGCACTGGAGCGCCTTCCACCGCCTCTTGGAGCGCCACATCTACACCGGCCCGGCCCCCTGGGACGACGAGCCCGAGCCCGGCGAGCCGGTCCAATCCCAGGCCTTGGCCCCGGCCCCGGCCGAGACGCCGGCCCTCCCGCCGGCCACGCCGTCAGGCGAAGCCCCGGCCCCGGCCGCCGAGCGCCCGGCCAAGGCCGGCGCGGGCCGGCCTGGCCTGTTCGACCAGGCCCCGCCCCCCAAGGCCCGGGACTAGACCATGACCAGCCGCTCCGGCCTCTTGATCACCCTGGAGGGCGGGGAGGGGGTGGGCAAGTCCACCCAGCAGTCTCTGCTCTTGGCGCGCCTGCGCAAGCGGGAGATCAAGGCCCTGGGCAGCCGCGAGCCCGGCTCCACGCCCCTGGGGGTGGAGCTTAGGGGCGTGCTCATGGACCTGGGCCGCGACACCCCCTGCCAGGAGGCCGAGCTGCTCCTGTATCTGGCCGACCGCGCCCAGCATGTGCGCCAGATACTGACCCCCGCCCTGGCCACGGGGGCGGTGGTGGTCTGCGACCGCTTCATCGACAGCAGCGAGGTCTACCAGGGGCGGGTGCGCGGCCTGGGTTTTAGCCGGGTGCGCCAGCTGAACCGCTGGGTCTGCGGCGATCTCTGGCCGGCCTTGACCCTGGTGCTGGACCTGGACCCCGACCTGGGCCTGCGGCGGGTGCATCTGCGCCAGGGCGGCCTGGGGCTCACCCCCGACCGCCTGGAGAGCGAGGGCCTGGTCTTTCACCAGGCGGTGCGCCAGGGCTTCCTGCAACAAGCCGCCGCCGAGCCGGTCCGCATCAAGGTCATCGACGCCGGCCAGGACCAGGAGTTGGTGGCCCAGGAGGTCTGGCGGGTGGCCTGGCCCCTGGTGGAGGCCTGGCGGCGGGGCTAGGGCCGGGCCGGAGCGGGCCCAGGCCGCCAACTATCTTGAATAGTGTCATTGCGCGGAGCATCCCGGAAGGGATTCGACGCGGCAATCCACCCTACTTCCTCTTCGCTCTTCGTTGCGCCGAAGAACTAAAACACAAAGTAGGGTGGATTGCTTCGCTGCGCTCGCAATGACACTATCTGCTTGATCGCTAGCCACCAAACCTTGAGGAGCCTTCACGCTTGCAACTCACCGGCGTAATAGGCCAGGCACGGGCCCTGGGGCAGTTGGAGCGCGAGATGGCCTCGGGCCGTCTGGCCCACGCCTATCTCTTCGTGGGGCCTATCGGCTCGGGCCGGGGCAGCACGGCCCTGGCCCTGTTCCGGGCCTTGAACTGCCAGGACACCTCCAGCGGCGCGGCCTGCGGCCTCTGCCCCTCCTGCCGGCGGGCCTTGGCCGGGGCGCACGAGGACCTCATCGTGCTGGCCCCGCCCAATGACCAGGCCTCGGCCCAGATCAAGGTGGAGGCGGTGCGCGAGATGATCCGCGCCATCTCCTTCGCGCCCCTGGGCGGCGGCAGCCGCCTGGTGCTGATCCGCCAGGCCGGCCAGCTCAACCTGGGCAGTGCCAACGTGCTGTTAAAGACCCTGGAGGAGCCGCCGCCGGGCAACATCCTGGTGCTGACCGTGCAGGACCCCGGCGAGATACTGCCCACCCTGGTCAGCCGCTGCCGGCGGGTCAACTTCCTGCCCCTGGAGGAAGGCATCATCGCCGGCGAGCTGATGCGCCAGGGCCTGGACCAGGACTCGGCGCGGCTCAAGGCGGCGCTCTCCGGCGGCTCCCTGGGGCGCGCCCAGGACCTGGACCAGGCCCAGCTAAGCGCCAGCCTGGGCCGCCTGGTCAGGCACCTGGCCTCTCCCCTGGGGGCCTTGGAGGACTGGTCCCTGGCCGAGGAACTGGTGGCCCCCTTCCGGGGGGGCGAGCGCCTGGACCGCCAGGGACTGGTGGAGTTGCTGGACCTCTTGGCCCTGTATTTCCGCGACTGCGCCGTGCTGGCCGCCGGACGTCCCCAGGCCGCCTTCCTGGCCGGCGGCGGCCTGCTGCCCCCGGCCCCGGAGTTGGCCCGGGCCAGCCGGGGCTTCGAGTTGGTGCGGGCCTGCCAGGCCCAGGTGCTGGCCAACGCCGCCCCCGAACTGGCGCTCACGGTGCTCTTGCAGGGCCTGCGCCAGGGCGCTCCCACGGGATAACTACTGGTAAAAATTCCTCAAGTCGTGTAAAGATTATCTAGACGGCCGCCCGAGGGCCGCTGATCAAGCCGTTGGCGGGGCCACTTTCGGCCCCCTGGGAGATATATATGGGCAAGGTGGTGGGCGTGCGCTTTCAGCGCGGCTGCAAGGTCTACGACTTTGACGCCGGGCATTTCGTGCTCAGCCCCGGCGACATGGTCATCGTGGAGACCGAGCAGGGCCAGGCCCTGGGCCAGGTGGTCAACGGCCCCCGGCCCCAGCTGGAGGTGGAGCTTAGGCCCCAGGATCAGAACCTCAAGGAGGTCTTCCGCCTGGCCAGCCAGGAGGACCTGTCCCAACTGGAGCAGAACAACAAGCTGGAGAAAGAGGCCTACAGCCACTGCCAGGAGCGCATCGCCGGCCGCAAGCTGGACATGAACCTGGTCAAGGTGGAGTGCCTCTTCGACCGCTCCAAGATGATTTTCTACTTCACTGCCGAGGGGCGCCTGGACTTCCGCGAACTGGTGCGCGATCTGGTGGCCCGCTTCCGCACCCGGGTGGAGATGCGCCAGATCGGCGTGCGCCACGAGGCCAAGCTTCTGGGCGGCCTGGGCTCCTGCGGCCGCGAGCTGTGCTGCTCCACCTTTCTCAAGGATTTCGAGCCGGTGAGCGTCAAGATGGCCAAGGAGCAGAACCTCTCCTTGAACCCCACCAAGATCAGCGGCCTGTGCGGCCGGCTGATGTGCTGCCTCACCTACGAGTTCGAGACCTACCAGGCCCTGAAGCGCGACCTGCCCAAGCTGGGCAAGCGTCTGGTCCTGAGCCCCACCCTGGAGGCCAAGGTCTTGCGGCAGAACGTGTTGGAGCGCAAGGTCACGGTGCTCTTGAGCGATGGCCGCGAGGTGACCTGCTCACCCGAGGAGCTGGCCACCCTGGCCAGCCAGCCGCCGCCGCCGCCCACCTCCGGGCGCGGCGGCCGGGTGCCCCTGCCGGCCCCGGTGGAGCCGGCGCCGGCCCCTGAGAACGCCGCCGCCGCGTCGCCGGCGCAGGGCCAGGCCCCGGAGGGCGACAAGCCCCGCCGGGGGCGGGGACGCCGGGGCCGAGGACGGCGCCCCAGCACGGGCGAGGAAAACGCCGGCTGATTTGAACCCAAGCGGGGGAGTCGCCCATGTCCCAGAACGTCAATCTCAAGATGGCGCCCCATTTCGAGCTGCTTCTGGAGGAGAACCTGGAGCGGTTCAACGATCTGGCGCGTCAAGGCCAGGCCCCTGACCTCAAGGGGGCCAATCTGGCCGGCCTGGACCTGCGCCCGGCCTTGCTCAAGGGCCTGGACCTCTCGGGTTGTTACCTGCGCAACGCCAACTTGAAGGGCGTGGACCTGACAGGCTGCAACCTAAGAGGGGCCAGCCTGCGCGGCGCCCAGGTCAGCGGCACCCTGTTTCCGGACAACATCGCGCCCCAGGAGTTGCGCCTGTCCCTGGAGATGGGCACCCGCCTGCGCATCCAGGACGACAGCAAGAACCTCAAGCTGCTCTTGGGGCTGATGTCGGAGGTCTACAAGATGGTGCGCGAAAAGACCTGCGGCGAGGAGATCAAATAGGGGTCGGCTGACCCCGGCACCCGGGCCGGCCCGCATCTGTCCGCGCGCCTCCCCCCAGGGAGTCATCGCCAGGCGGACGCAGGCCGCCGAAGCAATCGCGGGAAGAATTGACCGGCGCTGGCCAATTCCTGACGCGATTGCTTCAGCGCCTTGGGGGGCTCCTCGCGATGACCGCCTTTTGGCGAGCGATATTTATCGGGATCATCACCGCCATTTCGGCGGGCCTGACAACAACTATTAGGATCATCCCATGAGCCAGAGCTTCTACATCACCACGCCCATCTACTACGTCAACGCCGAGCCCCACCTGGGCCACGCCTACTCCACCATCGTCTGCGACGCCGCCGCCCGCTTCCACCGCCTGCTGGGCGAAAACGTGCGCTTCCAGACCGGCACCGACGAGCACGGCGACAAGATCGCCGAGGCGGCCGGCCGCCAGGGCATCGCCCCCCAGGCCTACGCCGATCACGTCAGCGGCCTGTTCCGCGCCACCTGGCCGCCCCTGGGCATCGCCCCCGACAACTTCATCCGCACCACCGACCCGGCCCACGTGGCCACCGTGCGCCTGGTGCTGCAAAAGATCTTCGACTCCGGCGACATCTACCTGGGCAAGTACGGCGGCAACTACTGCGTGGGCTGCGAGCGCTTCCTCACCGACAAGGAACTGGTGGACGGCAAATGCCCGGACCACGACCGCCCCACCCAGTTCATCGAGGAGGAGAATTACTTTTTCCGCATGGGCTCCTACCAAGAGGCCCTGATCGAGCACATCGAGGCGCACCCCGATTTCATACGCCCCGAGCGCTACCGGAACGAGGTGCTCTCCTTCCTCAAGGAACCCCTGGAGGACCTGTGCATCAGCCGGCCCACCACCCGGCTGACCTGGGGCATCGAGCTGCCCTTTGACCCCCGCTTCGTCACCTACGTCTGGTTCGACGCCCTGATCAACTATCTGAGCGGCCTGGGCTACCCCGACGAGCCCCTGATGGCCAGGTTCTGGCCGGTGGCCCAGCATCTCATCGCCAAGGACATATTGAAGCCCCACGGCATCTACTGGCCCACCATGCTCATGGCCCTGGCCAAGGCCGACCACAAGCCCCTGGACGCCTACCTGTACCAGCATCTCAACGTGCACGGCTACTGGAAGATGGGCCAGGGCAAGATGAGCAAGAGCCTGGGCAACGCCGTCAACCCCCTGGAGTTGATCCGGGTGTACGGGGCCGACGCCTTCCGTTACTTCCTGCTCAGGGACATGGCCTTCGGCCTGGACGCCAGCTTCAGCGAAGAGGCCCTGGTGGAGCGCTACAACGCCGATCTGGCCAACGACCTGGGCAATCTCTTCTCGCGGGTGCTGAACATGCTCTATCAGTACCGGGGGGGCGTGGTGCCGGCGGCGGATTTCCCCCAGCCCGACGGCCAGGACCTCCTGGCCCTGGCCGAGAGGGCGGTGGAGGGCTATGCCCAGCAGATGGCGGGCTTCCATTTCCATCTGGCGCTGGGCGAGGTCTGGCAGCTTATCGGCGAGGCCAACCGCTTCGTGGTCAAGAGCGAGCCCTGGGTGCTGGCCAAGGACCCCACCCAGCAACAGCGCCTGGACGCGGTGCTGGCGGCCCTGGTGCGGGTGCTGGGCATGGTGACGGTTCTTATTCAGCCGGTGATGCCCGCCACGGCCCTGGCCATGGCCGGGCACCTGGGCCTGGAGCTGCCCGAGCTGATCGGCCTGGAGCGGGTCTGCGCCCTGGACCTGGTGCGGCCCGGCACGGCCCTGGGCAAGCCGCCGGCCTTGTTCCCGCGCATCGACACCGAGAAGGTGAAGGCCAAGGCCCAAAAGGCCGAGGCCAAGGCCGCCTGTCCCGCCGAGGCCCCGGCGCCCAAGGTCAAGAAGAGTCAGGCCAAGGCCGCCGTGGAGCCGCCGGCCGAGATCGAGTACGACGATTTCGCCAAGGTGGACCTCAAGCTGGGCACGGTGCTCCAGGCCGAGAAGGTCAAGGGCGCCGACCGCCTCCTGAAGCTTGCCATCGACCTGGGCGAGGCGGACGGCCCCCGCACCGTGGTGGCCGGCATCGCCTTGCACTACGCCCCGGAGGAGCTTGTCGGCCGCCAGGTGGTGGTGGTGGCCAACCTCAAGCCCGTGACCCTGAAGGGCGTGCAGAGCCGGGGCATGGTGCTGGCGGCGGTGGGTGATGACAAGGTGCGCGTGCTCTCGCCGGACACCAGCCTGCCGCCGGGCAGCAAGGTCCGCTGAGCCGGCGGGGCGCCCGGGATGGGGCCAAGCCGAGCCTGGGGCCCCGGCCCCGCGGATTTATCTTTATTTCCCGCCCTTTTTCGGGGTATAGTTCACTTATTAATATTTAATCTATTAAGCATCTCGTGCCTGACCCGCCCCCCAGGGCCAGGCTGGGGTGCCAGGCGCATCAACATGCATAAGGCTAAGGAGGAACCCATGAAGAAAGCCCTGCTGGCAACCCTGATCTTGGTTTTGGGCCTGGGCTGGTCCGGGCTGTCCCTGGCCGCCACTCCCCAGGAGGTGGTGGACCTGGTCAAGTCGGCGGCCAAGTTCTATCAAGAAAAGGGACCCGAGGCGACCATCGCCGCCGTGGGCGACAAGAACGGACCCTTTGTCAAGGGCGAGCTCTACGTCTTCGAGGGCCGCATGGACAAGGCCGAACTCCTGGCCCATCCCCTGGCCCCCCAGCTCATCGGCAAGGACATGTCCATGATCAAGGACGTCAAGGGCAAGCTCTTCCAACTGGAGTTCCTCAACATCGCCAAGACCAAGGGCTCCGGCTGGAGCGAGTACTGGTGGCCCAAGCCCGGCCAGAAGGAGGCCTCGCCCAAGGCCACCTATATCCTCAAGTCCCACGATGGCAAGGTGTGGTTCGGCTGCGGGGCCTACGGCATCGACGCCAAGACCGCCGAGGCCCAGGCCAAGTAAGCGCCAGCCATATTGGCTGATAACAGGCCGCTCGCCCTCTCCTGGGCGGGCGGCCGATTTTTTGCGGACAGACCGATCGGTTTAAGCTATAATCTAGCTAATCAGTAGCACTTGATGCGCGGCCCAGTCACTGCCCCCTGGCGCCGCCGCGGGGCTGTGTGGGGCCATGGTTCATCAACGTGTATGCGCGAAGGAGTAGCCCCATGCCCAAAGCCCTGTTGACGTCCCTGGTGTTGGCCCTGGCCCTGTGCTGGTCATCCCTGGCCCTGGCCGCCACGCCCCAGGAGGTGGTGGACCTGACCAAGGCGGCGGCCAAATTCTATCAAGAAAAGGGACCCGAGGCGACCATCGCCGCCGTGGGCGACAAGAACGGTCCCTTCGTCAAGGGCGACCTGTACATCTTCATGGGCGCCATGGATAAGATGGAGCTGGTATCCCACCCCATGAGCCCCCAGCTGGTGGGCAAGGACCTGACCGCCCTCAAGGACGTCAAGGGCAAGCTCTTCTTCGTGGAGTTCCGCAACATCGCCCGGGACAAGGGCTCGGGCTGGACCGAGTACTGGTGGCCCAAGCCCGGCAACAAGGAGGCCGAGCCCAAGGCCTCCTATATCCTCAAGTCCAATGACGGCAAATACTACTTCGGCTGCGGGGCCTATGGCATCGACGCCAAGACCGCCGAGAGCCAGGCCAAGTAAGCGCCTTCCCTATTGGCTGATAACAGGCCGCTCGCCCTGATCGGGGCGGGCGGCCTGCCTATTTGGAGCGGGCCCAGCCGGCTGGCCGCCCTCGGCGTCAGAGGCCGTCGAGCCTGGTTCACAGGCCCCGGCTGTGCTCGTCGTCGTGGCAGTACAGGCACAGGTTCTCCCAGTTGGAGCCGTCCGGGGGGTTGTTTTTGTAGTTGCCGTCCTTGTGGTGCACGGTGAGCAGGTGGCTGTCCCGGGGCGCGAACTCCCGCGCGCACTTGGCGCAGATCAGCCCGTGCAGCTTGAGGGACTGCTCGCGGTAGCCCGGCTTGGCCGGGGCCGGCCCTCGCCACCGGGCCACCAGCTCCGCCGTGCTGGCCCCCTCGCCGCCCGCCGGCTTGGGGGCCGGGGCCTCGTCCTCGTAGCGCCGCTTGCCGCGCATGTGCGTTCTCCCTGGCGGGGCCGCCCCGCCGCGGCTGTCAGACTCGGGGCGGGCCGTCCCGCCTGTCGTTCTCCCCGCCCGCCGACCGCCCCTGGGCCGCCAGATGGGCCTGGTAACGCCGCCAGCCCGGGCACCAGCCGGTGTGCCAGCGCCACAGACGGGACAGCAGGGAATCGGGCTTGGCCTGGGCCCGGGCCCGCCATTGGCAATTTTCGCAAGACATCCCTTGACTCCTCATGTTTGCAAACCTCGTCAGTTTCAGGGTAGGGCATCGCCCGGGATGGGGCAATCCTTTTGCGGTGGGAAACTCTTGGCCTTTGCCGGCGGCCTTCATTACAATCAAGCCCCAAGGGATCCCCGGGCCGGCCGGGCTGGCCGCGCCCCGCGAGGATTGCATGGCCCCCACCAGCAGAGAAAGGACAACCCATGAGCGACGACCTCAAGCAAAAAACCGGCGCCACGGCCAAGCTATACTTCGAGGGCTACACCGGCGAGCGCCCCTTTGACCTGTGGCGCGCCTTTGACCCCGGCCTGGCCAAGGACCTGTCCCTGTTCATCACCGGCCAGATGTACGCCCGCCAGAAGCTGCCCCACCCCACCCGCCAATTGGTGGCCGTGGCGGCGCTGACCGCCCTGGAGCGCACTGACGAGCTGAAGCTGCATATCTGGGCCGCGCTGAACGTGGGTTGCCCAGCCGCCGACGTGGCCGAGGCCATCTTTCAGGTGGGCATCTACGCCGGCATGCCGGTGGTCAACCAGGGGCTCAAGGCCCTCAAGGAGGTCCTGGAAGAGCGCGGCCAGTGGCCGCCCGCCCCAGCCCAGGGCTAGGCCACGGGCCCCGGCCCGGCCCGCCGGTCGCTCCGGGAACGGCGGGCCGGGGTTTGTGATAAAATGCCCCGACCCCCGACCCTTACCCTTGCGAAAGGCCCGATAGCGCCGTGCCCCCAGCCGTGGATACCCCCCAGAGCCCCCTGTCTCGGCGCCAGGCCGGGCAGCACCTGGCCCTGGGCCTGTTGGCGGCGGTCTTGACCAGCCTGCTCATCTCGCTGTTGTGGGGTCATCTGGGCCTGCCCGACCGGCCGACCATGGGCTCCCTGGCCGGGGACGCCCGGCCCTGGGGCCTGAGACGCTTCGCCGTGCTGGCCGGGCCGCTGTTGGTCTTCGTGCCCAGCCTGGTGCTGGTGGCCCTGGCCTGGCTCTTGCCCCGGGAGCTGGATATCGAGCAGGCCCGCGCCCTGGTGCGCCGGGGCCTGCGTCTGGACGCCCTGAGCTATCTGATGCTGCCGGTCTTTTTTGCCCTGCCCCTGGCCTGGCGCAACCTGGGCAGCGGCTTCACGGCCCTGGGCCTGTGCTGCCTGGGCATGATCACGGCCAAGGGAGGGCTGCTGCTGCATCTGTGGTGGCGGGGCTTCGGCGGCCCCCAGGGGCAGGCGGGCGCTCTAAGCCTCCGCAGGCACCTGGCCCTGTGGCTGGCCCTCTTCACCCTGCTGGGGGGGCTGGCCCTGTGGACCGACGAGGCCGTCTCCACGGCCAGCGACGAGGTGGGCTATCTGATCTTCGCCCACAGCCTGGCCCGGCACGGCACCCTGGACCCCTCCGCCACCCTGGCCGGCCAGGAGTTCGCGCGCTTCTACTGGGGGCGCTGGTCCCACGACCTGGGCTTCGCCCTGGAGCAGGTGCGGGGGGTGCTGTTTCCCCTGGTGCTGGCCCCGCCCTACTTCCTGGGGGGCCGCCTGGGGGTGATGCTCTTCTACGCCGGCCTGATGGCCCTTTTGGCCGGGCAGCTTTTGGCCTGGCTGCGGGAATGCGGTCTGCGCGCGCCGATGGCGGCCCTGGCCACGGGCCTGGTGCTGGCCTCGGCCCCGGTGCTGCTCTTGAGCCAGCAGGTCTTTCCCGACGTGCCGGGCATGCTGCTGCTGGTGGTGGGGCTGCGCCTGCTCTGGCACCTGCCCCGCCGGCCCTGGCTGGCCGGTCCGGGTCTGGTCCTGGTGGGGGGGCTCCTGGCCGGCTTCAAAAGCCGGCTCCTGCCCCTGTCGGCGGGGTTGGCCCTGGTGGGCCTGGCCGAGCTGTTGGCCGCTCGCCTGGGCTGGCGCCGCGCCCTGGCGCTAATGGCCGCCGGGGCCTTGGGCCTGGGTCTGCTCCTGGCCTACATGCCCGAGGCCTGGTGGCCGGCGGCGGTGAGGGTGCACTTGGATCAGGCCGCCTATCAGACCCACCGCGTCTTCTACCCCTTGCAGCCCCTGGTCATCTTCTGCCGAGGCCTCCTGCTGGACCAGAATTTCGGGCTGCTGGTGGCCGCGCCGGTGCTGCTCTTGGCCCTGGCCGGGCTGCCGGCCGGGTTGCGCCATTTCCGGCGCCCCAGCCTGCACCTGCTCATCCCGGCCACGCTCTACCTGCTGGTGATGTGCTACACCCGCTGGTTCCAGTGGTACGGCGGCTTCGCCGGGCCGGGGCGCTTCCTGGCCATTGTCCTGCCGCCGGCGGCCCTGTTCCTGGCTTTGAGTCTGCAAGCCCTGTGGCGCCCCTGGCTGCGCCTGCTGGCGGCGGTCCCGGCCCTGCTGGGCCTGCTCTACACCTGGCTGAACCTGCTGATTCCCCAACTGCGCTTCTCGCGCCCCGTGGGGGTCAATCCCCTGGTGGAGGCCGTGCAGACCGGCCTGGGCCTGTCACTGCATCACCTGCTGCCCAGCACCTTCGTGCGCTCGCCGGCCCTGTACCCCTGGGCGCTGGCCTGCTTGGTCCTGTGCGCCGCCCTGGGAGCCTGGACCTGGCGCCAGGCCGGCCACGGCTTCCCCGCGTCCCCCGGCGCCCCCAGCGCCACGGCCGCCACGGCCGCCACGGCCGATGCAGGCCCGGCCAACGAGGCCCTGACCCTGGCCCTGGCCCTGGCGCTCATGGCCGGCGGCTTCCTGGCCCTGGCCCGGCACAATCCCCCGAGTTTTCTGGAGGCCGAGCACATGCGGGGCAACGGGCCGGCCCAGTACGTGGAATACGCCTACCCCAAATTCATGCGCGGCATGGTGCTGATGGACGGCCAGTCCCTCCAGGGACGCCTGTACGTCCCCGCCGGCCAGTCCCTGCTCAGGGTGGTGGGGCGTCCCGAGAGCCCCGGCGACCTGCTGATCAAGCTGGACGGCGCCCTGATCCGCTGGCGCTGGGAGGGCGGCCGGCCCTGGCATCGGGACATTCCCCTGGCATACCCCACGGCGGGCTATCACCAGGTGGAGGTGGGCTGGTCCTCCTGCCCGGGAAGGGCCTGCACCCTGCTCCTGGACCGTCTGGAACTGGTGAGCCCCGACGACCCCGACCGGGTGCCTCGGAGCCCATAAACGGGTCGGGCGGGGTGCCCCCGCGGGGCGTAAACGGGTCGGTTGGCGCTCATGGTCATGGCCAGGGCCGGCGGCTCCCGGTACAGGTCGCGCTTCAACCTCAAGTCGGTCCACTCACCCCTCGCGGGTGTTGCCAATTCCCACCCGCAATAGGTTGGGGCCAGCAGCCTATATCCTTTCCTCACCCAGACCCCGCGGCCCGCCCTCAGCCCGGCCATTCTTGAATCGCCGACACAAGGCCCGCGCATGAACGCCGGCGGCAACCAGGTTAGACAGGAGCGCCCGCCTTCGGAACTGGTCGGCCACGAATTGGCCAGGCCCCCACGGCGCCGGGGCGCGGTATGGCCGGGCGGCTGGGCGGGGCACAAAAAAGAACCGCCGGGCTTTCTTTCCTACCTGAAAACGACGCCGCCCCGGCGGCTCCCCAGGCTACTTCAGGGGCACCAGCAGCTTCTGCCCAGGCTTGATGCCATCGTTCTTGAGGCCGTTGGCGTGCTTGAGCGCGCTGACACTCACCCCCAGATGCTTGGCGATGGCCGAGAGCGACTCGCCGCCCTTGACCGTCCATTCGCGCTTGGCCTGGCCCTTGGCCACGATGTTCTTGCGGGCCTCGGGCGAGGCGCTGGGCAGGGGCGGGGCGGGCACGGGTGCCGGCGCGGACAAAACCGGCGAGGGCGCGGACGGCGGGTCGCTGGTTGGCGGGTTCAGGGACGGCTCGGCCGCCGCCACGGCGGGCTGAGCGGCGGCGGCGTCCTCCCGGGGCCCTCCGGCCGCCGGTGGGGCGGCGTCCTCGGCGGGAGCCGGCGGGGCGGCCTGGGCGGCCGGCGCGGGCTCCAGCTTGGTGCTGGCCAGGCGCTTGCCAAGTCCCGCGCCCTGGCCCTTGGGCACCTTGAGGTCGTGCACGCCCTTGGGGATGACGTAGGTGAGAAGCTCGGGGTTTAGTTCCTTGAGCAGGCGCACGGTGCTGCCCGTGGCCTGGCCCAGGGTGCGCAGGTGCAGGTTGTGGGGCAGATCCAGGCGCACGCGGTCGGCCGGCAGGGGTTGGTACAGGGCCTCGGGAGGCAGGCAGTAGCCATAGGCGCTGGGGTTTTCCAGGATGATCTTGGCCGCCAGGATGCGGAAGACGTAGCGCATGGTCTCGTGGGGCAGGTACAGGTCGTAGTAGTTGTTAACCCCCTGCTCGGCCATCTCCTGGCGCACCCGGCGCTCGCCGCAGTTGTAGGCGGCCATGGCCAGGGACCAGGAGCCCAGGCTCTTGTGCAGATCGCGCAACAGGCCCAGGGCCGCCTCGGTGGCCCGATCGGGGTTGCGGCGGTCGTCGAAATAGGCGTCGCGCCTGAGGCCGTAGGCCCGGCCCGTGGCCTCCATGAACTGCCAGGGGCCGGTGGCCCCGGCCACCGAGACCACCCGGTGCAGCAAGGAGCTTTCGGCCACGGCCAGGTACTTGAGGTCATCGGGCAGGCCGGTGGACTTGAGCCGGGCGGTGATGTGGGGGAAATAGCGCTGGGCGCGCTTCATCCACATCACCACCTGGGCCTGGTCGTGCACGGCGATGGTGAACTCGCGGTCCAGGGCCTCGGCCACCAAGGGGTCGTTCAGGGGCACGCGCTCCCCGGCCAGGGTCAGTTCCTTGGGTATCTGGGGCAGGTAGCGCGGGGAGCAATAGTCTCCGCCCGGGCCGGCGGTGGCCGGCGAGGCCGGGGGCATGGGTGCGGCCGGCGTGGCGGCCGCCGCCTGGCGGGGGGCCGCGGCCTTTTCGCCGGAGCCTTGGTCGGAGACGCAAGAGCCCAGGGGCAGGCTCAGCGCCAGCGCCAGGACCAAGAGCAGACAGGGGCGTCCACGGGCCATGGGCCTTCTCCTCCCCTGACGGGGTCAGGTTGCGCGGGCGGGGCCGGCCCCGGCCCGCGGCATGTCCCAGACAAAACCGGCGGACCGGGGGCGCTGGGACTATCTCTCGTCGGCGGCGTAGAGATAGTTGATCAGGGCCGGCTGGTAGTCGCTAAGCTCCTGGGGCTTGAAGAAGCGGGCCACTTCCACTTGGGCGGACTCCACCGAGTCGGAGGCGTGCACCAGGTTGGCCTGCATGCTCATGCCCAGGTCGCCGCGGATGGTGCCGGGGTCGGCCTTGCGGGAGTTGGTCACCCCGCAGAGCTTGCGGCAGACCTCCACCGCCTCCAGGCCTTCCAGGCACAGGGCGATCACCGGCAGCCGGGACATGAACTCGGCGATGGTGGGGAAAAAGGGCTTGGAGGCCAGATGGCTGTAGTGCTCCTTGAGGATGGCGTCATCCAGTTGCATCATCTTGATGCCGGCGATCTTGAGGCCCTTTTGCTCGAAGCGGCCCAGCACGCTGCCGGCCAGGCCGCGGGCGATGGCGTCGGGTTTGATGAGAATCAGGGTGCGTTCCACGGCTAGGTTCGTCCTTTCGCGGTGATGTGGTAAGGCCTGGCCCGGCCCCCATGGGGCCGGCGGCAATGGTTTAGGCAATTTGTCCACGCTGGCGGCTTGCTTGTCAAGGCCCAGCCCGGCTCGGCCCGCAAAAAGCCGGCCCGCGCCGGGGCGGCGTCAGCCCGTAAACGGCGGCGGGCCGCCCAGGGGGCGGCCCGCCACGCGAGACTGTCTGGCGGCCGATCAGGAATCGCGGCCGGTGCGCACGGTCAGCTTGTCGCCGATGCTCAAGGAGTCGTCGCTGAGGTTGTTCCAGCGCCGCAGGGAGCCGGTGGAGACCTTGAAGCGCTTGGCGATGGCGCTCAGGGTGTCGCCCTTCTGCACCTTGTAGACCAGGGCGCGGGCTTCGGTCTTGGACTCGGCGGCGGCGGCCTTGGCCACCAGCTTGGAGTCAACCCTGGCCTCGACCTTGACCTGGGGCACGTAGAGCACCAGTTGGTCGCCGATGGCCAGTTTCTGCCCCTTGGCGCCGTTCCAGCGGATGATGTCCTTGTGGTCCAGGTTGTAGGTCTGGGCGATGTGCCAGATGGTGTCGCCCTTGACCACCACGTGGACGATCTTGTGGGCGTTGCGGTGGGCCTCCAGGGGCGCGGCCACCGCCGCCGCCGGGGCGGCCTCGGTCTTGACGCCCCGGGCCAGGCGCACCGCGTGGTGTCTGTCCTGGTCGCGGGTGCTGCCGGGCAGGAATATCTTCTGGCCGGCCCTGAGCCCCCGCTTGCTGCTCACCTTGGGGTTGAGCAGGGCCAGTTGGTTCAGGGGGATGTTGTGGGTGCGGGCGATGGCGCTCAGGGTGTCGCCCCTCTGGGCGGTGACCACCGTGGGGCGCATGTGGAAGGCCCGCTCGGCGGGCGCCATCTGGGCATAGGCGGTATTGAAGTTCTGTTTGCTGCCCACCGGCACCCGCAGGGTGTACATGGCCCCGCCCGGCGGGGTGGCGCCGTGGCGCAGCTCGGGGTTCAGGGTGGCCAGCTCGCTGGGGCTCAGGCCCGAGGCCTTGGCCACGTTGTTCAGGGACACGCCGGGGTGGATGGTCACTTCCTCGAAGGCCATGGCCGGCTCGTACTGCACCTCGGCGAAGCCGTACTTGGCCGGCTCCTTGGCGATGATGGCCGCGGCGATCACCCGGGGCACGTATTCCTTGGTTTCGTTGGCCAGGTAGCCGCGCTGTTTGTGGCTGATGGTCCAGTAGTCGCTGGCCTCGTAGCGCGAAAGGGCGCGGCGGATCTTGTTCTCGCCGGCATTGTAGGCGGCGGCGGCCAGGTACCAGGAGCCGAACTCGTTATACAGCTCGCGCAGATATTTGGCGGCGGCATGCGTGGATTTGATGGGGTCCTGGCGCTCGTCCACCCAGTAGTCGATCTTGAGCCCGAAGCGCACCCCGCTGGCCTTGATGAACTGCCAGGGTCCCACGGCCGCGGCCTTGGAGTAGGCCTGGCAGGAAAAGCCGCTCTCGATCAGGGCCACGTAGATCAGGTCCTCGGGCAGGCCGTACTCCCGGAGGATGGCGCGCATGACCGTTTCATAGCGGGTGGAGCGGCTCAAGTAGAGGCCGAAGCGCTTGGGTATCTTGGTCTGGTAGTAATCGATGAAGTATTCGACTTCCTTGTTCAGGGTGATGGGGAAGTCGTAGGTGGGCTTGCCTTCCTCGTCCAGGCTGCCCTGGGTCCAGTCCCGCTCGCCGAACTGCTCCAGCTCCTGCACCACCCGCGCCTGTATCTCGGCCTTGGAGGGGCGCACGCCCTTGGCGACCTGGGCCGTCTGCTGCTCCGGACCCTGGGCCTGATTATCCGGAGTGGCGCAGCCACCCAGGGCCAGGGCCAGAAGTGCCGATAGTAGTAGAATGCGTTTCTTCATGCTACCTCGCGCGGGGAATTGTTGGTGGTGGCGCGAACTCGCCAGGTGCCGGCAACTGTTAATTGATAGCAAATCAGTCCAGGGCTGTAAAGGTAAATGTGTCGGACCGGCCACCAGGCGCCCGGCCAGCGCCAAGCCAAAACGGGCCTTTATCAGGCCGGTGAAAGACTGCCCGCTGGCGGGCCAAGGATGGCCCGCCAAACGATAAGTGTTGAGTGCCACTTTTAGCTTTATTGATACGGCGGAGTCGGTTATCCTGGCGGTGGATGGTGGCCGGCCCGGGCCGGCCTTGATCCCACCCCGGCAGGAGGCGACCCATGGCGAATATTTTTGATAAGACATTGTCCCGCCGGGATTTCATGGCCATCTCCGCCAGCATTGTCACCGCCATGTCGCTGGGGGTCATCTCGGGCACGGGTGTCGGCCAGGCCGCGGAACGCAATTTCCCCGAGGGAGCCTGCGCGGGCGGAGGGCAAGGCAAAGTGTTGATCACCTACGCCAGCAAGTACGGCTCCACTGGGGGAGTCGCCGATGCCCTTGGCAAGGAACTGTGCGGCAAGAATGTGGGCGCCGACGTGGTTTTGATCAATAACGCCAGTGAGGTGGCTTCGTATCAAGGAGTGGTGGTCGGCAGCGCGATCTATAGGGGCCGGTGGATGTCCGAGGCGGCGGATTTCGTCAAGCGGAATCGGGAAGTCTTGCGCCAGGTGCCTGTCGCCTATTTTCTGGTGTGCATCTCCCTGGCCCGGCCAGGGGAAAACAATAGTGCCGAGGTCTTGTCCTACCTGGACCCCATCCTCAAGGCCGTGCCGGAGATAAAGCCCGTCGCCATCGGTACCTTCGCCGGAGCGCTGGATTACCACAAGCTGCCCGTGCTCAGCAAGACGATCATGCAGTCCAGGGGAGCCCCCGAGGGAGACTTTCGTGACTGGAATGCCATCCGCGCCTGGGCGCGCGAACCGGTGTATTCGAAGTTGGCCGGATAGCATCCAGAGGGACGGCAAGCGGGGACCGCGATCCGCGGGGCCAGCGCCTGGAGCCATCCGGCGGCGGCTTCACCGGGGCGCGGACGGCGGGGATCAAGGCCTGCCGGCTTTTGTTGGAGGACCTGGGCTGATCGGCCCCGTACTGGCGGATAGGCGGCGCGGACCCCCGGGCGGGTTGGCGCCGCCTATTTTTGCGCCGCTCCCCACCGGGGTGGACGGCCGCCGCCCCGGTGAGGGACCAAATCCCTGCTGGCGGCGGGGTCTGGCCTATCCTATAATTAATAATCGGATCAGCATTTGATTCGCGTCCGTCTGCGGTTTGCCCCGCCCAGACCTAAAGCAATTCGGCAGCTACCGTTACCCCCTGGCGCGCCATTCGGGGGCGGCGCCGGCACGGCCACGCCCCCAGGGGGGCGGCTCGCCAGCGGGGATGCGGAAGGCCTCGATGAACCGGGACTTGCAAGAAGTAATCCTGATCATGGAGCGCCGGCATGGCCGGGATGTCTCCCGTTACCACGAGTCCTTTCTGGCCAAGTCCCTGCAAAAGCGGCTCCTGGCCACCGGCAGCCAGGATGGCGGGGCCTACGGCCGGCACCTGGACCAGAACCCCGGCGAGGGCCTGGCCCTGTGGCGCACGCTGCAAAACACCTACAGCGAGTTTTTCCGCGACCCCCTGACCTTTGTTATCCTGGAGCAACGGGTGCTGCCGGCCCTGGTCCGGGAGATGGACCAGGCCGAGCGCTCCGAGATCAGGATCTGGTCGGCGGGCTGCGCCGCCGGCCAAGAGGCCTATTCCGTGGCCATCCTGCTGGAGGACCTGGCCGCCGAGGGGAGGGGCGGGCCTGACTACCGCATCTTCGCCACCGACATCGACGAGGGGCAACTGGAGGCCGGGCGCCAGGGCCGCTATGACCAGGACGCCCTGCAAAAAGTCAGGTCGCGGCACCTGCGCGCCTATTTCCAGCTCCAGGGCCAGGCCTTGCAGATCATCCCCCGAATCCGGGCGCGGGTGGATTTCTCCACTCACGATCTGCTGGACCAGCGCCCGGTAAGCCCACCGGCCAGCATCTACGGCGGTTTTGATCTCATCCTGTGCAGCAACCTGTTGTTCTATTATCGTCCGGACCTGCAGCGCGCCATCTTGGACAAGGCCCTGCGCGGTCTGCGCCCGGGCGGCTATCTGGTGACCGGCCAGGCCGAGCGGGACCTGGTGGAGCAGTGCGGCGCCCTGCGCGCCGTGGCCGTGCCGCCACCGGTCTTCCGCTTGGTTCCGGCCAGGAGGTAAGGCCGTGAGAATCTCCGACCTCAACGTCGGGCAGCAACTGCGCCTGGGCCTGGGGGCCATCCTGGCCTTCGTGGTCATCCTGGGCCTGATGGCCTGGGATCAGGCCCAGAGTCTGTGGGAGGAGACCAAGGGTCTCTACGACCACCCTTTCGCGGTGCGCCGGGCCCTGGGGGAGATGAAGGCCGATATCATCGCCATGCAACTGGGCATGCGGGGCCTGTGCCTGGCCGACAGCGAGGGGGACCGGGCCTCCATCATCCAGGCCATAGACACCCACGAGGCCGACGCCCATCAACAACTCCACACCGTCGTCTGGGACCGTTACCTGGGCCCCCGGGGCGACCTGGAGGCCGCCACCCGGGCCTTGGCGCAATGGCGGGCCTATCGGGAAGAAACCATCCGGCTCTTGCGGGCCGGGCGGGCCGCCGAGGCCATCGCCCGCACCAATACCGGGCCGGCCGGCGGACCCAACGCCCTGGCGATGGCCCCGGTGCAGGTCATGATCGATTTCGCCGAGAACCGGGCCACGCAATATTATAGCCAGGCGCTGGGACACAAGGATTCCCTGCTGGCCCGCACCGCCCTGGCCCTGGGCGCCATCCTGCTCATGTCGTTGGCCATCTCCTATGTGCTGCTCAAGGGCATCCGCGGCCCGCTGCGGGACTTGACCGAGGTGGCTGAGGCCTATGGCCAGGGCCGGCTGGAGGCCCGCAGCCACTACCAGGGCTCCAACGAGTTCGGGGTGCTGGCCACGTCCCTCAACGCCCTCCTGGATCGGGTGCAGGCCCAGGGCCAACGCCGGGAAAACGCCGCCAAGCTGGCCGAGGTGATGCTCAAGGAGGAAGAGCTGGCCCCCTTCTGCCATCAGTTGCTGGTGGTCCTCATGGAGTTGACCGACGCCCAGGCCGGGGGGGTCTATCTGCTGGACGAAGGGGAGACGTCCTTTCAACATTATCACTCCATCGGCTTGGGCCAAGGCGCCCGCGCCGTCTTTTCGGCCACCGACCTGGAAGGCCAGTTCGGCCCGGCCCTGGCCACCCGCCGCACCCAGCGCACCGGCGACATACCCGAGGACACGCCTTTTGACTTTGTCACGCTGGCCGGCCAGTTCCGGCCCCGGGAGATACTCACCATCCCCATCCTGGTCGGCCAGAAGGTGGCGGCCATGGTCTCCCTGGCTAGCCTGAAGGTCTTCCAAGGGCCGGCCCTGGACCTGCTCGATGACATCCACGACACCCTCAGCGCCCGCCTGGGCGGGGTTTTGGCCTTCCAGCAGGTCACCAGGCTGGCCCAGCGGCTGGAGGAGCAGAACCGCGAATTGGAACATCAGCAGCAGGTGCTGGCGGCGCAGACGGCCGAGTTGGGCGAGCAAAACGTGGAACTGGAGATGCAAAAGCGCCAGTTGGACGAGTCCAATCGCCTCAAGAGCAGTTTCCTGGCCAACATGAGCCACGAGCTGCGCACCCCGCTCAACTCGGTGATCGCCCTGGCCGGGGTGCTGCACCGCCGCCTGAAGGGCCGCGTGCCCGGCGAGGAGTACGGCTACCTGGAGGTGATCGAGCGCAACGGCAAGCACCTCTTGGAGTTGATCAACGGCATCCTGGACCTCTCGCGCATCGAGGCCGGCCGCGAGGAGATCAACCTGGGACGCTTTTCGCTGCGCGAGCTGCTGGAGGATGTTATCTCCATGCTGGAGCCCCAGGTGCGGGACAAGGACCTGACCCTGGTCGGCCGCGTGGACCCCGGTCTGCCCCCCCTGCGCAGCGATACGAACAAGTGCCGGCACATCCTGCAAAACCTGGTGGCCAACGCCATCAAGTTCACCGACGCCGGTCGCGTGGAGGTCTCCGCCGCGCGCCAGGGCGAGACCGTGCGCGTGACCGTGACCGACACCGGCATCGGCATCGCCGCCGAGCATCTGCCCCATGTCTTCGATGAATTCCGCCAGGCCGACGAGAGCGCCGCGCGCCGTTACGGCGGCACCGGCCTGGGTCTGGCCATCGCCCGCAAGTACGCCATTCTGCTGGGCGGCGGCATCGAGGTGCAGAGCACCCCCGGCCAAGGCTCCACCTTTACCTTGTGGCTGCCCTTGACCCCGGATCCCGCCCTGGCCGAGGCCTTGTCGCCGCCGCCCTACACCCCCCCGGCTCGTCGCCCGGCCGCCGCCAGCGGCCCGGCCGCGCCCGGCGGCCGGGGCGGCTCCATCCTGGTGGTGGAGGACAGCGAGCCGGCCGTGATCCAGCTCCAGGACATCCTGAGCGGCGAGGGCTATCAGGTGCGCGTGGCGCGCAACGGCCGCGAGGCCTTGAACCAGATAGAACTGGCCCGGCCCAACGCCCTGATCCTGGACCTGATGATGCCGGAGGTGGACGGGTTCCAGGTCCTGAGGGCCATCCGCTCCGACCCCCAGGCCCGCGACCTGCCGGTGCTGATTCTCACGGCCAAGCACGTCACCCAGGAGGAGCTGAGCTTCCTCAAGGGCAACCACATCCACCAGCTCATCCAGAAGGGCGACATCAGCAGGGACGAGCTCTTGGCGGCCATCGCCGGCATGGTTTCTCCCCCCGCGCCGGCCCCCGTGGCGCCGCCCGCCCCCGCCGCCCAGCCCCGGCGCACGGGTCCGCCCCTGATCCTGGTGGTGGATGACGACGCCGACAACCTGACCACGCTCCAGGCCCTCTTGCATGACGCCTACCGCGTCATCTCCGCCGGCGACGGACCCACCGGACTGCGCCTGGCCCTGGAGCGCCACCCGGACCTCATCCTGTTGGCCGTGGCCCCGGCGGGGAGGGACGGCTTCCAGACCCTGGAGCGGCTCAAGGGCCACCCCGAGCTGGGCTCGCCGCCGGTCATCGCCCTGGCGGAGCAGGGCCTGGCCGACGACCGCGCCGGCCTGCTGGCCCGAGGCTTCGCCGGCTGCCTAGGCAAGCCCGTCGACGCCGAGCTGTTGACCCGGACCCTACGGGAGGCCCTCCATGAACGATGATGGACTGGTCATCCTGGCCATCGACGACCACCAGGACAACCTGACCACCCTGGAGGCCGTGGTCTCCGAT
This sequence comes from Pseudomonadota bacterium, assembly GCA_043804825.1. Taxonomy (GTDB): domain Bacteria; phylum Desulfobacterota; class Desulfarculia; order Desulfarculales; family Desulfarculaceae; genus JACRDC01. The sequence continues at coordinate 36,518 of JAZDIQ010000071.1, forward strand.
ATCCTGCCCGGGGCGCGGGTGGTCACCGCCCAGGACGGCTGGCGGGGTCTGGAACTGGCCCGCTCCCAAGACCCCGACGTGGTGTTGCTGGATATCGTCATGCCCGGCCTGGACGGCTTCGAGGTCTGCCGGCGCTTGAAAAACGACGAGGGGCTCAGGCATATCCCGGTGGTCTTTCTCACCGCCCTCAAGACCGGCCGCGAAAGCCGCATCCAGGCCCTGGAGGTGGGGGGCGAGGGCTTTTTGGCCAAGCCCCTGGACGAGACCGAGCTGACCGCCCAGATTCACGCCATGGCCAAGATCAAGAAGGCCAACGTCCAAAAACGCCAGGAAAAGGAGGCCCTGTCCGCCCTGGTGGCCCAACGCACCCGCGCCCTGGAACGGGAACTGGCCAGCCGCCGCCAGGCCGAGGAAGGGCTTCTGCAGGCCAACCGCGAGTTGGAGCAGAGTCAGCAGGCCACCTTGAGCCTGTTGGAGGACCTGACCCAGGAGGTGCAGGCCCGACGCCAGAGCCAGGCCGCCCTCAAGGAGAGCGAGGAGAAATACCGGGGCATCTTCGAGACCATCCAGGACGTCTACTTCGAGATATCCCTGGAGGGCACCATTCTGGAGTTGAGCCCCTCGGTGGAACGCCTGTCTCATTATCTGCGGCGGGATTTGCTGGGGGCCTCGGTGTGGCCCCTGTACGCCTCCCACCGCCAGCGCGAAACGCTGATGGCCAAGCTGCTCAAGCACAGCCGCATTAACGATTTCGAGATTAATTTCGCGGACAAGGACGGCCGGGTCGTGCCGTGCTCCATCAGCGCCATGATGGTGGCCAGCCAGGACGGCGAGTCCTGGAAGGTCTGCGGCGTATTGCGCGACATAAGCCAGCGCAAGCTGGACGAGGAAGCCCTGAAGGCCAGCGAGACGCGCCTGCGCGGCATCTTCGAGCAGGCGGCGGTGGGCATGTCGCTGCTCACCCCCCAGGGGGTCTGGCTAAAGGTCAACCAGCGCCTGTGCGACATCCTGGGCTACCCCCGCGAGGAGCTGTTCAAGCTCACCTTCCGCGACATCACCCATCCCGAGCACCTGGAGCAAGACCTGGCCCGGGTGCAGGGCATGGCGGAGGGGGCCAGCGGGGGCGGCTCCTGGGAAAAGCGCTACATCCGCAAGGACGGGCGGGTGATCTGGGTGCGCCTGACCACCGCCATGATCAAGGGCCAGGACGGCCGGCCCCAGTATTTCGTCACCGTCACCGAGGATATCACCGAGCGCAAGCAGGCCGAGGACGAGCTGAAAAAAAGCCAGGCCTTCAGCGAGGGCATCATCGCCAGCAGCGCCGACTGCATCAATGTTCTGGACCTGGAGGGCCGGCTGCGCTACATGAGCCCCGGAGGGCTGGCCCTGATGGGCCTGAAGGACCTATCCCCTTACCTGGGCCAGCCCTATGACCAGCTTTGGGACCAGGCCGACCAGGAAAAGGCGCTCCATGCCATGGCCTTGGCCCGCCGGGGACAACGGGGGACCTTCCAGGGGCTGTGCCCCACCGCCGACGGCCGGCCCAGGTGGTGGGACGTCACCGTCACGCCCATCGTGGCCGGCCCGGACCGCGTGGATGGCATCTTGGCTGTCTCCCGGGACATCACCGAGCGCCGCCAGGCCGCCGAGGAAAAGGCCGCCCTGGAGGCCCAACTCCGCCAGGCCCAGAAGATGGAGGCCATCGGCACCCTGGCCGGCGGTATCGCCCACGACTTCAACAACATCCTGGCGGCGGTGCTGGGGTTTGCCGAGATGGCCCGCGATGACGCCCTGGCCGGCCGGGTCAACCCCGCCGATCTGGAGCAGATCATGGTCTCGGCCCAGCGGGCCAAGGCCCTGGTGCAGCAGATACTGGCCTTCAGCCGCAAGAAAGAGCCGGACCTCAAGCCCCTGAGCCTGAACCAGGTGGTGCAGCGCACCCGCGATATCCTGGCGCGCACCCTGCCCAAGATGATCCACATCGATCTGGGTCTGTGCCAGGAGGCGCCCCTGGTCATGGCCGACCCCACCCAGTTGGAGCAGGTGCTCTTGAACCTGGCCGCCAACGCCCGCGACGCCATGCCCGAGGGCGGCAGGCTGCTGCTGGAGACCTGCCAGACCGTCCTGGACCGCCAGTACTGCCTGCGCCACTTGGAGGTGCGCCCGGGGCCCTACGCCCTGCTCACGGTCAGCGACACCGGACAGGGCATTGAGCAGCAGGTCCTGGAGCATGTCTTCGAACCCTTCTTCACCACCAAGGATATAGGCAAGGGCACTGGCCTGGGCCTGTCATCGGCCTATGGCATCGTCAAGAACCATGGCGGGCACATCCACTGCCACAGCGAGCCGGGCCGGGGCACCGTGTTCAAGATATACCTGCCGTTGTTACAGGAGCGGAATGCCCCGGCCCCGCCGGAGCAGCAGGCGGCGAGGGAATCGGCCCTGGGCCGGGGCGAGCGCATCCTCCTGGTGGACGACGAGGAGGCCCTGCGCCAGTTCGGGGCCAGGGCCCTAAAGGGCAAGGGCTACCAGGTGCGGACCGCCGCCAGCGGCGAGGAGGCCTTGGAGGCCTTCCGCCAGCAGGCCGGCCAACTGGACCTGGTCATCATGGACCTGGGCATGCCGGGCATGGGCGGCCACAAGGCCCTCAAGGAGATGCTGGCCCTGGACCCAGCGGCCAAGATCGTCATCGCCAGCGGCTACACCGCCGGCGGCCAGGTCAAGGAATCCCTGGAATCCGGCGCCGCCGGCTACGTGGCCAAGCCCTTCCGCCTGGGGGAATTGCTGAGCACGGTGCGCAAGGTGCTGGATGGAGACGGCGTGCCCGCCGCGGGGCAGTAACGGGTCGGTTAGCGCTGTAGCCTGAGTGCGGGCCGGCGGCTCCCGTTTAGAGGCCATCGCCATAAAAGACAACGGCCCTCCCGTTTCCGGGAGGGCCGTTGCTTATTGGGCTATGCTAGGCTGGTCTGGTCGGCTTAGTACATGCCGCCCATGCCGCCCATGCCGCCGGGCATGCCGCCGGGCATGCCGCCGCCGCCCTTCTCGTCCTTGGGCTTCTCGGCGATCATGCACTCGGTGGTCAGCAGCAGGCCGGAGACGCTCGCGGCGTTCTGCAGGGCGAAGCGGGTCACCTTGGTGGGGTCGATGACGCCGGCCTTGATCAGGTCCTCGTAGACGTTGGTGTCGGCGTTGTAGCCGTCGCTGGAGGCCTTGAGGCTCTTGACCTTCTCCACCACCACGGAGCCTTCCTCGCCGGCGTTGTTGGCGATCTGGCGCAGGGGCTCCTCGATGGCCCGGCGGATGATGGCCACGCCCTCACCCTCCTCGCCCTTGAGCTCCATCTTGTCCAGGGCCTTCTGGCAGCGCAGCAGGGCCACGCCGCCGCCAGGCACGATGCCCTCTTCCACGGCCGCGCGGGTGGCGTTCAGTGCGTCTTCCACGCGGGCTTTCTTTTCCTTCATCTCGGTCTCGGTGGCCGCGCCGACATTGATCACCGCCACGCCGCCGATCAGCTTGGCCAGGCGCTCCTGGAGCTTCTCGCGGTCGTAGTCGCTGGTGGTCTCCTCGATCTGGGCGCGGATGGTGCGCACGCGGGCTTCCAGGTCCTTGCGGGCGCCGCCACCGTCGACGATGGTGGTGTTGTCCTTGTCCAGGGTGATGCGCTTGGCGGTGCCCAGGTCATTGATGCTGGCGCTGTCGAGCTTGATGCCCAGGTCCTCGGAGAGCACGGTGCCGCCGGTGAGGATGGCGATGTCTTCCAGCATGGCCTTGCGGCGGTCGCCGAAGCCCGGGGCCTTGACGGCGCAGGCGTTCAAGGTGCCGCGCAGCTTGTTGACCACCAGGGTGGCCAGGGCCTCGCCCTCCACGTCCTCGGCCACGATCAAGAGCGGGCGCCCCATTTTGGCGATCTGCTCCAGGATGGGCAGCATGTCCTTCATGGAGCCGATCTTCTTCTCGTGGATCAGGATGTAGGGGTTCTCCAGGTTGACTTCCATCTTCTCGGGGTCGGTGACGAAGTAGGGGGAGAGGTAGCCGCGGTCGAACTGCATGCCCTCGACCACTTCCAGGGTGGTCTCCATGGACTTGGCTTCCTCGACCGTGATGACGCCCTCTTTGCCGACCTTGTTCATGGCCTCGGCGATGATGTTGCCGATGGTGGTGTCGTTGTTGGCGCTGATGGTGCCGACCTGGGCGATTTCCTTCTGGTCCTTGGTGGCCTTGCTGATCTTCTTCAGCTCGGCGACCACGGCCTCCACGGCCTTGTCGATGCCGCGCTTGATGGCCATGGGGTTATGACCGGCGGCCACCAGCTTGGAGCCCTCGCGGTAGATGGCCTGGGCCAGGATGGTGGCGGTGGTGGTGCCGTCGCCGGCCACGTCGGAGGTCTTGGAGGCGACCTCCTTGACCATCTGGGCGCCCATGTTCTCGAACTTGTCCTCGAGCTCGATCTCCTTGGCCACGGTGACGCCGTCCTTGGTGATGGTCGGCGAGCCGAAGGTCTTCTCGATGATCACGTTGCGACCCTTGGGGCCCAGGGTGACCTTGACCGCGTTGGCCAGGGTATCCACGCCGCGGGCCATGGACTCGCGGGCCTTGATATCGTATTTCAGCTCTTTAGCCATTAGGAAAAACCTCCTGATTATTTATGGGTCAGCCCGTGGGGGGCCTTAGGGGGGCGTGGGTTACTTGGAGATGATGCCCAGGATGTCGTCCTCGCGCATGATCAGCACCTCGTCGCCGTCGATCTTGACCTCGCTGCCGGAGTACTTGCCGAACAGCACCAGGTCGCCGACCGCGACGGTCATGTCAATGCGGGTGCCACCCTCCAGCACCTTGCCGGGGCCCACGGCCAGAACCTTGCCCTGCTGGGGCTTTTCCTTGGCCGAATCGGGGATGATGATGCCGCCGGAGGTCTTATTCTCTTCTTCCATCCGTTTGACGATGACGCGGTCCTGCAAGGGCTTGATTTTCATGTGTCCTCTCCTTAAAAAGAGAAAAATGCGTTTAACGGCTTAGCTTACGGTTTATCTTGGGGGTAGCCCCGAAGCCCCGGGGCCATGGCTGCCTGCCGTCTGCGGTTGGCACTCACGGGCGGCGAGTGCTAACAAGCCAAAGTGTAAGCACAGGCCCGCGCCCGCGCAAGGGGCGGGGCGATTTTTTTGGGCGCGTCCGCCAAAAAAATGAGGTAATCCGGCGTGCTCGCCACAGCCTGGGGGCGGTGGCCCGGCCGGGTTCCCATATATTGTAGGGGCGCTGAGGCCAGGGCGCAATATATCAAGGCCCCGCCCCGGCCTTGACCCCGCCCCCGGCCTTGACCCCGCCCCCGCCCGCCGCCATACTTTCAGACAGGCGGCCCATCCCGGTACCGTCACGCGCATACCCTTCCCGGAGAACCCGACATGAAGATCGTGGCATTGCTGGCCAGCCCCCGCAAGCAGAGCAACAGCGCCGCTCTGGCCTCGGCCTTTCTGGAAAGGGCCGCCCAACTGGGCGCCCAGACCAGCGCCCATCGCCTCAACCAGCTAAGCTACCGAGGCTGCCAGGCCTGCTACCAGTGCAAGACCAAGCTGGACATCTGCGTGCTCAAGGACGACCTGACCCCGGTGTTGGCCGATCTGGCCCTGGCCGATATCTGGGTGCTGGCGGCGCCGATCTACTTCGGGCAACTGGCCGGGCAGCTCAAGCTGGCCATGGACCGCTGGTTTTCCTTCTTGTCCTCTGATTACCTGACCAACGACCGACCCTTCCGCCCCGGCCCGGGCAAGCAGAGCGTGTGGTGCCTGACCCAGGGGGCGCAGGCCGAGCTTTTCGACCAGGTGTTCCCCCAGTACGAGCCCTTCATGCTGCGCTACGGTTTCAAGGCCAATCACCTGCTGCGCGCCCCCGGCACCGGCCCCGGCCGCCAAGACCCCATCGACCCCGCCCGGCTGGATGAGGCCCGCGCCCTGGCCGAGCGGCTCCTGGCCTGATATTGCCCGTCGGTTCGCGTACCTTGGCGCGTACCTTGGCACTTCGGCTTGCCCCGGCCTGTCCGCTGTGCTAGATTAGGCCCGCTATGACCCGCCAAGGCCAAGCCGATGCCCGCTACCACCGGGCCAAGCGCGAGGGCTTCGCTGCCCGCTCGGTGTACAAGCTGGAGGAGATGGACCGACGGTACCAACTCCTCAAGCCTGGACAAAGAGTGCTGGACCTGGGCGCCCATCCCGGTTCCTGGCTGCAATACGCCTGCCAGAGGGTGGGGCCCACGGGCTTGGTGGTAGGGGTCGATATCCAGGAGGCTGGCGTGGAACTGCCGGCCCGGGCGCGTTATGTGCAGGCCGACCTGCTGACCATGGAACCCCCGGACCTGCGGGCCTTTGCCCCGGCCTATGACTTGGTCTTGAGCGACGTGGCCCCGCGCACCACGGGCGTCATGCACGCCGACATGGCCATGAGCTACGAGCTGACCGCCAAGGCCCTGGATTTGGCGTGCGCGCTCCTGAAGCCCGGCGGCTCCCTGGTGGCCAAGGTCTACTTCGGCCCCCAGGTGGAGGAGCTGATCCGGCGGGTCAAGGCCGCCTTCAGCCTGGGCAAGGCCCACAAGCCCGAGGCCAGCCGGACGGCCAGCAAAGAGATCTACCTCCTGGGCCGCGGCCTCAAAAAAGCCGCCTGAGGCCCGGGCGGGCCTTTTTTTTACTTATCCGCCCCGCGCCGCCATGGGGTTGGCCATCGCCGGGGCGTTCCAACATTTTTTGGCGATAAGCCTAGACCTAAGGAGACGCCATGTCCGGTCACTCCAAGTGGAGCACCATCAAGCGCAAGAAAGGGGCCGCCGACGCCAAGCGGGGCCAGGTCTTCACCCGGCTGATCCGTGAGATATCGGTGGCGGCCAAGTTCGGCGGCGGCGACCCCGACGGCAACCCCCGCCTGCGCACCGCCGTGGACGCCGCCAAGGCCCAGAACATGCCCAAGGACAACATCGAGCGGGCCATCAAGAAGGGCACCGGCGAACTGGACGGCGTGACCTACGAGGAGATCACCTACGAGGGTTACGGCCCCGGTGGCGTGGCCTTCTTGATCGAGGTGATGACCGACAACAAAAACCGCACGGCCGCCGACATCCGTCACATCCTCAACAAGCGCGGCGGTCAGTTGGCCAAGGCCGGGGCCGTGGGCTATCTCTTCGAGGCCAAGGGCCTGTTCACCGTGGACAAGGCCGACGTGGACGAGGACAAGATCATGGAGGTGGCCCTGGAGGCCGGCGCCGAGGACGTCAAGGACGAGGGTGAGGTCTGGGAGGTGTACTGCGCCCCCACCGACTTCAACCCCTTGAGCCAGGCGTTCACCGACGCCGGCGTCAAGCCCGGCAGCTCCGAGGTGACCAAGCTGCCCTCCACCACCGTGGCCGTGACCGACCCCGCCGAGGCCGGACGGGTCCTGAAGCTCCTGGAGGCCCTGGACGAGTACGACGACGTGCAGCAGGTCTACGCCAACTTCGACATCGACGACGAGGTCTTGGCCGCCCTGGAGGGCTAAGGCCTTCCGGCTTGGCGGTACCGCGCTTATTTGGTCCTGGCGGCTTCTGACGCTTTTTCTCGGACCTGCATATGGGGACAATTATTTTCCCTCTCCCCCCCACTGGGGAGAGAGGGTCAGGGTGAGGGGGGCCGGGCGCTTTGCAGCTATCTCGCCTTCGCCGTCGGAGGAGCCCCCTCACCCCTGCCCTCACCCCCATGGGAATGGGGGCGAGGGGGATAAAGCTGAGTACCAAGCAGGGCCTCCCCGCCCCCACGGGAGCCCGGCGTGCCCGCTGAGGCTGGCCGAGTGCGGGTGCTGGGGCTGGACCCCGGCTCCCTGCGCACCGGCTGGGGCGTGGTGGAGCCGGCCCCGGATGGTAGACGACTCAGTTTGGTGGCCGGCGGCACCATCGTCAGCCCGGCCGCCTGGCCCTTCAGCGAGCGCCTGCGCCATATCTTCGAGCAGACCCGCCAGGTCATCAAGCGCCACCAGCCCCTGGAACTGGCCGTGGAGGGCGTCTTCACGGCCAAGAACGCCCGCACCGCCTTGCTTCTGGGCCAGGCCCGGGGCGTGGCCCTGTTGGCCGGGGCCTTGGCCGGGCTGTCCATCCACGAGTACGCCCCGGCGGCGGTGAAAAAGGCCCTGGTGGGCAGCGGCCGCGCCGGCAAGGAGCAGGTGCGGATCATGGTGGAGGCCCTTTTGCAGCAGACCCTGCCCCCGCCCCGGGAGTTCAGCCTGGACGCCAGCGACGCCCTGGCCATCGCCGTGTGCCACCTGCACTCCCGCGCCCTGCGCGGCCTGGCCGCACGGACTCCCCCGCCAGGCACGCGAGGCCCCCGATGATCGCTCGCCTGCGCGGCACCCTCCTGGAGCGCCGGCCCGAGCAGGTGGTGCTGGACGTGGCCGGCGTGGGCTACCGGGTCTTCATCAGCCTGGGCACCTTCTACGACCTGCCCGAACCTGGCCAGCCCCTGGACCTGTTGGTGCACACGGTGGTGCGCGAGGACGCCATCCACCTCTACGGCTTCCTGCGCCCCGAGGAGCGCGCCGCCTTCCTGGCCCTGATCGCCGTCACCGGCGTGGGTCCCAAGCTGGCCTTAAGCATCCTCTCGGGCATCGCCGCCGACGACCTGTGGCTGGCGGTGCGCGGCCGCGACGCCGAGCGCCTGACCAAGGTGCCCGGCGTGGGCAAGAAGACGGCGGCCCGCCTGGTGGTGGAGCTGGAGGGCAAGATACCAGACCTGGCCCCGGGCCTGGCGGCCGCCCCCCTGGCCGCCCCCGGCCGCCCGCCGGCCGTGGAGGACGCCATCAGCGCCCTGATCAACCTGGGCTACCCCGAGTCGGCCGCCAACAAGGCCGTGGAGGGGGCCGCCAAGTCCCTGGAGGGCCAGCCCACGGTGGAGGCCCTGTTGCGCGAGGCCCTGCGCCGTTTTAAATAGAGCCCCTGGCGGGGCTTATCCGCCCGAGTCTGGGGCGTGCGGCCACCGCGCCGGCTGGCCCCGCCCTTTACAAGCGGCCGTTGCGATGGGATATTGGGTGGACATTTCATGGGGAGCGCCGCGTGAATTCCCTCTTGATGCGCAAAATTGACCGCTGGCTGGGGGTGCCCCTGTGCTGGCTGTGCACCCTGTTTCTCAGGCTCGCCGCCTGGCTGCGCCCCCGCCGGCTCCCCCAGGGGGCGCCCAAGCGCATCCTGGTCATCGAGTTGGCCGAGATCGGCGGCCTGGTGGTGGCCTACCCGGCCCTGGCCCATATCCGCCGGCGCTTTCCCCAGGCCGAGCTGTACTTCCTCACCTTTGCCGGCGGACGGGGCATCCTGGACCTCCTGGGGCTCATCGACGCCGAGCACCAGGTCATCATCCGCCCCGAGGGCCTGTTCACGTTTTTCAAAGACACCCTGGCCGCCGTGGCCCGCATGCGCCGCCTGGGCATCGACGCCACCATCAATCTGGAGACCTTCGCGCGTTTCAGCACCTTGCTGGCCCTTGCCAGCGGAGCTGGCCGGCGGGCGGGCTTTCACCGCTTCCATGACGAGGGGCGCTACCTGGGCGGGCTGATCACCCATCAGGTGATCTACAACCCCCACCGCCACGCCGCCCAGACCTTCCTGACCCTGGTGGAGGCCCTGGCCGAAGAGCCCGACGCCGAGCCCCGGGCCAAGGCGAGCCTGGAGGACATGTCCCTGGAGCTGCCGCGCATCGCCAGCAGCCCCCAGGCCGCCCGGGTCATCGAGGACAAGCTCCAGTCCCTGTACCCCGACCTGAGCCCCGGCACGCGCCTGGTCTTGATCAACCCCAACGCCAGCGACCTGGTGCCGGTGCGCCGCTGGCCCGACGCCTATTTCCTGCACCTGGGCCAGGGCCTGCTGGAGGACCCCGATCTCTTGGTGGTGCTCACCGGCACCGCGCCGGAGCGCCCGGCCGCCGAGGTGCTGCGCCTGGCCATGGAATCGCCCCGGGTGCTCAACCTGGCCGGCCAGACCACCCTGCCCCAGCTGATCGACCTCTACAACCGCGCCAGCCTGCTTATCACCAACGACTCCGGCCCGGCCCATTTCGCCTCCCTGACCGCCCTGCCGGTGCTGGTGCTCTTCGGCCCCGAGACCCCGGCCATCTACGGCCCCCTGGGGCCGGGGGTGCGGGTGCTCTACCGCCGCCTGGCCTGCTCGCCTTGCGTCTCGGCCTACAACCAGAAGCTCTCGCCCTGCACCGACAACCTCTGCCTCAAGCAGATCACCCCCGCCGAGGTGCTGGAAAAGGCCAGGGAGATCCTGGCCGGCTAGGCTTGCCCGCCAGGCCCGCCAGTCGTGACAACCAAGAGGGGAGGCCGTGGCCTCCCCTCTTGTCTTCACCCGGCCTGGGCCGAGGCTAGATTATTTCTTGCCCTTGGACCGGCGGGAGATATCGGCGGTGTCTCCGGCGATCCCCGGCTTGGGCTCGGGTGGGTCGTTGTCCCACAGGTCGGGCGGCTTGGGTTTGGGCTTGGCGCCGCCCCCCAGGCCGGCCTGGACGATGCCCGGGGCCACCCCGCCGGCCGCGGCGGTGGCAGCGGCCAGAGCGTCGGCGCCGGAGTCTCGCTTGCTGGAGCTTTTTTTCTTTTCCGCCATCTTTTCCTCCTGGTTTGGCTAGGGCGGTCCCCCAGGCGGGGACCCGGCCGGCAGGCTTTACATCCCCTGTCGCGGGGTCGGCCCTCCAACCACCGCATCACACATGTTAATTTAGGATCATGGCGGACGTCAAGCCACCCCCGGCCACTCGCGGGTGGCCGGGGGCGGGCTGGCTGGGGCTTGGCCCAGGGATTAGGATAAAAAGGCCGGGCCGGGGTACCCCCGGCCCGGCCTTGCTTGGTGCCACAGTAGTCTCTCAACGGGAGCGGCCAGTGCTCGTCCCTGCCTAAGCTCCACTCGACCCGTTAACGCCCACCGGGGGCACCCGGCCCGCCCGGCCTGGCTCGGCGCGACAGCGTCTCAACGGGAGCCGGCCAAGCTCGTTCTGGCCTAAGCTCCACCCGACCCGTTAACGCCCACCGGGGGCAGCCGGCTACTTGGTCGCCGGCGGCGCGCCGGAGGGCGGCTGCTCGCCGGGGATGGTCTCGTCCACGGGCGGCAGGCCCAGGGCCCGGCGCCGCTCGCGCTCGGCCTTCTCCTTCTTGAGGCACTCCTCGGGCTTGGGCTCGGGCATCAGTCCCTGGGCGTTGCGGGCGCGCAGGGCCTCGGCCAGGATGGCCACCTTCTCGTGGCAGCCCTGCTTGGTGGCCACCATCATGGGGGTCTGGCAGTCGTTGTTGGCGAAGGTGGGGTCGGCGCCGCTGGCCAGGAGCAGGGTGACCATCTCCTGGTAGATGCCGATGCACTCGGTCTGGGCCAGCCAGTGCAGGGCGGTGTTGCCCAGGAGATCGCGGGCATTGGGCAGCGCCCCGGCCGCCAGCAGTATCTCCACGTTCTGGCGGGGGCAGGCCTCGCCGTAGGAGCGCACGGCCTCCATCAGGGGCGTGGTCTTGAGCGGTCCCTTCCAGGTGTTGACCTGGGCGCCGGCCGCCAAGAGGTTGCGGATGGTCTGGGGGTCGCAGCCGTGGGCGGCCTTCCACAGGGCCATCTCCAGGCTGGAGTCCACCAGGCCCTCCGGCGGCGGCGGATCGGGGGAGGGGGCGCAACCGCCCACCAGCGCCACCAGCAACAAACACGCCCCCAGGGCCAACCCCAGACGATCAAATTTTTTGGCCATGGCTAATTTGCCTCCCGGGCGCTGGCGCGCCATTGAGATTGCCAAGATTCATGCGCCCCGGACTTGCCCCGCCGGGGAGGGCAGGGCTCACAGGTAGCCCAAGGCCTCCAAGCGTCGCTTAATCTGTCGTTCTTCCTCCGGGCTGTAGACCGGCGCCGCCGCCTGGGCCGGGCGGGCGTCGTCGGCCGGCAGCATCCCGGCTTCTTCCAGATAATCCATGATGGCCGCCAGGCTCTGGGCCGGGCTCTGGCAATGGGTGGCCAGGCGCAGCTCGGGGTCGGTCGGCGCCTGGTAGGGATCGTCCAGGCCGGTCAGGCCCTTGACCTGGCCGGCCAAGGCCCGTTGATACAGGCCGCCGTGGTCGCGGTTCATGGCCTGCTCCAGGGGACAATCCAGAAACACCTCCACGAATTCGCCCAGGCGTCGGCGCGCCTCCCGGCGGTCGGCGGCCTGGGGGCTGACCAGCCCCACCACGCAGACGACGCCGTGGCGGTTGAGGCGCTGGGCCAGCCAGGCGGCGCGCAGGGCCTGCTGGCGCCGGTCCTGGGGCGAAAAGCCCAGGTCCGGGGACAGTTCGCGCCGAAGCTCGTCGCCGTCCAGGTGCTCCACGGCCAGGCCCCGCAGCTCCAGGGCTTGGCAGAGCAGCCGGCCCATGGTGGTCTTGCCCGCCCGGGGCAGCCCGGTGAGCCATACCGTGAAGGCCGGCCTCACAACAGGCTCTGCCCGTCCAGGCCCTGGGGCACCGGCACCCCCAGGAGGGTCAGCAGGGTGGGCGCCAGGTCCATCAGGGAAAAACTGTTGTCCTCGGGCAGGGCCTTGACTCCCCGCACATAGAGGAAGGCGTCGTCATAGGTGTGGGTGCCCGAGAGGTCCGGGGCCGAGAGCAGGCCGGGGCTTTCCCAGGCGGCCTTGAGCTCAAAGCCGGGCATGGGGTCGATGATCAGGTCGGAGGCGCGCCCCAGTTGGGGGCCGGCGTAGATCTCCTCGCGCTTGTAGACCCGCCGGATCAGGGGCTGGCCGCTTTCGGGGTGCTTGAGGCCCCCCAGGCGGTGCGCCAGCTCTTCCTTGAGTTCCTCGGCGGGTTTGCCCCGCCCCACCCGGCCGCGCTCCTCGCGCCCCTCCAGATTGAGGTACACCCGCCCCGGCACCAGGCTGTAGGCCCGGGCCTCGGGGTGCAGGTTCATGAATTCCTTCTTGCCCCGGCCGAAGAGCAGATAGCCGTTGGCCTCCAGCCACTGGTTGATCTGCACGTGGGCCTGGCTGCGGGTGAAGCCGTGGTCGGAGACGATGGCCAGGTGGCACTCGGGGGGCAGGGCCTGCACCAACTCGCCGATGTAGGAATCCAGGCGGTGGTAAAAGGCCTCGAATTCGCCTGCCAGGCCCTCGGCGCGGTCCTCCCAGGCCGACCACAGGAAATGATTGATGCGGTCGGTGTCCATGACGTGCAACTGAAAGAACTCCCAGGGCTCGCTGGTCAGCAGTTGCAGGGCCGCGCCGAAGCGCCGGGACATGGTCAGGCTCAAGTCCTCCAGGAAGGCGCCCATGTCGCCCCGGGCCAGGGCCAGGTCGGCGTCGATCTTGTAGCCCATCTCCATGAGCCGGGGGGCCAGGTCGGCCGGATAGGTGGCCTTGGCCAGCTCCGGGGAGAGGAAGCAGCCCACCATGAAGCCGTTGACCTGCTTGGGGGGGTAGGTGAGCGGCACGTTCATCACCCCCACGCGCTTGCCGTTACGGCTGATCGTCTCCCACAGGGTGGCGGCCTTCAGGTCCTTGGCGGTGGGGATGAAGGCCGCGAAGGGGTTGGGCTCGCGGTCCACAAAGCCGAAGATGCCGTGCTTGCCGGGGTTGACGCCGGTGGCGTAGGTGGCCCAGGCCACGGTGGAAACCGTGGGCAGCACCGAGTTCATGCGCGCCCAGGAGCCCTCGCGCAAAAGCTTGGCCATGTTGGGCATGAGCCCGCTTTTGACGGCCCCCAGCACGAAGGAGTGGGGCACCCCGTCCAGGCTGAGGACGAACAGCCGGGCGTTTTCGGGGCTTTTGCCCAACAGCCGTTTGAGAAGTCCCACTTAACCCCCGCATTCCAAAGACATTTTGCCATAAACTTTAGACCGGCCGGGCGTTTAAGTCAAGCAGGTTCCGGCCCCGCCCGGACCCCGCCGGGTCCACCCCGCCCTTGACTTGCCCGCCCCCTGTGGTAGAAAGCTGAAATCTTAAGAGTTTATTCCGGCGGACCCCAGTAAGACTTGCCCGGCGAGGAATCCCATGGACTACAAGAGCACCCTCAACCTGCCCCAGACCGCCTTCGCCATGAAGGCCAACCTGCCCACGCGCGAGCCCGAGTTCCTGGCCCGCTGGCAAGAGATGGACCTTTACGGCCAGTTGCGCGCCCAGGCCGCGGACCGTCCGCCCTACATACTGCACGACGGGCCGCCCTATGCCAACGGCTATATCCACATGGGCACGGCGCTGAACAAGGTGCTCAAGGACTTCATCGTCAAATCCCGCCAGATGGACGGCTTCAACGCCGTGTACGTGCCGGGCTGGGACTGCCACGGACTGCCCATCGAGCACGAGGTGGACAAGAAGCTGGGCGCCAAGAAGCGTCAGATGGACGTGATCGAGATCCGCAAAGCCTGCCGGGCCTACGCCGAGAAGTTCATCGACATCCAACGCAATGACTTCATCCGCCTGGGGGTCCTGGGCGACTGGTTCGACCCCTACCTGACCATGAAGTTCGCCTACGAGGCCATCATCGCCAAGGAATTCGCGCGGTTCTATCACAACGGCAGCGTCTATCGCTCCAAAAAGCCCATCTATTGGTGCAACTCCTGCCGCACCGCCTTGGCCGAGGCCGAGGTTGAGTACGCCGATCATGCCAGTCCCAGCATCTACGTGGCCTTCCCCCTGGTGGACGACATCTCGGGCCAGTACCCGGCCCTGAAGGGCCTGCCCACCTACCTGGTGATCTGGACCACCACCCCCTGGACCATCCCCGCCAACCTGGCCGTGGCCCTGCACCCGGAGCTGGACTACGTGGCCGTGGAGCACCAGGGCAAGGCCTACATCCTGGCCGAGCGCCTGGCGCCGGCGTGCATGGAGGCCTTCGGGTTCACCGGCTGGAAAAAGATCGCCGACATCGATCCCCGGGACCTGGAGCACAAGAAGGCCAAGCACCCCCTCTACGACCGCGAGAGCCTGGTGGTGCTGGCCGACTACGTCACCCTGGAGGCCGGCACCGGCCTGGTGCACACCGCGCCCGGCCACGGCCGCGAGGACTACGAGACCGGCCTGCGCTACAACCTGGAGGTCTACTCGCCCCTGGACGACGGCGGCCGCTTCACCCCGGAGGTGGAGTTCTTCGCCGGCCAGGAGGTCTTTGCCGCCAACCCCCAGGTGGTGGCCAAGCTCCAGGAGGTGGGGGCGCTCTTGGGCAGCCAGAAGATCAGCCACTCCTACCCCCACTGCTGGCGCTGCAAGAAGCCCGTGATTTTCCGCGCCACCGACCAGTGGTTCATCTCCATGGAGGAGAACGGCCTGCGTAGCCGCACCCTGCAAGCCATCCAGAACGACGTCAAGTTCGTGCCCCGCTGGGGACGCGAGCGCATCCACGGCATGATCGAGAACCGCCCCGACTGGTGCATCAGCCGCCAGCGCTCCTGGGGCGTGCCCATCATCGTCTTCAAGTGCCAGGCCTGCGGCGAGACGGTGCTCACCCCCGAGATGAGCGACAAGGTGGTGGACGCCTTCCGCCAGGAGGGCGCCGACGCCTGGTTCGCCAAGACCCCGGCCGAGCTGCTGGGCGAGCACGCCGCCTGCCCCCTGTGCGGCTCGGCCGACCTGGCCAAGGAGCACGACATCCTGGACGTGTGGTTCGACTCCGGCACCAGCCACGCGGCGGTGCTGGAGGACCGCGCCGACCTCACCTGGCCGGCGGACATGTACCTGGAGGGCTCCGACCAGCACCGGGGCTGGTTCCACTCTTCCATCCTGTGCGCCATGGGCACCCGGGGCAAGCCGCCCTACAAGATGGTGCTCACCCACGGCTTCGTGGTGGACGGCGAGGGGCGCAAGATGAGCAAGTCGGTGGGCAACGTCATCCCGCCCCAGCAGGTCATCGACCGCTACGGCGCCGAGATACTGCGCCTGTGGGTGGCCGCCGAGGATTACACCGACGACATCCGCATCAGCGAGGAGATCTTAAAGCAGCTGGCCGAGGCCTACCGCCGCATAAGAAACACCATGCGCTTCATGCTGGGCAACCTCTACGACTTCGACCCGGCCCAGGACGGCGTGGACCCCGCCAGCATGGGCGAGATGGACCGCCTGATGCTGCATCGCCTGGAGGAACTCACCGCCCGCTTGAAGCGCGCCTACCAGGAGTTCGCCTTCCACCAGGTCTACCAAGGCCTGCACAACTTCTGCGCCGTGGACCTCTCGGGCTTCTACCTGGACGTGCTCAAAGACCGCCTCTACACCAGCGCCGCCAAAAGCCCCGCCCGTCGGGCCGCCCAGACCGTGCTGCACCGCATCGCGGGGAGCCTGGTGCGCCTCATGGCCCCCCTGCTCTCCTTCACCGCCGAGGAGGTCTGGGACTTTTTACCCGGGGCCAAGGCCATCGCCCCCAGCGTGCACCTCACCGGCTTCCCCTCGGAGCAGCCCGAGCTGCGCGACCCCGAGCTGGCCGAGCGCTGGGAGCGCCTGCTGGCCGTGCGCGGTGAGGTGAACAAGGCCCTGGACCTGGCCCGCAAGGAGAAGGTGTTGAGCAAGGTGGGCAACTCCCTGGAGGCCAGTCTGACCCTGGCCGCCCCGGCCGAACTGATGGCCTTCCTGCAAGAGAACCGCGATGCCCTCCAGGAGATCACCATGGTCAGCCAGTTGAATCTGACCGCTGACGTACCAGTGAGGCCGGAAGGGTTGATCGCCCATGTTTGGGTGGGCAGTGAACTAGGCTATTGGGCCAATGAACCGGCTGGGCTCTGGGTGGGTATTAAGGCCAGCGCCCACGCCAAGTGCCCCCGATGCTGGATGCGCATGGCCGACATCGGCGCTGACGCCAGCCACCCCGAGCTGTGCGGCCGCTGCGCCGCCGCCGTGAGCCAGGGCTAGGTAAGGCTTGGCCGCGCGCCTGAAGTTCCTGGCCCTGGTCAGCCTGGCCCTGGTGGGTCTGGACCAGCTGACCAAGGCCGTGGCCGTGCACTATATCGTTCCCCTGGGTCGCATCGCCGTCATCCCCGGTTTCTTCGACCTGGTGCTCTGGAAAAACACCGGCGCGGCCTTCGGCCTATTTAGCGACCTGCCCGGCGGGCGCTGGATACTGGTGGCGCTCACCCTCTTGGCCCTGGGGTTCTGCACCTGGATGGTCACGCGCCACCTGGCCAGCGGCAAGGCCATGCTCTGGGGCGTGGCCCTGGTCTGCGGTGGCGCCCTGGGCAACCTGGTGGACCGCCTGCGTCTGGGCCAGGTCATCGACTTCCTGCTGGTCTATTACCGCTCCTGGCACTGGCCCGCCTTCAACCTGGCCGACAGCGCCATCACCATCGGCGGCATCCTGCTGGCCATCCAGCTCCTGCGCGGCAAATCCTAACCGCGAGCCGCGGTGGGCTTATACGGGTCGGTGGCCGTGCCTGCGCTGGTCAAGGCTGGCGGCTCCCGTTACAGGGCGCGGGTCAACAAAAACCAACAGATGCCAAGCCGTAGGTTGGGTCGCGCTAGGCGGCGTGCCCGCCGCCGGGCATAGACGGGTCGGTGGCGTGCCTGCGCTGGTCAAGGCTGGCGGCTCCCGTTACAGGTCGCTTGTCAACATCGAGACCACCCCGTCCGTCCCATGCCCCCCCCCTGCTCCGTAATATCCTGGGGCCAGCAGCCCCTGTTTTTTCTCCCACCCAGACCCCGTGCCCCGCCCTCAGCCCGGCCATTCTTAATCGCCGGCAGGGCGCGGCGTCAATATGCCCCACCTGGCCGGGCGGTTGGGCGAGGCACAAAGAAGAACCGCCGGGATTTTGCCCGGTGCCCCGGGCTGGGCGTATACGGGTCGGTTTACGCTGTCGATGTAACCAGCGCCAGTGGCTCCCGTGGCAGGGCGCTCCAGAAAATACACGGGCGGGGATAACCCCCGCCCCCACATAAAAATTCCTTGTCGCGGGCTGTTAATTGACCGGGGGCGGTGGTTGCTTCCGCCGCCAGCGCCCCAGCCAGCTCATGTCCCAGAACAGCACCAGGGGCATGAGCGCCATGTCGCGCAGGCGGAACAGGGTGCCCCGGTTGAGCACCACGAAGGCCAAGAGGATGCCCAAGCCCAGCCCCCACAGGGCCAGGGGCAGGGCCGCGTCGGGGCGGCGGCGCAGGTGGATATATATCCCCGGCAGGATGCCCAGCAACAGGCCGTACCAGAGCAGGCCCTGCGTCGAGACCAGGAGGTTCATGGCCGTCCAGTGCTGGGTGGCGGGCCAGCGCTGCCAGGGATAGGGGAAGAGCATGATGTCGCGCAGGGCGTGCAGCAGGCCGCCGCCCAGGGAGGCGTCGGCGTCCGGGGCCAGGGAGCGGCCGGCGAAGTGCTGGAAGCGTTCGCGGTAGCCGTTCAGCTCCCGCCACAAATGGGCCGGGTCCTGCGGCGGCCGGGGCGGGTCGGGACGGGCCGGCTCGGCCTGGGTCTCCGGGGCGGGCGCGGCGGCCGGCGGGGCTGTTGGTTTATGGGCGGAGTAGGTCTGGCTAATGGCGGCCTCGAACTGGCTGCGGGGCAGCAGCTCGCCCTGCTCGAAGTACACAAAGTATTCCCGGTGCCAGGATTGGGTGAGCGCAAAGGCCGCCACTCCCAGGGCCAGCACCCCCAGGAGGGCCGGCCAGGCTGGTCGCGGGCCGGGCTGGGGGCTGGGCAGCAGCCGGGCCAGCAGGGGCAGGGCGCTGGCGGCCAGCACCACATAGCCGAAGTAGAAGCGCGTGTAGATCATCAGCCCCGCGCAGAGCAGCAGTCCCGCCCCGGCCAGGATGCCCCGGGGCCAACTGCCGCCCGCCCCCCGGGCCAGGTAGAGCATCTGGCTCAGAATGGCGAAGATCAAGAAAACGCTGACGCTGTCCTTCATGGGCAGCGCCGACCAGGCCAGGGAGGGCGGCCACAGGCAGATGATCAGCGCCAGGCCGGCGGCCCGCGCCGGAGGTTGCCCCAGGCTAAGCCCCAGGCCTCGGGCCAGCAGGCCCACCCCCAGGTAGCACAGGCAGTTGAGCAGGGTCATCACCAGGGGATGGGGCCAGATCAGGTGGTACGCCGCCCCCACCAGCACCGAGAAACGGGCCACCATGTGCTCGTGGCGCAGCACCTTGTGGGGGTTGGGGTCGGCCCAGTATTCATGCACCTTCATGGCGCCGGTGTGGTAGCCCTGGCCGTCGGGGGCCATGAGCCGCTGGGACATGGCCGCCACGGGGTAGTCGGGGTTGATCCCTTGCCCCCACAGAAAAAGACCCAAGCCGATCAGCAGCCGCAAGAGCACCGCCGCCACCAGCAGGCGGATGAACCAGCGTTGCAGCCGGGGGGGGCCGGCTGGCCGAGAGGCTATGGTGGGCGGGTGTGTCATGGCTGTATCTCTAACCGAAAAGCTCCCCGCCGGCAAATGCAAACCCGCCTGACGGGCCATCCTTGCCCCGGGCGGGTAAAGCGGTTAAGGTTGCCGGCAGGGACGGCAAGGCCGTGGAGCGGGACGTCATACACCAGGAGGCGGGCATGGGACAGGACAAGGTGGATTTTTTTCGGCACAGCCTGGGGCAAGAGGAAAAAGAGGCCTGCCTCAAGGTGCTGGAGGGGCTGTTCATCACCACCGGCGGGGCCTGCGCCCGCTTCGAGGAGGAATTCGCCGCCTACCTGGGGGTGCCCCGCGCCGTGACCGTGGCCACCGGCACCGCCGCCCTGGAGCTGGCGCTGATGGCCCTGGACATCGGCCCCGGCCACGAGGTGATCAGCACGCCCATGACCTTCATCGCCACGGCCAACGTGTGCATGGAGCTGGGGGCCGTGCCGGTCTTGGTGGACGTGGAGCCGTCCACCGGCAACCTGGACGCCGCCAAGGTGGAGGCGGCCATAACCCCGCGCACCCGGGCCATCCTGCCGGTGCACCTCTACGGGGCGCTCTGTGACATGTCTACCCTGCGAGCCATCGCCGACCGGCACGGCCTGAAGATCATCAGCAACTGCGCGCATGCCATCGAGTCCCGCCGCGACGGCCTGGGCTCGGCCGACCTGGCCGATCTGGCCTGCTACAGTTTCTACGCCACCAAGAACATCACCTGCGCCGAGGGTGGGGCCGTGGCGGTGCATGACGAGGCCCTGGCCGAGCGGCTCAAGTCCCTGCGCATGCACGGCATGAGCAAGGGCGCCGCCGACCGCTACAAGGGCGCCTTTCAGCACTGGGACATGCTGGAGCTGGGGCGCAAGGCCAACCTGCCCGATGTGCTGGCGGCCATGCTCTCGCCCCAGCTAAGGCGCATCGATGAGCTGTGGGCCCGGCGCGAGGCGGTCAGCCGGCGCTACGAGGAGGCCTTTGCCCGGATGCCGGGGGTGGACTTCCCCCGGGTGCCGGCGGGCAGCAAGAGCGGCCGGCATCTCTTCACCATCTGGGTGGAGCAGCGCGACCGTTTCTTGAGCGAATTGCAAGCCCGGGGCATCGGCGTGTCGGTGAACTACCGCGCCATCCACCTCTTGACCTACTACCGCCAGCGCTTCGGGTATAAGCCCGGCGACTTCCCGGTGGCCGAGCGCATCGGCGATAGCACCCTGACGCTGCCCTTGTTCCCGGCCATCACCGATGAAGAGGTGACGCGGGTCATCGAGGCGGTAGGGGAGGTGGCCGAGAGCCTCGGCGGGCGATAACGGGTCGGTTGGCTGCATTTACCTGGCCGGCGCAGGCGGCTCCCGTTCTGGCTTGTGACCACTATAAGACGGGCGTGGTTTATCCTCGCCCGGGTTTTTCACCATCCAAGAATTAGTGTCATTGCGAGCGCAGCGAAGCAATCCACCCTACTTTGACTTTGGGTTGCCGCCGCGCCGTTGTGATCCCGTCAAAACCAGAAATAGGGTGGATTGCCGCGTCGCAGCCCTTTCGGGGATGCTCCTCGCAATGACACCATGGTTGAATTCCGCCTGTTCCTGCGGCGTCCCCGCTGTGG
>JAZDIQ010000072.1:0-8920 GCA_043804825.1 Pseudomonadota bacterium
CGTGGTCAGCCGCATTCTGCCCGAGGAGGACATGCCCTATTTCTCCGACGGCACGCCGGTGGACATCGTCCTGAACCCCCTGGGCGTGCCCAGCCGCATGAACGTGGGCCAGGTCTTGGAGACCCACCTGGGCTGGGCCAGCCGCGAGCTGGGCTACATGATCGGGCGCATGATCGACTCCATCGCCGAGGCCAAGGTCAAGACCGCGCAGAAGGCCAAGATCAAGGAGCTGCGCACCCTCTTGGCCGAGATTTATTCGCCCGTTGAGATGGAAGAGGCCTTCGGCGGCATCAAGGACGAGGAAATGGCCATCGTGGCCGAGCAACTCCGGCGGGGCGTGCCCCTGGCCACGCCGGTTTTTGACGGCGCCTCCGAGGAGGAGATCAGGAACCTCCTGGAGTTGGCCGGCGTCTCGGCCACGGGCCAGGCCCGGCTCACCGACGGCCGCACCGGCGACAGCTTCGACCGCTCGATCACGGTGGGCGCCATGTACATGCTCAAGCTGCACCACCTGGTGGACGACAAGATTCACGCCCGCTCCATCGGACCCTACTCCCTGGTCACCCAGCAGCCGCTGGGCGGCAAGGCCCAGTTCGGCGGTCAGCGCCTGGGCGAGATGGAGGTCTGGGCCATGGAGGCCTACGGCGCCGCCTACTCGTTGCAGGAGTTCCTCACCGTCAAGAGCGACGACGTGGCCGGGCGCACCCGGATGTACGAAAAGATTGTCAAGGGCGAGAACAACCTGGAGGCGGGACTGCCCGAGAGTTTCAACGTCTTGGTCAAGGAGCTGCAAGCCCTCTGCCTGGACGTGGAGATGATCGAGCACCGGACCGACCTGGCCGCCGCCTCGGAGTAAAGGAGAAGTCCCTTGGAAGATCTCTATAGCTACTTCGCCAAACCCAAGGACCCGTTGTCCTTCGACGCCGTGAAGATCAGCCTGGCCAGCCCCGAGAAGATCAAGGCCTGGTCCTTCGGCGAGGTCAAGAAGCCCGAGACCATCAACTACCGCACCTTCAAGCCCGAGCGCGACGGCTTGTTCTGCGCCAAGATTTTCGGACCCACCAAGGACTACGAGTGCAACTGCGGCAAGTACAAGCGCATGAAGCACCGCGGCGTGGTCTGCGAAAAGTGCGGCGTGGAGGTGATCCAGTCCAAGGTGCGCCGCGAGCGCATGGGCCACATCGACCTGGCCACGCCGGTGGCCCACATCTGGTTCCTCAAGTCCCTGCCCTCCAAGGTGGGCAACCTGTTGGACCTGACCTTGAAGGAGCTGGAGAAGGTTCTCTACTTCGAGAGCTACATCATCCTGGACCCCGGCGACACCCCGCTGACCAAGGCCACCCTGGTGGTGGAGGAGCGCTACCGCCAGCTCAAGGAAGAATACGGCAACCACTTCCGGGCCGGCATCGGCGCCGAGGCCATCCAGGAGCTCCTGACCCAAGTGGAGTTGGGCCGGCTGTGGGAGGAACTCAGGGCCGAGATGGTGACCACCACCAGCGAGGCCAAGCGCAAGAAGCTGTCCAAGCGCCTGAAGGTCATCGACGCCTTCCGCGAGAGCGGCAACGAGCCCCAGTGGATGATCATGAACATCATCCCGGTGCTGCCCCCGGACCTGCGCCCCCTGGTGCCGTTGGACGGCGGCCGCTTCGCCACCAGCGACCTGAACGACCTCTACCGGCGGGTGATCAACCGCAACAACCGCCTGCGCCGCCTGCACGAGCTTAGCGCCCCGGATATCATCATCCGCAACGAGAAGCGCATGCTGCAAGAGGCCGTGGACGTGCTATTCGACAACGGCCGCCGGGGCAAGACCATCACCGGCCCCAACAAGCGCCCCTTGAAGTCCCTGTCCGACATGCTCAAGGGCAAGCAGGGCCGCTTCCGCCAGAACCTCTTGGGCAAGCGCGTGGACTACTCGGGCCGCTCGGTCATCGTCATCGGCCCGGACCTGCGCCTGCACCAGTGCGGCCTGCCCAAGAAGATGGCTCTGGAGCTGTTCAAGCCCTTCATCTACAACCGGCTGGAGGCCAAGGGCCTGGTCACCACCATCAAGGGCGCCAAGAAGCTGGTGGAGCGCGAGTCCCCGGAGGTGTGGGACACCCTCTCCGAGGTGGTGCGCGAATACCCGGTGATGCTCAACCGCGCCCCCACCCTGCACCGCCTGGGCATCCAGGCCTTTGAGCCGCTGCTGGTGGAAGGCAAGGCCATCCAGCTGCACCCCCTGGTCTGCCAGGCCTACAACGCCGACTTCGACGGCGACCAGATGGCCGTGCACGTGCCGCTGTCCATCGAGGCCCAGATCGAGGCCCGGGTGCTGATGATGAGCACCAACAACATCCTCTCGCCGGCCAACGGCGAGCCCATCATCGTGCCCAACCAGGACATCGTGCTGGGGCTCTACTACCTGACCCGCGAGCGCCCCCTGGCCGCCGGCGAGGGCAAGTCCTTCTCCGACCCCGGCGAGGTGCGCATGGCCTACGACGCCGGCGCCGTGAGCCTGCACGCGGCCATCCAGTGCCGCATCAAGGGCAAGCGCTACAAGACCACCGTGGGCCGGGTGCTGCTTAACGACGTGCTGCCCCGGGAGATGTCCTTCGAGCAGATCAACCAGGTCATGGACAAGAAGGCCTTGAAGACCCTGGTGGGGCGCTGCTACCGCATGGCCGGCACCAAGGCCACGGTGCTCTTGGCCGACCGCCTCAAGGACATGGGCTACTACTATTCCACGCGTAGCGGGCTCTCCATCTGCGTCAAGGACATGGTCATCCCGGCCCGCAAGCCCGGCATCATCGACCAGGCCATGGCCGAGGTGCGGGTGATCGAGAAGCAATACAAGGACGGCATCATCACCGACGGCGAGAAGTACAACAAGGCCGTGGACATCTGGGCCAAGGCCACCGAGGATGTCGCCAAGGAGATGATGGACGAGATCAGCACCGACACGGTCAAGGGGGCCGACGGCACCGAGATCACCACCACCAGCTTCAACCCCATCTTCATGATGGCTGACTCCGGCGCCCGCGGCTCCAAGGACCAGATGAAGCAGTTGGCCGGCATGCGCGGTCTGATGGCCAAGCCCTCCGGCGAGATCATCGAGACGCCCATCACCGCCAACTTCCGCGAGGGGCTGACGGTGTTGCAGTACTTCATCTCCACCCACGGCGCCCGCAAGGGTCTGGCCGACACGGCGCTGAAAACCGCCAACTCGGGCTACCTCACCCGCCGCCTGGTGGACGTCAGCCAGGACGCCATCGTCACCGAGATAGACTGCGGCACCATCAACGGCATCGAGGTGGAGGCCCTGCGCGAGGGCGGCGAGGTCATCCAGCACGTGGGCGAGCGCGTGTTGGGGCGCACGGCCCTCAAGGACATCCGCGACCCCTTGACCGGCGAGATACTGATCCCGGCCAACGACGAGATCGACGAGGAGGGCGTGGCCAAGCTGGAGGAGGCCGGCGTGGAGCGGGCCGACATCCGCTCGGTGCTCACCTGCGAGTGCAAACGCGGCGTCTGCAGTAAGTGCTACGGCCGCGACCTGGCCCATAGCAAGCCCGTGGACGTGGGCGAGGCCATCGGCATCATCGCCGCCCAGTCCATCGGCGAGCCGGGCACCCAGCTGACCATGCGCACCTTCCACATCGGTGGCGCGGCGGCCCGGAGGGCCGAGCAGTCCCGGGTGGAGGCGCGCTACACCGGCCAGCTCAAGTACATCAACCTGGTCACCGTGCAGTCTTCCGAGGGCCAGCCCGTGGTCATGAACCGCAACGGCGAGTTGGCCATCATGGGCGAGGGCG
Organism: Pseudomonadota bacterium; assembly: GCA_043804825.1. Classification (GTDB taxonomy): domain Bacteria; phylum Desulfobacterota; class Desulfarculia; order Desulfarculales; family Desulfarculaceae; genus JACRDC01. Next base: position 3,795 of record JAZDIQ010000072.1, read on the forward strand.
GCCGCGAGCGCGAGCGCTACAAGATCCCCTACGGCGCCCACCTGCTCTTCCAGGAAGGCGACAGCGTGACCGCCGGCAACGTGGTGGCCCAGTGGGACCCCTACACCTCCCCCATCCTCACCGACGTGGAGGGCGAGGTCAAGTTCGGCGACATCCTGGAAAGCGTGACCATGCAGGAGCGCTTGGACCCGGTGACCGGTCGTTCCACCAAGGTGACCACCGAGTCCAAGAACCCCGACCTGCGGCCGCGCATCTCCATCAAGGACCTGGGCACCACCAAGACCGCCAGGCTGCCCGGCGGGCGCGGCGAGGCCCGTTACCTCTTGCCCGTGGGCGCCATCATCATGGTCTCCGAGGGCGACCCCGTCCGGGCCGGCGACGTGTTGGCGCGTATCCCCCGCGAGACCACCAAGACCAAGGACATCACCGGCGGTCTGCCCCGGGTGGCCGAGTTGTTCGAGGTGCGCAAGCCCAAGGAGACGGCGGTCATCAGCGAGATCGACGGTTTGGTGGCCTTTGGCAAGCAGACCAAGGGCAAGCGCAAGATCGTCGTCACCCCCGACATCGGCGAGCCCCGTGAATACCTGATCCCCAAGGGCAAGCACGTCACCGTGCACGAGGGCGACTTCGTGCGCGCCGGCGAGCCCCTGATGGACGGCAGCATCAACCCCCACGACATCCTCAGGAGCCGCGAGGTCAAGGACCTGGCCCGCTACCTGGTGGACGAGGTGCAGGAGGTCTACCGCCTGCAGGGCGTGAAGATCAACGACAAGCACATCGAGGTGATCGTGCGCCAGATGCTCAGGCGCGTGCGCGTCAAGGACGCCGGCGACAGCAACTTCCTCATGGGCGAGCAGGTGGAGAAGTGGCGCTTCGACGAGGAGAACGCCCGCATGGACAAGGAGGGGCTCAAGTACGCCTCGGCCGAGCCGCTGTTGTTGGGCATCACCAAGGCCAGCCTCTCCACCGACTCCTTCATCTCGGCGGCCTCCTTCCAGGAGACCACCAAGGTGCTCACCGAGGCGGCCATAGCCGGCAAGGTGGACGACCTGAAGGGCCTGAAGGAGAACGTCATCATGGGCCGGCTCATCCCCGCCGGCACCGGCCTGGTGCGCTACCGCGACCTGCACATACCCCATGCCGAGGCGCCGGTGGATTACCGCCAGTCGGTGCGCTACACCGACGCCGAGTTGGAGACGGCCCTGGCCGAGGACACCGGGGGCACGGGAGTGGTGGAGCCTGGCTTGTTGACCGAGCGCGACACCGTGGACAGCGAGGCGGCGGTATAGGAAGGCCCTTAGCCTATATAGCCTTGCGAGCCAGCTAGTTAGCCACCGGGCCCGCGCCGCCGCATGAGGCGCCGCGGGCCCGGTTTCTTGTGCGGGCCAGCGGCCATGGCTGCTGGCGGGTAACATGCTATTTTAGCAGTAAAAACAAGCCTGGGGGCCATCCCGGCCAGCGGCGGGGAAAGGCTCGGGAAGGCCGGGTTGGCGCCAATTGTGGCACAATTGTAACAGGGCTTGCCAAAACTCCGTTTATGCTCTATATTTCCCCGGTCCGGCACAGTTGGCACCAGCCCAGTCCTTGGGGGCGGCGGGAGATGGCTCCCAGGCCCGCCGGGTGGGGGCTCCCAACCCGGCGGCGCTGAAGGGGGCTCGCATATTAAGCCCTTGACAGTTGGCCGGCTACGAGGTACAAGTAGCAATTCCACGGACCGTTCGCGTTCGGATGTCCCTAGAGGGGGCAAAGGGGGGCGAACGTGCTTTCGTCGGAATCGCGGCCCCTGGGGGGCCATCTGAATCGAGAATAGTAAGCACCGGACTTTTAGGTAGTTAGCCGTCCGGGACCGACTGAATGTGACAGGAGGCTTTTCGTTGCCGACCATCAACCAGCTAGTGCGCAAAGGCCGCGAGCAGGAGCGCAAAAAGAAGGCCACCCCGGCCTTGCAGAGTTCGCCCCAGAAGCGCGGCGTTTGCATTCGCGTGTACACCACCACGCCCAAGAAGCCCAACTCGGCCTTGCGCAAGGTGGCCAGGGTGCGCTTGACCAACGGCATCGAGGTCACCAGCTACATCCCCGGCGTGGGTCACAACCTTCAGGAACACTCGGTGGTGCTGATCCGCGGCGGTCGCGTCAAGGACCTTCCCGGTGTGCGTTATCACATCGTGCGCGGCACCTTGGACGCGGTTGGTGTGCAAGACCGTCGCCAGGGCCGTTCCAAGTACGGCACCAAGCGCCCGAAATAAGGTAGAGAAAGATGCCCAGGAGACGCGAAGTACCCAAGAGGGAAATTATCCCCGACGCCAAGTACCGCAGCCGGGTTTTGGCCAAGTTTGCCAACAAGCTGATGTACGACGGCAAGAAGTCCACCTCTGAGCAGATTCTCTACGGTGCCATGGACCGCATCCGCGAGCGCATGAACGAGGACCCCTTAAGGGTCTTCGAGAAGGCCCTGGAGAACGTGCGCCCCATGATCGAGGTCAAGAGCCGCCGGGTGGGCGGTTCCACCTACCAGGTGCCGGTGGAGATTCGCACCGAGCGCCGGCAGGCCCTGGCCATGCGCTGGATCATCAGCTACGCCCGCGGCCGCGGCGAGAAGACCATGGCCGAGCGTTTGGCCGCCGAGCTGATGGACGCCGCCGCCGGTCGTGGCAGCGCGGTTAAGAAGAAGGAAGACACGCACCGCATGGCCGACGCCAACAAGGCTTTCGCCCACTACCGCTGGTAGGTCCGCGCGGTATCGTTCTCTGTAAAGGGCGCCGGCCGGGGGCCAGCCTTTGGCGGCGCTGAAATAAAGAGCAGTCCAGACGCATGGCTATTCATGCGGTATCGCAAGGTTTGAAAGGCATTTAGGGTTATTCTCGTGGCACGTCAGGTACCCTTGGTCAGGCAACGCAATATCGGGCTCATGGCCCATATCGATGCCGGTAAGACCACCACCACCGAGCGCATTCTCTTCTACACCGGTGTATCCCACCGGATCGGGGAGGTGCATGACGGCGCTGCCACCATGGACTGGATGGAGCAGGAGCAGGAGCGCGGCATCACCATCACCAGCGCCGCCACCACCTGCTTCTGGAAGGACTGCCGCTTCAACATCATCGACACTCCCGGTCACGTTGATTTCACCATCGAGGTCGAGCGCTCCCTAAGGGTGCTGGACGGCGTCATCGCCGTGTTCTGCGCCGTGGGCGGGGTGCAGCCCCAGTCCGAGACGGTGTGGCGCCAGGCCGACCGTTACCAGGTGCCCCGGGTGGCCTTCATCAACAAAATGGACCGCACCGGCGCCGATCATGCCCGTTGCGTGGAGATGATGAAGTCGCGCCTGGGCTGTCGCCCGCTCTTTTTGCAGTTGCCCATCGGCCGCGAGGAAGGCTTCCAGGGCGTGGTGGATTTGGTCACCCGCCAGAGCCTGACCTTTGACGAGGCCAGCAAGGGCAGCCAGGTGGTCATGGGCGAGGTCCCCGCCGACATGGTCGAGGATGTGGAGGCCGCCCGCCTGGAACTGGTGGAGACGGCCTGCGAATTCGACGACAAGCTCATGGAGAAATACCTGGCCGGCGAGGAGCCCAGCGAGTCCGAGCTGAAGAAGGCCCTGCGCAAGGGCGTCCTGCAGGCGGCCATCATTCCGGTGTTTCTGGGTTCGGCCTTCAAGAACAAGGGCATCCAGCCCCTCTTGGACGCGGTGGTGGATTACATGCCCTCGCCCCTGGAGGTAGCCGCCATCGTGGCCAGCGACGCCAACGGCGCCCCGGTGGAGGTCACCGCCTCCGACGACTCCCCGGTCTCGGCCCTGGCCTTCAAGTTGATGAGCGACCCCTACGTGGGGCAGCTCACCTTCCTGCGCATCTATTCCGGCAGCCTCAAGTCCGGCGACACCCTGTTCAACACCAGCCGCGACAAGAAAGAGCGCATCGGGCGACTGCTCAAGATGCACGCCAACCAGCGCGAGGAGGTCAAGGAGGTCTTTGCCGGCGACATAGTGGCGGCGGTGGGCCTGAAGACCGCCGGCACCGGCGACAGCCTCTGCGATCCCAGCCGTCCCCTGGTGTTGGAGTCCATGTTCATCCCCGAGCCGGTGGTGAGCGTGGCCATCCGCCCCACCAGCAAGCCCCTGGCCGAGAAGCTGGGCATGGCCCTGGCCCGCCTGGCCGCCGAGGACCCCTCCTTCCGCGTCAACCACGACGAGGAGTCCGGCCAGACCGTCATCCGGGGCATGGGTGAATTGCACCTGGAGATCATCGTCGACCGCCTGCGCCGCGAGTTCAAGGTCGACGCCGAGGTGGGCGCGCCCCAGGTGGCCTACCGCGAGCGCATCAGCAAGCCGGCCAAGGCCGAGGGACGCTACGTGCGCCAGAGCGGCGGTCGCGGCCAGTACGGCCACGTCAAGATCGAGATCGCCCCCGGCGAGCCCGGCAGCGGCATCGTCTTTAACGACAAGATCGTGGGCGGCATCATCCCCAAGGAATACATCGCCCCCACCGAGAAGGGCATCCGCGACGCCGCCGATAAGGGCGTGCTGGCCGGCTACCCCCTGGTGGACATGGAGATCAGCCTGGTGGACGGTTCCTTCCACGAGGTGGACTCCAACGAGCGCGCCTTCTTCATCGCTGGCTCCATGGCCCTGAAGGACGCGGTCAAGGCCGCTGGTCCGGGCATGCTGGAACCGGTCATGAAGCTGGAAGTCACCACGCCCGAGGATTATCTGGGTGACGTGATGGGCGACTTGAGCGCCCGCCGGGGCCGCGTGCAAGGCATGGATTCGCGTCCCGGGGTGCAGGTGGTAGCCGCCCAGGTGCCCCTGGCCAAAATGTTCGGTTATGCCACCGATTTGCGCTCGGCCACCCAGGGCCGGGCCACCTTTAGCATGGAATTTTCCCATTACGATCCATTGCCCGCCGCTCTGGCCCAAGAGGTCATCGAGAAGGCGCGGGCCGAGCGAGAGGCCGGGCGTCAGGGCCTGGCGGCTTAGAGGAGGTATATATCATGGCCAAGGCGAAGTTCGAGCGCAAGAAGCCGCACGTTAACGTAGGCACCATCGGTCACATCGATCACGGCAAGACCACGTTGACGGCCGCGATCACCAAATGCCTGGCGACCTATGGTCAGGCCAAGTTCGTGGCCTT
>JAZDIQ010000073.1:0-19139 GCA_043804825.1 Pseudomonadota bacterium
ACGGCCGCCGCCGGCACCGCTCCAACCGCCCCGGCCAAGCCTCCAGCCGCCGCCCCGGCGCCCGCCCCGGCGCCCGCCCCGGCCGCCGCTCCGCCGGCCAAGCGCTAGGGGCTTGCTTGGCGCCCTGGATGTGCTAGATTGGCGGGCGATAAATGGCCGGCACCTGCGGGGGTGAACATGCGCTGCAAAACTTGGATGGCCCTGCTCCTGGCCACGGTCCTGGCCGGCGCCAGCCTGGCGGCCTGGGCCGGCAACCACGACTTCACCCTGGTCAACCAGACCGGCCTGGCCATCGACAAGTTCTTCGTGGTGCCCCCCCAGGCCACCACCTGGGACGATGATCTCCTGAAGCGCGACCTGCTGCTGCCCGGCGAGGAGGCCAAGGTCGGCTTCAACCGCCCGGACGACCAGTGCCGCTGGGACCTGGTGGTGGTGGACTCCACCGGCAGCGAGGTGACCTGGGAAGATGTGGACCTCTGCAAGAAAAAACGCGTGCTTCTGCGCCTGGAAGAAGACGTGCCCGTGATCCACTACGAATAGGCCGGGTGCCCCCGGCTGGGCATAAACGGGTCGGTTGAGGTTGTGGTCCGGCCGGCGTGGTTGGCTCCCGTGGAGAGGCCGTCGCGCGGGCCGGGAGCCGGCGCCGGGTGCCCCCGGCTGGGCATAAACAGGTCGGTTGGCGTTGTGGTCCGGCCGGCGTGATCGGCTCCCGTGGAGAGGCCGTCGGATGGACCCGACCCAAGGTCGGCGTCGGGTATTTTCACTCCCCCATAAATAGCCGCTCTCTCAGGCGTCAAGTCCTGGCATGGCTCATGCCCGGGGCGGGTTCCCGCGCGTCTTCCTCAGCGAGATCAGGGCCGCGATCAGACAGGCCCCGGCTCCCAGGCCCACGGCCAGCCTGACGCCCAGGACTCTGGCCAGGGCTCCCTCCAGCAGGGAGCCAAAAGGCATGCTTCCCATGAACATCATCACGTACACGGCCATGACCCGCCCACGCAGATGGTCAGGAACCAGTTGCTGCAGCAGGGTGTTGGTGCAGGCGGCCTGCAGCATCATGCAGAAACCCGTGGGCACCAGCAGGACCAAGGCCAAGGCCAGACCGCTGGAGAGGCTGAACAGCCCCAGGCAAAGGCCGAAGCCGGCGGCGGCGTAGTAGGGCCAACGCTCCAGACCATCGCTTTGGGAGCGCGAGGCCAGGTACAGGGCCGCGATCAGGGCCCCCAGGCCGGAAGCGCCCATGAGCAGGCCCAGGGTGCCGGGTCCACCCCCCAGAACCCGGCTGGCGAAGACCGGCATCAACACCAGATAGGGCGCTCCCAACAGGCTGCTCAGACCCAGCATCATCAAGGGGCCCCGGATGGCGCGCCGTTGCCAGGCATAGCTCAGGCCGGCGCCTATCTGGCCAGGCGTGGAGACCTGCGGCCCCGGGGTCGGGGCCGGCCTGGCGGGCAGGCGCATCAACAGCAGGCCCAGGATCACGGCCAGAAAGCTCAAGCCGTTGATCACGAAGCACCAGCCCTCGCCCACCGCGGCCACCAGCCACCCGGCCAGGGCCGGACCGGCCATGCGCGCGCCGTTGAACATGGAGGAGTTCAGGCCAATGGCCCGGTGCAGCATCCGGCGCTCCACCATCTCGGGCAAGAAGGATTGGCGGGTGGGCATGTCCACGGCGTTGACCACCCCCAGCGCAAAGGCCAGGCAGATGACATGCCACTCCCGCACCAGCCCCGACATGGTCAGCGCGGCCAGGGTGAAGGCCAGCAGCATGGCCATGCTCTGGGTGGCCACCAGGAGCCGGCGCCGGTCCACCCGGTCGGCCAGGGTGCCACCCAGCAGGGCCAGCAGAAACACGGGCACCTGCCCGGCGAAGCCCACCAGGCCCAGGTGCAGGCTGGAGCCGGTCAAGGCGTAGATCAGCCAGGCCTGGGCCACGTTTTGGGTCCAGGTGCCGATGAGAGAGATAAGTTGGCCGCCGAAGAACAGCCGATAGTTGCGCTGGCCCAGGGGACCCCAGGCGCCTTGCCCGCGCCCGCGCGCTAGCCGCCCACCGCTGTTTTCCAAGGTCTATATCTTCCCGTTTTGGGGCAGGAGGCCCCGTGCCATGGTCGCCATGGGGTGGGCGGCCCTGCCGCCTGGCCAGTCACGCCACGGAGTCTAGCGCCCCGCTGCGCTTCCCGCCAGCACGGCGCCGGGGGCCGGCGGGTCTTCCCGGGGCACCTCGCCGCCATCCTTGTTTTCGTGGCCCAGCCCGGATCCCGCCAATCCAAGCAGGACCCATGCCAGCCGGCGCGATTCCGCCACTACCAGGTATCCCCATGGGCATTGAGCAGTTGGCGACAAGGCCGTTGGCCCGCCCAAGGGCCAGGCCGGCCGGGGTGAGAAAAATATATTCATTACAAGAGGCTGGCTGCGCACAAATTATCCAGGTCCGCAAGGGTTGAGGGCAGTTTTGTTGATAACCAGTGGCGCGAAAGGTCGCCGGCTGGGCCTCCCCGCCCACCCCCGTCAAGCGGCGCAAGCCTGGGCTTACCGTGCAAGGCTCCTGTGTTTTGGGCCGCTTAAGACCAGCGGGCCAGACCCGGCGGCCATCGCCGATCGGCGGCCGGCAGAGGGGTTGTTCCTGCTTGGCCCCGCGCCGTGCTGGCTTGGCACGGCTTCTGCTGTGTCTGGGGAGCAACCGGCCTAACCCTCCGTGGATATTGTCGGTAAGGCCAATAGACGGGAGACCAAGCCATGGAAATTATGAATGACCATCGCCTGGAGATGCTGCTCATGCTGCCCGATGCCCTCTTGGGACGTATGCCCACGGAGGTGGTCGGCGGCCAGGCCCCGCCCCTGGAGGTGCGGCGACGCGGCCAGGAGCTGTCCATCATCCTGGGAGAGCAGGTGGGCGCCGAGGACATCCTGGAAAGCCTGGGAGGCTTGCTGAGCGGCGAACACGGCCTGGAACACCTGCATCTGGAGGTGCGCCAGCCCCGGGGCCTGGACCATCTGGGCCTCAGCGCCCTGGTGGTGGTCTTGCGCGAGCACGGCCCCTGCTTTGCCAGCATCACCATCAGCGGGCTGCCCTTGTGGGCCCAGGAACGGCTGCGGCTCACCGGCGCGGACAACCTTTTGGGCCATCACTGGCAAGGCAACTTCGGCCCCGGTTTCATCCATCTGCATTGTGGCCAGGCGGCGCCGGGCGGCGCCCAGAACCAGGCCAGTCGCTAATTATCAAGTAAAACCGGGAGGCTTTCGATGACACACCGCTTAATCGGTTTGGGTCTCTTGGCGGTGGCGCTGGCGTGCGCGGCCCTGCTCAGCGGCTGCGCGGCCACCTACACGGCCCTGGAGAACAAGGACCTGGACGTGCAGACCAAGATGAGCGCCAGCATCTTCCTGGAGCCGGTGGCGCCCCAGTTACGCACCATCTTCATCCAGGTGCGCAACACCTCCGACAAGCCCTTCTTCATCGAGCCAGACGTGGCCGCGGCCATCGCCGCCAAGGGCTACACCATCGTCAGCGATCCCGCCCAGGCCCAATACATCCTGCAGGCCAACGTCCTGGCCGTGGGGCGCACCGATCAGTCGGCACTGGACTATGCCACCGGCCTGGGCTATGGCGGCGTGCTGGCCGGCGCCACCACCGGGGCCCTCCTGGGCGGCGCCGGGGGCCACGCCGCCTGGAAGGGCGCGGCCATCGGAGGCATAGCCGCCGGCGCCGCCGAGGTGGTGGCCGACGCCCTGGTCAAGGTGGTGTGGTACGCGGCGGTCACCGACATCCAGATCGAGGAGCGCACCGCCGCCGCCGTGAGCGAGGAGTTCTCCTCCACCCTGCAACAAGGCAGCGCCCAGACCTACCAGCAACAGCGCTCGGCCAAGATGACCAACATGCTCAAGTACCAGACCCGCATCGCCAGTAGCGCCAAGAAGGTGAACCTGGAGTTCGCCGAGGCCGAGCCCTATCTGCGCCAGGGTCTGGTGCAGGCCATCGCCGGCCTGTTCTAAGCACGGAGATGGAGTCCGGCGGCGAAAAACAAGGTTACGGAGTTAGCACCCGCGCCTGGGCTGCCACGTCCGGTGGCGCGGATGGCGCCGAACTCTGGAATCCAGCGCCGCGATGACCACGAAGAACCTTTTTTCGAGCAGGGATTTGCCATGAATAAAAAAACCGTGTCGCGCCTGGGCCGCGCCCTGTACCTGATGCTGGCCTGCGCCTTGGGGGCGCCTTCCGGGGCCTGGGCCGAGGGGGCGCATTACCTAGACCGCCTGCCGCGCGGCCATGTCGATGTAACCGTGAGAGGCGCCAGATATTTCTACCATGGCGGCTACTTCTACCAGCACGGTCCCCGTGGCTATCTGCGGGTGCGTCCGCCCCTGGGGGCGGTGGTGGAGATACTGCCCCTGGGGATAGCCACCCTGGCGGTGGCGGGAGTGACCTACCACACCTTCGGCGGCGTCTATTATCGCCAGGTCCCCACCGGGTATGTGGTGGTGGCGCCTCCTACCGGCGTGGCGGTGGCCTCGCCCGAGCCGCCGGTGGTGGTGGCGCCCAGCCCGGCCCCCAACCTGGTGGTGGTCACCTCTCCCACCCTTAACGTGCGCTCGGGTCCGGGCTTCAACAACCCCGTGGTCACGGTGGTAAGCCAGGGCAGCACCCTGGAGGTGCGGGGCGTCGCCGAGGGCTGGCTGCGGGTGATGGCTCCCAATGGCCAGACGGGCTGGGTGGCCAGGCAATTCACCGCGCCGGCCGGCGGCGCGCAGCCCAACGGCTAGACGCCTCGGTCGCCGCGCGGACCGGACTGGCCCCGCCAGCCCTGGTGATCTGGCGCGGCCAACCAGTGGATCAGGGGCCATGGCGGGGCCTGGTGGTCGCGCCATGGCCTCCCCCGGCCGCGGACACGATGTTTTGCGGCTGGCCTGGGCCGGGCAACCCCGGACCGGACCCCGGTCGCAACGGTGGGAGTATAAAACATTGTCGCCTCAGCTCAATGCCAGCGCCGGCTTGCTGCTGCCCACGGTCCTGGGTCTTTACGGTATTTACAGCCTGCTGCAAAACTACAGCCAGCCCCTGGCCTTGCGCATGGTGATCCGCATGGCCCTGGCCCTGTATCCACCCTTCGTGGTCTACGGCGTGTTGCGCTGGCGCTTGTTGGAACGTCGCCGGATATGGTGGCTGGCCAGGCTGGGGCCCGCCACGCTGCCCATGACGGTGCTGGAAGGAGCATGATGAGCAATGCCCGGATGAGCCCCTCGGCCAACGATTTGTCGCGGGGCTGGCGGCGCGAGGGCCTGGAGGATCAGGCGCGCTTCCCCGGCGGGCAGGGGTCCGGTCTGGCCCTGAACCTCTCCGCGCCGTCTGCCCGGGTGGGGCTGTCGGTGGCCCTGATCTGTCAGGACGAGGCCCTGCGCCTGCCCGCCTGGCTGCGGGCCGTGGCCACGGTGGCCGACGAGATCGTGGCCGTGGATTCGGGCTCCAGGGACGGCACCCTGGCCATCCTGCGCGGGGGCGGGGCCAGGGTATTCCAACGGGCCTGGAGCGGCTACAGCGATCAGCGCAACTTTGCCGAGTCGCGGTGCCGGGGCCAGTTGATCCTGTTCCTGGATGCCGACGAGAGGCCCGATGTGGGTCTCTGCGCGGCCCTGAACCGGCTCAAGGCCGCGCCTCCACCCTCGATAGCCGCTTGGGAGCTGAGCACCAAGGTCCATTTCTTCGGACGCTTCCTGCGCCACGGCGGGTTTTTCCCCGAGCACAAACTGCGCTTGTACCGGCGGGGCCAGGGCCATTGGGTGCCGCGCCAGGTGCATGAACATCTGGAGGTCTCGGGAACGGTGGCCAGGCTGGAGGGCGGCTTTCTGGAGCATTACTCCTACAGCACCGTGGGCCAGTACCTGCGGCGCCTGGAGCGCTACAGCGCCGAGGCCGCCCGCGAGATGCACGGCGCTGGCCTTCGCCGTGGCGGGTTGGCGGCCATCAGCCACGCCGGCTGGACCTTCTTCAACCGCTACCTGCTGCGCCTGGGGTTCCTGGATGGTTTCGAGGGCTACCTGGCCGCCCGCCTGGAGGCCATCTACACCCTGGCCAAATACGCCCGCCTGCGGGAACTGGGGCGGCAAGGGACGGGCCGAGGCCGCGCGCCAGGGGGCCGTTAGACCGCTGCTCCCGGCGGCGCAGCCCTGGTCGTTGCCATGCCGCCAGCGCCTGCCATGAACGGCGCTGGGGGTTCGCCCGGCGGAGCCCCAACAGCAACATATGACTACGCGGCGGATATTTTTTATGCTACCCTACATCTGCTTGGGGATATGTTTGCGAGTGCATAAAAAATCGTGGGAAGTCCCAGCATGCTCCAAGAGCGCCACCATCATCCGGCCGGTTCAGGCGTCGGTCCCGGCCTGGCGTGGAAGGGCCTGGCCCGCCGATTGGTCCTGGCCTTGTTTCTGCTGGGCTGCCTAGGCGGGCTGGCGGCGGCGGAGCCCCCCCCGGCGTCGGAGACCCTGGCCATTCTGCGCACCCAGGCCCGCTTTTTCATGCTGGATCAAGACCATCCCCGGGCCTTGGCGGCCCTGGACAAGGCCCTGGAACTGGAGCCCCGCAACCAGGAGCTCATCCTGCTCAAGGTCAGGGCCTTGCAGGCCAGTGGCGGCCACGAGCGGGCCATGCAATACATGCGCGGCCTGTGGGCCCAGGACGCCGAGGGCTTCGCCTACCTGCGCTTCGAGGCCGGCTTCATCCGGGTGCGTGAGCACCAATTCGACAAGGCCCTGATCCACTTCAAAAAGGCCGAAACGGCCGACCGCCCCCGGGCGGTCCGCGAGCAGGCCCTGACCTATCTGAAGATGCGCAACTACGACCAGGCCCTGGCCGCCCTGGGGCGCCTGGACCAGCAGTCGGCCGCCACCCTGTATCTGCAGGGCCAGGGCCTGTACTTCAAGAAGGACTACCCCGCGGCGCGCCAGGCCCTGCAAAAGGCCTTGAGCGCCAACCCCACCGCCCAGGAAGCACGGGACATCCAGGGCATGCTCCAGGCCGTGGCCGCCTCCCAGCGGGCCGAGCGCCCCTGGCGGGCCCACGCCACGGTGATGACCCAGTACGAGGACAACGTCTTCCGCGACCCCCTGCAAAGCTATCCCGGCGCCCAGCCTCCCCGGGGCCGCGGGGACTGGTCCTTCATGTTCAAGCAGGACCTGGAATACCGTCTGGGCCAGCGGGACAAGCTCTCCTGGGGGCTCCTGGGTCAGGCCCAATACGTCTCCTACGCCCAACTGCACGAGGCCGACTACGCCGCCTTGGGCCTGGGGGCCTACCTGGACCTGCAAGGCCAGGGCTGGGGCCTCAGGATGCCCTACGGCTACAGCTACTATTGGGCCCAGGCGACCCACAACCGCAAGGTGCAGGTCAACGGGATTTCACCCACCCTGGGGTGGCAGCACAGCCCCACCCTGCGCAGCGAGATATCGGGTCTGTTGCAGCACCGGGGCTACCTGCAGACCGGCCAGCCCGATATCTGGCGCTGGCGCCTGGGCCTGACCCATTTCCTGTCCAAGGACCCCACTCTGCTGCCCCACCTGCGCCTGGGCTACGCCGTGGACCAGGACACGGCCTCCGACGAGGTCAGCGGCTATTTGAGCTGGGAGCTAAGCCTGGGCGGGGCCCTGCCCCTGACCAAGCAGTTGAGCCTGGACGCCTCCCTGACCTACGTCAGGTACACCTTTGACCGCCGCGTGGACCCCTATAACTTGGGCCAGGCCCCCGGCCAGACGGACCGGAAGGACGACCAGTATCTGGCCGGCCTGCGGCTTTCCTACCGCCCCAGGGCCGACTGGCGGGTGGTGCTGGGCTACATGCACGACTTGAACAATTCCAACATCAACACCAGCGACGGCTTCGAGCCTTATGATTTCCGCCGGAACATCGTCTCTCTCATGGTGGTTTGGAGCTTTTAGCCCGCGATGACAGCGCATTGCCGCATAAACACCCGCCCCGTGCCATTGAGTGCCCGCCTGCTTGGTTGTCTGCTGGCCTGGAGCCTGCTGCTGTGCCTGCCCGGCTGGGCGGCGGCCGCCCAGCAGCCCGCCCTGGCCGGCCGGGTCTTCGAGGTGGTGGGGCCGGTGCGCGTGCTCAACCAGGCGCTCAGCCGCGACTTGGCCGCCACCCCCGGCCTGGGCCTTTTGGCCCACGACAGCGTGGTCACCGGCCCCGGCGGCCAGGCCAAGATCGTGCTGGCCGACGATTCCCTGGTGCGCGTGGGCGAGGAATCCAGCCTGGAGATAGACCAGTGCGCCTACTCGCCCGAGGACAAGACACGGGATGTGAAGCTCAACCTGCCCGTGGGCAAGATAAAGCTCATGGTCAACGATCTGCTGGACCACAAGGGCGGCGTGCAGATCAAGACGCCCACGGCGGTGGCCGGCGTGCGGGGCACCAATTTGATCATCGTGGTGCTCTCGCCCCAAAAGTCCCTGGTGCTGGGTCTGGACAACCCGGTATGGGTGGCCAACCTGCAAGATTTGGGCGTCAGGGTCGTGGTGGCCGAAAACAACCTCACCTACGTGGAAGTGGGACAGCCGCCCAGCGATCCCCGTCCGCCCACCCCCCAGGAGGAACAGTTCCTGCGCGATCTTTTCAGCGTGGAACTGGTGCTGCCAGCCGGGCAGAGCCCCTCCACCGGTCTGTCTTCCCTCATGCGTAGCGGCACGGGCACGACCACCACGACCACCAGCACCACCAGCACCACCAGCACCACCGACACCAGCAGCACCAGCACCACGACCACCACCAGCACGGCCAGGCCCACCACCACCACCACGACGACCACCACCACCACCACGACGACGACCACCACCACACTGCCTCCTTCCCCGTCCCCCACCAGCGACTGCCGGGTCAAGAGGCCCAGGAATGCCGGCACCGGGCCCACCGGCGGGCCTTCCGGTGGCGGCGGTGGCGGCGGTGGCGATTCCGGGTCGTCCAGCCCATCGGGGTGCTGAGCGCCCCGGCCGCCGGCCTTGACCAACCACCACCCTCCCCGGCCCCGACCACCCTGCCTGGCCCGCCGTGGCGCGGTCAGACCCTGGCCCCTGGCGGTCTTTTGTCTTTTGGTTATTCTGGGCGCCTGGGCCGGCCCGGCCCGGGCCGGGCGCCTGGAGGTGGAGTTGTCCTGCATGATGGGCGAGCGCGCCAACGGCGGCCTGGAACTGGCCCTCACGGTGTTCAACCGCGGTGATGAGGCGGCGCGGGGGCTGGTGGCGGTGCCCCTGTATCCGCCGGGGGCCTCTCCCTCGCTGGTGTTGCCGGTCCTGGACGCAGGACAAGGCGCCACCCTGGGTTTGTCCTGGGGCCGGCTGCCCGCCGCCCCGCCCGGGCGCCGCTGCGCCGTGCTGCGCCTGGACCTGCGGGATCAGGCCAGCATGCCCTGGTCGGCCCTGGGTTACGGCTGCCGGGATCAGGTTAGCCACTGGGAGCCCCCTCTGACCGTGGGGGCCGCGCCCCTGGAACTGAGGGGCGCGGGCCGCCTGCGCGCCAGCCTGGGCAACAGCGGGCCGCTGCCGCTGGCGGTGACGGTGCGGGTCTTTAGCCCCCGGGAGCTGGCGCTGAAGGACCCCACCCGGCGGATCATCATACCCCCCGGCCAGGTCAGGGAGCTGTCCTGGGAGGTAAGCCACCTGGGCGCTCAGGCCCAGGCCCGCTACCCGGTGCTGATCCACAGCGCCCTGGACCTGGAGGGCCGGCATGGCGAGCGGGTGGACGAGGTGATGGTCAGCCTGACGCCGGCGCCCAATCCCTTCCGGGCCAGCCTGGGCTGGTGGCTGGCGGCCCTGGCCGGCCTGGCGGCCTGGGTGGCCCTGGCCCAGTGGCGCGCGCGCCGGCGCCGATGACCCGCCAGGGCCTGAGCGACCTCCTAGTGGTGGGCGGGGCCACCGCCCTGGTGGCCTGGCTGTTGCCCTGGGGCCTGATCTTCTCCCCCGGCGCCCCCACCGGCGGGGACACGCCCACCCACTACGCGGCCTTCCTGCATCTGCGCCAGGCGCTGCTGCCCCAGGGGCGCTTGTGGGGCTGGGACCCCGGCAGCCTGGCCGGCTATCCCGCCTTTCAGTTCTACTTTCCGCTGCCCTTTTTGCTCATGAGCCTTTTGGGCCTGGTGCTGCACCCGGCCGTGGCCTTCAAGCTGGTCAGCCTGCTGCCGGCCCTGGCCATGCCCGGCTGCGCCTATCTCTGCGCCCGCGGCCTGGGCATGAGGTCCCCCGGCCCGGCCATGGCCGCCGCCCTGGTGCTGGGTTTCTTGCTGCGGGAGGAGGGGGCCATCTGGGGCGGCAGCCTGGACTCGGCCTTGATGGGGCAGTTTTGCCAGTCCTGGGGCATCGCCCTGGCCCTCTTGTACCTGGGGAGCCTGGCCCGCTGGCTGGGCGCGGGCCGGGGCCTGGGCAGGGGCGCCTTGCTCCTGTGGCTGATCGGCCTGTGCCATCCCTACGCACTGCTCTTCTGCCTGGTGGCGGGGCTGTACTTTCCCTTAAGCCTGCGCCCCTGGTCCCTGCCCGTCCGCCGGCTGCTGGTGCTCCAGGGCCTGGCCTTCCTGCTCTGGGGGCACTGGCTGCTGCCCATGCTGGTCTACAGCCCCTACACCGAGAAATTCAACTTCATTTGGGCCTTGGATTCATGGCGCCAGTTATTCCCGACCAGCCTGCTGCCGGGGATGCTCCTGGGCGGCCTGGGCGCGCTGCTGGCCCTGTGGGGCGGCGAGAAGTACGAGAAGGCCCGCGCCGGTTTCCTGGGCTTCTGGGTGGTCGCCACGGCGCTGCTCTACCTGGTCTCGCCCTGGCTGAACACCGTCACGGTGCGCTTTCTGCCCTTTGCCTACCTGGCCCTGGTCCTGCTGGCGGCCCAGGCCCTGGCCCGCCTGGCCCGGCCCCTGGCCGCCAAGTGGGCGCTGGCCCTGATGGTGCTGTTGGCCGGCGGGCTCCTGGCGGGGCTGGCCCTGCAGAACACCCCCCGCTGGCTGGAGTGGAACTACTCCGGCAGCCAGCACAAGCCCCTGTGGCCGGAGTTCAGGCAGCTCAATCAATTCCTGGCCGGCGACTTCGGCCAGCCCCGGGTGCTCTACGAGCACTCCCCCCTGCACCAGGGGGCGGGGTCGCTGCGCGCCTGGGAGTCCCTGCCCCTGTGGTCCGGGCGGGCCACCCTGGAGAGCGCCTATCTACAGGCCAGCCCCAGCGCGCCCTTTATCTTCTACCTGCAATCGGAGACCGCCCAGCGCGGCTCCATGCCCCTGCCGGGCTACGTGTTCTCCCGCTTCAACCTGCCCCGGGCCTTGGAGCACATGCGCCTGTTCAACGTGGGCCAATACCTGGCCGTGGAGACGGCCAGCCAGGAGCTGGCCGACCAGCAGCCAGGCCTGGCCCTGCAAAGGCGCATCGGCCCCTACGCGGTCTACCGCCTGCTCGACAACCAGGACCGCTACGTGGTGACTCCGCGCTACTGGCCGGTGCTGGTGGTGACCAGCCGTCCCCAGGAACTGGCCTATCTCTGGTTCCGCTTCTGCGACCCCGAGGTGCCCTTGGTCTTCGTGGAGCGCTTGACCCAGGAGGACCGCGCCCGCTTCCCCAGCCTGCGTCAGGACTCCGGCCGGGACGACGACCCCCTGCTGGCCGAGCTGCGCCAGGACCTGCTGCCCCGCCTGCCGCTCATGGCCTCCCCGCCGGCGGGCGAGGAGATCGCCAACGAGCGCATGGAGGCGCGGGGTGTCAAGCCGGGCCAGCCGCTGTTGGTGAAGATGAGCTACCACCCGGCCTGGCGCTGCCTGGGCGGCGAGCGCATCTACCGCGCCACCCCGGCCTTCATGCTGGTCTTCCCGCAAAAGGAGCGCCTGACCCTGGTCTTCGGCTGGGCCTGGCCCCACCTACTGGGGCTGGGGCTTTCGGTACTGGGCCTGGCCGGTCTGCTGGGAGGGTGGCGCTGGCCGGCCCTGGGCGGCCGCCTGGCCGGCCAGGGCACGGCCCAGCCGGGGCGCTCCCGGGGCTGGTGGGCGGTCTGGGGACTACTGGGCCTGGGGCTGGCGGCGGGGCTGTGGCTGGTGCACGATGACGCCAGCACCCTCCTGGCCCGGGGCCGCGCCCTGGCCCAAGCCGGACGGCTGGCCCCGGCCCGCCAGGTCTTTCAGCAGGGTCTGAAGCGCTTTCCCCGGGGCCTGGTCAGCGACTACACCCGCTTCGACCTGGCCCTGACCTATCACCAGGAGGGGCAATACGCCCGCGCCGCCCAGTCGCTGCAAGCTCTCCGGGAGGACTATCCCGACTCCATCCTGCTGCCCGAGACGCTCTATTACCTGGCGGTTTGTCTGCGCGGCGCCGGCCAGGCCCCGGCGGCCCGCGCCCCGGCCCTGGAGTTGCTCAAGCGCTTCCCGGCCACGCCCTGGAGCCGGCGCGCCCAGGTCGAGGGATTGGCCGAAGGCCTGGCCCCAGGGCTGGCCCCTGGCCCGGCCGGCGCTCCCTAGGATCATGTCCCGGTCTGATCTGCCCTTGGCGGGGGCACTTGGTGTAATCTGTTGACCATGAAGTGGAAGGCGCAACTCATCCCCCTGCTGCTGGGCCTAGGCCTGACTGCCTTGGCCCTGTTGCTGTTCCTGTGGCAGCCGCGCTTTATGGAGCTGGTGGAGATGAAGGCCGGCGACGCCCTGTTCTGGGCGCGGGGGCCTCGGCCCCTGGCCTCGGGGCAGGTGGTGCTGGTGGCGGTGGGCGAGCGCAGCCTGGCCCAGGAGGGGCGCTGGCCCTGGCCCCGCCACAAGTTGGCCCAGTTGATCGAAGACCTGGCCGGGCTGGAGGCCAGGGCCATCGGCCTGGACATGGGCTTTTTCGAGCCCGACCAGCGCCTGGAGGAGGCGGTGGTGACGGCCCTGGCCCAGGCGGCCCAGGCTGGCCAGCCCCTGTCCCTGGAGGAGGTGCGCGGCCGCTTCCACCCCGATCACCTGCTGGCCGGCGCCCTGGCCCGCCACCGCGACAAGGTGGCCCTGGGCTATTACTTCCACATGAGCAACGAGAACATCTCCCACGTGGACAAGGCCGAACTGCGCCGCCGCCTGCGCGACCTGCGGAAATTCGCCCTGCCGCCCACCCGCTACGCCTCGCCGGCGGCCATGGAGCGCTCCCCCCTGGTGGCCCAGGCCCCGGAGAGCAACCAGCCCATCCTGGCCCAGGCCGTGGACGCGGCGGGATTTTTCAACATCATCCCCGACCAGGACGGCGTGGTGCGCGACATCCCCCTGGTCATGCAGTGCGGGGACCGGATGTTCCCCTCCTTGAGCCTGGCCATCCTGGCGCGCTATCGCGGTCAGCCGCTACAGCCGGTGCGGGTGCGGGAGTTCGGCCTGGAGGAGATCAGGCTGGGCGACCTGGCGGTGCCCGTGGACGAGCGCGGGCTGATGCGCATCAACTTTCGGGGAGGGGAGGAGGTCATCCAGGCGGTGGAGGCCGCCGACGTGCTGGCCGGCAAGGTGGACCGGCGGCGCCTGGCCGGCAAGGCCGTGATCGTGGCCGTGACCGCCACCGGGGTCTTCGACATGCGCAGCACGCCCTTTGCCAGCCTGGAGCCCGGAGGCGACGTGCAGGTCCAGGTGCTGGACAACCTGCTCAGCGGCGATTTCCTGGCCCGGCCGGGCTGGGCGCGCATCTTCGATCTGTCGGCCATCCTGGCCCTGGGCCTCTTGGCCACCCTGTTCTGCGGGCGTCTGCCCCTGGTCACGGGCTGGCTGGCCACTCTGGGGCGGGCGCGGGCTACGTGCTGTTGTGCTACCAGCTATTTTTGCGCGGCCACCCCCTGAGCCTGGTGCCGCCCCTGCTGGGGCTTCTGGTCGCCGGTCTGGGGCTGACGGTCTACCGCAACCTCACCGAGGTGCGCGACAAGCGGCGCATCCGCGAGGCCTTCCAGCAATATCTCAACCCGGCGGTCATCGAGCGGGTGCTCAAAGACCCCGGCGGGCTCAAGCTGGGCGGCGAAAAAAAGGTGCTGACCGTGCTGGCCTCGGACATCCGCGGCTTCACCAGCATCTCCGAGAAGCTGCCCCCCGAACGCCTGGCCCACCTGCTCAACCAATATATGGACTTGATGACCGACGAGGTCCTGGCGCAGGACGGCCTCTTGGACAAGTACATCGGCGACGCGGTGATGGCCGTCTACGGCGCCCCGGCGCCCCAGCCCGACCATGCCCAGCGGGCCTGCCGCACCGCCCTGGGCATGATGCAAAAGGCCAGGACGCTGGGCCGCCAGTGGCAGGAAGAGGGCCTGCCCCCCCTGCGCATCGGCGTCGGCATCAACTCCGGCCCCATGGTGGTGGGCAACATGGGCTCCCGGCGCCGCTTCGACTACACAGTCATCGGCGACAACGTCAACACCGCCTTCCGCGTGGAGGGCCAGTGCAAGGTCTATTGGGTGAGCATCATCGTCTGCCAGTCCACCCGCGACCTGTGCCAGGACGAGTTTGACTTCCGGGTGCTGGACCTGATCCAGGTCAAGGGACGCCAGCAGCCGGTGGCCATCTATGAACTGGTGGGGGCCAAGGGGGCGGGAGAGCGGCCGGCCCACATCGCCCTGGGCCAGGAGGCCTTTGATCTCTACATGGCCCGCGATTTCGCCGCCGCGGCGGCCAAGTACCAGGAGGTGCTGGGCCTGCGTCCCCGGGACCAGGCGGCCCTGGTGATGGTGCAGCGCTGTCTGGCCTACCGGGACAACCCGCCGCCCCCGGATTGGTCCGGGGTGGAGGTCAAGACCGAGAAGTAGCCGGGCCTGCCCCGGTTTTTCAGAAGGCGCAGGAGCCAGTACAGGCGATAGAAGGCCTCGCGCCCCAGGTTGAAGTGGGAACGCCGGCGGTCG
The DNA here is from genome assembly GCA_043804825.1 of Pseudomonadota bacterium. Taxonomy (GTDB): domain Bacteria; phylum Desulfobacterota; class Desulfarculia; order Desulfarculales; family Desulfarculaceae; genus JACRDC01. Next base: position 14,843 of record JAZDIQ010000073.1, read on the forward strand.
GAGCAGCTCACCGGCAGCACCGCCACCGGCCGCCCGCCGAAGTGGGCCGCGCAGATGAGATTGCCGGCATAGGCCGTGTGTCCGTCGATCAGGTGGGGCAGGCCCCTGGCCCACGCCAGGCGAAAGCCCTTGGCCCCGATGGAATAATCCTCATAGGGCAACCCCAGGAGCAGGCGGGCGCAGGCGATGTAGCAGCCGCTGCCCAGCACCCGCGTCCAGGAGCGCTCCTCGCGCCCCTGGCGCTTGGACCCCACCACCACGTCGTGGTCCTCCAGCAGCTTCAAGGCCCGGGGCACGAAGGCCGGGCTCACCGAGAGGTCCATGTCCAGGGTCACCAGGCAGGGCGCCTGGGCCATGACCAGGCATTGGGCAAAGGCCCGCCCCGGCCCCCGCCGGTCCAGGTGAAAAAAGCGCAGGCCAGGGTGCGACTGCTGCAAGCGCTGGCCCAACTGGGGGGTGCGGTCCGTGGAGCCGTTGCTGCCGATGATCACTTCGTAATCCAGGCCGCTGCGCTCCAGGAAGGCCAAGAGGGCCTCGGCGTTGGCCGTGAGGATGGCTTCCTCGTTGTACACCGGCAGGAATACGCACACCTGGGGCATGATCAATCCCGCCCGCGCCGCAAAAAGCCGCCCCAGAGGCCCAGGCCCTCCCAGAGGCCACGCGCCCCCACCTGCCGAGCAACGCGCAGCAGGGTGGCGGGGTGGAGGTAGAAGTCCAGGTAGGCCCGGCGCAGGTGGCGGTCGATCTGGTCCGGGGGGCGGGTCGGGTCGGGCTCCTGGAAGACGTCGGGGCCGGCCTGGCGCCCTTGCCAGGGGGTGCCGGGGTAGAGGGTGACGCGGTGAAAGGAGCAGAAGGCGGCCCCCAGACGCCGGCCCAGGGCGGCCGCGCCCCGGCGCTGGGCGTCGGTCTCGCCGGGCAGGCCAAAGAGAAAGAAGCAGGCCAGGGCCACGCCCAGCTCGCGGGCCTGGCCCGCCACCCGCGCCACCTGGCCCAGGTCCAGGTTCTTGCCCAGGTCGCGCAGCATCTCCTGGGAGGGGCTTTCCACGCCCAGGTGGATCAGGCGGCAGCCGGCCCGGGCCATGGCCCGCAGAAGCTCTAGGCTCAGGCCGTCGGCCCGGGCCTGGCAGCACCAGGCCAACCCCAGGCGGGCCGCTTGCAGGCGCTGGCAGACCTCCAGGGCCAGGGCCGGGCAGGCGCTGAAATCCAGGTCCACGAAATAGACGCTCCTGGCCCCCAGGGCGGCCACCCGGCGGGCCTCCTCCTCCACCTGGGCGGCCGTTTTGCTGCGCAAGCCCGGGCCGTACATGGTCTTGAGGCAAAAGGCGCAGGCTTGGCGGCAGCCCCGGCTGGTCTCCAAGAGGGCCAGGCGGCCCCCCAGGGCCTCGTAGCGGTAGTGCTCCGGCGGGGCCAGGTCAAAGGCGGGCAAGGGCAGGCCGGCCAGGTCCTGGGGCTGGCGCGGCGGGCCCTGGGTCAGGTGGCCGTCTCGCAGATAGGCCAGGCCCGGCACCCGCTCCAGGGGCAGCCCCCGGGCCAGGCCGGCCAGGCCCGGCTCGGGCTCGCCCAGGAGCACCCCCGCCGCGCCGGAGCCCTCCAGCACCCGCCGGGGCAGCAGGGTGCCGTGGGCGCCAGTGATGAACAGGCCAGGGTGGCGCAGCCCGCGGGCCAGGGCCAGGAAATGCTCCAGCTCCAGGTTGGGGCATTGCCAGCGGTCCAGGGGGCTGGAGGTGAGCAGCACCAGCCCCGCGGAGCGGGCGGCCTCGGCCACCCGCCACCAGGGCCTGGGCCGGGCGCGCAGGTCCAGCAGGTCCACGGAGAGCCCCTGCCGGCGCAGCAAGGCCGCGCAATTGAGCAGGTCCAGGGGCGGCCAGGCCCGGTTGTGCCGGGACCCCCGGCGGCTGACCCTACCGGGCCAGGCGGGATTGATGAGCAGCGCGTCGGGCAATGGCTAGGCCCAGGCTTGGCCGGCCTTTAAAGGCCCGGCACGGGACAAGGCTCCGGCTGCCCCGCGCGGCGGGGGCGGGGCAAGCGCCGTGGAGATGGGGTCCCCCGACCCCAGGCGAATTATAGCCGGATGGCGACGCGTTGCATAGGATAACCGAGGCCCTGCCTGGTGGCGGTTGAGCAACGCAACCGGGCCGCCCCCTGAGTGGGAGCGGCCCGGTTTTTAGGCATCTGGATCAGCCGGGTCCGCCGGCGCTCAGCCCTTGATGATGCGGGGCAGCATCATGTGGTGGTGGGGGCAGAGGCTCCTGGGGTTCTGGTAGGCGGCCTCGGTGAAGGCCACCATGTACTCGCGCAGGCTGCTGAACTTGACCACCTCGTCCACGAAGCCGCGAATGGCGCAGTAGGCCGGCCGCGACTTGTCGTGGTAGTCCTGGGCCAGGGCGTTCATCTTGTCGATGACCGGCTGCAGGTCCTTGCCGGCGTCCTTTTCCTTGACCAGGCGGCGGCTGAAGCTGGCCGCGGCGGCGGTCTCGCCGTGCATGACGTAGATCTCGGTGGTGGGGGTGCCCAGGGTGAAGGCGTTGTGGTTGTTGGCCGTGGGGCCGCCCATGACGTAGTGGGCCGCCGCCGTGCCCTTGCGCAGGACCACCAGCATCATGGGCACGTCGGTCTGCTCGATGCTGTAGATCAGGCTCTGGCCCAGGCCCAGAAGCTCGGCCTTCTCGGCGATGTCGCCCACGTCGATGCCCGAGGTGTCCTGGAACCAGACCACCGGCACCCGGTCGCGGCCGCAGAGGGTGACGAACTCATTCATCTTGATGAGCCCCTCGCGGTAGAGCTTGCCGCCGATGCCCTGGTAGGCGCCCTCGGCGTACTTGGGGTAGCCGGCGGGCAAGAAGCCCTGGCGGTTGCCGATGACGCCCACCACCAGGCCCGAAATCTTCACCAGGCCGGTGTATATCTCCGGGCCGAAGCCGGGCTTGAACTCCATGTGCTGGCTGGAGTCCACCAAACGGGCCAGGCACTCGTCGAAGTCGTAGGAGAGCTTCTGGTTGAAGGCCACCAGGGTGTAGAGGTCCTCGATGGGCAGGGCCGGCTCGGCGGGGGTGTCCACGCGGAAGAAGTCCAGGTCAAAGGCCGGCATCTGGGCCACGTGCTTTTTGAGGGCGTCCAGAACGCCCTGCTCGGTGTCGTGGACCTCCTTGAAGAAGCCGGTGCCGGCGTGGTGGATGTTGACGCTGCCCGGGGGGACTTCCTTGAAGTGGCGGGTGGCGTCGATCAGGGCCTCGGCGCCCTCCAGGTCGAAGCCGCCCTTGGGGCTCATGCCGCCCACGATGCCGCCGCCGCCCACGGCGATGTTGCAGTCCTTGTGGGCGATGAGGTAGGTGGGGCTGATGCCCTGGTAGCCGCCGCCGGCCGGGTTGGTGCCGTAGATGCCGGCCAGGATCGGTATGCCCAGTTTTTCCAGCTCGGCATGGCGATAGAAGGTGGTGCCGTTGCCCCGGCGGTCGGCGTAGACCTCCTGCTGCTCGGGCAACTTCACGCCCGAGCAATTGACCAGCCACACCAGCGGGATGTGCAGACGCTTGGCCAGGTCGGTGATGCGCAACTGGTTCTCGGCCTGACCGGCGATCCAGGCCCCGGCCATGACCTTGTTGTCAAAGCCGGCCACCACGCACCACTTGCCGCCGATCTTGGCCAGGCCGTCGATGACGCCGGTGGTGCCTTCCTCGTTCTGCTTGGGATTGTAGAGGGTGTGCAGCGGCCGGAAGCTGCCGGGGTCCACCAGGTACTCGATGCGGTCCCAGATGGTCAACTGGCCCCGGGAACGGATCTTGTCGGCCGGTAGCCCCGCGCTCATCACCCGTGCCACCTCGGCGGCCACGGTGGCCTCCACAGCCTCGATGGCCTGGCGGTTGGGCAGGGCCTTGTCTTTTTTCTTGTCGGTCAGGGCCTTGCCAAAGGCCGGCATGTTCTGGAAGTAGGGATGCATGACGATGCTCCTTGAGCTGACTTGTACCCATGCGCATGTCGTGGCGCGGGTTGGTATGTGCGTTGCGCGGCGGCTCCATGCCTGGTGGGGGTGGTGGTTGCCACCGCCCGTTCCTTGGCCGCCGCGAGCGGGCGGGGGGTGTCCCCGCCCCTAGGAAAATAGGACCAGGGCAGGATGGGCCAGGCCTTGCTTGACGGTCCGGCCCCATCCCGCCCTTGGAATCACTTGATCCCCAACAGCTTGCGGGCGGTGATCCACTTGCAGATGTTGGCCGAGCCTTCCACCATGAAGTAGGTGGGCGCGTCGCGGTAGTAGCGGGCCACCGAGTATTCGGTGGAGTAGCCGTAGGCGCCCAGGATG
>JAZDIQ010000074.1:0-47527 GCA_043804825.1 Pseudomonadota bacterium
GGCCGGGGCGGCGGCGGGCTTGGGCGCGGCGGGCTTGGCGGCGGCGCCAGCCACCGGGGCGGCCTTGGGCCGATCAACCGCCACCTTGGCGGCGGCGGCGACCCGCGGGGTAGCCATCTTGGCCATGAAGCCCTTGACCAATTGCAGGGTCTTGGGGTGACGCAGGATAAGTATGTCGGAGCCGGCCATCAAGAAGGAGATGGCCGCCGTGGTCTCCATGAGCACGCCGCGCATGTTGGCGTCGCCCAGCTCGGGGGCCTCCTCGTTGGAGAGCTTGGCCTCCTTGCACTTCCAGACCTCGTTGCCCACGTTGTTGATCAGGGGCAGCACCAGCTTGTCGTCGTCCTGCACCAGGGCCGCCATGCGGATGCGCTCCATCACGGAGTAGGAGTACTCCATGCCGTAGCCCAGGCCGCCGGTGGTGGGGTCGATGACGATGTTGGTGAGCGGCACGCCCAGGTTGCCCAAGAGGATGTTGAGCTGCTTGGCCAGGTTGACGTCGATGGGCGAGGAGGCGATGAGGGAATGCTTGTAGGCCAGGGCGGCGGCGCCGATGGCCTTGTGGTTGTCCTCGGCCACCGGACCCAGGAGCAGGTTCTTGCCCTGGAAGTCCTCGGCGATCTTCTTCAGCGTCTCGGCGTCCTTGCCGGGGTTGGCCGAGCCCCACACGATCACGGGCACCTTCACCGCGGCCAACACCTTGCCCACGGCCTCGGATGCCTTCTCGGGAGAGCCGTCCAGGCCGTTGGGGTCGGTGGATTTCAGTTGCAGCACGATGGCCTCGGCACCGTACTCTTCCACGCACTTCTTGGCCCAGGCGCCAGGATCTCCCAGGACATCGGCGAAGGGCTCGCTGCAGGCGGCCGGCCAATCGTCCGGGGTCATGTCCCACACCTCCATGGCCAGCACCGGTTTCTTGGGCATGGCACCTTCGAAGGTGTGGAAGGGGTAGGAGGTCTCGCCGCCCACCGTGAGGGCCTTGTCACCCTGACCCAGGGTGACATCCATGATTTTGCCGGAGTAGGAGACTTTCGTCATTGCAAAGGCCACAGCAACTCCCTCCCGCTACTAGAGGTTTGCCACCTCTATTTTAAGGTTTCTCGCCTTAGGTTTATCGCCCGCGGGGCTGCACCGGATGGGATTCACCGGAGCGCGCGGCGCCCCCCGCACCCAGGTGCGCGGCGGGCAATGCTAGAGCGAATACCGGTCGCTTTACTCTGTCTATATAATCTGGAAAAGGCGCGACCACGTTAGTACGTTCCCGGGGCACTGTCAAGAAAAAAGCATGGTTGCACAATTTAGGTTTGTCTATGCTTTCACTGGCTTTTCAGCCATCTTGCCACCGGCGCTGACGCTTCGGACGCCCGCCGGCCCGCCAGATTGTGCAATTCGGCGCTTTCGCTGGCACCCAAAAAAGCCGGTGCACAAGCCACCGCGCGCGCCTAGGCCTGGGCCTGGGACAACACCCGCTCGAAGACCGCGAAAGCGGCCTGGCGGGCGGCGCTGTCGGCGGGCAGGGTGCTGGTGGGCAGGCCCTTGGCGTCGTATTCGGCCAGGGTTTCGTCGTCGGGGACGGTCCCGGCCAGGGTTAAGCCCAGCTCCTCGGCGGCGGCCAACAGCTCTGGCTCGGCCTGGCCGCGCACCATGGAAAGCACCAGGAAGGCCGGTCCCTTGAGCACCTTGAGCTCCCGGGCCAGCTCCTGCACCCGGCTGGCGGCGGTAAGGCTGCGCCGGCTGGGGTCGCTGATGACCAAGAGCAGGTCCACCTGCTGGGTGGTCACCCGGCTGATGTGCTCCATGCCGGCCTCGTTGTCCACCACCACGTATTTGTAGTTGGCGGCCAGCTTGTCCATGCACTCGGTTAGCAGATGGTTGGCCGCGCAGTAGCAGCCGGCGCCCTCGGGACGACCCATGGCGATGAGGTCGAAGCCGGTGCCCTCCATGAGGCAACGGTTGACCTGGGTCTCGATGAACAGATTCTTGGTCATGCCCTGGCTCTGGCCCTTTTTCATGTCCTCGCGGGCCTGGCCCAGAGTGCCCTCCAACTCCAGCCCCAGCACCTCGTTGAGGTTGCTGTTGGAGTCGGCGTCCACGGCCAGGACCGGGGTCTGGCCCTTTTCCACCAGGTAGCGCACCAAAAGACCGGCCAAAGTGGTCTTGCCCACGCCGCCCTTGCCCGCGACCGCGATAGTGAAAGACAAATTATTCTCCAAGGTTATCGCCCGGGGGCCAAACAGGGGCCTTGACGGCGCCCGCGGGGGCCGCCCGGGGCCAAGGTGCTAATTTGTAGGAACTTTCCGCACTTGATCTTGCAAGTTAGATTAAGTGCGCACTTCTGTCAAGACTTTTAGGGAGATGCCCGGGCATGGCATGGCAGCAAATCAGTATGAAATAACAATGGGCTTGCGGTTTTTTAAAATATAGCATAACAATATGGAAATGAAGTCGGCCTGGTACTCTGCCCAGAGCTCCCGCGCAGGCGGGAGGCGCCAGACCGACTGCAAGCGCCAGCCTATTGCCTTATCCAAAAACACAAGACAGGAACGAGGTTTATCTTGTCCGCAACGGATGCATGGCTTGGCGCCAGTCAACAGTTACGCTCCATGGTCAGCCCACAGGAATTCGACACCTGGTTCACACCCTTGGATCTGCGCCTGGAGGATGAAAACCGGGCGGTGGTGATCGTTCCCAACCGTTTTTACGCCGACTGGATCAGGGAGCGTTACGGCACCATCCTGGACCATGCCTTGGGCCAAACCCTGGGGCGGCCCCTGAGCGTGGATTTCGAGGTGGAGCGGGACCTCCGGCCGGAGCCTCCGGCGCTGCCCGCCCCGCCGGCCCCCCGGCCGCGCCCCCTGGTTCCGGCCGCCCTCAGCCAGCGTTACACCTTCGCCTCCTTCGTGGTGGGCAACTGCAACGAGCTGGCCCGGGCGGCCTGCCTGGCCGTGGCCGAACAACCGGGCCGGCAGTACAACCCCTTGTTCATCTTCGGCGGGGCCGGCCTGGGCAAGACCCATCTCATCACCGCCGTGGGCAATCACTTCCTGCAACAGCACCCCGCGGCCATGGTCCACTACGGATCGGCCGAGGTCTTCACCAACGAGCTGATCCAGGCCATGCGCTTCGACGGCATCGCCCGCTTTCACGACAAATACCGCCAACTGGATTGCCTGCTGCTGGACGACATCCAGTTCCTGGCCGGCCGCGAGCGCACCCAGGAGGAGTTTTTCCACACCTTCAACGCCCTGTATCAGGCCGGCAAGCAGATCGTGGTCACCAGCGACAAGATGCCCAAGGACATCGCCGGCCTGGAAAAACGCCTGCGCACCCGCTTCGAGTGGGGCCTGATGGTGGATTTGCAGCCGCCGGACGAGGAGACCAAGGTGGCCATCCTGCAAAAAAAGGCGGCCGAGCGTGGCCTGGACCTGCCGCGCAAGGTGGCCGGCTATTTGGCCCAGCAGCCCGAGGGCAACGTGCGGGTGCTGGAGGGCTACCTGACGCGCATCATCGCCATCAGTTCCTTCCAGGGCGTGGAAGTGACCCTGGACCTGGTCAAGCGCGTGGTGGGTCCCCTGGTCAGCGAGCGCCAGGTGAGCATCGACGAGGTGCTCACGGTGGTGGCGGGCCAGTTCGGGGTCAAGGTCAGCGACCTCAAGGGCTCGCGCAAGACCCGGGAGGTGAGCCATCCCAGGCAGGTGGCCATGTACCTGGCCCGCCGGCTGACCCGCTCCTCCTTCCCCGAGATCGGGCGCTCCTTCGGCGGCAAGGACCACTCCACCGTGGTCAAGGGCGTCAAGAAGATCGAGGAGCTTTTGCGCGACAACCCCGAGTTGGCCGAATTGGTGCGCTCCACCGAGCGCCTATTGACCGAGGGTGGGTTGCCCGGTGCGCCCAGGTTGAAGGACGGTGGAGTATAGGCTCCCCGGCCCGCGCGCGGTGGAGAACCGGCCCGGACGGTGGAAAACTCCGGCGGGCGATTTTCCCGTTCCCATCAGGGCTTGACCAGGTTTTCCACAACTGCGCCGGGAGCTATTATTCTTATGACTTAAGAGATATTACCTACATACTTCCTTAACCAGGCCCAACGCGAAACTCGCCACGGACCCGGAGCTTGGTTTGACGAGGCGTCAGGGGGCCGCGGCGTGGGCGGGCGAGTCGAGGAAAATCATCAGGGAAGGGTGGAACTGGCGGGAGGCCCCGGCCGAGGCGTAGAATCAAGGGACACAGGCGGCGACGCAGCCTGGCGGGTTTGCATGATCTGGGACCTGAATATTCGAGATACCGTCCATGCTCATGGAACCTAAAACCTACCGAGCCATCTTGGACCACGCCGGCTCCTTGCGCGCTCCAAGCGGTCTGGACCCGATCCTGCTGCTCATGGCCCTCGCCGCCGTGGAGTCCAGCGGAGGCTTCAACAACCAGCCCAGGGTTGAACCGGCCTATCGTCCCGGGGGCCGTTATTGCAACCAGGCGCTGTATGAAAAATACGGAGATGACGCCGCCGCCAGCTGGGGTCCCCTGCAGATCATGTTCGTGACCGCCCGCGAGTTGGGCTATCAGGGGACGCCGCAAGACTTGGCCGAGCCCTCGGTGAGCGTGCCCCTGGCCATCGCGCTGATCAACCGGCGCATCGTGGGGCGAGGGGCCCAGACCCTGGAGCAGATCGCCGACGGCTACAACAGCGGCAATTTTAGGGATGACAAAATCCCCGCGCCATACATCGCCAAGGTGCGGGCGGCCTATGCCGATCTGGTGGCCAACGGAGCGGAAGTGGACGACCTCACGTCCTAGCTTCCTGGTGGCGTGAACGCCACGCAAAAGCCGCGCGAACTGGAGTAAGGAGACAGGACATGTGGAAGGACTTTAAAGAGTTCGCCATGCGGGGCAACGTGGTGGACATGGCCGTGGGCATCATCATCGGCGCGGCCTTCGGAGCCATCGTCAAGTCCCTGGTCTCCGACATCATCATGCCACCCCTGGGCATGATCATCAGCAACGCCGATTTCTCCGATCTCTTCGTGGTGCTCAAGCAGGGCGCACCGGTCGGTCCCTACGCCAGCGTGGCCCTGGCGGCCAAGGCCGGGGCCGTGACCCTGAACCTGGGCCTGTTCATCAACGTGGTGATCAATTTCTTCATCGTGGCCTTTGCCGTGTTCATGCTGGTGCGCGGGGTCAACAGGCTGCAAAAGCCCAAGGAGACCCCCCCGGCCAAGACCAAGGACTGCCCCTACTGCCTGATGGCCATCCCCGTCAAGGCGGTCAAGTGCGGTCACTGCACGGCCGATATCAAGGAGCAATGATCAGTCACCCCGCCCTGGAGACCACCTGTTCCTAGAGACAGTTCACCCGCGCCAGCCCCATAGGCAAGGCGAAAAGGTGACGTCCTCAAGCCAACACACGCTGGCCGCGGTTCGGGCAGGCCACCTGGTCATCCATACTGGAATTTGTCCCCTGTCTGGTGGTGCCGGCTAGGGTTACCCGGGGATATCATGTTTGGCGAGAGGCTCATTCACGCCCGGTGGCCATCCGCGCCCGTCATTCCTTGAGGACGGTAACCCCGGGGCAGGTGCTGGTAATTTGGCGGCGGATTTGTACTGGAGCATTTAGCTTGCCCGAGGGCCGGACCAGCGATTTATGATAAAGTTGCCATGGGGGGCAAAACCGCCTGAATGCCCACACTACATACAAAATGTGGTATCTGCTTCTTGCCATGCCACCTAGACCTGGGGTAAGGTAAGGCCCAAACGCCAACCCATCCCCCGAGGGAGTCTCTATGGAACTGACCGTGCGCAAGGATGACCTGGCCAAGGGCCTGGCCAAATCCCAATCCGTGGTGGAGCGCCGCACCTCCATGCCCATCCTGAGCAACGTCCTCCTGGACGCCCAGGACGAGCAGGTGACCATCACCGGCACCGACCTGGAAACCAGCTTCATCGGCGTTTACCCCGCGCGGGTGAGCAAACCCGGCCGCGTGACGGTGCCGGCGCGCAAGCTCTATGAGATAGTCAAGGAGCTGCCGGCCGAGGAAGTGTATCTCAAGGAAAAAGATAACAATTACCTGCACATCACCGGAGGGCGCGCCACCTATGACCTGGTGGGCCTCTCGGCCGCCGACTATCCCGAGCTGCCCCAGGTGGACGGCATCCCCCAACTGGCCATAGAGGGCGACATCTTGAGCGAGATGATCGAGAAGACCATCTTCTCCATCTCCCAGGAGGACACCCGCTTCAACCTGGCCGGCCTTTACGTGCAAAAGCGCAAGAAGGACGACGGGCACCGCCTGCGTTTCGTCTCCACCGACGGCCATCGCCTGTCCCTCATCGACCGCGAGGTGCCGGGCCTGGGCGAGTTCGCCCTGGAGTCCGGGGTGATCATCCCCCGCAAGGGCGTGGCCGAGATGCGCAAGCTGGCCGAGGAGGGCGGCAGTCTGGTGCTGGGCCTGAGCCAGCGCTTCGCGGTGGTCAAGAAGGACGAGGTGCGCCTGATCCTGCGCATGCAGGAGGGCTCCTTCCCCGACTACGAGGTGGTGATCCCCAAGAACACCAAGCGCAAGGCCCTGGTCAACCGCCAGGCCTTCGAGGGCGTTTTGAAGCGCGTCTCCCTCATCGCCACCGACCGCTTCCAGGGGGTGCGCCTGGACTTCAAGGAACGCCTCCTGGAGGTGGTGAGCAACAACCCCGACCTGGGCGAGGCCAGAGAGGCCCTGGAAGTGGATTACGAGGGCGAGGCCTTCGGGGTGGGCTTCAACGCCCGCTACTTCCTGGACCTGTGCTCGGCCATGCGCTCCGAGGACATTTCCCTGAGCTTCGTGGACGAGCAGAACCCCTGCATCATCAAGGGCGAGGGCGACGCCGGCTTCCTCAGCGTCATCATGCCCATGCGCCTCTAGTGGGGTGCCCCCAACGGGGCATAAACGGGTCGGTGGGCGGCGTGGCCATGACGGAGGCCGGCGGCTGCCGTTTGAGGTGCACCGCGTAACTTAAGACTAGGCCGTGGCTGCTTGGCTCGCCGCGACCAGCACGGCGGTAGGCGATAAAAAAGGTTCGAGGTCATCGGGGCGCCAGCCCCCCTGGCCTCGGGTTGTCGAGAGGCTGGTAGGCGGGGCCCACTGGGGGCCTCGCCGCTTTTTTGCTGGAATTGCGATACGGCAGGGTCGGTTAATGCAACAACGTCAACCGACGCGCTAGGGTAGGGACTCCTCCAACACGCGCACGTTAACCTCCGATCCACCGGGTGCCTTTTGCAAGAGGCCCCGCAGATCCTGGAGCATGTCTTCCTGCCAGTCGCGCATCACCACCGAGCGGCTGCGGGTGCTGGCCACGTCCACGCGGAAGGCCTCCGGGGCCGAGGGATCGGGCTTGACGGAGACGGTCAGGTATTCCCGGAACCCCCAGTCGGCCAAGTCGCCCTTGATAAAGCCTTCGCTCTGATTGATCTCCAAGATGTTCAGGCTTTTGGTCATGCCCCTGACCACGGCCACCCAGACGTCTTTGTATTTGACGCCCTGGGTGAGGATGTATTTCCTGCTGGTGGGCGGTGGCGGTTCGGGCGCGGAGTGCAGGCAGGAGGAAAGCAGCACGCCCAACAAGGCCAGGGCGAAAAGTCGCGGGAAGAGCTTCATTGTCTCACCTGACCATAATGGTTGAAAGGGTCCTGCGCAGATGACGGCCAAGGGAAGGGCTTACTTGGTGGTCCAGCCCTCCTGGCGGGCCTTTCGGACGTTGCAGTCATCGTCATCCACCACCATCTCGCCCTGATCCTTGTAGCATTCCTGTTCGCAGGCCGCGGCGTTGCGCACCCCGCGCAGGGCCTGGGAGCGGTCCATGCAGGTGCGCCAGCAGTAGCGGTCCAGTCCCTGCATCTTTTCGCGCTTTTGGCATTCGGGGTAGGTTGGCACCGAGGAGCGGGTTTCGCCGGTGGCCGGGTTGTGCCAGGGGGCGGCGCAACCCATAAACAGCAACGAGGCTCCCAGGAGCCAGGCCAGGCCAATTCTCTTGGAGGACATGACACGACCTTTCGGCAAATGGTTGCCAGCAAAATTACCAATGGGCACGGCGGCCAAGGCAGGCGCGAGAGCTTGCCGGCGGGATGGCGCGGGCAAGTAATGGCCTTACCGAATAGGAACTTGTTAGATGCTATTCCATGCCTAATCGGCAGTCAAGCGGCCAGGTCAAAAGCCGGCGACGGCCCTGGCGGGGCTCCTTTTTCAGCTTTTGCAAACAAGGAGCCCCGCCGGTCGGCCGGGGCCTACTTTATGAGCAGGTAGGGCTGGGTGCGACCCACCCACTCACTGCCCTGGTACTCGGCGGCCAGTATCTGGTGGCCGATCCTGAGGTGGGAGGCGTCATGGCTGGTGCGATAGCGGCAGATGGCCCGGTAGTACACCGCCTGGGGCGCGGCGAAGCTCTGGGCATGGTCTTCCAGGATGCGCTCCAGGTTGGCCAGGGCGTCGTTGAAGCGGCGGTGGGCGAACAGGCTCAAGGCCTTGCCCAGCAGCAGGTGTGGCAAAAACTGCTCGGGCGGCACGAAGCCGATCATGGTGTGGTGGGGGTTGCCGAAGGGGTCCAGCACGAACATGGCCGGGGTCCAGCGCACCCAGAAGTCGGAGGCCTGGGGTTCGCTGTCCGGGGTGAGTTTCAGGGGAATTACTTCCAGGTTCAAGAAGTCCACGACCGCCGGCGTGGGGTACGTGACCGCACCCATCTGCTTGCAGCCGATTCAGGTGGGCATGAAGAAATCCAGAAAGATGCTCTTGTCCTCGTCCTTGGCCCTGCTCAGGGCCTGTTGCCAATCCTCCAGCCAATTTATCTCGCGGGGCATATGTGTCTTCCTTTCCGGTTGGGTGGCTAGGCCTGGTCTGGCGCCCGCCATGCGTCATCCATATTCATTATTATAGAGGTCAGCCCCCCACCCGAAAAGGAAGACCAACCAGGAAGGTGACAGGCGCGGGTATTGCTTGACCCTGGCCGCGCCGGCTCTGTTATGCTGAAAAATAAGCCAAAAACCAGCACCGGAGTAGCCGCCATGACCTCAGCCAGCGATAAGCCTTCGCCAGGCGCCCAGACCTTGGCCCTGCACGCCGGCCAGAAACCCGACAGCCAGACCGGGGCGCGGGCCGTGCCCATCTACCAGACCACCAGCTTCGTTTTTCAGGACACCGCCCATGCCGCCGACCTGTTCGCCCTGCGCCAGCCCGGGTTCATCTATACACGCATCATGAACCCCACCACCCAGGTGCTGGAGGACCGCCTGGCGGCCATGCACGGGGCGGCCGGCGCCCTGGCCACGGCCTCGGGCATGGCCGCCATCTTCTTCGCCGTGGCCGGCATCACCGGGGCCGGGCAGAACATCGTCAGTGGGTCCAATCTCTACGGCGGCACCCGCACCCTGTTCAGCCACACCCTGGCGCGCATGGGCATCGAGGCCCGTTTCGTGGACTCCAGCGACCCCGCCAACTTCAGCCGGGCCGCCGACCACAATACGCGCCTGTTTTTCACCGAGTCCATCGGCAACCCGCGCTGCAACGTGGACGACCTGGCGGGCATCGCCCAGGCGGCCCACCAGCGGGGGGTGCCCTTGGTGGTGGACAACACCGTCTCGCCGCCGCCCATGAGCAATCCCCTGGACTACGGCGCCGACGTGGTGGTCTATTCCCTGACCAAGATCATCGGCGGCCACGGCACCTGCATCGGCGGGGCGGTGGTGGACTCCGGCCGCTTCGACTGGAGCCAGGGCGACCGCTATCCCGAGCTGACCCAGGCCGATCCCTCCTACCACGGGCTCAACTTCCAGGAGACCTTCTGCAGCTTTGACCCGCAGAATGCCGGGGCCTCCTGCCCGGTCTACATCCTCAAGCTGCGCACCGGCTTGTTGCGCGACATCGGCGCGGCCCTGTCGCCCTTTAACAGCTTTTTGATCCTGCAAGGCCTGGAGACCCTGCCCCTGCGCGCCCGCGCCCACTGCGTCAACGCCCAGCAGGTGGCCGAGTTCCTGGCGGTCCACCCGGCCGTCACCTGGGTCAACTACGCCGGCCTGGCCAGCCACCCCGACCACCAACGGGCCAAGCGCTACTTCCCTGGCGGGGCCAGCGCGGTCTTCGGTTTTGGCGTGCGGGGCGGCCTGGAGGCTGGCCGGCGCTTCATCGAGTCGGTTAAGCTTTGCTCCCATCTGGCCAATATCCTGGACGCCAAGACCCTGGTGATACACCCGGCCTCCACCACCCACAGCCAACTGGGGCCGCAGGAACTGGCGGAGGCCGGGGTGAGCCAGGACCTGGTGCGCATCTCCGTGGGCATCGAGGATGTTCAGGATATCATCGCCGACCTGGACCAGGCCTTGAAGGCCTCCCAGGCCTAGGAGCCCTCGGCGCGGTTAGTGCCCCGGAGCCATGGCGGCGCCGTCGGCCCTCTTGTGTCCCGGCCGGGCTGGGCCAGGCTTCTTGTCCAGCCAGGCCAACATCAGGGCGATCTCCTTTTCCTGGGCCTTGATGATGGCCCGGGCCAGCATCCTGACCCGGGGGTCCTTGCCGTGGGCCAGTTCCACCCTGGCCATGTCGATGGCCCCCTGGTGATGGGGGATCATGCCCCGCAGGAAGTCCTTATCCGCGTCGCCGCTCAGGGCGATGTTCATGTCGCGGTGCATGCGCTGGTTGGCCTGGGTGTAACCCTGGATCACGGGGTTGCTGGACGCCGCCTGGGGCATGGGCATGTCCATGCCCTGGGGGCCGGCGGGCGGCGCGGCCCCGGCCGGGCCGGCCAGAGTCAACAAGGCCAACAATCCCCCCAAGACCCATCCAACGGCTGATCTGGACATGGCAATTCCCCTGCGTTTTTGGTGCTGAGACTGGCGCGTGTTTTCCTATTAACATTATAGGCTATGTTTGGCCAAAAGCCAGGCCGGCGCTGAGAGGCGGTGTGAATGCGCGGGCGGACTCGGGAGCCGGCGGGGTAGGGGCTAAGGATGACGAGGGGGCTTGCGGTGGTCGGACCCGCGACCCACTGGCCTGGCCCATATCCCGGGTTTGACACGGGGACCGGGCAGGGTCATACTGAAATAAAACACCCAAAAAAAGAAGGCGATTCGCGCGGGCATTTCCGCATTCCGCGATACCTGGACCCCTGCCAGGTTTTGCCAAAAGGAGGGCGGCATGGGCAAGCGAAGCATCTATAATTTGTTTAACGGTCCTAGGTTGTTGGTCCTTTGGTTGTTGATCCTGCTGATTACTGGCTGGCACCCTGGCCGGGCCTGCTCGGCCACGGACCAGCAGCCCCAGACCTATCAGCAGGCCCTGGCGATGCTGGATCGCGGCGAGTTCGCGGCCGCGGCGGGACGCTTTGATCAGGCGCGGGACCTGTGGAATCAGGCCCTGAAGATAAGGCCAGGATGGGCCAAGGCGAAGGCACGCCTGGCCGAACTGCCGCAACGGCGCGGGCGTTTCGCCGGCGAGGAGGCCTTAAGGACCCAACGAGTGGCGGCCAGGCTGGCCTGCGTGGAGGCCATCACGGCCTTCAACCAGGGCGACTATGGGCGGGCGGTCCGGTTGTGGGCGGGCGCGGCCACGGTGCTCTCCGAGGACACCCAGGTGCGGGAGCGGCTGGAGCAGGCCAGGCGCCTGGAAAAGGCCATGGGCCAGGGGTCGCTGCGGGTGGAGTGCGCGCAGAAGGCCGTGGTAAGGCTGGACGGCCAGGTCATGGGCGAGACTCCCCTGGATTTGGCCGGTGTCGCGGTGGGGGAACATCGCGTGGAGGTGGAGGCCTTTGGCGGACGGGACGCCAAGGATGTCAGCATCAAGCCCCGGACCGCCAGCGCCGTGAGACTGACCGTCCTGGGCGGAGGCCTGGTGGTCAAGTGTACGCCCCGGGCCCAAATCGTCTTGGACGGCCGGCCGGTGGGCCAGACCCCCCTGGAACTCCTGAATCTGGCCTTGGGGCCCCACCGGCTGGAGTTGCGGGCACAGGGGCACGCCACCCAGGTTCGCGAAGTGCTATTGCGGGCGCGGGAAAAGCCCCAGCTGGAACTGACGCTGGTTCCGCGCTAGGTGCTCGGAAGTCGGCAAGGCGGCCAATCAGCGACGGGGCCGTGTTAGACCCGGTTGCTGATGACCAGGCCCCGGTGATCGGCGGCCACCAGGGCCGGGTCTTGGGCGCGGTCCACCCAGGTGGGGTGGTCGGCGGCCTGCAGGGCCGGGTCCTGGGCGCGGTCGATCCAGGAGGGATGATCAGCGGACTGCAAGGCCGGGTCCTGGGCGCGGTCGACCATGGGCAGGCGCTCTTGCTGGTAGACGGGCGCGGTATAGGGCAGACCCGAATATTCGGGCTGATAGGTGGCGAGGCCGCTTATGGAGTCGATGACCGTGGGCATGACTGGACCCGCTGATAGGGTTGCCTGTAATTAAACCACAGGCAGCGGGATAAATAAAGGGCGGACCGGCGCGGGCAAGGTGCTTGACCACCGACAGGCCATGGCTATAATATAGCTATGGCCTGTCGGCACACGCGCCCCAGTGCATTTTTACCCGGAAAGGATCGTCACCATGTCCCTTAACCCGGAGTTTCTGTCGCCTTGCGGGTTGTACTGCGGAGTCTGCGCCATCCACATCGCCCACCGCGACCACAACGAGAAGTTCAAGGAACGCTTGGTAAACCTCTACCAGGGCAACGTGGCCGGCAAGGGCACCCTGCCAGGCGCCGAGAATCTCACCACGGCCGATATCAGATGCGGCGGCTGCCTGTCCGAAGACCGCTTCATGCACTGCCAGCAATGCGAAATCCGCGACTGCATCCAACGGAAAGGCTATGCCGGCTGCCAGGAGTGCTCGGAGTTCCCCTGCGCCCACATTGACAATTTCTCCATGTCCGTGGGCAAGAAGGTGATTCTGCGTTCCATCCCCCATATCCGCCAGGTGGGGCTGGAACAGTGGGCCATGGACGAGGAGGCACGTTATCATTGCCCCCAGTGCGGGCAGAAGCTCTTTAGGGGCGTGACCAAGTGCAACAAGTGCGGCGTGAAGCTGGATTTGGACTAGCCCTACCAGTCTGACAACACCCACCTGACAATGCGGCTACCTGCCAGGCAAAGTTCCACCATGCCGGCAGGTTTTTCGGCGGCGCGGCCAATCCCGCGTCCTGGCACTTCTGCCGGATAAAGCAGAAAGTATTTATTTCCAATAATAAGCGTATCTGGCTATATCTATTACCTATTTGACATTTACATGCATTTACGCGAAGTCATTAATACAAAACCATCTCAACCAGGAGAAGATATGCGCCTTAATTTAGTCAAAATAACGCTGTGTTCACTGTTGGTCCTTTTTCTTTGCCAGCACTCCGCCTGGGCCGCCGGCAAAAGCGGCACCGTGACCTACACTATTACCCCCGCCGTGCTGGAACAAAGCAAAAGCCTCAAGGTGTGGCTGCCCTATCCCCTTTCCAACCAGGACCAAACCATCAGCAACGTTAAGATAAGCGGCAACTACAGCGAATCCGGAGTGTACAAGGACGCCAAATCCGGAGCAGTGTTCCTTTATGCCGGATGGCCCGAACTCAAGGACAAGCCCTTGCTCACGCTCTCTTTTCACGTCGACTCAGCCTTTAAAAAGGGGCCGGCGCTTAAGTCGTCCTCCGAGCACATACCCGCCGACATCGCCGCCAAATACCTGGTCGAGGACCCTTGGACTCCGGTGAGCTTTTTCAAGGATACCGCGGCGAAGCTAATCAAGGGCAAAAAGACGGTGTTGGCCAAGGCCCAGGCGGTCTACGACTGGACCGTGGAGAACACCTATCGGGATAATGCCGTCAAAGCCTGCGGCCTGGGACAGGCCAGCCGCACCATCACCGAATGCAAGGGTGGCGGCAAATGCGCCGACATCTCCTCGGTCTTCGTGGCCCTGGCCCGGGCCGCCGGCGTGCCGGCCCGCGATGTCTTCGGCCTGCGCACGGCCAGCCCCAAGGACGGCGAGATCACCGGCGATTTCCACTGTTGGGCCGAGATATACCTGCCCGGCCACGGATGGGTCATGGTTGACCCGGCCGACGTGCGCAAGATGATGCTGGTGCACAAGCTGGAGCTCAAGGATTCCGACACCAAAAAGTGGAGGGAGTTCTTCTGGAATGGCGATGACCTGTTCCGCATCGTCCTGAACAAGGAATCCCGTGGGGTGAGGCTGACACCGGCCCAGCAGGGCGAGCCCATCGGCTACTTCATGTACCCCTTCGCCCAGGTGGATGGCCAAACCCTGGACTACTTCGACGCCAAGGCCTTCAGCTTCAAGGTTGAGCTGAAGCTGGACTAGGGCGATTCAAGACCGACCGGCGCGGAGACGATACAACCTCTTATCCGGCCGGTGACGGGCAAACCAAAACGGGCGGGGACTACCCCCGCCCGTCTTCATTGATGAACTATCTTGCACCGGGAGCCGTCGGCGGCCGCCCGGGCGATATCGCCAATCGACCCGTATACGCCCAGCGGCGTGCCCGCCGCCGACCCGTATACGCCCCGTGGGGGGCACCCCACCTAGATGTCCAGGGCGCGCACGTCCAGGGCGTTTTCGATGATGAAGTCCCGCCGGGGCTCCACCTCGTCGCCCATGAGGGTCTGGAACATCAGGTCGGCGGCCACCATGTCCTCCACGCGCACCTGCAAGAGGGTGCGCTTCTCGGGGTCCATGGTGGTCTGCCAGAGCTGCTCGGGGTTCATTTCGCCCAAGCCCTTGTAGCGTTGCAAATGCAGGCCCTTGGCCCCGGTCTCCATCAGGCGCCTGAGCAGGGTGTCGGCGTCGGCTATCTCCTGGGCCCCGCCGTTCTTGCGCAGCGTGAAGGGGCCTTGCTCGCTGCCGGCCAGCTGCTCGTGCAGCACCGCCAGGCGGGCGTAGTCAGCCGATGCCACCAGGCCCCAGTTGAGCACCGCGCTCTCCTTGGTCTCGCCCAGGCAGGTGACGGCGATCTCGTGCAGGCTGTGCTCCTCGTCGTGGGTGACGGCATCCACCACCAGGCCCTGGTCCACCAGGAACTGTTGCAGGTCGCTGATCTTGTCGGGGTCGGCGAAGAAGTTCTTGCTGCGCACCCGGGCCTTGAGGAGCACCTGCAGGGCGGGCAGGGGGTAACCCCGGCGCTTCAGGCGGTCCAGCCCCTCCAGGTAGGAGGAGACCAGCTCCATGTGCTTGACCAGGCGTTGGCCGCTCAAGGTCTGCTCGGTGACAGGTATCTCCAGGATCAGCTCGGCGCAGGCCCGCTCCAAAAGGAGCTTGCGCATGGTGATCTCGTCCTTGACGTAGGACTCCTTCTTGCCGTCGGCCAGGCGGAACAGAGGGGGCTGGGCGATGTAGAGGTAGCCCCGCTCCACCAGCTCGGGCATCTGGCGGAAGAAGAAGGTCAGGAGCAGGGTGCGGATATGGCTGCCGTCCACGTCGGCGTCAGTCATGATGACGATCTTGTGGTAGCGCAGCTTGCCCAGGTCAAAGTCTTCCTCGCCGATGCCGGTGCCCATGGCCGTGATCATGGTGCGGATCTCGTTGTTCTCCAGCATCTTGTGGAAGCGGGCCTTCTCCACGTTCAATATCTTGCCGCGCAAGGGCAGGATGGCCTGGAAACGGCGGTCGCGGGCCTGCTTGGCCGAGCCTCCGGCGCTGTCGCCCTCGACCAAAAACAGCTCGGCGGCCTCGGGGTCGCGGGCCGAGCAGTCGGCCAGCTTGCCGGGCAGGCTGTGCTCCGAGAGGACACCCTTGCGCCGCACCAGCTCGCGGGCCTTCTTGGCCGCCTCGCGGGCGCGCGCCGCCTCGGTGACCTTCTCCACCACCTTGCGGGCCACGGGCGGGTTTTCCTCGAAGAAGGTGGCGAGCTGATCGTTGACGATCTGCTCCACCAGGCCCTTGACCTCGGAGTTGCCCAGCTTCATCTTGGTCTGCCCCTCGAACTGGGGCTGGGGCAGCTTGACGCTGATGACCCCGACCAGGCCCTCGCGGGCGTCGTCGCCGCTGGGCAGGCTTTTGAGCTTGGGGAAGTTCTGGCCTATGTAGGTGTTCAGGGTGCGGGTCAGCGCCGCCTTGAAGCCGGTGAGATGGGTGCCGCCCTCGCGGGTGTTGATGTTGTTGGCGAAGGAGAAGAGGCGCTCGTTGTAGGAGTCGGTGTAGCGTAGCGCGATCTCCACCTGCACGGCGTCCTTCTCGCCCGAGAGATAGATGGGCTTGGGATGCAGGGGCTGGCTCTTGCGGCTGATGTAGTCCACGAACTCGCTGATGCCGCCCTTGTAGAAGAAGTTGGCCTCTTTGTCGTTGCGTTCGTCGATTAACTGGATGGCCAGGCCCCGGTTGAGGAAGCTCAGCTCGCGCAGGCGGCCGGCCAGCACGTCGAAGGAGAACTCCGCCGTCTCGAAGATGGCCGGGTCGGCCAGGAAGGTGACCTTGGTGCCGGTCTTCTTGGACTTGCCGATCTCCTGCAACTCGTCCATGGGCTTGCCCTGCTGGTAGCGCTGGGCATAGACCTTCATGTCGCGGCTGACCTCCACCTCCAGCCAGGCGGAGAGGGCGTTGACCACGCTGACGCCCACGCCGTGCAGGCCGCCGGCCACCTTGTAGGCCTTGTCGTCGAACTTGCCGCCGGCGTGCAGCTTGGTCATGACCACTTGCAGGGCCGGCACCTTCTCGGTGGAGTGCATGTCCACGGGGATGCCGCGGCCGTCGTCGGTGACGCTCACCGAGTTGTCGGTGTGGATCACCACCTTGACGTTGGTGCAGTAGCCGGCCATGGCCTCGTCGATGCTGTTGTCCACCACCTCGTAGACCAGGTGGTGCAGGCCGTCCACGCCGGTGGAGCCGATGTACATGGCCGGGCGCTTGCGCACCGCGTCCAGGCCTTCGAGAACTTTGATCTTATCCGCGGTATAGCTGTTGGCTTCGGGGGTCATGGTTCGTCCTTACTATATGTGGCCGGTTTCAACCCTCAAATTATGCCAGAAGTTGCTATTTTTGCAAGGAGTGTATTATAGTTAGCGGTATGTACGCATTGGACGAGCCAGGGGAAGGGGAGGGCGCAGCATGCCGGAGTGGCTTGACAAATTGAAGACCGATGCCAGGAAAAACATCTGGAAGGTCATCGGGGTGTTGTTCAGCGGCGCGGGCGTGGTGGCCTTTCAAATGGGCTTCCTGACCCCGGAGCCTAAAGCGCCCGAGCCGCCTCCGCCATCGGTCAGCGTGCATAACTCAACCATCGGCCCCCGCGACCGGGCCACTGTGAACCTCGCCGTCCGCGACAACAACCTACAAAATATCCTGCAGGGCGTCGACGAGCGCGACCTCAAGGCCTGGCTGGAGAAGCTAACCGCCAAGGACAAGGAAGGCCGAGAAGTTGAGGTGCGAAGGTGGTACGAGGAGAGGCTCATAACAGCCAACCTGCGGGAGGCCTTGCTGTTGATGGTGGAACGCATGGACAAGGCATCCAAGGATTCCAAGATTGAAACGGATGGCCGTTGATGCCCAAGCCCCCCCGCACCCACGCCCTGCTGGGCCTTCTCCTCTGGCTCGTCACGGTGGGCCACGCCTGGTTCGGCGTGGAATGGGCGCGGCTGTGGTACTACCAACTGGCCTGGTGGGGCTACATCATCTTTGCCGACGGTCTGGTCAAGGCCCGGCAGGGCAACTCGCTCCTCTGGGACCGCGAGCGCGCCTTCTACTTCATGGCTTTTTCGTCCACCAGCTTCTGGTTCCTCTTCGAGCTGCTCAACATGGCCGCCCTGCATAACTGGCACTATGAGGGCGTGGAACACGTGCGCTGGCTGCGCTGGCTGGGGGCGCACGTGGCCTTTGCCACGGTGGTGCCCGGTGTGCTGATCACATTCGAGTTGCTCACGGCCAGGGGCCTGTGGGCAACGGTGCCGGTGCGACCCCTGCCGCCTGGCACGGCCTGGTATGGCTGGTTCTACGCCGGCGGTGCCTTGACGCTCCTCTTGCCGCTGGCCTGGCCGGGGCTGTTCTTCCCCCTGGTATGGGGGGCGCTGGTGCTCCTGCTGGAGCCCCTGAACCACCGCCTGGGCGCGCCCAGCCTGATGCGCGACTGGCAGGGCGGAGACCTGGGCAACCTGTGCCGCCTCTTGCTGGCCGGCCTGTTCTGCGGGCTGTTGTGGGAGTCGCAGAACTTCCTCAGCAGCGCCCGCTGGGTCTACACCCTCCCCTGGCTGAATGAGCCCAAGATATTCGCCATGCCCCTGGCCGGCTTCCTGGGCTTTCCGCCCTTTGCCCTGGAGTGCTTTTGCGCAATGTCGTCCTTAAGCCTCTTGCGCCGGGGGCGGGGCTGGCGGGCCGGGGAGCACCTCAGGCCCACCCGCCCACCCCTGCCCGGTTGGTTGGCACCTCTGCTGCTGGCGGCGGCCCTGGCCTTCAACCTGCTGGTGCTGTACCTTATGGATCAGCGGGTGATCATGAGCTTCGCGGATTGATTAGCGTGGCTGGCGAATATAAAAAGGGCGGGGATAAACCCCGCCCCTACATAAAGACCAAGAGGGACCACCTCGGGCATGCTCAAATGTTAACGGCGGCGGAGGCTATTTTATCTTAATTTAGGGGCGGGGTTCACCTCCGCCCTCCGAGTTTTTTTCTGCAAGGATAATTGATGCCTAATTACTATCTGCTAAACCTGGGCTGCGCCAAGAATCAGGTGGAGGGCGAGCACCTGGCGGGCCTGCTTTTGGCGGCTGGTTGGCGGGCCACGGCGGTGCCTCAAGAGGCCCAGCTTTTGCTGGTAAACACCTGCGGCTTCATCAAGCCGGCGGTGCAGGAGAACATCGCGGCTATCCTGGAGCTGGCCCAGGGCAAGGCCCCGGGACAGCGCCTGGCCGTGGTGGGCTGCCTGGTGGGGCGCTACGGCAAGAAGCTGCAAAGAAGCCTGCCCGAGGTGGACCTGTTGGTGGGGCCGGGCCAGGCCCCGCGCATGTTGGAGCACCTGGCCGACCCGCCGGCCGGGCGCTTGGCCATCTCGCCGGCGCGGGCGCTATTCGGTGCAGAGCAGCCCCGGGCGCTCTCCACGGGGCCGGGCTGGGCCTATCTGCGCCTGGGCGATGGCTGTGAACACAAATGCGCGTTCTGCACCATACCGCGCATCCGGGGGCGCTTCCGCTCGCGCACCCCGGAGGACGTGCTGCTGGAGGCCCGGCGCCTGGCCGATGCCGGGGTCAAGGAGCTAAACCTGGTGGCCCAGGACCTGTGCTCCTATGGCCGCGACCTGCCCGGTCGCCCCGGCCTGGCCGAGCTGCTGCCCTTGATCGCCAGCATAGGTGCACTCTCATGGATAAGGTTACTCTACCTAAGCCCGGATACCCTGGATAATCGCCTCTTGGAGGCCATGGCCGGCACACCCAAGGTGCTCCCCTATTTCGACCTGCCCTTGCAGCACATCGCCGACCCGGTGCTAAGGGCCATGGGGCGTGGGCGGAGCGGGGCTGAGTTGCGCGGGCTTTTGGAGGGCATCAGGAGGCGCATTCCGGGGGCGCTGCTGCGCACCACGCTCCTGGTGGGACACCCCGGCGAGGGTGAAGCGGAGTTCACGGAGCTATTGCAATTCGTGCAAGAGACCGGCTTCGACCATCTGGGCTGCTTCGCCTATTCTGCCGAGGCCGGCACCAGGAGCGCCCGCCTGGCCGCGCCGCCGGCCAAGCTGGGCCAGGCCCGGCGGAGGCAGATCATGGCCGCCCAGAAGAAGATCAGCCGGGCCAAGCTCAAGGCCCTGGTGGGGCAAGGGCTTGACCTGTTGGTGCTGGGGCCCCACCCCGAGAGTGAGCTGCTGGGCCTGGGACGCCTGGCCAGGCAGGCCCCGGAGGTGGATGGCGAGGTGATCATCACCGAGGGGCAGGCCCGGACCGGAAGCATCGTGCGCTGTCGTATCACCAAGGCCCATGCGTATGATCTAGAGGCAATGCTTTTATAAGGGGACAATGGTCGCTGCTCGCCATATTTTATCGTGGAGTAAAAGGCATTGTGGCCAGGGCTAATGGCGGAATCTATAAATATAGGGTCATCAATTAAGTGCGCCCCTTAATAATCCAAGGAGAACGATATACCACGCCCTAATATCCCCGAGCCTGCGCCTAATTGACTTGGCATGAAACAGTATGCCCGGCAAAGGTTCCCCCCGTGACGGCGTGACCAGGGGATACTCTTGTTCCAGAAAACAACCATCTACACACTGCCTTAAACATTCTGTCAACCCTGAAACTGGTCCGGTAGCCCGGGTACCGGCACAAGCCTGTGATGGCCGTAGGGCGCCAGGGTGGCCGGCACCAGGGCCGGCGTGACCAATAGGCATCCCCTGGGGGCAGGCCTTGGGGGCGGGCACGAGCGGGGCGGGCGTGAAACCAGGCTCCTCGTCAAGCGGGGCTAAAGCTACCCCCATGTGGCTTGGTAGTTGTAAGCAGCGGTAATGTCAGCGTAAAGCACGCCAGGAACCGGTTTCGCCCGGGAACAGGCCATAAGGGGCCAAAAGCTACCCCCGGGAAGGCTTGGTGGTTTGCAAGCTAGTCAGGAGTGGACCTCGGGGAAGGGAATAGGGCCGAGGCGTAGCCGCTCGGCGGTCGCGGCCGCTGCGGCCCGAGCCGTCCCGGGCTACAGGGGCGACAGGCCGGAGTATCAGAGCGTGGGAGGCTCCTGGGCCGGGGTCAAACCCTGCTCCGCCATCCAGGCCAGCAGGTCCCGCAAGGCCCGCCGCGCCAGTTCCAGGCCCCGCTGCTTCTTGGGCAGGCGCTCCCCCAGGGGGGGCAGCAGGCCGAAGTTGATGTTGCTGGGCTGGAAGTCCTTGGTCACGGTGTTGGACAGGTGACCCAGCAGTCCGCCCAGGGCCGTGGTGGCAGGCGGCAGCAGGGGCACCTGACCCAGCACCCGGCGGGCGGCGTTGATGCCGCAAAGGAGACCGCTGGCCCCGCTCTCCACGTAGCCCTCCACGCCCGAGAGCTGGCCGGCCACATAGACATGAGGCGCGGCCTTGAGGCACAGGTCCGGGGTGAGCAGGCGGGGGGCGTCCAAAAAGGTGTTGCGGTGGATGGAGCCCAGGCGCGCGAACTCGCAACCCGCCAGGGCCGGGATCAGGCGGAAGACCCGCTCCTGGGCGGAGTAGCTAAGCTTGGTCTGAAAGCCCACCAGGTTGAGCAGGCGGCCCTCAGGGTCCTCCTTGCGCAGTTGCACCACGGCGTAGGGGCGGCGGCCGCTGCGCGGGTCGGCCAGGCCCACCGGCTTCATGGGGCCGAAGAGGAGCGTCTTCTCACCTCGGGCGGCCATCACCTCGATGGGCAGGCAGCCCTCGAAGAAGCGGGGGTTCTCGAAGTCCTTGAGGGGCACCTGCTCGGCGCTGATGAGCGCCTCATAAAAGGCCTGCCACTCCGCCTTTTCCAAGGGGCAGTTCAGGTAGTCGCCGGGGCCGTCGGCGTAGCGGTCGGCCCAGAAGGCCCGCGTCATATCCACCGACTCGGCGCTGACGATGGGGGCGATGGCGTCATAGAAGTGCAGGCCGTCCTGGCCGGTGAGGCTGGCCAGGTCGGCGGCCAGTTCCGGGGTGGTCAGGGGGCCGCTGGCCAGCACGCACAGGCCCTGGCGGGGCAGCTCGGTCAGCGCCGCGCTCTCCAGGCTGATCAGGGGGTGCTGGCGCACGGCCTGGTCCAGCCAGGCGGCAAAGGCCTGGCGGTCCACGGCCAGGGCCTTGCCCGCCGGCACGGCCGTGGCCCTGGCGGCCGTCATCAGGGCCGAGCCCAGGAGCGTCATCTCCAGCTTCAACAGGCCCACGGCGCTAGTGGGGTCATCGGAGCGCAGGGAGTTGGAGCAGACCAGTTCCCCCAATAGCGGCGAGGAATGGGCCGGGGTGTAGGCCCGGGGCTTCATCTCCACCAGGCGCACCGGCACGCCCCGCTGGGCGGCCTGCAGGGCGGCCTCGCAGCCGGCCAGGCCGCCACCTATGACCATGAGTTGGCTGGACATGCCGGGATGCTACCACAGGCCAACAGGCGGCGCCAGGAGCGCTTGGAGCCGGACGCGGGGCACTAGGTGTGGTTCATCAGCACAAAATTATGTTAATATGGATCAATTTTGCGGGAACTAAACATCACAGCGGCGCGAGGGTTGGCACGGCATGGATAAGATGAGCAAGGTCAGAAAAATCGTGCAGGGCGTGGACAAACTGCCGGCCCTGCCGGGGGTGGTCAGCCAGGTGCTGGAGCTGACCGCCAACCCCGATTTTTCCACCACGGAACTGGTGGCCGTGGTCAGCCTGGACCCCGGTGTCACGGCCAACGTGCTGCGCCGCGCCAATTCGGCCTACTTCGGCCTGGGGCGCAAGGTGGCCACCCTGGATCAGGCCCTGACCCGCATCGGCGTGGAGAACCTGGTGGACATCACCCTCAACTCGGGGGTGATGCCCATGTTCGATAAGTTTCTGGCCGGCTACGAGGCCAAGCCGGAACAACTCTGGCGGCACTGCCTGGCCACCGCCTTGGTGGCCAGGCGCCTGGCCCAGATAAAATCCTGCCCGACGCCGGGCGAGGTCTACACGGCGGGCCTTTTGCACGACGTGGGCAAGCTGATCCTCAGCACCTTCCTGGCCGAGGAGCTGGCCCAGATAGTTGACCTGGTGGTCAATAAAAGCTGGCCCGCGGCCGAGGCCGAGCGCGAGGTCCTGGGTGTGGACCACGCGGTCCTGGGGGGGCTGGCGGCACGACGTTGGCACCTCAACGAGAGCATCCAGGGGGGGATATTCTTCCACCATCAGCCCCAGAAAGCCAGCCCCAACCGCTTGTACGCCAACCTGGTGGCCCTGGCCAACTACATGGTCATCAACTGCGGAATGGGCTGCGGCTTTGATGAAAGCCACATATCCCTGCCCACCACGGTTCTCTTCGACCTGGCCCTCACCCCGGCCTTGCTGGACCAGATGCAGGCCGAGGCTCAAAAAATACTGGAAAAGGCCGAGCCCTTGTTCAGCCTGGTGCAGGCCTAGACCCAATCGCCACTTGACAGGCCCGGATAGCTGTCCGATAGTTCATGGTATCCAAGGATCAAGAAGGTCCTCCTCGGCCGGAAGGCCCGGCGCCGCCGGCGCCACGCATTTTTGCCGCCTAGCATCAGCACGGTCTGAAGACCGCCAAACGCGCCCCAACCCGGCGCTGGGCGGTCGTGGCTTTTTTGTCGGCCACGGCCATGGGCCTTTAAACCGTATCGCGAGGAGGGACCCCATGAAACGACTTCTGCTGGCCCTGCTGGCCGGCGCCTGCCTGCTGGGCGCCCAACCGGCTTATGCCCACTTCGGCATGATCATCCCCGAGCGCAATCTGGTGGGCAAGGAAGACCCCAAGACCATCCATTTCCAGATGCGCTTCTGGCACCCCATGGAGAACCAGGGCCTGGAGTTGGGCAAGCCCCTGGAGGCCGGCTATCTCCTAGGCGGTCAGAAACACGACCTTTTGGCCAGCCTCAAGGAGGCCAAAGTGGATGGCCATGCCACCTGGGCGGGCAGCCTGGCCATCAAGAAGCCCGGCGACTACGTCTTTTACCTCACCCCGCCGCCCTACTTCGAGCCCGCCGAGGACAAGTTCATCATCCACTACACCAAGACCGTGGTGGGGGTGCTGAACCTGCAAGAGGGCTGGGACCAGCCGGTGGGGCAAAAGATGGAGATCATGCCCCTGACCCGGCCCTACGGGCTCTACGCGGGCAA
The DNA here is from genome assembly GCA_043804825.1 of Pseudomonadota bacterium. GTDB lineage: Bacteria > Desulfobacterota > Desulfarculia > Desulfarculales > Desulfarculaceae > JACRDC01. The sequence goes on from JAZDIQ010000074.1 coordinate 23,679, forward strand.
CGCCTTCAGCGGGCGGGTGCTGTTCAAGGGCCAGCCCCTGGCCGACTGCGAGGTGGAGGTGGAGTTCTTCAACTCCGACGGCAAGCGTCCCGCTCCGGGCGAGGCCTACGTCAGCCAGTTGGTCAAGACCGACGCCAACGGGGTCTTCACCTGGGCCCTGCCCTGGCCGGGCTGGTGGGGCTTCGCGGCCCTGCACGACGATGACCAGAAGGTCAAGAAGGACGGCCATGACAAGAGCGTGGAGCTGGGCGGGGTGTTGTGGATCTACGCCCATCCGGTCAAATGAGGTCTTGAACCACGGCGGGGCCGGCTAAAGGCCCCGCCGAGGAGAGCGGCATGCATATCTCAGAAGGCGTCCTGGGGGGGCCGGTGCTGGCCGCCGGCGCGGCCTTGAGCCTGGCCGGCCTGGCCGTGGGCCTCAAGAAGATGGATTACGACCGCCTGCCCCAAACGGCCATACTCTCGGCGGCCTTTTTCGTGGCCTCCCTGGTCAACGTGCCCATCGGTCCGGCCAAGGCCCACCTGGTGCTAAACGGCCTCTTGGGCCTGCTGCTGGGCTGGGGGGCCTTTCCGGCCCTGTTCGTGGCCCTGGCCCTGCAAGCGGTGCTGTTCCAGTACGGGGGACTGACCACCTTGGGAGTGAACACCTTCAACATGGCCTTTCCGGCCCTGCTCTGTTACCTGGCGCTGGGGCGTCTAGCCCGCAACGGTGGGCAAAAGCTACCCCTGCTGGCCGGGTTCCTGGCCGGGTTCCTGTCGGTGGGCGGGTCGGCGCTGCTGGTGGCGGCCACCCTGACCACGGCCGGCGAGGAGTTCCTCAGCGTGGCCCGCCTGGTGGTGGTGGTGCACCTGCCGGTGATGGTGCTGGAGGGCTTCATGACCGCGGCCATGGTGGGGTTCCTGCGCCGGGTGCGCCCGGCCATGCTGGGCATGGCCGGGTGAGCAGCGCCTGGTTTACCGGGGGCGGCACTGTTCTTGATACACAAGGTTAAGTAAATGCATATAGTTCTAAAAGTACAGACTAAAAACAGCGGTGTCACCAGGAGCGGCGGGCGCTCGGGGCGTGGCATTTCCCTTAAATTGGCCCTAACATTGACCCTGATAATGGCCCTGACCCTGGGCCTGGCCAGTGGGGCCCAGGCCCACAAGGTAAACGTCTTCGCCTACCTTGAGAACGGGCACATCAAGGGCGAGGGCTACTTCCCCAGCGGGGACAAGGCCCAAAACTCCCTGGTGGAGCTGGTGGACAATCAGGGAAAGGTCGTGGGGTCCACGCGGACCGACAGCCAGGGCGAGTTCGCCCTGCCCCTGCCCGCCGGGGCCACGCCTCCCCTGAAGGTGGTGCTCAAGGCCAGCATGGGTCACCAGGGGGATTACACCCTGGGCTGGGGCGACCGCGACGTCGTGGACACGGCCGGGCAGGGTGCGCCAGCGGTGGCGGCCGCCACGCCACCCTCCACCGGGCAGGCGACGGCAACGACGGCCCCGGCGGCACCGGTGGATCAGGGGGACCTGGATAAGCGCCTGGCACGCCTACTGGATCAGCGTCTGCAACCGCTCACGGCCCAGATCGCCAAGCTGGAGGCCGACCGGGGCGTAACCCTGCATGACGTGGTGGCTGGCCTGGGGTACATTCTGGGGCTGCTGGGTCTGGCGGCCTACCTGCAAAACCGCAAGCGCGGCGTCTAGGCAGGTACACTAAACAGATAGCCGCCCCCGGCGGCCTCCACCAAGAACCAGGCAGCGGAAGTAGCAGGTGCACCTAGAGACCTTCAGCCACGGACACTCCCTGTTGCACCGCCTGGACCCCCGTGCCAAGCTGCTGGCGGTGCTGGCCTTCAGCCTGCCCCTGGCCCTGGGGCAGGCCTGGCCGCTCTTGTGGGGGGGGCTGGGGGTTGGCCTGGGGGCGGTGCTCTTGGCCCGCCTGCCAGCCGTGGAACTGGCCAAGCGCATCCTGGCCATAAACAGCTTCATGGCCCTGCTATGGGTGCTCCTGCCCTGGCGGGTGGTGGACGGTGGCGGCTGGCTGGGCCTGGCCGTGGAGCTAAACCCCCACGGCCTGGAGCTGGCCCTGAGCATCACCTTGAAGGGCAACGCCATGGTGCTGGCCCTGTTGGCCCTGGTCTCCACCAGTCCGGTAAACCAGGTATTCCACGCCCTGGCCCACTGGCGGGTCCCTGAAAAGCTCTTGCACCTTTTCTTCTTTTTCTATAGATATCTACACGTATTGCACAGGGAGTACCACCGCCTGTCCTGGGGGCTCAAGGCCCGGGGGTTCACCCCCGGAAGCAACTGGCGCACCTACCGCACCTATGCCTACATGAGCGGCATGCTGCTGGTGCGCTCCTACGACCGGGCCGAGCGGGTCTACCAGGCCATGCTCTGCCGGGGGTTCCGTGGCACCTACTGGGTGCTGGACCACTTCGCCTGGCAGCCCCGCGACACCTGGTTCCTGGGGGTCTGGGGCGCGCTGCTGGCGGGGCTGCTGGCCCTGGGGAGTGTGTTGTCCTGATGGATCTGTTACGCCTAACGGGCATACACTTCGCCTACCCCCAGCGGCCGCCGGTCTTCCAGGGCCTGGACTTCCACCTGGAGGAGGGCCGTCGCGTCGGCATCCTGGGTCCCAACGGGGCCGGCAAGTCCACCCTGTTCCTCTTGCTGATGGGCCTGCTGCGGCCTCAGCAGGGAGAGGTGTGGGTGCTGGGTTCCCCCCGGCGCCAGGAAAAGGACTTCCAGGAGGTGCGCACCAGCCTGGGCTTCTGCTTCCAGGACCCCGACGATCAGCTATTCTCGCCCACGGTGCTGGAGGACGTGGCCTTTGGTCCCCTGAACCAAGGGCGTAATAAGCATGAGGTGCGCCATCTGGTGGCCGACACCCTGGCCACCCTGGGTCTGGCCGGCTTCGAGGATCGCGTCACCTATCACCTCAGCGGCGGCGAAAAGCGCCTGGTCTCCCTGGCCACCGTGCTGGCCATGGACCCTCGGGTGCTGCTCTTGGACGAGCCCACCGCCGGGCTGGACCCCGACACCGAGGCTCGTCTGGAGCGGGTGCTGGACCAATCCGGCAAGCCCTGGGCCATCATCTCCCACGAGCACGACTTCCTGCGGCGCAATTGCAACCAACTGCTGCGCCTGCAAAACGGCCAGCTGGTGCCCACCTCCTAGGCTTCCCCACCGCCCTGGGGCCTCCAGGGCCTAACTCCGCGAACATTCTGAAAATACTCTTGAGTACCCCCCGGGCCGCGTTGTAACATGGAGCCACGGAGCGGGGGCATGCCAGATAAAAGCAATAATATCAACGCCAAGGCTGGCCTAGGCCTGGTGAACGACCTTTTGGCGGCCATGCATCCGGTGCTGGGGCGGCGGGGCGGGCCCTACACCAAGCAGGCGCGCAACCTGCTGGCCAAGATCCTGCCGGCCCTGCAAGCCAAGACGGGAGGATTATGCCTGTGGGAGGCCGAGGGACGCCTGGTGGCCAGCCCCAGCCGGGGGCTGAGCCAAGAGGCCGGCAGCCACCTGCGGCGCCTGGCCCAATCAGCTCCGCCCCACCTGGCGCCTTGGCTGGCCCGGCTGGGCTGTCAGACCCTGGTGCCGGGCCAGGCCTTGGAGTCTGGCTGGCCGGCTCTTAATCGGCTGGTGGAACTGCTGGGCAACGAGCATTATCGCACCCTGTGGCCCCTGGCCTGGCATGAAGGCCACGGGATGTTCTTCATGGTCTTCCGGCAGGCACCTGGCTGGGACGCCTCCCTGATCCAGGCCCTGACCGGCTGCCTCTCACTGGCCCTGAGCAACATCCTGCTGGAGCGCCAGGCCGAGACCCACTCGGTGGATTATCAACGCATCTTCTTGAATTCACAGGACATGATCTATCTGTCCTCTCGCCAGGGGCGCTGGGAGCGGGTCAACCCGGCCGGGGTGCGCATGCTGGGCTATGACAGCGAGGCCCAGCTGCTGGCCGTGCCCGACTCGGCGCGCTCGGCCTACATGCGACCCCAGGACCGCCAGGCCTTCACCACGGCCATCGAGAAAGACGGCTTCGTCAAGGACTACGAAGTCACCTTCAAGCGCAAGGACGGATCGCCCCTGGAGGTGAGCATAACCAGTCAGGTGCGGGTGGGGCAACACGGCGAGGTGGTGGGCTACGAGGGCATAATCAAGGACATCACCGACCGCAAATGGGGCGAGGCCCAGGCCGAGCGCCAGCGCTGGCTGGTGGAGGCCATCCTGGAGGCCATGCCCGTGGCGGTCTTTGTGGTGGATACCAAACACCGGGTTATCCACTGGAACCGGGCCTGCACCGAGTTGACGGGCGTTGCCAAGCATCAGATGCTGGGCACCAGCGATGTGTGGAAGGTCTTCAACCGCCCGCCGGGCATCTCCCTGGCCGATCTGGTGGTGGAAGACGACTGGCAACGTCTGCTGCGTTACTATAGCCAGGAACATCTGCGCCGCTCCAGCCTGTCCCAGGATGCCTGGGAGGCCGAGGCGCACCTGGAGGTGGCTGGTCAGTACAAGCACCTGTTCATCATGGCCGCAGCCCTGCGCGAACCTCAGGGAGGCTTGGTGGGGGCCGTGGAGGCCATCCTGGACATGACCAACTTGAAGGCCCTGGAAAACCAACTGGCCGAGAGCGAATCCCTGTACCGCAGCCTGGTGGAGGCCTACCGGGAGGGCATCGCCCTGCACGACGGCCGGCGCTTTGTCTTCGCCAATCGCCCTTTTCTGGAGATGTTCGGCCTGACCGACCTGGAAAAGGCCCCGCAGGACCTCCTGGAACTCATGGCCCCGGCCAGTCGGCGGGCTTATCTGCAATGGAGCCGCGACCTGGCCGGGCAGGGCGTCTCGCCTCTCCTGGCGGGCCAGGGCATACGGGGCGACAATTTCTTCGATCTGGAGATGAACACCGCCCCGGCCTATTACCAGGGCCGGCGGGCCATGCTCTTCACGGTGCGCGATGTCACCTACCGCAAGAGCATGGAGGAGCAGCTCATACGGTCCGAGCGCCTGGCGGCCACGGGCAAGCTGGCCTTTGACATCGCCCACGAGGTCAACAACCCCCTGGGCGGCATCTTGACCTATGCCCATCTGCTGGCCGAGGACCTGGGGGAGGAGAGCCCCTTGCTGCCCACGGCCCACAAAATCATCAAGCTCAGCGATCGCTGCAAGATAATCGTGCGGGGGCTCTTGGATTTCGCGCGCCAGGACGTCCCCGACCGGGAGGCCCTGGACCTGAACCAGGTGTTGGGCGAGATGCTCAATCTCATCGACGGACACCTGATCATGCGCGGCGTGGAGGTGGTCAAGGACCTGGAGAACAAGCTGCCCCTGTTCTACGGCCAGCGGACCAAGCTGGAGCAGGTTTTCTTGAACATGGTGATCAACGCCGCCGAGGCCATGGAGGGCAAGGGCGTGCTGCGCATGGTTACCCGCCTGGACCGGGCGGCGGGGCAGATGCGGGTGAGCTTCCAGGACGACGGGCCGGGCATGCCCGAGGACGTGCTCAAGCACATATTTGATCCCTTTTTTACGACCAAGGCCCGGGGCCGGGGCACCGGCCTGGGGTTGGCCATCAGCTTCGGCATCGTCAAGCAGCACGAAGGCACCATCGAGGTGAGCACCGCCTTGGGGCAGGGGTCCTGCTTCACAGTGGTGCTGCCGGTGGGCGGCAACCTGCGCGGCGAGGGCGGGGCCTCCTAGCAACCGGCCCCCAGCCCAGCAATGACTGGGCCTATCCATTGGCCCGGACCTCCAATTACTTCTGAAACATCCCCCCACCAGCTACCAGGCTGGTCCCATTGGACCTAGGCGGCGGTTCCCAGGGGCCTTGCCGGTACCTGGGGGTGCACGGGACCAGCGGCTGTTTCACGTGAAACTTAATCTAGTGGCGGCCGCTGGCCGGGCCGTGCACGGGCGATTGTTTCACGTGAAACCGAGGCGCCCTGGCCAGCGGGCGAGGCGGGTTAAGGCCGCGCTATCACATGCGGCGCGGGGGCGGCTAGAGGTGGGGGTCAAAGGCGGGGCAGGGACCAATATCCAGGGGGTTTAGGCGCCCAGCACCACCAAGCGCTGGCCACCCGGCGGGGGCAGCTGGTAGGGCGCGGCGCCCAGGCCCAGGGCCAGGGCCTCGGCCCGGGCCGAGGAGCCCCTGGGCAGCAGGACCCGCCCTCCGGGGGCCAGGTAGGGCCGGCCCAGGGCCAGGGACTGGGACAGCGAGCCCACGGCCTTGACCGTCACGCTGGCAAAGCGCTCGCCGGGCAGCGCCCCCTGGCCGGCCCGGCCCTGAAGACAGCGCACATTGCTCAGCCCCAGCAAGCGCGCGGCCTGCTTCTGAAAGCTCACCCGCTTGGCCCGGCCGTCCAGCAGGGTCACGGCCAGTGCGGGCCGCGCCAAGGCCAGCACCAAGCCCGGAAAACCGGCCCCCGAACCGATGTCCAGCAGATTGGGGCCCCGCACATGGGGCAGGAGCGCCAGGGAATCCAGGAAGAGCCCCACCCACACCCCACGCTCATCGCCAAAGCCGGTGAGGTTGATGCGCTGGTTCCAGCGCAGAAGCTCGGCGCACAAGGCCTCCAGGGGCGGCAGCAACCCGGCCCAGGCCGGGCCGGTGCCACTGGCCGGGTCGGCCCCGGCCACCAGGGCCGACCCGGCGGCGGCGATATCGGGGTCGAGATCAGGCAAGTGATTTAGCGCCCAGGGGCCTAGCGCCAGAAGAGGAGCAGCAACAGGTAAGGGATGGTGAACAGCGCCGGCACGAATTTCTCGATGCGGGTCAGTTGCCGATAGCGCTTGGTGTCCTCACCTCGCCCCAGTTCGGTCCACTCTTCGTCGTAGCAAGCAAAGGGCAGTTGCTGCTCCAGCTTGTGGATGACCTTGAACTTGCCGGAGTTGAGTTGGCGGAAGGATTCGATATTAAAAAACCACACCGCATTAAGCAAAATACCCACCAGGGCCACCAGGCGATAAATGCCGGGGGCATTCAGGTTCAGTTCGGGCAGTTTGCCCGACCCTACCAAAGCCAAAAAGGCCACCAAGGCCGAGGTCAGGGCGATGTAATAGCGATTGGCCAGGGCGCGGCGGGCGCTGACCCGGTCGGCCATCTCCACGAAGAGCTTGTACTGCTCCAACAGGTGCGTCTGGTAGTTTTCTCCATAAGTCTTGGCTTCCACCTGCCCACCTCCCGCGCTTTATCATGGGGATGCCGCCGAGTGTCTTTTGTCTTCCAATATACTGATTACGGGGCCGGATATCTACTTGCCCACGCAGAAGCGGCTGAAGATCTCATCGATCACCTGGTCGGGCGCGCCTTGGCCGTCCACCTCGCCCAGGGCCTCCAGGGCCGTGGCCAGCTCCAGGGAAATCAACTCCACCGGCGGATCAAGCTCCCCCAGCAGGCGGGCGGCCTCTTGCCCAGCCGCCAAGGCGCGCTCCAGGGCCAGGGCCTGGCGCTGGTTGGCCAGCACCTCCCCTGGCGCGGGCTCGGGTTCGCCGCCGATGAGGGCCTGCGCCAGGGCCTCCACCAGCTCCTCCAGGCCGGCGCCGCTGAGCGCACTGACCCTGAGGGCCTCCCCGCCGCCACCCGGCAGGCTGGCCAGGTCCCAGGCCGGCGCCAGGTCGGCCTTGTTCAGGGCCAGCAGGCGGGGCCGCCCGGCAATGGCGGCCAAGAGGTCCAGGTCCTCGCCGTGCAAGGGCTGGGAGCTGTCCAGCACCAAAAGGCTCAGATCGGCCTCTTGCAGGCGCTGGCGGGCGGCCTGGCGGCCCAGCTCGTCCAGGTCGGCGGCCTGGCCCTGGGCCGCTCCCAGGCCCAGGCCGGCCGTATCCACCAGGCGGCAGGCCAGCCCGCCCAGGAGCAGGGGCTCCTCCAGGGCGTCGCGGGTGGTGCCGGCCAGGGCATGCACGATGGCCCGCTGCCGCCCCAAAAGGGCGTTGAACAGGCTGGACTTGCCCACGTTGGGCCGGCCGCAGAGCACCACCAGGGCGCCCTCGGCATAGACCCGCCGCCGCCGGCGTTCTTCCAGGAGCAGGGCCAGGGGGGCCAGCACCCGGGCCTCCAGGTCCCTGGCCAGGACGGGGCCGTCCAGCTCCGCCAGGTCCTCGGGGAAATCTATGCCCGCCTCCACGGCGGCGGCCAGGGCCAACAACCCCGCCCGCAGCGGCTCCAGGCGCCGGCCCAGACCGCCGGCCAGGCCGGCCAGGGCCAGGCGTGCCTCCTGGTCGGACTGGGCCGCCACCAACCGGGCCACGGCCTCGGCCTGGTCCAGCGCCAAACGCCCCCCCAGATAGGCCCGCTGGGTGAATTCGCCCGGACGGGCCAGGCGGCAACCCTGGGCCAGGGCCAGCTCCAGCACCCGGCGCAGGGCCGCCGGACCGCTGTGGCCCTGCAACTCCACGGTGTCCTCGCTGCTGTAGCTGTGTGGCGCTTGGAAAAAGGCGCACAACACCTCGTCCACGGGCTGGCCGTCGGCGGGGTCCAGGACGTGGCCCAGGAGAAGTCGGCGCAGGGGAGGGTGTAGAGGGTCGGCCAGGGGGTGGAGGGGTCTAAAAAGCCGCAAGCCCACCTGCCAGGCCCCGGGGCCGGAGATACGCACGATACCAATGCCCCCCGGACCGGCGGGGGTGGCCACGGCCGCAATCGGCGGTGGCGTCTCCGCCATGGGGCTTAAACGGGTCGGTGGCGTGCCCGCCGCGGGGCTAATACGGGTCGGGTGGCCTGGACCCTCGGGCCTGGGCTCCTGGCTCCCGTTGGGATGTTGTGGTGGGTTTTGCAAGGAGGGATTACCTCCCCTGGATGGTGAGAGGGTACGATTTTAGTACTGGAGCAGGCGCCGTGGTTGGGCGGAAGAGTCGAGGCCGGTGGGCGCTGGCCAGCCAAGGTAACTGCCGATCCTATACGCCGCAACCCTGCACCGGGAGCCGCCGGCCTTCGGTCCATGCCTCGCCCTAGACCGACCCGTATAAGCCCCCTGCGGCGGGCACGCCGCAGGGGGCACCCCATTAGGGGCGGGGGCTGATGACGACTTTCTTGAGTTCGCCGCGGCCCCGGCTGCTGGTGGTCAGGCCGGGCTCGCCCTTGAGGGCCATATGCACCACCCGGCGCTCCTGGGCCGACAAGGGACCCACGGCCACGGCGCGCCCGCTCTGGCGGGCTTTCTGGGCCATGCGCTGGGCCAGCTCCTCCAGGGACTCGCGGCGGCGGCGGCGGTATTCGCCGGCATCGACGATGATGCGCACCGGGCGGCCGCAACGATGACTAACTATACGCGTGACGAGGTATTGCAGGGCCTCCAGGTTTTGACCCCGGCGGCCGATCAATACCCCCACCTCCTGCCCCTGCACCGACAGCTCAATGCCCTGGGGGCCGGCCTGGGCCGTGACCGTGGCCGTGTCATCCAGGGGAGAAACCAGGCGGTTGAGCACCTCCAGGGCGTGGGCCAGCACCTGGGGGTCCTGCTCCAGGCGTTGGTCCCCGGCGGCCCCGGCCTCGTCCTCGGACTCGCCATCCTGGGCCTGGTGAGGCTTGGCGGCCCAAGGGGCCGTGTCCTCATCGCTTTTGGGGCTGGCCGATGGAGGAGTGGGCCCAGGCTTGGCCGGCCAGGGGATGGTGTCCTCCTCGGCATCGGGCCTGACCGCCGGGGTGGCCGGAGCGGGCTTGGCCTCCCAGATGACCGTCTCCTGACCATTGTCGGGGCTGGTCGGCGCGGGGGGAGGGGACAGGGGTCGGTGGTTGTCGCTAACCGCCGCCGCCAGCTCGGCCAGCTCCTGGGCCAGGCCCGGACCGGCCTGGGGGCGCACCCGCACCTTGGCCTTTTTGGCGCCCAGCAGGCCGAAGAGCCCCGACGAGCCGGCGCTGACCACCTCCACTTCCAAGCGGTCCAGGGGCAACTGGAAGTGATCGGCGGCCCCGCGCAGGGCGTCCTCGGTGGTCTTTCCGCTGAACTCTATGAAATCACTCATTTTATTCTATTTGGCCCGCTGCTTGTTGGTCCAGTACTGCTGTCCGATGCTCAGCACGTTGTTGAACAGCCAGTACAAGACCAAGCCCGAGGGGAAGTTGATGAACATGAAGGTGAAGACCACCGGCATCAGGAGCATCATCTTGGCCTGGGTGGGGTCGCCGGTGGTGGGGGTCATCTTCTGCTGGATGAACATGCTGGCGCCCATGAGCAGGGTCAGCACCGGGATGCCGTGGCCCACGTAGGGAATCTCAAAGCCGATGGGCAAGCGATCGGGGGCGGCCAGATCGTTGATCCACAGGAAGAAGGGCGCGTGTCGCAGCTCGATGGAGGCGCCCAAAACCTTGTAGAAAGCGATGAAGACCGGGATTTGCAACACCATGGGCAGACAGCCGCCCATGGGATTGACCTTGTAGGTCTTGTAGAGCTGCATGGTCTCCTGCTGCAGCTTCATCTTGTCGTCCTTGTACTTCTCGCGCAGCTTGTCGATGTGGGGTTTCAAGTCCTGCATCTTCTTCATGGACTTGTAGCTCTTTTGCGACAGGGGCCAGAAGACCAGCTTGATCAGGATGGTGATGATGATGATGGCGATGCCGTAGTTGCCAACGTGGCCTTCCAGGAAGTTCAAGGCCGCCAGCATGGGTTTGGCCAAAAGGTCCAGGTAGCCGAAGTCCACGGCCCGCTCCAGGTTGTGACCCAGGGGCTCCATGAGTTCCAGGTCGCGGGGGCCGTAGTAGACCAGATAACTCTGGCTGGATTCCTGTCCCGGGGCCAGCTGGATGGACGGCTCCACCAGGGTGGCGGTCATGAGGTTGGCCTCGGCGAAGCCCCGCGCCGAGCGCTTGAGGGTGGCGGCCTCCTGGCCCAGGGGGGCCACGGCGCCCAGGAAGTAGGGGATGCTCATGGCCATCCAGTCGATGGAGCCGCTCTTGATCTTCTTTTTCTCCAGGTCGCTGTGGGACTCCTCGAACAGGCTGTGATCCACGTAGGCCAGGAGCCCGGTGAAGGCGTAGGTGTTGCCCTGGGCCTTGTCGGCGTGCTCGGCCAGCACCAACTCCGGGGTCAGTTCCAGGGCCGCGCCGCCCAGGTTGGTCAGGCTGACCTTGAGTTCAAAGGCGTAGTTCTGGGGCTTGAAGGTGTAGGTCTTGACCACCTTGATCCCGGCGCTCTGGGTGGTGAAGACCAGGGACTTGGGCTCCTGGCCCGGGGCCAGGCTGAGCTCCTTGACGTTGGGCTCGTATAGGCGGCGATCCAGGGCCGGGTCCAGGCCGGGCAGGCTCAAGCCCAGGGAGTAGGGGTCGCTGCCGGAGAGGTCCAGGAGCACGTATTCACCGCCCTGACCCTGGGGCTGCTGGGTGTATTTCTTGAGGATCACCCGGCGCAGGGCCCCGCCGCGCTGGCTGAACACCGCCCGGTACAGGGGGGTGTTGACCACCACGTCCGGGGCCTGGTTGACCACCGGGGCCGCCGCGGCGCCGGGGGCGGCCGTGGCGGGCAGGCCCTGGCTGCCCTGGGGGCTGTAGGCGGGGGCGGTGGAAGCGGCGGGCTGCTTGGCGGCGTTTTGGGCCTGCTGGCGTTGGGTTGCCACCTGTGCGGGGGACTTTTCCGGCTGGGGGGCGATGAAGGTGGTGTAGCCCCAGAGGATGGCCACGCAGAGCACCACGGCTATGATCAGGTTTTTGTTATCCATGCTTCCACATCCTCGCGGCAGAGATTAGGGCTCAGGCCGGATCGTAGCCCCCGGGGTGCCAGGGGTGGCACTTGGCCACCCGCCAAAGGGCCTTGCCCAGGCCGCGCCAAAGGCCATAGGCGGCCAGGGCGTCCAGGGCGTATTGGGAACAAGTGGGATGAAAGCGGCATTGGCCGCCCAGGTACGGGCTTAGGGCCAATTGATAGAAGCGCACCAGCAGGCGGGCGGCCCGCACCGCCAGGCTCAGGCCGGCGGGTGGTGGCGCGGCAGCCGAGCCAGGGCCTGGCTCATCTGCTGGTCGACCTGGAGCTGGGTCAGCCCCGGCGAACCCCGCCGGGCCACCACCACCAGGTCCAGCCCCGGGGGCAAGCCTGGACCCGACCGGCGAAAGGCCTCTCGCAGGAGGCGCTTGACCCGGTTGCGCCCCACGGCGGGGGCGGTCTTGCGGGTGACGGTGATCCCCAGGCGCGACAAGGCCAGCCCATTGGGCTGCCACAAGAACAGGAAGTGCTGGGTCGAGACCCGGCGCGCCCGGCTCAGGGCCAAAAATTGAGGCCTTTTGCGAAGCCGCCGTTGTTTGCTGTAGCGCTGGTCCCCCGCTGGCATCCCGAGCGCTGGGCGTCACACGGCCAGCCGTTTACGTCCCCTGGCCCGGCGGCGGGCCAGCACGGCGCGGCCGCCGACAGTGCGGCTGCGCACCAGAAAGCCGTGGGTGCGATAGCGCTTGGTGTTGCTGGGCTGGAAAGTACGCTTGGACATGACTCACCTCTACAAGGTTTCGGCCTAAGGGAGGACTATGAAAACACCGAACGGTTCCGCCTGGTTAGCTCCCAGGCGGCCCGGACGTCCTCCACGGCGCACACCCTGGTGTCGGCGTGGTTAGCCTCTACGCCAGCAGCGGGTGGCATTGCAAGGATGGAATTTAACCACAGGCCCGTGATTCTGTCAAACCTGACTGGCAGTTGGCCGGACTGATGCCCCTGGCGCCGAAGCCCCGCCGATGCTAGCATGGGGCCATTAAGGCGGCGAGCCAAGCATAAGGGAGGGGCGACCCATGGTCAAGGTCAGCTTCCTGGGCAGCGGTGATGCCTTCGGCCACGGCGGGCGCATGCAGGCCTGCATAATGGTGGAGGCCCTGGGTCGGCGCATGCTTCTGGATTGCGGGGCCTCGGCCTTGATCTCCCTGCGGCGCGCCGGGGTGGAGCCCAACTCCATCGAGTTCATCGCCCTGAGCCACCTGCACGCCGACCACTACGGCGGCCTGCCCTTTTTCATATTGGATGCCCAACTCTTCAGCAAGCGCAGGGACGACCTGTTCCTGGCCGGCCCCCTGGGTCTGGCCCAGCGCCTGCCCCAGGCCCTGGAGGTGATGTTCCCCGGATCGGCGACGGTGCGCCGGCCCTTTGAGGTGCCGGTGCGGGAGCTGGCCCCTGGCCAGAGCTGGTCAGCCGGGCCCTTCCACCTGCGGGCCGCCGCGGCCACCCACCCCCCGGGCGACCCTCGCCTGTGCTATCGCCTGGAGTGCGGCGGCAAGGTCATCGCCTACACCGGCGACACCGGCTGGACCCCGCAGCTCATCCCCCTGGCCCAAGGGGCCGACCTTTTGATCGCCGAGGCCTATTTTCGCCACAAGCTGGTCAGGGACCACCTGAGTTACGCCGAGGTGCTGGCCAACCTGCCGGCCCTGGGGGCGGCCAGGGTGGTGCTCACCCACCCTGGTCCGGACATGCTGGAGAACCCCGAGGACCTGGAATTGCCCCTGGCCCGTGACGGCCTGGAGCTGGAGCTGTGACCACGGCCCCAAATCCAAGGCTTTCCGGGGCTTGCCGAAGAAGCGCTTGCCGCCCGGCCTTGGCTCTGGTACGCTGTGCCACGGGAAACATAGCCGATCAACATAGTTAACTAGCGCTAGTCCTGGCGCGCGCCCCATGAGCGAAACCCATCGCCTACACCGGCCCGAGTTGATCGGTTGTGGGGCCGGCGGTGGGCCTTTTCCCCGCCATGGGCGCCTGGTCGGGGCTGGCCAGACCTTAAGGAGCCGGCATGCTGCTGGACCCTATTCTCGGCCTGTTCAGTAATGACATGGCCATCGACCTGGGCACGGCCAACACCCTGGTTTACGTCAAGGGCAAGGGCATCGTCCTGAGCGAACCCAGCGTGGTGGCGGTGCGCAAGGACGCCCGCTACGGCAACCGGGTGCTGGCGGTGGGCAAGGAAGCCAAGATGATGCTGGGGCGCACCCCCGGCAACATCGTGGCCATCCGCCCCATGAAAGACGGCGTCATCGCCGACTTCGAGGTGACCGAGGCCATGCTCCGGCACTTCATCCGCAAGGTGCACCACCGCCGCAACCTCATCCGCCCGCGCATCATCATCAGCGTGCCCAGCGGCATCACCCAGGTGGAGAAGCGCGCCGTGCGCGAAAGCGCCGAATCGGCCGGCGCCCGCGAGGTCTACCTTATAGAAGAGCCCATGGCCGCGGCCATCGGCGCGGGCCTGCCCATCACCGAGCCCACCAGCAACATGGTGGTGGACATCGGCGGCGGCACCACCGAGGTGGCGGTGATCAGCCTGGCCGGCATCGTCTACTCCAAGAGCGTGCGCGTGGGCGGCGACAAGATGGACGAGTCCATCCTGCAACACATCAAGCGCCAGCACAACCTGCTCATCGGCGAGCGCACCGCCGAGATGATCAAGACCACCATCGGCAACGCCTGCCCCGGCGAAAACTTGGAGACCCTGGAGGTCAAGGGCCGCGACCTGGTCACGGGCATCCCCAAGACCCTGGTCATCGACTCCGACGAGGTGCGCCAGTCCATCAGCGAGCAGATCGACACCATCGTGGAGACGGTCAAGATCGCCCTGGAGCAGACCCCGCCCGAGCTGGCCGCCGACATCGTGGACCGCGGCATCGTGCTCACCGGCGGCGGCGCGCTCTTGAAGGGCCTGAACATCCTGCTATCGGAGCAGACCGGCCTGCCCATCACCATCACCGAGGACCCCCTGTCCACCGTGGTGTTGGGCTCGGGCAAGGCCCTGGATAACCTCGATCTGCTGCGCGAGGTCATGATCAAGTAGCCGGGTGCCCCCGGCCGGGCATGAACGGGTCGACCAGGTCGATATCCTGGCCGGCCTCGCGGGCTCCCGGTGAGGGTGGCGGGGTAACGAGGCCCAGCGCCGACCGCGCCCCCGGCCGGGCATGAACGGGTCGACCAGGTCGATATCCTGGCCGGCTTTGCGGGCTCCCGGTGAAGGTGGCGGGGTAACGAGGCCCAGCGCCGACCGCGCCAGTGGCCGAGGCGGCGGAGAAATACCCCGGCCTGGATGGCTCCCGCACAGGTTTTGCAACTTTGCTGATCATGGGGGCGGGGTTTAACCCCGCCCGTCTTTGCTTGGGGCCCGGACCTGGCGATGCGCGCTGGCCGGGTCGATAATGAGAATGCTTTCAGGATCGCCATCCTGGCTTGGCCGCTTGACCGCCATGAGGTGAGAGTAGGCTTTGGGCTTTTTGCGCCGCTATCGTTTCGCCCTGGTGATGGCCGCCTTTCTGCTGGGCGGGTTGACCCTCTTTTCGGTCAACGCCGGCCGCGACCTGGAGGCCTACTGGCTGGGGCGCCTCTTGCTGGAGGTGATCGGGCCGGCCCAGCAGGCCATGACCAGCGTGGGCGAGAGCGTGGGCGAGGTCTGGGACAGCTACTTCGCGCTGGTGCGCGCCGCCCGCCAGAACGAGGACCTCAAGCGCCAGGTGGCCTTCTACCGCCAGCAGCAGACCGACGTGGAGGAGCTGAAGCTGGCCAACCAGCGGCTCAAGAAGCTTCTGGCCCTCAAGGAGACCAGCGAACTGCCCCAGGTGGCGGCCCAGGTGGTGGGCACCGACCCCACCAAGCAATTCCGCATCGTGATAATCGACAAGGGCCTCTCCGACGGGGTAGACTCTCAGATGCCGGTGATCAACGCCCAGGGGGTGGTGGGCCGGGTGATCTGGGCCAGCAACCACTACGCCAAGGTGCTGCTGTTGGTGGACCCCAACGCGGCCATGGATGTGCTGGTGCAGCGCAGCCGCGCCCGGGGCATCGTGGAGGGCGCCGGGGCCGACACCCTGCGCCTCAAATACGTGCTGCACAACGACGACGTGGCCGCCGGCGACCGCCTGGTGGCCACCGGGGCCGACGGCATCTTCCCCAAGGGCGCCCTGGTGGGCCTGGTGCGCGCCATCAAGCAGGAAGGCAAGGGCGTCTTCCAGCAGATCGAGGTTGAGCCGGCGGTGGATTTCGAGCGCCTGGAAGAGGTGGTGGTGATCCTGCAACGCCGCGACCTGGACGAATAGCCCCGCTCTCCCGGCGGCGGCGCCGTCGCCGCCCGGCCCGAGGTATGCCACCTTGCCTGAGCACGATTCGCCAGTCCCCACCAGCGGCAACGCCAACCCCCGGGCCTTGGGCGGGGCCTACCTGACGGCCCTGGGCATCGTCGCCCTGCTCATCGTGGCCGGTCAGGTCTTGGTGGATCGGCACCTGTCCACCATGCAAAACATCGGCCGCACCATCAACCTGGCCGGCCGCCAGCGCATGCAATATCTGGTCATCAGCCGCGCCGCCATGGTGCTGGCCCATGGCCCGGACGGCCATGACCAGCCTGACCCCCAGGAGCGGACCCGGGCGGCCCAGCAGATGGCCAGCGCCCTGGAGCCCTGGCGGCAGGTGCACCGGGGGCTCTTGTACGGCGACCCCGGCCTGGGTCTGGAGCGCCTGGCCAACCCCCGCGCCCGGCGCTTGCTGGAGGAGATGGAGCCGGCCCGCCAGGAAGTGATATCGGCGGTCCAGGAAGCCATGGAACTCCATCGGGCCGGCCGGTACGACGACCCCCGCCTGGCGTTTCTGGCCGAGGCCATTTGGCGGCGCGGGGATGCCTACCTGAAGGCCATGGACCGGCTGGTGATGGTCTACGACCAAGACGCCAAGCGGCGGATCTCCGACCTGCACCGCCTGGAGTGGATACTAACCCTTCTGACCCTCCTGACCCTGGTGATGGTGGGATTGTTCATCTTTCGGCCCATGGCCCGGCGCATCCGCAACGACATGGCCGAGCTTTCGGCCTCGGCCGAGGCCTTTGAGCAGCTATCCCTCACCGACGGGCTCACCGGCCTGGACAACCGCCGCGCCCTGGACCGCCGCCTGGACGAGGAGTGGCGGCGGGCCTGGCGAAACGAGGAGTATTTGGCCCTCTTGATGCTCGACATTGACTTTTTCAAGAAATATAACGACCGCTACGGCCACCAGGAGGGCGACCGCGCCCTCAAGGCCGTGGCCCAGGCGTTTCAGAGCTGCCTGCGCCGGGCCGGCGACCGCGCGGCCCGCTATGGCGGCGAGGAGTTGGCGGCCCTGTTGGCGAGCACCGACCTGGCCGGGGCGGGCGTCCTGGCCGAGGAGGTGCGCCGGCGCGTGGAGGAGCTGAATCTGGAGCACGGCGACTCGCCGATCTCCCCGGTGCTCACCGTGAGCCTGGGGGTGGCGGCGGCGCGCCCGCGGCCGGGCAGCCGGCCCCAGGAGTTGCTGAAGGCCGCCGACCAGGCCCTGTACCGGGCCAAGGACGCTGGCCGCAACCGCGTGGAGGTCATGGCCCTGGACCTGGCCGACGCGCCCGGCCCGGAGGACGGGGTGAACGTCGGGGCGGCCCCCCGGCCGGGGGAGGAGGCTTCGTGAACAGGCGCGACGAATCCCCCTGGCCCCGCATCCTGGCCACGGCCCTTTTGGGCTTCTTGCTCACGGTGCTCTCCACCACGCTTTTCGCCTGGTGGGCGGTGGGCGCGGTGAAGTTGCAGCCGGTGGTGGTCATGGTGGTCTCGGCGGGTTTTCGCCTGCCCCTCTTGGCGGCCTGCTCCCTGGGGGTCTTCCTGGGTTATCTCAATGACCTGGTCAGCGGCGGGGTGGTGGGCTTGCAGGTGCTGGCCTTCGTGGTGGTGGCCAACTGCTGCGCCCTGGCCCAGCGCAAGCTGGAGATCAACTCCTGGCCCTTCCAGATGATAGCCGTGGGGCTGATGAGCCTGGTGACCCAGTTGGCCCTGATCGGGGGGGTGGTGCTGGTCAACCGGGGGCAACTGGTGCCCTTGGGCCTGCCCCTGGTGCTCTTGGCCCAGGCCCTTTTGTCGGCCCTGACCGCCCCGGTGTTTTTCGCCCTCTTGGAGGCCCTGGTGGGGCTCTTGGCCCGCCTTTGGCCCAGCCGCGGCAGCACGGAGGCCTAAAGGGGCATGTTTGGCAAGCTGGGTAAAAAGCGCGGGTGGAGCACCCCCCGGCCCCTGACGCGCTCGCGGGTCTTCGACCCGGCCGAGGCCCCCGAGGCCCGGCGCACCATCATGATCTCCTCGGTGGTGGTGGCCCTGGCCTTCACCATCCTGCTGGGCCGCCTGTGGTACCTGCAACTGTTGCAGGGCGACCACTTTCGCTCGCTGAGCGAGAACAACCGCATCCGCCTGGTGGACGTGCCCCCCAGCCGGGGCCTGATCTTCGATAGCAAGGGGCGGCTCTTGGCCGAAAACCGCCCGGCCTTCGCCCTGGCCGTGGTGCCCGAGGACGTCTCGGACTGGGACGAGCTGGGCACCCGCCTGAACAAGCTGGTGGGCATCACCCCCGAGGAGCTGGCCAAGGCCCACGAGGTGGCCGCCCAGCAGCCGCCGTTCAAGCCGGTGCGCCTGCGCTCCCATCTGGACCGCGAGCAGTTGGCGGTGCTGGAGACCTTTCGCTACGAGCTGCCGGGCATCAAGGTGCTGGTGGAGTATCGCCGGGCCTACCTGAACGCCAAGGAGACCAGCCACGTCATCGGCTACCTGGGCGAGATCAACCAGCAGGAGTTGGCCGAGGCCCCCCGGGCCCTGTACCGCATCGGCGACTACGTGGGGCGCTACGGCCTGGAAAAGAGCCGCGAGCGGGTGCTGCACGGCCGCCGGGGCGCCCGCCAGGTGGAGGTGGACGCCATGGGCCGGGAGCTCAAGCTCCTGGACGAGGTGGACCCGGTGCCCGGCCAGAACCTCACCCTGACCCTGGATTTGAGGCTGCAACAGGCGGCCGCCGCCGCCCTGGGCGACGAGGTGGGGGCGGTGGTGGCCCTCAACCCCAAGAACGGCCAGGTCTACTGCCTGTACTCGGCCCCCAGCTTCGACCAGAATTATTTCATCACCGGCATGTCCAACCGCCTGTGGGAGGCCCTGGCCAACGATCCCTTCCACCCCCTGAAGAACCGGGCCATCAGCGGCCTGTACCCGCCCGGCTCCACCTACAAGATCATCACCGCCGCCGCCGGCCTGGCCGAGGGCGTGGTAACCCCCCAGACCAGCATCTTCTGCCCCGGCGAGATCGCCTTTGGCCGGCGCACCTACAAGTGCTGGGCGCTGAAGAAGGGCGGCCACGGCAACGTGTCCCTGCACCGGGCCATCCGCGAGTCCTGCGACGTGTACTTTTACCGGGTGGGCCTGCGCCTGGGGGTGGACCGCCTGGCTAAATACGCCCGGGCCTTTGGCCTGGGCTCGCCCACCGGGGTGCCCCTGGGCAGCGAGTCGGCGGGCCTGGTGCCGGACTCGGAATGGAAGAAGCGCCGTTTCGGCGAGCCCTGGCAGGACGGCGAGACGTTGTCCCTGGCCATCGGCCAGGGCTTCAACCTGGTGACGCCCATCCAACTGGCGCGCATGGTGGCGGTGGTGGCCAACAAGGGCCGCCTGATCACCCCCACCCTGGTCAAGGCCGTCAGCCCGTCCGACGGCTCCGACCCGGTGCCCGAGCCTCCGCCGGTGAGCACCCGCGTGCCGGTGAGCCTCAAGGACCTGGACCTGGTGCACCAGGGCCTGGTGGCGGTGGTCAATGAGCCCGGCGGCACGGCCTCGGTGGCCAGGCTGCCCGGCATAGCCGTGGCCGGCAAGACCGGCTCGGCCCAGGTGGTGGGGCTCAAGCACGCCAAGCTCTACGGGCATGAGAACAACCTGCCCTGGAAGTACCGCGACCACGCCTTGTTCGTCTGTTACGCCCCGGCCGAGGATCCCACCATCGCCCTGGCCGTGGTGGTGGAGCACGGCCTGCACGGCGGCAGCGCCGCCGCGCCGGTGGCCCGCAAGGTGCTGGAGGCCTTCTTCGATCTGCCGGCCCGGCCCGAGAAGTCCGAGCCGCGCCAGGGTCCCCTGGCCGGCCGCCTGGACCCGGTGGAGGCCGCCGCCATCGCCGCAGCGGCCGCCGCCGCCCAGAAAAAGGCGGCCCCCGCCGCCGCCGCTCCGGCCACGGCCCCCGCCGGCAAGCCGGCGGCCGCCAAAACCGAGGTCAAGAAGCCGGAGGCCAAGAAAGCGGCGCTCAAGAAGCAAGAGGCCAAAAAGAGCCCGGCCAAAAAGAGCGCCACCAAAAAGAGCCCGGCCAAGAAACCCGCGACCCCGGCCGGCGGGCGTTTCACGCCCAAGCCCTTCGTGCCCGATACCCCCGCCCCGGCTGGCAACTCCCATTCCCAGCGGGAAGGGCGGCCATGAAAGGAGGGCGGCCATGATCGATCGCCGCCTGGTGACCAACTTCGACTGGCTGTTGGTGGTGCTCCTGTTGGCCCTGGCCGTGTGCGGGGCCACCAATCTCTACAGCGCCGCCAGCAGCTTCGAGGACATCGGCTCGCCCATCTACCTCAAGCAGCTCTACTGGTTCGGCCTGGGGCTGGCGGTGATGGTGGGGGTGGCCACCGTGGGCTATCAACGTCTGGCCACCCTGGCCTACCCTTTTTACTTCGTGGTGGTGCTGGCCCTGACGGCGGTGCTGTTGTTCGGCCGGGTGGTGGCCGGGGCCCAGCGCTGGCTGGCCCTGGGGCCCATCGTGGTGCAGCCCTCGGAGCTGGCCCGCCTGGCGGTGATCCTGGTGCTGGCCCATTATTTCCACCGCCGCGACCAGAGCGAGCCCTACAAGCTGCGCCAACTGGTCATCCCCGTGGGGCTGGCGGCCCTGCCGGCGCTGCTGATCCTCAAGGAGCCGGACCTGGGCACCGCCCTGATGGTGTTGATCGTGGGCGCCAGCGTGATCCTGGTCAACGGGGTGCGCTGGACCTCCCTGGTCATCGCCAGCATCGGCTTTGTGGGGGTGCTGCCGGTGATGTGGCGCTTCATGAAGGATTACCAGAAGCGGCGCATCTTCAGCTTCCTGGACCCCGACTCCGACCCCCTGGGGGCGGCCTATCACCTGATCCAGTCCAAGATCGCCGTGGGCTCGGGGCAGTTCTGGGGCAAGGGCTGGATGGCCGGCACCCAGAGCCAACTGCACTTTCTGCCCGAGCAGCACACCGACTTCGCCTTCTCGGTGCTGGCCGAGGAGTGGGGCTTCATCGGCGCGGTGGTGGTGCTGACCCTGATCGCGGCGGTGGTCTACCGGGGCCTGATGCACGCCCTGAGGGCCAAGGACCGCATGGGCATGCTCATCGTGGTGGGTGCCACGGCCAGCATCTTCTGGCCCACCTTCATCAATACCGGCATGGTGGCCGGCATCTTCCCGGTGGTGGGCATACCCCTGCCCTTTATCAGCTACGGCGGCTCCTCCCTGGTCAGCACCATGGCCGCCCTGGGCCTGATCCAGGGGGTGTCCATGCGGCGCTTCATCTTCCATCGGCAATAGGGCCCGGCCGGTGGGCCCGGCCGCCGCTTTTTGGTTGTCAGGGCTCACAAGCCATGCTATTCAGTAGGCTATCCAGGCCGCCGACCGGCGGCGAAAGCTAAAAACCTAGGGCGGGGGCGTCCAGCCACCGCGGCACGGGCCAACTCGGGGCCCAGGCCGCTGTGCCGGAGGGCCGCCGCAAGCAAGGGAGACCGCGTGTCCAAGCACCGCGAGGGCGAAGTCACCGTGTTTCTGGGCGCTGACAGCCATTTTGAGGGAGTCCTGAAGTTCAAGGGCCAGGCCCGTCTGGATGGACGTTTCAACGGCCAGATAGAGGGCGATGGCACCCTGTTCATCGGACCCGGGTCCCAGATCGAGGCCGAGGTCCGCTCCACCCGGGTGGTGGTCAGCGGCAACCTGGTGGGCAACGTGCAGGCTGGCGAGCGCATCGAACTCAAGGCCCCGGGCAAGCTCAAGGGCAATATCAGTTCGCCCCTGGTGGTGATGGACGAGGGCGTGCTATTCGAGGGGCACTGCTCCATGACCGGCGAGGCCGCCCCGGGCGCCAGCGGCAACAAGATAACCCTTTTGGCGGCCAAGGTCTAGGCGGCCGGCAAGGCCTCCCGGGGTCACCGCTTGCACCCGGTTGGCCCGGGGCGGGTCCGCGCCCTGGCTCGGGGGGCGGAGCCCGGCCCGCGAGACGAGTTTAGGGGGCCGCCGACGGGCAATACCCCCGCGGCGCGGGGCAAAAAAAGTTTTGACACCTGTTTTGAAATATTGTAGAAGTGCGCAGCTTGTCTGTGTCGTCACAAGGGGGTTTGCCCCCTGGGGCGCCCGGACGGGCGGCTTGCCGCCAAAGAGACAAAGAAACATGGCGTTACTACCGCCGAGCGTGCCGCGCTTGCGATGGAGTGCAAGGTCAAATGGTCAGTATTGACATAACTTGGTCCCTGGCGTTCCAGATCGCCAACTTTGTGGTGCTGATATTCCTGCTCAACGTGGTGCTGTACAAGCCCATCCGAGGCATCCTGGCCGAACGCAAGGCCAAGATCGCCCAGATGAACGGCGAGATCAACGCCAGCGTGGAGGGCGCGGCGGCCAAGGCCCAGCAGCTGGAGGCGGACCGCGCCGAGGCCCGCAAGGCTGGCGCATCCGCCCGCGAGGAGATCAAGGCCGAGGCCCGCGGCGCCGAGCGCGAGCTGATCAACGCGGCCACCGCCGAGATGGAGCAGACCGTGAGCAAGCTGCGCGCCCAGATCTCCCAGGAGATCGGCCAGGCCCGCGATCAGCTCAAGGGCGAGGTGCAGGCCTTCGGCGTGGAGCTGGCTCAAAAGATCCTGGGAAGGAGCATCCAGTAATGCGTGCTGGCTACAAAAAGCCTTTGTTGGCGGCCCTGGCGGCGGCGGCCCTGATGACCCTGGGGGCGGGCCTGGCCCTGGCCTCCGAGGCCGGCGGGCATCACGTCACCCAGCCCAACATGGACCTGGTCTATCGCCTGATGAACTTCGGCGTGATGGCCGTGGTCCTGGTGGTGCTCCTGCGCAAGCCCCTGGGTTCGGCCCTGGGTGGACGCATCGAGCAGATCAAGAGCGAGCTGGCCGAGCTGGAGGCCAAGAAGGCCGCCGCCCAGGCCGAGCTGGCCGAGGTGTCCAAGCGCGTCAGCGACGCCCAGGGCGAGCGCGAGGCCATCGTGGCCGAGTTCAAGGCCCAGGGCGAGCGCGAAAAGGCCAAGATACTGGAGGCGGCCCAGGCCCTGGCCACCCGCATCAAGGCCCAGGCCCAGTTCACCATCGAGCAGGAGACCGTGGCCGCCAAGGCCGAGCTGCGGCGCCAGGTGGCCGAGCTTTCGGCGGCTTTGGCCGAGGACCTGCTCAAGCAGAAGATCACCGCCGATGACCAGACCCGTCTGGTGGAAGAATATTTGGCCAAAGTGCAACAGGAGGTACAGTGACCAGCCTGGTAGTCGCCAAGCGCTATGCCAAGGCCCTGCTGGAGATCGGCAGGGAGGACGGCAATTTTGAGCAGTATGGCCAGGAGCTGGCCGACATGGCCTCTTTGTTTCAAGAGGCCCCGGACCTGCCCACGGCCCTGGGCAACCCCGGCTTCCCCTTCGACGGGCGCCGGAGCCTTCTGGCGGCCGTACTGCAAAGGGCGGGGCTAAGCCCCATTGTCAGCAACTTCTTCCGTCTGCTGATGGATCGCGGGCGCATCGGCGAGGTGCCTGGCATCCACGCGGTGTACCAGCGGCTCCTGGACGAGGTGAAGGGCATCACCCGCGCCGAGGTCTCCTCGGCCAGTGCCCTGACCCAGGCGGAGATCGAGCGGCTGGCCGCCACCCTCAAGAAGGTGGTCGGGCGCGAGGTCAAGCTAGAGGTGAAAGAGGACTCCAGTCTGATAGGCGGCGTCGTCTCCCGGATCGGCGATCTGGTTCTGGACGGCAGCGTCAAGACTCAGCTGGCTAACTTAAAGGATTCTTTAAGAAGGGGTGATTACGCCTAATGCAGATCAGAGCTGAAGAGATCAGTCAGGTCATCCGGGAGCAGATCAAGGACTACGACAAAAAGGTCGAGGTCTCTGAGACCGGTACCGTGCTCTCGGTAGGTGACGGCATCG
>JAZDIQ010000075.1:0-7096 GCA_043804825.1 Pseudomonadota bacterium
GGCCTGGCAAGAGGGGCGGGTGGCGGCGGCGGGCATCCAGGCCCCCCTGGTGGCCAAGGGCGCCGGTGGCGGCCAGGGGCGCAACGTCTTTCTGGTGCACACCCCCGAGGAACTCCGGGCCCTGGAGGGTCGCCTGGAAACCCACTGCTTCCAGGGGCCCTCGGGACTGGTCTTGCAGGAGCGGGTGGATATCCCCGGCCGCGACGCCCGGGTGGTGGTGGTGGGCCGGGAGGTGGATTGCTTCTGGCGCCTGGCCCCCAGCCAGGAGGTGTTTTTCACCAGCCTGAGCCAGGGCGGCCAGGTGGACCGCCAGGGCTGGCCCGAGGAGATGGCCCGGGCCGTGGCCCTGGCGCGCCGCCTGCAAGACCTGGCCGGGGTGGACATGGCCGGGGTGGACGTGCTGGTGCCCCGACAGGGGGAGCCGCTGCTGCTGGAGATCAATTTCTATTTTGGCCGCAACGCCCACGGCGGCACCGCCGGCCTGCGCCTGGTGCACCTCAAGGCCGCGCGGGACTGGCTGGCCGGCCTGGGCCTGGACCCGCGGCTGGTGGGCCTGGACGAGGATGAAGAAGAAGAGGATTAGACTGGCGTGGGGCGGCACCCTGGCCAGGATGGTCGGCGCGCGGTAACGGGGAACGGGAGATTGCCGCGTCGCCTCCCCGCGCGGGCCGGCCCGCTGGGGGTGCGGGGGGATGGGCCTGGCAATGACAGCCATGGCTTGAGGCCCCCTCACCCCGGCCCTCTCCCCCGGTGGGGGAGAGGGGGTCAGAGCGCCGCAGCATTCGTGCCGCGATTGCTTTGTCGCCCCGGGGGGCTCCTCGCAATGACGCAGGGGCGAGAGGCCCTCAACGGGAGCCGCCAGCCAAGGCAATCGCTATAGCGTCAATCGACCCGTATAAGCCCCAGCCGCGGCTCGCGGCGCGCCCCGTTAATGCCCCGCCGGGGGCACCCGGTCGGGGGATTGGCGCTGGCGCCAGAATTCCATGATCTCGCCCACGATGCCCCGGCGGAAGATGAGCACGCAGACCACGAAAATGCTGCCCTGGATGATGGTGACCCAGGAGCCCACCTGGGCCAGGAAGTACTGGATGGAGACCACCAGGAGGGCGCCCACGGCCGGCCCCAGCACGGTGCCCACGCCGCCCAGCAGGGTCATCAGCACCACCTCGCCGGAAGCGTGCCAGTGCACGTCGGTCAGCGAGGCCAGTTGGAAGACCAGGGACTCCAGGGAGCCGGCCAGGCCCGACAGGGCCGCCGAGAGCACGAAGGCCAGGAGCTTGTAGCGCTCGGTGCGGTAGCCCAGGCTGGTGGCCCGGGGCTCGTTCTCGCGCACGGCCTTGAGCACCTGGCCAAAGGGCGAGTGCACGGCGCGGTGAATGATCAAGAGCCCCAGGACGAAGACCGCCAGCACGAAATAATACATGGTCAGGTTGTCGGTCAGGTCGATCAGGCCGAAAAGATTGCCCCGGGGGATGGCCTGGATGCCGTCCTCGCCGTGGGTGAACGGCGCCTGGATGCAGAAGAAAAAGACCATCTGCGCCAGGGCCAGGGTGATCATGGCGAAGTAGATGCCCGAGCGGCGGATGGCCGGCCAGCCGAAGGCCAGCCCCAGGATGGTGGCGGTGGCCGTGCCCGCCAGCAGGGCCAGCTCCGGGGTGAGCCCCCAGACCTTGGCGGCGTGGCCGCAGACATAGGCCGCGAAGCCGAAATAGGCGGCGTGGCCAAAGGAAAGGAGCCCCACGTAGCCCAGGAGCAGGTTGAAGGCCGAGGCGAACAGCGCGAAGCACAGGGCCTTCATCAAGAAGACGGGGTAGACCACGAAGGGGGCCGCCAGGGCCAGCGCCAACAGCAGGGGTATGCCGATTTTCTGCAACCGCACTTGTTTCTAGCTCGCTTTGCCGAACAGGCCGGCCGGCTTGATCAATAGCACCACGGCCATCACCACGAAGATGACGGTATTGCTGGCCTCGGGATAAAAGACCTTGGTCAGCCCCTCCAAGACCCCCAGCATGAAGCCGGTGACCACCGAGCCCATGATGGAGCCCATGCCGCCGATGACCACCACGGCGAACACCACGATGATCATGTCGGCGCCCATGGTGGGCTTGACCTGGTAGATGGGCGCCGCCAGCACCCCGGCCAGGGCGGCCAGGCCCACGCCGAAGCCGTAGGTCAGGGTGATCATGCGCGGCACGTTGACGCCGAAGGCCCGCACCAGGGAGGGGTTCTCGGTGCCGGCGCGCAGATAGGAGCCCAGCTTGGTTTTTTCGATGACCAGCCAGGAGCCCAGGCAGACGATGAGCGAACAGACCACCACCCAGCCCCGGTAGATGGGCAGGAACATGAAGCCCAGGTTGCGGCCGCCGGCCAGGATTTCGGGCACGGGGTAGCTCTGGCCGGAGATGCCGTAGAGCTGGCGGAAGACGCCCTCGATGATCAAGGCCAGGCCGAAGGTCAGAAGCAGGCCGTAGAGGTGGTCCAGGTGATAGAGCCGGCGCAGCATCAGCCGCTCCAGCAGGATGCCGAAGGCCCCCACCAGCACCGGCGCCAGCAATAGCGCCAGCCAGTAGTTGATGCCCAGGTAGTTCAAGAGCAGCCAGGCCACGTAGGCCCCCAGCATGTACTGGGCCCCGTGGGAAAAATTGATGACGTTAAGAAGCCCGAAGATCAGGGCCAGGCCCAGGCTCAGCACGGCGTAGAAGGCGCCGTTGATCAGCCCCAGGAGAAGCTGGCCGAAGAGGGCCTGGGGGGGTATGCCTAACAGCTCGAACATGGGTCGGTCCTAGCTTTGTCCAAGGCCGTGGGGGCGCCGGCCCCCGCCAGGGGACCGGCGCCGGGATGATGGCTACTTCTTCATCAGATAGGGGCACAGGGTGTCGGCGATGGGCTTGTAGGCCTCGTGGCCGGGGATGACCCGCAGGACCTTGTAGTAGTCCCAGGCGTACTTGGACTCCTCGGGCTTCTTGACCTGCACCAGGAGCATGTCGTGCTCCATGCGGCCGTCGGCGCGAACCTTGCCGTTCTTGGCGAAGAAGTCGTTGACCGGTATCTCGCGCATCTTCTTGGCCACGGCCTTGGCCTCGTCGGTGCCGGCGGCCTGCACGGCCTTGAGGTAGTGCAGGGCCCCGGAGTAGCAGCCGGCCTGGGCCATGGTGGGCATGCGCCCGTTCATGCGCGCGCTCCACTTCTTGGACCAGGCGCGGGTCTCGTCGTTCTGGTCCCAGTAGAAGCCGGTGGTGACCACCAGGCCCTGGGCGGTCTTGAGCCCCAGGGAGTGGATGTCGCTGATGAAGACCAACAGGCCCGCCAGGCGCTGCCCGGCCTGGACGATGCCGAACTCGGCGGCCTGCTTGATGGCGTTGATGGTGTCGCCGCCGGCGTTGGCCAGGCCGATGACCTTGGCCTTGCTGGCCTGGGCCTGCAAGAGGAAGGAGGAGAAGTCGTTGCAGGGGAAGGGATGGCGCACGCTGCCCAGCACCTTGCCGCCGGCCTTGGTCACGGCCTCGGTGGTGCTCTTTTCCAGGTCATGGCCAAAGGCGTAGTCGGCGGTGAGGAAGAACCAGGTGTCGCCGCCCTCCTTGACCATGGCCGTGCCGGTGCCGTAGGCCGAGGCGTAGTTGTCGTAGGTCCAGTGGAAGCCGGTGGGCGAGCAGTTCTGGTTGGTGAGGATCACCGAGGCGCCGGTGGAGATGATGTCGATGCGGTTCTTGTCCTGGCAGATCTTCTGCACGGCCAGGCACACCGCCGTGTTGGGGATGTCGATGATCATGTCGACATTATCGACGTCGATCCATTTGTTGGCGATGTTGGCGCCGATGTCGGCCTTGTTCTGGTGGTCGGCGCTGATGACCTCGACGGGCTTGCCCAGCACCTTGCCGCCAAAGTCCTCCACGGCCATCTTGACCGCCTCCACCGAGCCCAGGCCGCAGAGGTCGGAGTACACGCCGGACTGGTCGTTGAGCACGCCGATCTTGACCACGCCGTCGCTGACCTGGGCGCTGGCCGGACAGACCAGGGCCAGGGCCAGGGCCGCGGCCAGGACCAACCTGAGGTAAGGCTTCATGAAGCGCTCCTTTCCTTGACTTGAGGTGGCTTGCCTAAACACCTAGATATCTTTTGAGCTTTTCGGTGTTTTGCTCGATCTGGTCGTTGGGCAGCATGTCGATGACCGCGCCGTTTTCCACCACGAAGTGGCGGTCGGCCACGGTGGCCGCGAAGCGGAAGTTCTGCTCCACCAACAGGATGGTGAAGCCGCGGCTCTTCAGGCCCCGGATGATGTCGCCGATCTGCTGCACGATCAAGGGCGCCAGGCCCTCGGTGGGCTCGTCCAACAAGAGCAGGCTGGCGCCGGTGCGCAGGATGCGGGCGATGGCCAGCATCTGGGCCTCGCCGCCCGACAGCTTGGTGCCCTGGCTCCTGCCCCGTTCCTTGAGCCGGGGGAAGAGCCCGTAGATCTCCTCCAGGCTCATGCCACCGGGCTTGACCACCGGCGGCAAGAGGATGTTCTCGGTGACGTTGAGGCTGGAGAAGATGCCCCGCTCCTCCGGGCAGTAGGCCAGGCCCAGGCGGGCGATGCGGTCGCTGGCCAGGTCGATGAGGTTGCGCCCCTCGAAGCTGATCAGCCCCTGGCGCCTGGGCACCATGCCCATGATGGCCTTCATGGTGGTGGTCTTGCCGGCGCCGTTGCGCCCCAACAGGGTCACCACCTCGCCCTTGGGCACCGTGAAGTTCATGCCGTGCAGGATGTGGCTCTCGCCGTAATGGGCGTGCAGGTCGCTGACCTCCAGCTGCAACTCCGGTTTGGGCTCAGGCATGACCGGTCCCCATGTAGGCCTCGATCACCTGGGGGTTGTCGGAGACCTCCTGGTAGGTGCCCTCGGCCAGTATCTGGCCGTTGTGCAGCACGGTGATGAAATCCGACAGATCGGCCACCACGCTCAGGTTGTGTTCCACCATGAGGATGGTGCGATCCTGGGCCACCCGCTTGATCAGCTCCACGATGCGGCCGATGTCCTCGCGGCCCATGCCGGCCATGGGCTCGTCCAAGAGCAGCACCTCGGGGTCCAGGGCCAGGGTGGTGGCGATCTCCAGGGCGCGCTTGCGGCCATAGGGCAGGTCGCTGGCCGGCACCTGGGCATGCTCGGCCAGGCCCACGGCCTCCAAAAGCTCCATGGCCCGCCCGCCCAGGACCTCCAGGGTCTTTTCCGAGCGCCAGAAGTGCAAGGATGTGCCCAGCTTGCGTTGCAGGGCCACGCGCACGTTCTCCAGGGCGGTCAGCCCCAAAAACACCGCCGAGATCTGGAAGGAGCGCACCATGCCCAGGCGGGCGATGGCCGCCGGGTCCAGCTTGGTGATCTCCTGGCCCTTGAAGAAAATGCGACCCTTGCTGGGGGTGAGGAACTTGGTGATGAGATTGAAGCAGGTGGTCTTGCCGGCCCCGTTGGGGCCGATCAGGGCGTGGATGGTGCCGGGCCTAAGCCGCAGGTCCACCTCGACCACGGCGGAAAAACCCTTGAAATCCTTGCATAAATTATGTGTTTCGATGATGTATTCTGCGGGCATGCCCCATGCGCCTATGGTTGGAGGGGTCCGGCTCCGGCCAAGCGGGCGGCCTCCCCCCGGGGCCGCGACGACTCCCCGCCCAAAAGCGGGGACACACAATGCCAGGTTTTATCCTCTTACCGGTTGATCTCGGCCGCTGTCCTGCCCGTTGGCGGGGTGGCGCTCCCCTCGCGGTGGGACTGGAAGCCTGCGCCCAGGCTCTTTGACTGGCGGGGCGGACAGGCGGCCGGAATGGCTGCTGACGATATGGTTATCGTTCATACGGATTAGACTTCGCCGGCTTCCGCCCTGTCAAGACTTAGTTTTGTGTTTCAGTCTCGCCAAGGGCCGATTCACCCCAGGTCCAGGCTGGCGCGGCAGTGGGGGCAGCGCCTGGCGCCCCGGAAGAGCTGGCTTTGGCATTGGGGGCACTGGTAGCGGGCCAACTCCTCGGCCACCCACTGGGCGGTGGGCAGCTGGCGCCAGCGGGGCACCGCCCGCAGGATAACCTGCTTGGCCTCGGGCATGGGAAAGCTCTCGATGAACAGACAAGGGAAGCGCTGGCACTGGTGGCAGCCTTCCAGGCCCTGGTCCCTGGCGCACAGGCGCACCGGGCAGTGGCGGCAGTAGGCGAAGGTCTCCGTGGACAGGCAGCCCAGGCAGTGCACGTCCGCCAGGGTCATCTCGCCGCCACCGGGCAGGCGCCCCTTATAGGCCTCCAGAAGCTTTTGCCTGAGCCGCGTGTCGTCGTTGACCGTGGCCTGGTACACGGCGCAGGTGCCGCAGTACAGGCCGCAGGGGGCCAGCAAGGGGTCAGGCATGCCCGTCCTCCCCGGCCTGGCCTGGCTCCTCTGGCTGGGGTTCGTCGTGGTCGCGCAGGCGGTAGCGGAAGTCGCAGTAGGCCTGGCCTTCCATGATGGTGCCGCCACGGGTCAGGGCCACCTGGGGGTTGAAGCCCTCGATAAAGGCGAAGTCGCGCTGGCAGGAGAGCAGCAGGCCCAGCTCGGCCAGGCCCAGCTCCCGATACATCTCGGCGTAGCGGCAGCGCCGCACGTCGTAGCACAATTCACGCTCGCTCTGGGAGAGGATCAGGATGTCCAGGGCGTCCTCCTGGGTCCACAGATCCAGGGCCTGGGCCAGGTTGACCAGGCTGTTGCCGCCCAGTTGCTGGGCCAGCTCTTGCCCGGCCTGCCGGGCCAGGGAGCACACCACCTCCCCCAGCACCTCACGGGCGCGCTGGGGTCCCAACTCCCGGGTCAGGGCCTCCATCAGGGGGCCGGCCAGGCGGGCCTCGATCTCCCGCCGGGCCAGGATGCTCACCTTGTCCAGATCAGCCGCCAAGGACCCCCTCCCTTGCCCGTGGCCGCTGGCCACGCCGTTGCCGGGCCAGCCCCTTGCTCCCGGCATGCACCAGGCATGATAACATGGCACCACCGGCGGACGGCAGGGTTTTCCCCCCGGCGGGGCTCGCCCGGCCCCGCCCGGCCCCCGGGCTACCCATCTGTTGATTGACAGGCGCGGGCCAGCTTCACATACTGGGGCCATGGAAAAGCAA
>JAZDIQ010000076.1:0-8449 GCA_043804825.1 Pseudomonadota bacterium
CCAAATAGACTTCAGCGTGGGAGCCGTGGAGCGCATCCTGGGCCTGATCGACCTGGACCCCCTGTCGCCCACCCATGGCTGCGCCCATCTGGCCTATTGGCGCGACAAGACCTCCGAGCTGGCCGACATGCGCCGCCAGGAGGTGATGCTGGCCCTGGCCCTGCTGTACAGCCGCCCCTACCCCGGCTCGCCCTATCAGGGCGACGCCCGCCTGCTGGCCGCCACCCAGGCGCTGCTCACCTTCTGGTGCCGCAACCACTACCCCGACGGCTCCCTGGACGAGTGGTACAAGGGCGAGCGCGCCTTTGCCGCCGCCGCCTTCGGCACCTTCGCCGTGGCCCGCACCCTGGAGGTGCTGGCCGGGCGCCTGGACCCGGCCCTGGAGCAGGAGGGGCGCCGCGCCCTGGCCCTCACCGCCGGCTGGCTGAAGACCCGCGACGACCTGTTCAAGACCAACCACGAGGCCGTGGGCGTGGGCGCCCTGGCCTTTGCCGGCCGTATATTGGGCGACGTCTCCCTGGAGGCCGAGGCCCGCCGCAAGATGGCCAAGGTCCTGGCCGCCCAGAGGCCCGATGGCTGGTTCCCCGAGGTGGGGCACCTGGACGTGGGCTACGCCTTCCTCACCGTGGAATACCTGGCCATGGCCATGGACCTGTGGGGCGATTGGCGGGAGGCCCCGGCTCTGGCCTCGGCCCTGGACTTCGCCTGCGGCCTGGTGCACCCCGACCTGGCGGTGGGCGAGGAGTACGGCATCTGCCACAACCCCTACCTGTCGCTTAGCGCCCTGGCCCTATGCTCGGGCTTCCACGGCCAGGCGGCCTGGCTGCGCCAGCGCTTGGACCAGGCCCCCCGGCCGGGGGTCAAGGTGGCCAGCACCCTGGGCGATGACCTGCGCCTGCTGCGCAACGCCTGGCAACCCCTGCTGGCCCACGACTACTGGCAAAAGACGGCCGGCCAGCCCCTGGCCGCGCCCCAGCCCATCCCCCTGGCCGACCCCGGTTTGCCCCTGACCCTGCGTCCCGGCTCGGGCCTGGCCCGCTGGTCCTGCGGCGGGGGCACGGCGCTTCTGGTCAGCCAGGCCGGCGGGCTCCTGCGCCTGTTCAGCCTGCCCGGCGGCCCCATCCTGGGCGACCTGGGCTATGCCCTGCGCTTGGAGGGCGGCTATGCCAGCAACCTGACCTACGACCCCGGCCTGGCTCTCAGCCAGGAGGGCGACTGCCTGAGCGTGGAGTGCGGCCTGGCCCCGGTGCGCAAGATGATGCCCTCCTTCATCCAGCGTCTGCTGCTGCGCCTGTTGTGCACCAGCGCCTTGGGCTCGCGGTTGACCCGCCAGGGCATCGATTGGGTGCGCCGGAAGAAGGGCACGGCCCTGAACCAGTCCTCCAGCAACCTCAAGGCCGGCGACTCGCCCTATAGCCTCTCCCGCCGGGTCTGCCTGGAGCCCCAGGCCGTGCTGGTGGAGGACGTCCTGACCTTTGGCAAGCCGGTGGGCGCCCAGGACGTGTTTCTGCTGGAGAGCCTGGCCGGCCGGGGCAACAGCCTGCGCCCCCTGGCCGAGCTGGCCCCGGAAGTGAGCGGGAATCTGTCGCGCCTGACCCTGCGCAAGCGCTATCGCCACGACCAAGGCTGGGCCTTGGCCGAGCTGGAGGCCCGGGCCTGATGGCAAGGGGGCGCTAGAGCATGTGCGGCATCGTGGCCCTCATCAGCCCGGACCCGGCCGACCACGCCAAGGTGGCGGCCATCACCGATCTGCTCAAGCACCGCGGCCCCGACAACCAGGGCCTGTACAGCGACGGCCTGGCCAGCCTGGGGCACCGGCGCCTGTCCATCATCGACCTCTCGACCGCCGGCAACCAGCCCCTGGCCGACGAGTCGGGGCGGCTGCAACTGGTGGCCAACGGCGAGATCTACAACTACAAGGCGTTGACCGCCGCCCTGGCCGGGCACCGCTTCCGCTCCGGCTCCGACTGCGAGACCCTGCTGCACCTCTACCAGGACAAGGGCGCCGAGATGCTCGACGGCGTCAACGGCATGTTCGCCTTCGCCCTCTGGGACCCGGACCAGCGCCGGCTCTTGGCGGCGGTGGACCGCTTCGGCAAAAAGCCCCTGTACTTCGTGCAAAAGGGCCAGCGCCTGGCCCTGGCCTCGGAGCTGAAATCGCTCTTGGCCCTGGAGTGGCTGCCCCGCGAGATCGACCCCCTGGCCCTGGACCGCTACCTCTCCCTGCGCCAGGTGCCGGCGCCCCTGACCATGTTCAAGGGCTATGGCAAGCTGGAGCCGGCCAGCCTGCTCATCTGGCAGGACGGCAAAATCAGCCTGCGCCGCTACTGGCAGGCCCAGCCCCGGGAGCAGGACCCGGAGCGCGACTGGTTCCGGGACTTCGCCGAGGTGCTGGACGACGCCGTGGCCTTGCGCCTACAGAGCGAGGTGCCCCTGGGGCTCTACCTCAGCGGCGGGGTGGACTCGGCGGCCGTGGGCGGCATCATGGCCCGGCGGCTCACCGGCCCCAAGGTCTCCTACACCGCGGTCTTCGACTACGCCTACAACGAGGGCACCCGCGCCCAGCGCGTGGCCGACCACCTGGGCTTCGAATACCACCAGGTGGCCGTGGGCCAGGACGACTTCAGCCTGATGCCCAAGATCGCCTACCACCTGGACGAGCCCTTCGGCGATCTGTTGTGCCTGCCGGCCTACGTGCTGGCCCAGAAGGCCAAGGAGCAGCTCACCGTGGTGCTCACCGGCGACGGCGCCGACGAGATACTGGGCGGCTACTTCCACCAGAAGCTCATGCTGCGTTGGCGGGGGGCCGCGTCCTGTCTCGGCCTGCCCGGGGTGGCCCCGGCCCTGGCCTGGGCCGCCAGGCACACCCCTTGCGGCCTGTTGAACCGCTTCTTCGACTATCCCGACCGCATGGGTCCCCGGGAGCGGGCCAAGCTCAGCCAGGCCCTGTCCGGGGCCGGCGGCTTCGGCGCCTTCTACGAGGGCGTCACCTCCTGCTTCACCGCCCAGGACAAGGCCCAGGCCCTGACCCCGGAGCTGGCCGCCCGGATTGCGGCCCCGCCCCTGGCCAGCGAGTTCGACCAACAGATGGCCCAGCATGCCGGCTTCGGCTTCCTCTCTCGCCTGGGCTTGCTGGACCTGAAATATTGGATACCATTTAGCGTGCTCTACCGCCTGGACAAGATGAACATGGCCCACGCGGTGGAGACCCGCAGCCCCTTCTTGGACTACCGCCTGGTGGAGCTGTGCCTCAACCTGCCCGACCAGGCCAAGCTCAACCAGGGGCGCAACAAGGAGGCCCTGCGCCGGCTCATCGACGGCATGTACCCGCCGCACCTGCGCGAAAAGGGCAAGCAGGCCTTTTACATGCCCATGACCGATCAATACCGCGCCCGCTTCCTGGACTGGGCCGGCCAGCTCTTGACCCCCCAGGCCGTGGCGGCCCGGGGCATCCTGCGGCCGGCCTACGTGGCCGAGCTCTTGACCCTGGCCCGGCAGGGGGGCAGCATGCTGGCCAACCGCCAGCTCACGTCCCTGGCCATGCTGGAGTTGTGCCTGCGCACCTTCCTGGACCAGCCGCCCACGGCGGCAAAGGCTATATAATGATCGACGCCCTGCTCATCTATCCCAAACTCGGCAGCATGGACAGCCTGGTGGTGGACCCGCCCCTGTCCATCATCTACGCCGCCAGCGACGCGGCCAAGGCCGGCTACGACCTCCAACTCTACGACCTGCGTTGCGAGCGCGGCGACTGGCGCCAGAGACTGGGGGCCATCTTGGAGCAAGGCGTGCTGCTGGCCGGGGTTTCGGTGATGACCGGCTCGCCCCTGCGCTCGGCCCGCGAGGTATCGCAGTTCATCAAGGAGCGCTCGCCGGCCACCAAGGTGGTCTGGGGAGGCCCCCACGCCACGGTGCTGCCCGAGACCATAGAGGAGCCCTACCTGGACTTTCTCATCCGGGGCTACGGCTCGGCCCCCCTGGCCCGGCTCATCGCCGCCCTCAAACAGCCGGGGTCCGACCTGACGGCCATCCCGGGGCTGTCCTTCAAGGACGCCCAGGGCCAGCCGGTGCACAATCCCCGCGGCGACCAGCACGAGATGCTCTCCTACCGCGACCTGCCCTATCACCTCATGGACCTCAACTCCCCGGGCTACCGCCGCTCCTACCTGGGCCAGCGCATGTTCCCCATGTTCACCAGCCTGGGCTGCCCCTACCAGTGCTCCTTCTGCGTGCACCCGACCATCTATCGGGTGATCAACGGCAAGAAGTGGCGCCCCTACCCCGAAGAGGAGGCGGTGGAGCACATGGAGATGCTGGTGGAGCGCTTCGGGGCCACCCACATCTGCCTCTTGGACGACACCTGCTTCCCCGACCTGGCGCGCATGGAGCGGCTGTTCAAGCTGATGCTGGAGCGCGGGCTAAAGGTCACTCTGGAGATTCGCGGCGCGCGCATCAACGAGATCGACCGCATGACCCCCGAGTTCATCGACCTGATGGTCAAGGCCGGCGGGCGCATCATCATGGTGGGGGTGGAGTCGGCCAGCGACCGGGTGCTCAAGACCATGCAGAAGGGCATCAGCAAGGCCCAGATACTGCGGGCCAACCGCAAGCTGGCCGCCTTCCCCCAGCTCACGCCCCACTACAACTTCATATACGGCACCCCCGGCGAGACCTACGAGGACCTCAAGGAGACCAAGGACGTCATCATGCGCCTGGTGCGGGACAACCCCCAGGCCTACATCGGCTTCGGCGGCGACTGGAAGCCCATCCCCGGCTCCAAGATGCTCACCCTGGCCCAGGAGCGCTACGGGCTCAAGCCGCCCACCACCCTGGACCAGTGGATCGACATGGACTCCTCGGACTCCGAGCGCAAGATCACCCACCCCTGGTACACGCGCCGCCACGACAACCTGATCAAGGCCCTGCAGATATCATCCTTCGTGGTCAACGACGGCCTGGCCCGCCAGACCCGCGACAACCACACGCCCTTCTTCCGCCTGCTGCGGCTGATGGCCCTGGCCTACAAGCCCCTGGCCATGCTGCGCCTGCGGGCCAACTTCTACGCCTTGCCCCTGGAGCACGATATGTGGCGGCTGATGATCCGCCTGTTGCCCCGGCTGGTGGGCTGAGGTAGGGCCGTGGCGAGACAGGGCGCAAAAGGGCTGGCGGTGTGGCGCAACGTCTACCGGCGCATACGCTTCTTCCGCAAGATGTACCCCCTGCGCGCCCTGGCCGAGGATGCGCTGCTCCTGCCCCTGGACTACCTGCGCCCCGGCAAGCCCGTGAGCCGGGTGCGCAACCTGACCGTGGCCATCACCCACCGCTGCAACATCAAGTGCGAGATGTGCTACTTTCACGAGGAGCTCTCCGACCGCCGGCAGTTGCCCTTGGAACTGTTCAAGCGCATCGTGGACCGCCTGGCCCCCTGGCGCCCCTGCCTGATCCTCTCCGGCGGCGAGCCCTGCACCCACCCCGACCTAGTGGCCATGGTGGCCCACGGCAAGGCCCGGGGCCTGGCGGTGCAGATATTCAGCAACGGCACCCCGTTCAAGCCCGAACTCACCGATGCCCTGGTGGGCCTGGG
The DNA here is from genome assembly GCA_043804825.1 of Pseudomonadota bacterium. Taxonomy (GTDB): domain Bacteria; phylum Desulfobacterota; class Desulfarculia; order Desulfarculales; family Desulfarculaceae; genus JACRDC01. Next base: position 5,585 of record JAZDIQ010000076.1, read on the forward strand.
CCTGGACTACGTCAACTTCAGCCTGCTGGGCGACCCCCAGACCCACGAGCTGGTGGCCCGGGTGCCCGGCTCCTACCAGCGCTTCCGCGATAACCTGGAGTACCTGGCCGCCCACCGCGGCGGCACCCGGGTGATGCTCAACTACACCATCACCCCCTGGGGCCTGGAGGGCTTGAGCCACGGGGCCCAACTGGCCCGGGCGCTCAAGCTGGACGGCCTGCGCGTGCAGCACTTCAACTTCCTGGAGCCCCGGGAGTTCAAGGCCCAAGAGGCCCTGATGTGCCGCTTGTTCGACATGGAAGCCCGCACCCATGAGATCGTCTCGCCGCCGGAGCTGGGCGACCTGGCCGAGCGGGTGCTGGAGGCCCAGGCGCGCCTGGAGCGGGATTACCCCGACCTGTCGGTGCAGTGGGCGCCCACGCTGACCCCGGAGGAGACGCGCAACTGGTACTCTCACGAGGCCTTCCGCTCCACGCGCAAGTGCCTCTACCCCTGGCGGGGCATGCTGGTGGACGCCGACGGTTGCCTGTATCCTTGCTCCAAGATATATCTCAAGCTGGGCGATCTGGACCAGGATGACCCCTGGCAGGCCTTCAACAGCCTGGCCATGCTCCGCTTCCGCCGCCAGCTCAAAAAGGGCCTGCTACCGGCCTGCTCCAGGTGCTGCAAGCTATGAGCCGCCGCTCCGACCATGTGCTGCGCTATTCCGTGCACTCGCGCCTACGCGAGCATCACCTGCGCCGTCTGCTGCCCCGCCCGGCCGGGGGTTTGCTGCTGGACTCCGGCTGCGGCCTGGGCTATCTCTCCGAGGTGCTGGGGCGGGGTTACACCCGGGTGGGCCTGGACCAGGAGCTATCCTCCCTGCTCCTCAACCGCCGGCGCGGCCAGGACCGCATGGTGCGTGGCAGCCTCTGCCATCTGCCCTTCCGCGATGCCAGCTTCGATCTGGCCCTGTGCTCCGAGGTGCTGGAGCATATGCCCCAGGGGCTGGACCGCCAGGCCTTGGCCGAGTTGGCCCGGGTGCTCAAGCCAGGGGGGCGTCTGCTGGTGACGGTGCCGGCCCTGGAGGGCTTGCGCGCCCGCTCGCGCCTGCGCAACCTGGGGCACGACGACCCCAACGGCGGCGAGTATCACCACCGCCAGGGCTACCATCTCCAGCAGCTAAAGGACCTGGCCCGGGGCCTGGACCTGCGCCTGGCCAGCCGGCGCTACTCCATGGTACTGGCCTCCGAGCTGTTCATGGACCTGAGCAAGCTGGTCTTTTTGGGCAAGAAGGGCCTGAGCGAGCACTCCCAGGTGGACAGCGCCCGCGACAAGCCGGTCTTCAAGGTCTACCGCAAGGTATTTCCCCTGCTGCACGCCTGCTTCGTCTGCGAGGACTGGCTGCTCTCCCGCCTGCTGCGGGGCCACATCCACATTTTGGCCTTTGACAAGACCGCGCCTGGCGGGCCAAGCTGAGGCACGGAGGTGGCCGTGGCGTCATTTTGGGGTGTGATCTTCAAGAACCTGTCCCTGGCTCAAGCCCTACGCTCCGAGCTGGAGGAGGATCTGGGCTTTCTGGTGCGCCCTTGGCCGGGCATCCTGGGCTTTGTCCTGCGCTACCTGGTCTACAAGCCCCTGCTGGCCCGCCTGGAGGGCATGCCCTACATCTACCCCGGCGTGCGCCTGGTGCACCTGGGGCGCATTAGCCTGGGCAAGGGCGTCTTGATCAACTCCAACACCTATGTCTACGGCAAGGGTGGCCTGACCATCGGCGATCACACCCTCATCTCGCCCAACTGCGCCATCGTGGCCGGGGACCATGATTTTTCCCGGGGGCTGATCATGGAGCAGCCCTCCCTTAACCAACGGATCGCCATCGGCCGCGATTGCTGGATCGGGGCCAACGCCGTGGTGGTGGGCGGGGTGAGCATCGGCGACGGCGCGGTGGTGGGGGCCGGCGCGGTGGTCACCGGTGATCTGGAGCCCTACTCCATCAACGTGGGCGTGCCGGCCCGCAAGGTGGGCCAGCGGCCGCGGGCGACCCTGACGGAGCAGCGGCCATGAGCGGCCAGGGCTTGCGGGGGGTGGCGGACAATTGGCTGCGCCTGCCCCAGCTGCGGGGACTGGCCGGCCGGGATTTCGATTCCCTGGAGGCCACCCAAATACAGCGCGCCATCTTCGAGGACAAGGCCGCCATACGTTTTCTCTATGCCCAATACTGCCGGCCGATGTTGGAGTCGGCGGCGCGGGCCCCGGCCGGGGCGGTCATGCTGGAGGTGGGGGCGGGAGCGGGGCTTTTAAAGAAGCATCTGCCCCGGGTCATCAGCAGCGACCTGATGGCCGCGCCCTGGCTGGACCTGGTTTGCAGCGCCTATCAGCTTCCCTTTGGCCCCCAGAGCCTGGACCGCGTCTTCCTGCTCTTTGTCTGCCACCACCTGGGGCGCATGGAAGAATTCTTGAACGAGGCCTACCGCTGCCTCAAGCCCGGCGGCGAGATGGTGGTGGTGGACCCGGCCATCACCGCCTTCTCCAAGTTTTACTACCGCCACCTGCACGTGGACAGCCTGGACCTGGAGGCCGATGGCTGGGGCTTTGACCAACAGGGGCGCCTGACCGACAGCAACGTGGCCCTGCCCTGGATGGTCTTCGTGCGCGACCGCCAGAAGTTCCTGGCCAAGTACCCCGGGTTCTCCATCAGGCCCATCGAGTACAACACCTGTCTGTCCTACCTGCTCTCCGGCGGCCTGCGCCTGCGGCAGCTGCTGCCCACCGCGGCCCTGCGGCGGCTCTTCGCCACGGAGAAATGGCTGATCGACCACGGCCTGCGCGCCCTGGCCGCCACCATGTGCCTGACCATCGTCAGGACCTGACCCGCATAATCTG
>JAZDIQ010000077.1:0-11639 GCA_043804825.1 Pseudomonadota bacterium
CCAGGGTCTGCCCGACTGGATAGGTTCCCACCAGCGGGCCTTCCAGTTTTTCGGCGGGGTGACGGAGCTGGTGGTGATTGACTATCTGAAGTCCGGGGTGAGCAAGGCTTGCCGCAACGAGCCCGACATCAACCCCACTTACCAGGAGATGGCCGCCCACTATGGCACGGCGGTATTGCCCACCCTTGGAGTTGACAGCCGGTTGACAAGTAAATTTTAGTATGGGTTAACATATTGGTTAAACAGCATAATATATTTCTTGCGAGAGTGCCATCCTCACACGGTGGAAGTCAAGGGTTCAAATCCCTTCCGGCCTACCAAGAATGATATCAGGCGGTTAGCTCGATAAGGGCTAACCGCCTGAGACGTTTTTTACCTTACCACTTCCTTACCACCGAAAATAGTTTCGTCAAAGAAGCCTACAAGTTGGACCGCGAGGAGATGATCCACGCCATCCGGTTGGCCGCGGGACATGCGGCCTGCTGTGCGCGCATCCCCGACTGCGGACAGATGGACTGACTGTTCCGCGGCCGGACTGCTTACCCTAGACGGGCGTTACTGCCTGACCAGGCTTGGACCGTGGGCCTACAGATATATTCTAGCAGCGCGGAGGCCGCCCCTGACTCCAGGCTACCCGCTTGACATAGCAAGGTAGCAAGTGTGAAAATGGAACAAGGTAGCTATATGCTATTGATTTTAAATTATATTGAGGCCTTAGCATAAGTTTGGCCGTGTCCTTCAAGCCTCAAGCCAAACTTGTATTGCCTCCAATTAATCAGGGACATCTTTCAAGGCGATCTCCTGCCTGGCGCCTCCCAGTGCTGAGGCAGTTGGCGCAGGAGTAATACCGGCATGCCTACTTGACCAGGATGGCCCGTTAATGACAAACTTTTAAAATAGTCAGCGCTAACTCCATTGAGCTTTTCAATAACTCGTATTAGTCGATGCCAAATTTGCTGGGGGCGTCAACACTGCGATTCTCTGGCGAAGTGTTGCTGCCATGGACGCAGCCGAATGCCAGGGTCCAAAAGGGAGGTGTTGATAGATCTCAGTTAATTCAAGGTGACATGGGGGTTCTGTGCCAAACGTCAGGTGCTAAGCATGAAGCTGCGAACCAAAGCCTCCGTGGTGATGGCCGTGACGGTTACCCTTGCCCTGGTGACCATCGGCGGCGCGTTCCACCTTTTTTTAGAGCAATCGCTTCGCGCCTCCCTGAATACCGGCTTGGAGGGTGTCGCCAGTACTGCGGCCGAGTCTGTTCATAGATTCGTGAGCAGCAGCTTGCGGGACGCCCGCGCGGTGGCCACCAGTCTGCCGACCCAGGTCATCGTCTCCCGCGACGAGGCGGCTGCCGAGGCCCACCTGGCCCGCATGTGCGAGATATTCCCCCAGTTCGACAATGGCTTGTTTATCCTGGACGCCCAGGGCGAGTTCTTGGCCGATTTCCCCCGCCACGATGCGATGCGGGGAGTTTCCTTCGCCTTCCGCGACTACTACCAGCGCACGATCCAGACCCGCCAAGGCGTGGTGGGGCGCCCCTATGAATCAGAGCGCAGTAATGAGCCGGTCTGCACCTTCACCGCGCCCTTGTTCGACGCGCAAGGCAATCTGCTGGGCCTGGTCGGTTGCTCGGTCAAGCTGCTCGGCGACGAGGCCCTGAGCGTGCTGCACGGGCAGACCATCGGCGAGACGGGCTACATCTACCTCATCGACCAAACCCGTCTGATGATCATGCACCCCAGCAACGAGCGCATCCTCAAACGCAACTCGCCTCCAGGCGCCAACCTAATGTTCGACCAGGCCCTCAAGGGGTTCGAGGGAGTGGGAGACACGGTCAACTCCCGCGGCGTTCCCATGGTTGCGGCCTTCAAAAGGGTGCCCGAAACAGACTGGATTCTGGTCGCCCAGCAACCCAGGCAAGAGGCCCTGGCACCCCTGCGTAACATGCGGGTGCGCCTGGCCGGGGGGTACTGGTGGGGGCCTTGCTAGCCGTATTGATCGGCCTATGGGTAGTCAGGAGCATCACCAAGCCTATCGTCGAACTGAGCCAGGCCACCGCCGGGCTGGGGCGCGAGCCACTCTCCTCTGACCATCCGGCCCTGGAGCGCGCCGATGAGATCGGGGAACTGGCCCGTTCCTTCCGCGAGATATCCCAGGGCCTGCATCAGACCTTCTTCGAATTTAGCGAAGCTGAGCGGCGTCTTAGCACCGCCCAGGGCGTGGCCCATATTGGCAGTTGGGAGTTGGACCTGGACACGGGCCTCATGTGGGGCTCGGAAGAGGCCATCAGAATCTACGGGTTAGCCGCGACACCTTCCGGCCGCCTGCCCCTGGAGGCCATACGCGGGGTTCCCCTGGAGGATGACCGCCCGCGCCTGGATCGGGCCATGGCCGATCTGCTGGCCGGGCGGGGCGGATATGCCCTGGAGATACGCATCCGCCGCCCCTCGGACGGACAAATCCGGGGAATCTACTCCCAGGCAACCCTGGTGGCCGGCCAGGATCGAGCCGCCAGCAAGGTGGTGGGCATCATCCAGGACATTACCGAACGGCAGAGGGCCGACGCGGACATCCGACGCCAGGCCGAGGAACTGACCGCCCTGAACGCCCTGAGCCGTGACCTGAATCGCGACCTTTCCTTGCGCCACACCGTGCGGGCGGCCCTCAAGGGGCTGTTGGAAACGCTCCATCCGGACAAGGTCTTTCTGTTCCTGCGCCAGGGCGAAAGCCTGGTGCTGCAGGACGCCCTGCCCGCCGAGGCCGGCCCCCCTTTGGCGGCGGTTGGTGAGCACCAGGTGGGCCAGTGCATCTGCGGGCTGGCCGCCAGTGAGCAACAGCCCTTGTTCAGCCAGGACATCGCGCAAGACAGCCGCTGCACCTGGACCGAATGCAAGGCCGCCGGGATCAGGTCCGCGGCCGCGGTTCCCTTTTTTAGCGCGGACGAGGTCATCGGCGTCATCGGTCTGGCCTCCAGGAGCGAACGGGATTTTCAGGCCCAGTCCGACTTCCTGGAAACCTTCGCGGGCCATGTCTCGGTGGCCATCACCAATGCCCAGCTTTTCGAGAAGGTCCAGCAAGAGCTGGCAGAGCGCCAGCGCACCATGGCGGTGCTCAACCAATCCCAAGACCGCTACCGGGCACTGAGCCACCAGTCGCCCCTGGGCATAAGCCTCATCGCCCCGGATGGGCGTTACGAATACATCAACACCGCCTTCACCGAGATGTTCGGCTATACGCTGGAAGACATCTCCACCCGTGATGATTGGTTCCGCCAGGCCTACCCAGACCAGGCCTACCGCCAGGAGGTGATCCAGAGTTGGACTCATGACTTGACGAACGTTAAGCCAGGACGGAGCCTTGCCCGCACCCTGCGCGTCACCACCAAGGATGGCGTGCTCAAGGACATCCTGCTAAGGGTGGTGGCCTTGTTCTCCGGAGGGCACTTCATAATCTATGAGGACATCACCGAGCGCCTGCGGGCAGAGGAGCGCTTGCGCCAAAGCGAGGAGCGCTTCCGACATTTCATCGAACGTTCGCCTGTGCCCATAGTCATTATCAACGCCAACCAGGAGCTGGAGTACAGCAACCCCAAGTTCAGCCAGACCTATGGTTACGAGAGGGGCTATTTCCCCAGCCTTGATGTTTGGTGGGAGAAGGCCTATCCCGATCTGGAGTACCGCCAGGAGGTAAAGACCTCTTGGTTGAAGCGGGTCGACGAGGCCAGACTTAACGGCACCGACGTGGCCCACCTGGAGCGGCGGGTGCGCTGCAGGGACGGCTCTTACAAGACGGTTTCCTTCTATGGCGCACCGGTGGGCGACAAGGTCATGGTGGTGCTGTTGGATGTCACGGCTGAGCGGGAGGCCGCCCAGGCCCTGCTGGATTCCGAGGCCCGCTTCCGGCGCTTCGTGGAGAGCACGCCGGTGGGCATCCACATGTACCGCCACCTGGGCGGCGGCCGCCTGGAGTTCGCCGGCTTCAACCCCGCGGCCAACCGCATTCTGGGTTTGGACCACAGTCAGCTTTTGGACAAGAGCATCGAGGAGGCTTTCCCTGCCTTGGCCAACACCAATATTCCCGAGCGTTACCTTTGGGTGGCCGAGCATGGCGAGGTGTGGCGCGACGAAAACGTCACCTACGAGCATGGCCGCGTCTCCGGGGCCTACGAGCTGACGGCCTTCCAGACCACTCCGGGCAGCATGGCCGTCATGTTCAACGATATCACCCAACGCCTGCAGATCCAAGAGGACCTGCGCATCCTGGAGCACCAACTGGTCCGCTCGCAGAAGCTGGAGGCCCTGGGCACCCTGGCCAGCGGCATCGCCCACGACTTCAACAACATTCTGCAAGCCCTGCACGGCCGCATACAGCTCTTGGCCGGCGACCGAGGCCTGCCCGAGACGAGCCGCAGCCACATAGAGAACATGCAGCGTTCCATTGTCCGCGCCAGCAATCTGGTGGCCCGGATGCTCAGTTTCAGCCGCAAAGGCGAGTCCAATCTGAGCGTGCTGGATCTCAACGCCGAAGTGCTCTCGGCGGTGGAGATGCTCGCCCACGCCCTGCCCAAGATGGTTGAGTTACAGACCGATCTGGCCTCGGACGCGGGATATATACTGGGCGACGCCAACCGCCTGGAACAGGTCTTCCTCAATCTGGCCACCAACGCCCGCGATGCCATGCCCGAGGGTGGTGCCCTGCTGCTGAGAAGCAGACGGCGGGAGGTGGGGCGTGACAGTGAGACTCAAGCGGGGCTGACCCCTGGCGATTACGTGGTCCTGGAGGTCAGCGACACCGGCCAGGGCATGGACGCCAAGACCCTGGCCCACATCTTCGAGCCCTTCTTCTCCACCAAGGAGCCGGGCAAGGGCACGGGGCTGGGCCTGTATTCGGCCTTCGGCATAATCCGCGATCACAACGGGACCATCACCTGCCAGAGCAGGCCCGGACATGGCACCACCTTCACGGTGATATTCCCTCGGGTCTCCGCCCAGGAGGACCTGGACCAAACCACTCCACCGGAGGCCTCGGCTCAAATCGCCGGTGATGGTGAGGCCATCCTGGTGGTGGACGATGAACCAGAGGTCCTGGAGCCCCTGGCCGAAGCCTTGGTGGCCTACGGCTACCGGGTGCACAAGGCCGGCTCCGGCGAGGAGGCCCTGGCCATCCTGGAGGTGCCGGGGCTGTTGATCGACCTGATCCTGATGGATCTTAACATGCCGGGCATGGGAGGGGAAAAGGCTCTGGCCGAGATCAAGGCCGACTATCCCGATGTCTTGGTGATCGTATCCAGCGGATACCAGGATCGCACCCTGAAAAAGCGGCTGCTGGGCCAGCGCGGCGCCGATTATTTCATTGGCAAGCCCTTCAATTTCAAGGAGTTGCTGGCGGCCCTCCGCCATATGCTAGACAATCGTCCCGCCCGCTCTTAGGAGGTGACGCTGTCCGCGGCATGGCCACTGCTGCAGGCCTGCTTTCCTTTTCATTGATGCAGGAGTGCTTATATTGAAATAGAGAAGGCTTGACTTAACGGTTTCATCACTTAATTCGATAGGTGAAGAACATTAAAAATGCCAACTACCGGCCTGCCCATGCCCATGGATATATGCTGCCTGAACTGGAAGGGGCTTTTTGCTTTCTTGCGTCAGCGCTACGGGGAGGCGGGCGTAGACAGGGTTATCGAGGGGCTGGTCGGCAATCCGCATTACCTGCTTGCTGACAAGTTAGCCCCTGCCATCGTCCGGCCGGTTGGCAAACAGGACCTGGAAGACCCCACCTATTGGGTATCTAACGACTTATCCTTGCAGATACTGGCCAGGGTTTATGACCTGGTCGGCGGCGACGGGGCCATGCGCGCCGCCGGCGAGGCGGCGGTGCTGAGCCAATTATCCAGGAAGGAGCTATTCCTCAGTCGGATCCTGGGACCGGCCTCCCTGGCGAAAAGAGCCGCCAAGATCAACAACCTTTTCAACAACACCAAGACGGTTCGCATTGGCGAGATGGCCGTCGGTCGGGTCGTATATCAACTCGATTATCGGCGGGGGTTCGAGGTTAGCAAGGCGGTATGCAACTGGAACCTGGGCATATATTCCGGCCTGGTCAAGGCTTGCGGCTGCCGGCTGCTCGGGGCCGAGGAATCCAGGTGTGTGGTGGACGGTGATGACTTTTGTGAGTTCCAGATCGCCTGGCAGCAGCCCGGCCTCTATCGCCGGGTCACCAAGTGGGTGTTGTTCAACACCCTCAGGGAGGTGATCGGCGAGTACGAGAGCCTCCTGGACGAAAAGAATATCATGACCACCCGCCTGAGCAGCGAGGTCTCGGCCAGGCTGAGGGCGGAGAGGGAATCAACCAAGCTGGCGGCCATTGTGTCCAACTCCGAGGACTCCATCGTCGGCATGGATTTAAGGGGGAACATCACCAGTTGGAACCAGGGCGCGGAGAAGCTGTACGGCTACGCGGCGGCCGAGATGGTAGGGCGGCACATATCGCTGCTGGTACCCGAAGGGCACCCCGACCGGGACATGCGCTTCCTGATCCGGGCCTTGGACGGCGAGTGGGTGGAGCAGTACGAAACCGTGCGTCAAGCCAAAGACGGGCGCCTGCTGGACCTGTCCCTGACCCTCTCCCCCCTGCGGGATCAGTCCGGCCAACTCATCGGCCTGTCCGGCATCGCCCGAGACATCAGCGACCGCAAGCGCAACGAGGGTTTGCTAAAGGAGAGCGAGGCCCTTTTTAGGGCCATTTTTGAGCAATCATATCATTTCATCGGCACCCTGACTCCGGACGGCCGGGTGACCAAGGTCAACCGCACGGCCCTGGTGTTCGCCGGGGTGGGCGAGGAAGAGGTGCTTGGCCGCTACTTTTGGGAGACGCCCTGGTGGCGTCACTCCCCTGAGCTGCAGGCCAAGCTGCGCCAGGCCGTGGCCCAGGCCGCCCAGGGGCAGTACGTCAGCATGGAGGTGACCCACCCCGACCAGGAGGGCCGCCTGCGCCACATAGATTTCTCCATCAAGCCGGTGACCGGCCCCGACGGCCAGGTGATCCTGCTGGTGCCCGAGGGGCGCGACATCACCGAGCGCCGCCAGGCCGCCGAGTTCCTGCGCGAGAGCGAGGAGCGCTACCGCCTGCTGGTGGAGTCGGCAAACGAGGGCATCGTGGTGGCCCAGGACGGCATGATCAAGTTCCACAACTCGCGCATGCTGGAACTGACCGGCCTGATGGCCCAGGAATACACCGGCCGTCCCTTCATTGAGCACATACACCCCGATGATCGCCAGCGGGTTTTGGAGCGTCACCAGAGGCGACTCCAGGGCGACCGCAGCCCCAACACCGAGCCTTTCCGCATCGTGGACAAGCAGGGGCGGATCAAATGGCTGCTGCCCAACGGCATCCTCATCAGTTGGGAAGGCCGACCGGCCACCCTGGCCTTCTTCACCGACATCACCGAGCGGATGCAGGTCACCGAGGCCCTGCGCGCCTCCGAGCAGCGCCTGGGCTCCATCCTGCAGACCACGCCCGACTCCCTGGTGGTCTATGACCGCGAAGGCCGGGTCACCTACCTCAATCCCACCTTCACTAGCGTCTTTGGCTGGCAAGCCAGCGAAATCCTGGGCCAGCGCGTGCCATTCGTCCCCCCGGAGGAGCAAGCTGAGACATCTCGCGTCATCGCTGACCTTTTTGCCACCGGCGGGCCGGAAACCTTTCGCACCAAGCGACTGACAAAAACGGGAGAGAAGCTCACCATCTCCATCAGCGCCGCCGCCATCCGCGACGACGATGGTCAGATCACCGGCATGGTGGTCAACCTCACCGATATCACCCACATCGAGCAACTGGAGGCCCAGCTGCGCCAGGCCCAGAAGATGGAGGCCGTGGGCACCCTGGCCGGCGGTATTGCCCATGACTTCAACAACCTGCTGGGCGTCATCCTGGGCTACGCCGATCGCGCCCACGATCACGACCTTCGCGGCGAGAAGGTTAGCCGCGACATCGCCCAGATCGCCAACGCTGCCAACCGCGCCAGCCGCCTGGTGCTCCAGTTGCTCACCTTCAGCCGCCGTGGCCAGACCAAGATGCGGCCGGCCAACCTCAATGACGAGCTGAAGCGGTTCGCGGAGATGTTGGAGCGCACTATCCCCAAGATGGTGGCCATATCGCTCGACCCGGCGGAGAACCTGGCGCTTATCAGTTGCGACCCCAACCAGATCGAACTGGCACTGCTGAACCTGGCCAACAACTCTGTGGACGCCATGCCCGACGGCGGCCAGCTCACTTTCCGCACCCGCAACGTCAACCTGGACGAGGCTTATTGCCGCCAGCATCCCGAGGCCCACCCAGGCTCTTATGTGCTCCTGGAGGTGAGCGACAACGGCCAGGGCATGACCCCGGAAACCCAGCAGCACATCTTCGACCCCTTTTTCACCACCAAGGAGGTTGGTAAAGGCACGGGCCTGGGGCTATCCACAGTCTATGGAATCGTGGCAGACCATGGCGGGTTCATCGCCTGCGATAGCGAACCCGGAGCTGGCACCATCATGAAGGCCTATTGGCCGGCCTTGCGGGGCGAAACCGATAGCCCCGGGGTCCAGCCTGAGTTCTCGCCCAGGGGTCGGATGCGTGGCAAGGAGCGCATCCTTCTAGTTGACGACGAGGCTGCCTTGCGCGAGATGGGCGCCGAGGCCCTGGAGGAGATGGGCTATGAGGTTTTCAGGGCCGAGAATGGCGAGCAGGCCCTGGATATCTACCGCGGGATGGCGCCTCGCCTCGATTTGGTCATCCTGGATCTGGGCATGCCGGGCATGGGGGGGCGCAAATGCCTGAAGGAAATATTAGCTTTCGACCCGCAGGCCAAGGTGCTCATAGCCAGCGGATATGGAATAGCTGGGGTGCGAGACGAAGCCTTTAACGAAGGGGCCAGAGGTTATTTGCCAAAGCCCTTCCGGGTAATGGAGTTGTTGACCACGGTTAGGAGCGTGCTGGATAAAAACTAGTATTATCAACCTTTTTTCGGGTGGCAGGAGTCAGCCAACCTTCTCGGCTACACCTCACACCGCCCGAAATTGCTTTTTAAGGCCCTTGATAGTTTTCGGCAAGTATCGCTATTGGTAGGCCGGAGGGGATTTGAACCCTTGACTTCCACCGTGTGAGGATGGCACTCTCGCAAGGCAATTTTTATCATGTAATTTCAGCCAAATAAACGTTGTCAAAAAGAAGTTGTCAACTTATTGTCAACGCGAGGGTTTTACAAAGCGACCTCCGAAACAGGTCGCTTTGTCAATCAGTGGTCAATCGGCCCCCTCGTGATAACCGTTTTTCCAGCAGAGGACTGAAAATCCCCGTGTCGGCGGTTCAACTCCGTCCCTCGGCACCAAATGATATCACCGACTTACGGCTTGCCCGTAGGTCGTTTTGCTTTGACGTGGGGACGAGCTGGGAACGATCTGGGAAAAATTGGGACTATTTTCCGTTCCCGGAGTCCCCTGTCCGGCCTGGGCACAGGGGATTTGCGCTTCTTGGGGGGCCGGTGGTAGGACGGTGCTGCTTGTCGTACTGGATGGCAGGGAGGGGCAAGCCGGATGGATCATGCACGTAGACGAAGAATGCGGGTTACGCCAGCGCTAACGCGCTCTAGTGCCGTTGCGATATTCGCCAAGAAACGATAGCCTTGTCAATTTCTACAACTTTACAGTGGACTTTCTCAGCAATTTCTCGAACCGCATCCTCAATTTCCTCATATTTACATCTAACTGGAGGAGTGTGTTTGGGGACATCCCACCCCCAATTATCAATCATTTCTCCCAAAATATGAACATCCAATGGAATTAGAGTTTCAGTCATTCCGACATTATTTAAGAAATCTCTTGACACCTTAAACTTAGAACCGGGCAAAAACTCTAACTCCATAGCTTTGGATCGTTCGTCACTAATTTTATTAATTTCAACAAACCAAGCTATAAATCCTCTATTTTTTAATTGCAGGAAAGTATCATTTAAATTACTTTGAAGGCTATTCTCGACATATTTCTTTCCAGGCTTCGAAAAAAATCGCGCTAGTCGCGTATTGATGTAGTTATTTCCCACTCCGAGACTCCAAATCTCTTCAATCCGCTGCTCATCGGTCATTTCGGATAATTTGCTGGGGTTTAATTCAAACGCAAGCTCACCACTTTCAATCAACCTTAAGTATTTCCTGGCATTAATCGATCCGCCAGGCGATATAACACTAAAGAAAAAAGTACACCAAAGTTTATTATCATCCCAGGCTTTCCACTGGTCTTTTTGGGGCACAGCAAGGACAGACGGATTATTTACATTCAGTTGACTTCTGTGCCATTCAACAATACGCGAAACTCTACTAATTATCTGCTCTGACATGCCTATCCGTAAGGTGTTTCCCATAAAACCATCCCAAAAAAGGCTGCTAAATAAAGCTTCTAAATGCTTAAGTTCCTATCCCTGTAACAAGCCCCGAGCAATTACAAGTTGAACCTAGGCTCAATTTTAATTGGGATGCCCTTTACTAAAATAAATTCGAATGGCTCACTACCAACATAGCCCCCCATTCGGTTTTTTGCATTAATCGTTCCCCGACAAATCCACCCAAATAAAACGCGTGCACGCGCGGGTGAAAACGGTGATCCAGGATCATACGCAGGATTTCTCCTTTTATGGGCCAAAATCTCATTGACTGCTCGAATTTGATCATCAACACTTTCCTTATCTACCAATACCTTCCATCCTGTAATAGGTGTAGCAAACTCATAGACTGCGGTATAGGGATCAAACAGTTTGTCCTTGTAATAAGTACGGATAATGTCTTGATAATTTTGAGGGAGTTGGCCGTAATCTGCATGCTCTATCTGGTACTGACTAGGAGTATTTTCCGAAATAGATCGGTCTTCTATTAAGCGCCTAGCCTTCATCTCTTCCAAGACACCCAAATTTGTGGGTTCCGCGTCTCTAATGGCTTGCTCTACTTTAGAGGGTTGTGAGGAACAACCATTTCTCTAAGCCATAAACCGCCACTCTCCAGGCTGGCCTGCTGTGCACAACCTGTTTGACAACAACACTTAGCGCCCATGACCCACCCTCAGGCCAGGCGGTCGCCAGGCTTGAAAAAAACCGGCCCACAGCGAGTAGCGCTTGCATCCAGAACCTGGGCCAAGCAGACTGGCTTTGCTAGTTCCACCATGACGCAGCCATTGACCACCAGCAAGATTGGGTATGCAGATGACTTACGGTTCTGTGATCAAGCTGATGTCTGGAGATCAAAAGCCCAGGGCTTCTAAATTGCTCTGCCCCTTCTGTGGCCGCGAGGGCGTGAAACTCGAGGGGGTACGGGAGTGCTCCCCGCGAAGCAAGGGCAAGGATATGTCCAGCACTCATATCGCCTTCATGGACATCGTCATTTACGAGTACAAAGCTCGCTGCCCTGCGTGTGCCAGATCGTATATGCAATCTTGTCCGGCTGACATGATGCCCGAAGCCTTGCTCTCCGGCCAGCAGGATACCAACCCGTGATCTTACCCAGACACAGCGGACAGGAGTCCTTGGATCGGGTGCCTTCAGGACCCGGTCCAAGTCCAACCTTGCTTCCCCTATTGATGGCCACAGAGCTTTTTTGAATGCTTGCCCCTAGCCGA
>JAZDIQ010000078.1:0-59589 GCA_043804825.1 Pseudomonadota bacterium
CTCCACGGTGGCTGCAACCCCAGCCCAAGGGCCAAAAGTTCTCCGATGTCCATGATCTGCTCCTCCTCGCTACCCTCAAATGGGCCAGGGAAGCATGACATCGGTCAAACCCCAATTCCACTGGTTGTGACGAGGAGGCACATCCGACAGGAGGATGAAGATGGCCGCGAAAGTTTTCTTCGCCGACGCCAGGTCCAAAAACCATATGGACAACAAAATCGCCAAGATTCAGCGCTTGGCCGTGGCGGTGGGCATCGACGGCATCGTAAATAAGGGCGACTTCACCGCCATCAAGCTGCACTTCGGCGAGCATGGCAACGACACTCATCTACGGCCCATGTTCGTGCGCCAGGTCGTGGACAAGGTGCGCGAGCTGGGCGGCAAGCCCTTCCTCACCGACACCAACACCCTCTACCAATACCCAGGCGTGGGACGGTCCAACGCCGTGGACCACCTGCAGATCGCCTTTGAGCACGGCTTCGCCTTCTCGGTGGTGGGCGCGCCCATCATAATCGCCGACGGTCTGCGGGGCGGCAACGCCGCTCAAGTGGTCATAGACAAAAAGCGCTTCAGCGAAGTGACCATCGCCCGTGACATCCACGACTGCGACAGCATGGTGGTGCTCTCCCACTTCAAGGGGCACATGGTGGCGGGTTTCGGAGGGGCCATCAAGAATCTGGCCATGGGCTGCGCCACCAACCAGGGCAAGCACGCCCAACATTCGGTGCGCCTGGATGTGGACTCGGAGAAATGCATCGGCTGCGGGCTGTGCCAGGAGGCCTGCCCCGTGGGGGCCGCCGGGCTGGGCGACAACGGCAAGGCCTCCGTGGATCAGGGCAAGTGCATCGGCTGTTTCCAGTGCCTGGCGGCCTGTCCGGAAGAAGCGGTGCTAGCGAACTTTTTGCACGACATCCCGGAGTTCATGGAGCGCATGACCGAGTACGCCTATGGCGCGCTGCAGAACAAGCGGGGCAAGGTCTGCTTCCTCAACTTCCTGCTAGACATAACCCCGGACTGCGACTGCATGCCCTGTAGCGACACGCCCATGGTGCCCAACATCGGCATCCTGGCCTCCACCGACCCGGTGGCCATCGACAAGGCCAGCTATGACTTGGTCACCGGCCAGTCCAGCCTGGCCAACTCCAAGATCGGGCCGGCCATGGGCCCGGGGACCGACAAGTTCAAGGCCGTCTGGGAGCATACCCAGGGACTCATCCAGATCACCTACGGCGAGGAGATAGGTCTGGGCTCGTCCCAATACGAGCTGATCGAAATTTGACCACAAGCGAAGGGTTCCAGGCTCATATGCGCGGGCCAACTCGCCATTAAACCAGCAGCCAACGGGGGTTGAACAGGCGACAGCAACATGACCCGCCAGCCTTGACGCCGCCAAGCAAATCGGTTCCACCACATCGCACAAGGGGGTTCCCATGTTGACCTTAAAAGTGAATGGGAAGGTCCATACCCTGGACGCCTCTCCCGAGACGCCACTGCTGTGGGTTCTGCGGGATCAGTTGGACTTCACCGGTGTCAAGTTTGGTTGCGGCATCGGCGAATGCGGCTCCTGCACGGTGCTCTTTGACGGCAAAGCCGAGAGGTCGTGCACTGTTTCGGCCGGCAGCGCGCAGGGCCACGAAATCCTGACCATAGAAGGCCTGCCGGCCGATCATCCCGTTAAACAGGCCTGGCTTGCGGAGCAGGTGCCTCAATGCGGTTACTGCCAGCCGGGAATGATGTTGCAAGCGGTGGATGTGCTGACCCAGGACCCGGGGGCCTCGCGGCAAAAGATGGCCCAGGCCATGGATAATATGATTTGCCGTTGCGGCACCCACCATCGGGTCCTGGATGCCATGGAAATGGCCGCGGGCAGGATGAAGGGCCAGGGAGGTGTGTCATGAACAAGACCATGACCCGACGGGCCTTCCTAAAGGGCACCGGGTTGGTGCTGGCCACGGTGGCCACCCCCTTGGGCATCGAATTGCTCAACCTATCGCCAAGCCTGGCGGCGGATAGCACGTTCAAGCCGCATGCCTTTTTGGAGATCGCCGCCGATGAGACCGTGACCATCTGGGTGGGGCAGAGCGAACTGGGCCAAGGGATCCACACCGGCATCGCCATGCTGCTGGCCGATGAAATAGGGGCCGATTGGAGCAAGGTCAGGGTCAAGCAGGCCCTGGCCGCCGAGCCCTTCAAGGACCCTCTCTGGCACGCGCAGCTGACCGCCGGCAGCACCAGCATCCGCAATCGCTGGGACCTTTTTCGCAACGTGGGGGCGGCGGCCCGGGAGATGCTCATCGCGGCGGCGGCCAGGCAGTGGGGCCTGCAACCGTCGCTATGCAAGGCCGAGGACGGCAAGGTGACGGCCAAGGACGGCCGCAGCCTGAGCTTCGGCCGCCTGGCGGCCAAGGCGGCGGCCTTGCCGGTGCCCAAGACGCCCGTCCCCAAGCCCGCCAGCGAGTACAAGATCATCGGCAGCGAGCGCCCGCGCTTTGACATCCCGGACAAGGTGGCGGGCAAGGCCGTTTTCGGCATGGACGTCAAAGTGCCGGGCATGTGCATCGCCGCGGTGGCCCGTCCGCCGGCCTATGGCGCCACCCCGCAATCTTATGACGCCCAGGCGGCCAAGGCCATCAAGGGTGTGATAGCGGTGGTACCGCTGCCTGACCGGGTGGCGGTCTGCGCCGAGAACACCTATGCCGCCCTGCAAGGCAAGGAGGCCTTGAACATCAAATGGTCCGAGGGCTCCCAGCCCGACCTGAACACCCAAAACCTGGACCGATGGTATGAGGAATACTTGGGCAAGCCCGGGGTCGTGGCCCAGAACATAGGCGACGCCAAGGCGGCCCTGGGGCAGGCGGCCAAGCGATTGCAAGCCACCTATAAGCTGCCCTATCTGGCCCATGCCACCCTGGAGCCCATGAACTGCACCGCCCTGGTGGAGAAGGATCGTTGCCGGGTTTGGGCCCCCACCCAGGCGCAGACCAGGGCCCAGGAGACGGCCGCCAAGCTCACCGGCCTGCCGCCGGAGAAGGTGGAGATAATGACCACCTATTGCGGCGGAGGCTTCGGGCGCCGCGGCGAGCCCGGCGAGGTGGGGGATGCCGTGCTGCTGTCCAAGGAATTGGGCCGTGCGGTCAAGGTGGTCTGGACCAGGGAGGATGATTTCAAAAATGACTTTTACCGGCCGGCTTGTCTCTGTGAAGTGCAAGGCGGTCTGGATGGGGCCGGCCGGCTGATCGCCTGGACCCACAAGGTCGCCTCTTCCTCCATCATGATCCGGGCACTTCCCTCAATGATGAAAGAGGGAGTGGATGACATCATCCTGGACGGCGTGATCAACATGGATTACTCGCTGCCCAACCGCCTGGTTGAATACTGCATGGTGAACCTGCCCATTCCGGTGGGCTTCTGGCGTTCGGTGGGCAACTCGGTCAATCCGTTCGTGGTCGAGTCCTTCATGGACGAGCTGGCCGTGGCCGCCGGCCAGGATCCGTTGGATTTCAGGCTGGGCCTGCTCGAGGCTGGTTCCCGTCCCCGGCGTCTGCTGGAGATACTGGCCCAGAAAGCGGACTGGGGCTCGCCCAAGCCCGACGGCCGCGGCCTGGCCCTGCGCACCTGCTTTGAGTCCACGGTGGGACACGTGGCCGAGGTTTCGGTGGACCGGCAGACCGGCAAGGTGACGGTTCACAAGCTGGTGGGCGTGATTGACTGTGGCACGGCGGTGTACCCCGATGCCATCAAGGCCCAGATGCAGGGCGGGGCGGTCATGGCCCTGAGCGCGGCCTTCAAGGAGCGGGTCGTGTTTGACAAGGGTGGGGTCAAGACGGACAACTACGACGATTATCCCCTGCTCAGCATGACCGAGGTCCCGCCGATGGACGTGCACATTGCCGCCAGCGGCGGCAAGGCGGGCGGAGTGGGCGAGCCAGTGCTGGTCACCGTGGCGCCTGCTGTGGCCAACGCCATATTCGATGCGGCGGGGGTGCGCCTGCGCGAGTTGCCGTTTGACACCGGCCAGTTGAAAAAGGCCTAACCCGAATTCATCGGCTGTCCAGGTCGCGCGCCAAAGCCGGCGTTGGTGAAAGCCCCCTCGGGGGCTGACGCCCCTTTCATGCCAGGCCCCCGGTTTGGCCAATTAGGGCGCTACCGCGACACCTTGGCCGTCCGGGGCGCTGTCCAACAGACTCAGGCTGCCGTCGCGCAAGTGGAACATCATGTCAAAGCGGTCGAATATCTTTTCGTCATGGGTCACGACCAGGATCGCGGCGCCTTGTTCCTGGGCCACCTTGCGCAGCAGGTCCATGACCACCCCCGCCCGCACGGAATCCAGGGCCGCCGTGGGCTCGTCGGCCAGGATGATGCGAGGATGGTTGGCCAAGGCGCGGGCAATGGCCACCCGCTGGGCCTCGCCGCCCGAGAGGCGCGAGGGCATGGCGGCCTGACGATGGTCCACCTGGAGATAACTGAGCAACTCCATGGCCCGCGCCCTGGCCGCGCTGTCGGTGGCGCCCGCGATTTGCAGCACCACCGACACGTTTTCCAGGGCGTTCAGAAAGGGCAACAGGTTGTGGAACTGAAAGATGAAGCCGATGCGATCCAGGCGCAGGCGGCGCAGGTCCTTTTGCAACCACCTGCCGTCGTAGACCAACTGTCCATCCAGTTGCATCCTGCCGCTGCTGGGCTCCAGGATGCAGGCAATGACGTTGAGCAGGGTGCTCTTGCCCGAACCGCTGGGTCCCAGCAAACCCACGACCTGGCCGGCATGGACCTGCAAGCTGACTTCCCGCAGGGCGTCCACCCGGGTCTCGCCCTGGCCGAAATGCTTGGACAAGTCTCGGATATCCACCAGAGGCTGAAGAGAGGCCTGCTCTGACATGCCCTTAGCCCCCCAAGGCCACCGAGGGTTCAACCTTCAAGGCCAGGCGCACCCCCATGCCGCTGGCCAGGACGCAGACCACCAGCACCACGGCCGCCAAGGCCAGGGCGTCGGCGGGTTGCAGGATCACCCGGCGGGGGAAGTAGTCCTTGGCCAGGTTGATGAGAAGCGCGCCCAGCGAAAAACCGATGACCGCCATGGCCAGGGCCTCCTGAACGATCAGGCCGATGATGGTGCGGTCCGGGGCGCCGATGAGCTTGAGCGTGGCGATCTCGCGAATCTTGTCCATGGTCATGGTGTAGAGAATGAGCGCGATGATCACCGCCGAAACCACCAACAGAATCACCGTGAACAGCCCGATCTGACGGCGGGCCTTGTCCACCACCGACTTGGCCAGAATCTCCTCCTGCTGGGGCTGGGTGACGGCCGACAGGTGCTTCCAGCGCCTGACCGCCTCCACCACCTGGCCGGCGGACTTGGCTGGCAAGACCCTGGCCACCACGGCGTTGACGATGTCGGTGCCGGCGGGCGGCGTCCCTCGGGCGGCCTCGCGGCGGGCCACCGGCGGCTCCAACTCGAACTGCAAGCGTTGGGCGTCTGACAGGCGCAGGTAGACCACGGGATCGCCGCCCGAGGAGACCTGGCCCCTGGTCAGTCCCACCAACGTGAAGTTGTTGCGCCCCAGGCGCACCTGCTCGCCCAGGACCAGGCCGGCCTTGACATCGGCCAGCATCTCATAGTGGCTGCGGGTCATGAAACGGCCGGCGGCCAACTCCGCCGGGCCTCCGGGCCGGTCAGACTCGTAGCCCACCACGTAGAGCCTAAGCGTGCGCCCGTGGTGCTTGGTTTCCGCCGATTGGTAGGTTATTGACCCGGCCTGGGCCACCCCCTCCAGGCGGGCCACCGCCTCCCTGGTGTCGCCCGGCAGGCGGGAGGGCTCGGCAAAGGGGCCTCGTTTGCCGGCCTCCACCACCCACAGATCGGCCCCCGGCACCCTGGACAGGGAGAGAGCCTCCTCCACCAGCCCGCGATAGATGCCGATCATGGACAGCACCAAACCCAGCAGCAGGCTCAGGCCCAGACAGGTGAGCACGAAGCGGCCCAGGTTGTGCCGCAGGTCCCGCAGGGCCAGATTCATGGCCGCGCCTCCGCCTGGGCCACGGCCCTACGCCCTATACGCAAGCCCGCCGGCAAGGCCGCCAGGGGCCGGGCCTCTGGTGGCAATCCCGTGATCACCGCCAGACGTCCATCCAGGGTCCCCTGGCCAAAAGCCACGCGTCGACGGTTGATGCGGCCGTCCTCCAGTGTCCATATCTCCCCTTCGTTGCCCGCCAGGTTCAGCACCACCGCCTGGGGCACCAGTACGGCCCCGGCCAGGCTGGCGGTGGTGATAACCACCTCGGCCTGCTCGCCCAGGTGAAACCCCCGGGGGCAGCGCTCCCAGGCCACGTTGACCCGGCGCTCCTCCCCCACCCGGTCGCTCTCGATATCTATGCGGACCACCTTTCCCGGGAAACTCTCGCCAGGCAGGGAGCGTAGCCGCACCTCGGCGGGCTGCCCCACGGCCAAGTGGCCAGCCTTGCTTTCGTCCACAAAGGCCCGCGCCCACACGCTACAGGGGTCCACCAAGGAAAAGACCGGCTCCCCCACCTGCAAGGCGCTGCCCAGTTCTTGCTGGCGGGTGACGACCAGGGCGTCATAGGGGGCCACCAGGGTATGCTGCGCCAAAAGCACCTTGTCCAGACCTATCTGGGCCTCGGCGTCGCCCAGGGCGGCTTGGGCCGCGGCCACCTCCGCCTCCATCAACTCCACTTCCGCCCTGGCGGTTTCAGCTGAGGCCTGGGCCTCCTCGGCGGCTTCCGCCGCCAGCACTCCCCGCTTGAGCAGGGCCTGCCGCCGGCGATTGTTGTGCTGGCGCAAGGTGAGCGTGGTGCGAGCCTTGGCCAGGTTGGCCCTGGCCACCAGAAGGCTGGCCTGGGCCTTTTCCCGATTGGCAAGGGCCTTGGCCACCCGGTTCTGCTGTTCGCGGCTATCCAACCGGGCCAAGACCTCCCCTGTCTTGACCATGGCCCCTTGATCGACCTTCAACTCAGCCAGGGTCCCCGTGATTTTGAAGCCCACCCGGGACAGCACCTTGGCCTCCACGGTGCCCAGGCCGAAGACCTGGATGGGAACCTGTTGGCCGGGCACAACGACCAAAACCGCCAATGGCTTGAGGATAAACAGATAAACCAGCCCAGCGGCGGCCGCCGCCATGGCCACCGCCACAACCAAGTGCTTGGTTTTGGGTCTAAACATGGGAACGCCCGCCTTGCTGTGGTGTTGCCTGGGACAAGCAGCTCAATAAGATGCTCAAAAGTTGCTGGCCTTTTTCCGCCAGGTGGAAGGAATGGCCGCCCAGCGACCAGCGGATGGCCAGGCCTGGAGTCAGGGTCAGCAGCAAACTGGCCAAATCCTCGGCGGCGAAGCGACCGGGCAGTATCCCTTGATCCTGGGCCTGACCTACCAGCTTGGTCAAGAGGTCATGGAAGCGACGGGCCAGTCCATCGAACGCCATGCGCAGCTGTCGATTTTCGTTGTGCAGCTCCTGAGAAAAGATCAATCCAGGCACTGCCGGTGTTTCTTGGATGAACTCCATCTGCGCCTTGATTACCGCTTGGAGATCTTGCAGAGCATCGCCTGGAGGCTCCAGGGCCGCCTCCCAACGGCGCGTGGCGGCCTCCACCACCCAATCGGCCACGGCCTCCCAGAGATCGGATTTGGCCGGAAAATGTCTGAACACCCCCGGCTGGCTAATGCCCACCCTGTTGGCCACCGCTTGGGTGGTAACCCGCTCCGGCCCCAGCTCGGCCACCAGCAGCAGGGTGGCCTCCACAATCTCGGCTTTGCGGTCTGAACTGGTCTTGCGCTCGCGCATGCCCACTCCGTGGTTAGTTATTAATAACTAACTAGTACCTAGGGTGAGCTTTGTCAAGCGGCCCAATCCAGCTTGAAGGATCGGCGCCAGCGCCGGCGGCGCGGCAGGCCCCGGTTTGGTCAGAGTCCAGCTCGCCGACCGCGCTTGCGGGGGCCGTTCAGCCTGGCAGGCGATAGTAGCGCCATTGGCTTGGCGACATCGTTGCACCCCAGATGGTTGCTAGGCTAGCCCCAGTCGTGATAGCCTCTGTTTTCCGGTCCCGGCCGGTGTCTCCGCAATCCTGGCCCTCGCCAACCAAGGAGAGTTTCATGCGCCTTTTTCGGCCTGCCCCGCTCTTGCTGCTAACCCTGGTCTTGTGCGGCCTAGGCTGCACGGCCCTGTCCCCTTCGCCCCCAGAAAAGGCCCAGCCCGCGCCCGCCGCCCCGGCCGCCCATGCTCCCTTGGAACACACCCAGGCCACCATCACGCGCTCCACCATCAGCGGCCCGCCGCCCCCCGCGGCCAGCGGCCAGGTGGCGCTTGCAAACCAGCCCCCGACCAGCAGGCCGACCCCGCCGGCCAAGCTGGCCAGCCCAAGGTTAGTGCCCGCCAAATCCGCGCGCCGGCCCGTGCCATCCCCTCCTGCCCGCGAAAAAGCCCCCGCCGCCAAGCCTCCCAAAAACCTGGACCAGGAGCGATCCAAACTCAGCCAACACCGGCGCTACAAGGTCAGCTACCAGTGCCAGCCGGCCCAAGCCAGGCTCAAGCGACCCCAGGAATGGAAGCTCAAGGTGCTGACCAAAACCGGCAAGCCGGTCACTGGCGCCCGGGTGCGCCTGGCCGGGGCCAGCCCTCAGAACGGGCACAAGGCCAACCCGGCCTCCGTGGAGGCCCGCAACCTGGGGCACGGCTACTACCTGGCCAAGGGTCTGGTCTTCTCTCAGCCTGGCTGGTGGGTGGTCACCGTGGAGGTGGTCAACGGCGGGCGCGACGATCGGGCCCAGTTCAACGTGCTGCTCAAGTAATCTCCCGCCCCAAGGTGCAAAAAAACTACGCGCCACCGCTGGGGGGCGCGTAGTTTTTTTGCGCCGCGCAAATCCCAGCCCGCGCATATGATACGTTGCATTTGTATATCTAGCTCATTTAGCAGGTTTTTTTAAAAACACAGCCTGCGGCGGCCATCTGGCACGCCTCCTGCTTTATCTCCGGGCAAGCGAAGTTCAAAAACAATCGCCAAACGGATTGCCAAACCAAGGAGGATTTAAGATGAAGAAGAAGTTCGCAGCCCTCACCGCCGCCGTGGGCCTGGCCGCCCTGATCAGCACCTCCGCCCTGGCCGCCCCTGGCGGACCCGGCATGGGCGCCGGTTACGGCCCCGGCTACCACATGGGTCAAGGCTGGTCCCAGCTCACCCCCGAGCAGCAGGCCGAAGCGAGCAAGGCCCACGCCGAGTTCCTCAACCAGACCCTGGCGCTCAGGCAGAATCTGGCCGCCAAGCGGGCCGAGTTGGGCACCCTCTACGCCCAGCCCACCCCCGACCAGGCCAAGATCAAGGCCCTGTCCGATGAGATGGTGGACCTGGGCGCGGCCCTGGCCAAGAAGCGCAACGAGTTCGCCGCCAAGTATCCCAACGCCTTTGGTGGCGGCTTTGGTCGCGGTCGCGGCTTCCACGGCGGCGGCGGCTGCGGTGGCCCCGGCGGCGGCGGCTACGGCGGCGGCGGCGGCATGATGGGTGGCGGCTGGCGCTAGACCCCCACGGTAAGCTAGAATCAAGGCCCAAGGCAACCCAAGCCTTGGGCCTTGATCGTCTAACAAGGAAAGGCAGCTCCCCTTGCCCACCACCACCGCCCGGGACCCCGAGGCCCGCACCAGTTGGACCGCCCTGCTTCTGGGCGGCGTGCTGGCCCTGTTGCTGGCCGCCCTGGGCATCACCACCCACGACCGTCTGCAACGCACCCGCGAGCTGATGGTGCAGTCCCTGACCTACCACGGCACCCTGATGGTGCAGGCCCTGGAAGGCGCCACTCGGGCCAGCATGCGCCAGGGATCCTGGCGCTCCATGATGTTGCAAGCCTTGGTGGACGAATTGGTGGACCATCCCCACGTGCTGGCCATCGCCATCCTGGGTCCTGATGGCAACATCCTGGCCGCCTCGCGCCACGACGGCGCCGACTCCACCAGTCAGGCGTCTGGCGACGACGCCCTGACCAGCCTGCCGGCCGAACTTCGCCAGCAGGTGGAGGCACGCCAGGCCGTGACCTCCTTTTTGAAGGGAGAGCTGGTGGTGGGGCGACGCTTCGAGCCCTTCCAGCGTCTGCTGCGCATGGGGCACGCCCTGCCTCCCTGGGCTTATTCCCAGGATGGCAAGCCGCCACGCCCCGATGAACCTCCGCCAGAGCCGCCCACGGCCCAGGCTCAGGCTCAGGCTCAGGATTTGCCCCCTGAGCCGCCGCCCCCTCCCCACCTGCGGGGCATGATGAACTCCGAGCACATGTCTGGCATGATGGGGCGCGGCCAGGCCCTCAGCCGCCTGCGCCTGGGCCAGGCCTATGTCCTGGTGCGCCTATCCACCCAGGCCTACGAGGAGGACCGCAAGAAGGACCTGCGCCAGGCCCTGCTATTGGCCGGGCTGATCTTCGCCGCGGCCCTGTTGGTGGCCCTGGGGCTCATGGCCGCCACCCGCCGCCGCGACCGCGAGGTGGCGCGCCTGCGCCGGGAGGTGGCCGAGGCCGCCCACCTGGCCGCCGTGGGGCGCCTGGCCGGCTCGGTGGCCCACGAGGTGCGCAACCCCCTGTCGGCCCTGCGCGGGCTGGTGCAGTTTTTGGCCAAGGGCCACGACCCCGGATCCAAGCAGGCTGAGTACGCCGATGTGGCCGTGGCCGAGGTGGACCGCCTGGAACGCGTGGTCTCGGGGTTATTGGAATACACCCGCCCCCGAGAGCCCCGGCGTTTTCCCCTGGACCTGCGCGAATCCCTGCAAGGCACCCTGGACCTCATGGCCGACGACCCCCGCGCCCAGGGCGTGGACATGGTCCTGGAGGTGGACCCGGGTCTGCCCCCCGTGCAGGCCGACCCCGACCAGGTTCGCCAGGTGCTGGTAAACTTGGTGGTCAACGCCCTGGAAGCCCTGGACGGCCGCGGCCGTCTGTTGATAAAGGCCCAGGCCCATAAGGGGCACGTGGAGGTGTCGGTGCAAGACTCTGGCCCCGGCCTGCCCCCCGGTGATCCCCGGCAGGTCTTCGACCCCTTCTTCAGCACCCGCGAGCGCGGCACCGGCCTGGGCCTGGCCATCGCCCGGCGCATGGCCCAGGCCCATGGCGGCGACCTCAAGGCCGCCAACGCCCCGGAGGGCGGCGCCGTCTTCACCCTGACCCTGCCCCTCAACGGAGTCAAGGCATGACCCAAGCCAAAGAGCCGGCCCAGACCATCCTGGTGGTGGACGATGAACGCGCCCACCGGCTCATGCTGCGCGCCCACCTGGAGGACGCCGGTTTCAGGGTCCTGGAGGCCGGCGACGGCGAGCAGGCCCTGACCCTGGCGGCGGGGGAGAGCCTGAGCCTAGTGCTCATGGATGTGGTGATGCCCCGCCAAGACGGCATGGCCGCCCTGCCCCGGCTCAAGGCCATCCTGCCCGAGGTGCCCGTCTTGATGATGACCGCCTACGGCAGCATCGAAAGCGCCGTGGCCGCCCTGAAGGCCGGGGCCGAGGACTATCTGCCCAAGCCCCTGGACATGGAAGAAGTCCTGATAAAGGTGCAGCGTCACCTCAAGGCCGCCAGCCTGGTGCGCCGGGTGCAGGACCAGGCCGAGCGCCTGGCCGAGCGCTTCGACTTCTCCTCCCTGGTGGGCCAGAGCCCGCCCATGCTGCGCCTCAAGGAGACCCTGGCCGTGGTGGCCCCCTCGGAGGCCACGGTGCTCATCACCGGCGAGAGCGGCACCGGCAAGGAGGTGGTGGCCCAGATACTCCACCAGAACTCCCGGCGCAAGGACGGCCCCCTGGTCAAGGTCAACTGCGCCGCCCTGCCCGAGACCCTCTTGGAGGCCGAGCTCTTCGGCCACGAGAAGGGCGCCTTCACCGGCGCCGTGGCCCGCCGCGAGGGGCGGCTCAAGGCCGCCGACCACGGCACGCTGTTCCTGGACGAGATCGGCGAGATGAGCCCCGCCACCCAGGCCAAGATGTTGCGCGCCCTGCAAGAGGGCGAATACACTCCCCTGGGCTCCAACCGCACCTACAAGTCCGATGTGCGCGTGCTGGCCGCCACCAACCGCCAACTATCCCAGGCGGTCAAGGACGGCGCCTTCCGCGAGGACCTCTACTACCGCCTCAACGTGGTCAACCTGGAGATGCCGCCCCTGCGCGCCCGGGGCGAGGACGTGGTGGCCCTGGCCGAACAGTTCCTGGTGCGCTTCAACGAGAAGAACGGCCGCCATCTGCGGGGTTTCAGCCCGGCGGCCCGCGCCCGGCTCTTGGCCTATGCCTGGCCGGGCAACGTGCGCGAACTGATCAACGCCGTGGAGCGCGCGGTGATCATGGCCCCCGGCCCGGCCATCGAGCCCAGCGATCTGCCCCTGGCCCTGCAGGAGCCCCTGGCCAACCAAGAGGAGAGTCTGCTGCGCGCCGGCATGAGCATCAGCGAGGCCGAGCGCACCCTGATCGTCAAGACCCTGGAGGCCACCGGCGGCAACCGCACCCAGGCCGCCGAGTTGCTCGGGATCACGCGAAAAACCTTGCAGAACAAGATCAAGGAATACGGCCTGCCGCCGGCGGACTAGTGGGGTGCCCCCCACGGGGCTTATACGGGTCGGGTGGCGCTCTCCCACGTGCCGAGGCAGTAGGCTCCCGTTGAGGCTTGTTGGCCGTGCGAATGAGAAGGCTGTACAGACTTCTTGGGGTGCCCCCCCATGGGGCTTATACGGGTCGGGTGGCGCTCTCTCCATGTGCCGGGGCTGGCGGCTCCCGTTGAGGCTTGTTGGCCATTCGGATGAACAGGTTAAAGAAGGCTCCCGCGGCGGCTGAAGTGGCCTACGCCACCGCCACCCGCGCCAGGTGCGGGTGCCCGCCGATGCGCATGCCGTCCGGACGCCCCGCCAGGTAGCGTCGCTTTATTTCCTCGTGGTCCCAGTCTTCTTCCAGGCGCAGGCCCAGGCCGGCCAGGTCCGTGGCCAGGCTGGCCGAGTCCAGCCCCCCGCGCATGGGCTCGCCCACCCGGCTCACCCTGTCCCTTAGCATCTGCCGGCGCTTGGCATCCCCCTGGCTCAGCTGGGCCTGGGCGTCGGCGTAATCAAATACCGCCTCGCTGCCAATGGCCGCCACTCGGGCGATGGCACCCAGGGTGGCCAGCACCTCCTGGCGGGTCAGGTAGTAGGTGACGCCCAGCCAACAGACAACGGCCGGCGTCCGGGGATCAAAGGCCGAGTCGGCCAGGGCCTCGGCCAGGCCTTGGCGGCTTAGGTCCACGGGCAGGAAATGCAGCCCCGCCGGGATGGCCATGCCCGCCGCCTCCAGACGCTGGCGCTTGAAGGCCTGGGTGGCCGGGTGATCGATCTCCAGCACCGACAGCCCGGCCGCCAGCAAATCCGGCCGGCGCCAGGCAAAGGTGTCCATGCCTGCGCCCAGGATGACGTATTGCCGCACCCCCCGGGCCATGGCCAGTTCCAGGCGCTCCTCGGCGAAGCGTGTCCGGCACAGCACCACCGCCGGCGCGCCCATCAGGCGCATGGACAGGTCCAGGGCGCTGGCCGGGTCGGGGCACTGGGCGGCGCGCTCCGGCGCAAACTGGGCCAGGGCCTGGCTGAAATGGGCGGCCAGTTTGGCGTAGGCCTCCTCGCCGATCAACCGGCGGGCCAGGGGATCGGCAAAGATGGGCTCCCCCTCCTGCTCGGTGTGGTGGGCGCGGAAAAAGGCCGTGGCCAAAGAGGTGCGGCTGAATTGGTCGTCTTGCATGGCGGATATCCTTACTGGCAAAAAACGAATGCCGATCCTCGTATCCTAGGGAGGCCGGTTACGCTGTGCTTACCCGCCCTGCTGTCTTGTCGGGTAGGGGCCTTGCCGCCCCCAACCAACCTATACGAAGCCTGATTGCCTTGGCAAGCGCCCAGGGCCACCTCTCCCTGGTCTGATTTATCCACCCGCAACGGGAGCCCAA
This sequence comes from Pseudomonadota bacterium, assembly GCA_043804825.1. Classification (GTDB taxonomy): domain Bacteria; phylum Desulfobacterota; class Desulfarculia; order Desulfarculales; family Desulfarculaceae; genus JACRDC01. The sequence continues at coordinate 13,919 of JAZDIQ010000078.1, forward strand.
AGCGTCCGCTCTTGCGGCAGCGCCGACCAACCCGTTATCGCCCGCCCAGGCTCTAGGCTAGACCAGCGCCGGCATGAACTTGGCCATGATCCACAGGCCCTCGTCGCCGGCGATGATGCGGTGATCCACGTCGGGGGGCATGAGCGCCGAGACGCCGGGGATGTACTCCAGCTCCTGGCCCATGGTCTGGCAGACACCCCGGCCGGCCACCACCTCGTGCAGCTCGTACCTGCCCTCGTGCAGGTGCGTGCCGATCTCCTGGCCGGGATCGACGCGCACCAGGTGGCAGGAGAAGAGCCCACCACTGTCGGCGCCTTTTAGCAGGTGCTTGAGGAACACGCCCTTAAAGGCCGGGTGGGGATTCCAGGGCGTTTGGGCCACGTCCAGGGTCTGCCCGGGCAGGATCATCTTGCCTTGTTCCAGGGCTGCCAGAAAAGCGCCTTCAGACATTTTCGCCTCCTTGTTGGGCATCAAACTTTAGGGGACAAGTCCAGGACCTTGAGCGCCGCCGGCAGAACCTCGATGGTCAGGGGCGCCAGGCCCACGGGCTCGCCGTCGGCCCACAGCTCCACCAGGCCATCGCTCTCCACGGACAGCCGCCGGGTGCGGAAAAAGCTCACCTCGGGCAGCCCTCCGTGCCGGCCGGCCAAAAGGGTGGGCAACAGGCGCAACACCCGCCAGAAGCCGGCCGGCCGAACCAGGCATACGTCCAGCATGCCGTCATCCGGGCGCGCCGAGGGCACGATGGGGATTTGGTTGCCGTAGGTGGGGGTGTTGGCCACCGCCGCCAGAAACAGCGGCCCCTGGTAGGAGCCGCTGTCCCAGGTCAGGCGCACCTGCCGGGGTTCAAAGCCCGCCAGCACCCGCACCACCCCCCACATATAGGCTGGCTGGCCCTGAAATGGTAGACGCGCCTGATCCACGTAGCGGCTGACCAGGGCGTCAAACCCCAAGGCCCCCACGGTGCAATACAGGCGCTGGCCGGCGCGGACCAGGTCCACGCAACGCCAGGTTGGCTCGGCCCGCCAGGCCGGCTCGGCCCGCCAGGCCGGCTCGGTCAGGGCGCGCGATAACTCCTCGGGCGAGGGCAAGGGACCCAGGGCGCGGGCAAAATCGTTGCAGCGCCCACTGGGCATCAGAGACAGGCCCATGTCAGTGCCGGCCAACACCTGGGCCACCTCCTGCATGGTGCCGTCGCCGCCCACGGCCACCAAGGTTTGGGCGCCCTCATCCAAGGCCTGAGCAGCCAGCCTCTGGGCGTGGCCGCGCCCCTGGGTGTAATACACCCTGGGTTTGAGGCCCCGTGTGGCCAGGGTGGCAAGCAACTCCTCGGCCCGCGCGCGCCCCTGCCCCCGGCCGCTGGCCGGGTTGACGATCAGGGTGATGGCGGGATGCTCTAGCACACTCTGCTCAGAACAGGCCCATCTGCCTGGGTTTGCGCTTGTGGCTGATCATTTGCTCTTTATCCAGCAGGTCCGGCGGGATGTCGGCCAGCAGCGGTGATGGTCCGGGCTGATATGTCCGGCCAAACAAAGTGCGGGCCATGCAGCGGCTCAGGAACAGCCGCTGGCGGGCGCGGGTCAAGGCCACGTAGAGCAGGCGCCTCTCCTCCTCCAGGGGCGCCGGCGGGCGCTCGGGCGGCTGATAGGGCAACAGGCCCTCTTCCAGGCCCACCACGAAGACCACCGGAAACTCCAGGCCCTTGGCGGCGTGCATGGACAACAGGCTCACACGCTGGGCCTTGAAATCCAGGGGATCGGTCTCGGCCAGGGGCTCCTTGGCGGCCACCTGCACCGGCACCCCGGCCCGCTCCAAAGCCTCGGCCAAGACCGGGGCCTGGGCATGCAGGCGATAGAGCACCGCCACCTCGCCGGCGGAGAAGGGGCCTCCCGTCCCGCCGCCGGCCTGGCCTGCCTGGCCGGCCTCCACTTGGCGCGAGTCCAGCCCGCCCAACAGTTCCACCACCTTGGCCGCCAGCCACGAGGCCTCGGCCTCGGGGCTGGCCAGATGGGCATACACCGGCAAGGGGCCAGCGGCGGCCAGGGCCAATAAAGGATGGCGGCCGGGGTCGGGCTGGGCGGCGATCAGGGCCGAGGCCGCCGCCAGGATGGGCGCCGCGCTGCGGTAGTTGCGGGTCAGGGACAGGGTGGCCGCGCCGGGGAAGTCTTGGGCAAAGGCCTGGAACAGGCGGCTGTCCGCGCCCCGGAAGCCGTAGATGGCCTGGTCGGGGTCGCCGATGGCCGCCACCTGGGTCCGGGGGCCGCGCAGGGCCTGTAGCAAGGCCACCTGGGCCGGGTTCACGTCCTGGTACTCGTCCACCAAGAGGTGCTCCAGGCGATCTTGCCAGGCGTGGGCCAGGTCTGGCTGCTCCCGCAGGGCCAGAGCCGCCCGGCGCACCAGGTCGTCCAGGTCCAAGACGCCCTCGCGCTCCAGGGCCTCCTGATAGGCCCGGAACCAGGGCCGCAGGCTCGGCTGGCCGGGATCGGCGATATCCTGTTTGGCGCGGCTCAGGGCCTGGGACAGATCGCCCGCCCTGAGGCCGGCCTTTTTGGCCAACTGCCCCACCAGGGCCAGGCGGGCCTCTTCCTCCAGCACCACCAGGGGCTGGTCGAGTACCTGGCTCAAGACCTGGTGGCCCAGGGAGTGGAAGGTGCCCACACCCACGCCGTCGGCCCCCGGGCGCGAGGCGACCAAACGCTCGGCCAGCTCCCCCGCGGCCTTGCGGGTGAAGGTGACCAGTTGCAGGCGCTCCGGCGCCAGGCCCTCGTCCAGCAGGGCCGCCGCGCGGGCCACCAAGAGCCGCGTCTTGCCGGTGCCCGGCCCGGCGCGCAGGAGCAGATGCCCGCCGCGATAATCCACGCCCCGGCGCTGTTCGAGGTTTAGCTCCCCGCCGGCCGGGGCCTGGTTGGCCGGGCAGGTCAGGCAGGTCAGGTTGGTCAGGTTGGTCAGGGGCAACGACGCCGGAGGCATTGACGGAGGCGCGGCCGCCGGGTTGGCGCGCCGTGGCGGGTTAGGCGGCGCGGGTGCGGAGCCCTGCCACAAGGCCTTTTGCCCGCTCAGCTCCCGGTGCTCGGAGGGATCGAACAGGCGCACCACCCCGAACTCGCCATCATACCCGCCCTCCAGCCAGACCCGACCGCCACGCATACGATCGATGGCCTCGGCCAACAGCGGCCCGCCCACGCGCCCCAGCTCCTCCAGGGGAGCCTGGCGTAGGATGTACAGCTCCGGCCCCAGCTTGGCGCGCAGCTCCTGCAAGGCCTGGCGCACGCCCTTGGTGGCCGGCCCGCGCTGCATCACCTCACCCAACACCTCGCCCAGGGGTACCAGGGACTCGAAGGCTCGCCGGATGACCGGACCTTGTCCGGCCGGGCGGTCGGCCAGCTCCTCCACGCGGCTCAAGACCCCCACGGTGATGGCCCCGCCGCAGACCGGGCAGCGCCCGCCATGGCGGCGGGTCTCCTCGGGCGACAAACGTTGGTTGCACTTGCGATGGCCGTCCAGATGATACTTGCCCTCATCCGGAAAAAACTCCAGCGTGCCGGCGAAGGCCTCGCCCTCATGGTCGGCCAAGGCGGCGGCCAGCGCCGGGTAGGTGGGCTGGCAGTTAAGCAGGTTGGCCTCGCGGGCCAGCTTGTCCGGGCTGTGGGCGTCGGAGTTGGAGACCAGGGTGTAGCGATCCAGGGCCGACAGACGCCAGTTCATGGCCGGGTCACTGGAGAGCCCCGTCTCCAGGGCCTCTATGTGGCCGGTGAGATCGCCGAAGCAGTCCTCGATGCGGTCGAAACCGCTCTTGCTGCCGAAAAGGCTGAACCAAGGCGTCCAGATGTGGGCGGGGATGAAGATCACCCCTGGCTCCACCTCCAGGCACAGCTCCAGGAGGTCGCGGGCATCCAGACCCAGGATGGGCCGGCCGTCGCTGCGGATATTGCCCAGGCGGGCCAGGCGGGCGTTAAGCGCTTCCACGGCCGCCAAGTGGGGCATGATGATCAGCACATGCACCTTGCGGGTGGCGCCATGGCGTTTGTAAATGCAGGATATCTCGCCGGAGAGCAGAAAGCGCACCGCCCGGCGGCAACTGGCCGGCACCTGGGGGGCCAGGGCCGCCGCCAGTTCGGGCTTGAGGACATAGGCCCCGTCGCCGGTCTCCACCAGCTTTTCCCTTAGCTCGGCCAGCCACTGGGGGTGGGTGAAGTCGCCCGTGCCCAAGAGGTCCAGGCCCTTGTGCTGGGCCGCCAGCCACAGGTGCTCGGGGTCCAGGTCGCGGGACGTGGCCCGGGAGTAACGCGAGTGGATGTGCAGGTCGGCGACGATCATGGCTGAGGAGCTTACGTCTTTGGCGCGGCCTTGGCAAGTCCCGCCCGCCACCAGGCCAGCTTGCTCCCGGGCGCTCAGCGCTCGGCCAGGTCGGGCTGTCGAGCGGCGCGCACCTCGTCCAGACGCCCCACCGGCGTGCTGCGGGGCGCGGCGTGCAGCCAGGCCGGGTCTTCCTGGGCCTTGTCGGCGATGCGCCCCAAGGCCTCCACCAGGGCGTCCAGGTTCTCCTTGTTCTCGGTCTCGGTGGGCTCGATCATGATGGACTCCTTGACCACCAGCGGGAAGTACACCGTGGGCGGGTGGAAGCCCTCGTCGATCAAGGCCTTGGCCACGTCCACGGCGTTGACGCCATGCTCGGCGGCCATCTCGGCGGCGCTGAAGACCACCTCGTGCATGCACATACGGTCAAAGGCCACCCGCCAGCGCGGCGTCAGGCGCGCCCGCAGGTAGTTGGCGGCCAGCACCGCATCCTGGGCCACGCGCTTGAGCCCCTCTCCGCCCAGGGCCAGGATGTAGGCATAGGCCTTGAGCACCACCCCGAAATTGCCGTAGAAGGGCGCCACGTAGCCTATGGACTGGGGGCGGTCGTAGTCCAGGAACAGGGTGCCGTCCTCGCGGCGGGCCACCCGCGAGATGGGCAGGAACTGCTCCAGGCGCTCCACCACGCCCACCGGCCCGGAGCCTGGGCCACCGCCGCCGTGGGGCGTGGCGAAGGTCTTGTGCAGGTTGAGGTGCACGATGTCAAAGCCCAGGTCCGCCGGCTTGGCGATGCCCAGGATGGCGTTCAAGTTGGCGCCGTCGTAGTACATGAGCGCGTCCACGGCGTGGGCCGCGTCGCTGATGCGCTTAATATCGGGCTCGAACAATCCCAGGGTGTTGGGGTTGGTCATCATCACCCCGGCCACCTCGGGGCCTAGCATGGCCTGGAAGGCCTGGAAGTCCATCACCCCGTCCCGGGAGGGCACGGTGCGCACGGCGTAGCCGGCGATGGCCGCGCTGGCCGGGTTGGTGCCGTGGGCCGAGTCGGGCACCAGCACCAGGGATTTCTGGTTGCCCTGGTGGCGGTGATAGGCGGCCATGAGCATCAGCCCGGTCAACTCGCCGTGGGCCCCGGCCAGGGGCTGCATGGTGAAGGCCCGCATGCCGGTGATGACGCACAGGAGTTGCTCGATCTCGTATAGCACCTCCAGGGCGCCCTGGGCCAATAGCCCGCCCCCGCGCAGTTGGGGCAGCAGGGGGTGCAGGCCCGCGAAGCCCGGCAGCCGTGCAATGTCCTCGGTGAACTTGGGGTTGTATTTCATGGTGCAGGAGCCCAGGGGATAGGGCCCCACGTCCACGCCGAAGTTCTGGCGCGAGAGATTGGTGAAGTGGCGCACCACGTCGATCTCGGCCATTTCGGGCAACTCGGCCGGCTTTTGCCGCAGCAAGTCCGGCGACAGGCAGGCCTCCTGAAAACAGGCGTCGGGCAACAGCGGCGCGGGAAAAGTCACGCCCCGCCGGCCGGGACGGCTCTGCTGAAATATGGTCTTCATAGCACCGCCTCCAGGGCCTCGGCCAGGTTGCCGATCTCTTCCTTGCTGCGCTTTTCGGTGACCGCCACCAACAAGGCATTGGCCTGCTCGGGGTAATAGCGCCCCAGGGGGAAGCCCGCCGCTATGCCCTTGTCGATGAGCCGGCTGACCGCCACACGGGCGTCGCTGGGCAGCTCCAGCCTGAATTCGTTGAACCAGGGGCCGGCGTCCATCAGGCGCACGCCGGGGATGGCCGTGAGGCGCTGACGGGCGTAGGCCGCCTGGGCCATGTTGAGCTGGGCCAGCTCCTGAAGACCCTGCTTGCCCAGCAAGCACAGGTAGATCAGGGCCGCCACCGCGCACAGGGCCTGGTTGGTGCAAATGTTGCTGGTGGCCTTCTCGCGGCGGATGTGCTGCTCGCGGGTTTGCAGGGTCAGGCAGTAGCCCGCCCTGCCCTGGCCGTCCACGGTGCGCCCCACCACCCGGCCGGGCATGAGCCTGAGCAAGGCCTCGCTGACAGCCATGAAGCCCAGGTAGGGGCCGCCGAAGGACAGCGGCAGGCCCAGGGGCTGGCCCTCGCCCACGGCGATGTCGGCGCCCATCTCGGCGGGAGTGCGCAGCGCGCCCAGGGCGATGGGGTTGCAGCACAGGATGGCCAGGGCGCCGTGGCTGTGGGCCTGGGCAAAGGCCTGGCTGAACTCGTGCACCCGGCCGAAAAAATCGGGGTTCTGCATGATCAGCGCCGCGGTTTTATCGTCCAGCAGATCGGCCGCGCAGCTGGTGCCTTCCAGGTCCTCCTCCACCAGCTCCAGATGCAGGTTGGCCGTGTAGGAGGCCAGCATCACGCGGTAGATGGGGTTGACCGCCCGGCAGATCACCAAGCGCTTGCGCCCGGTCTTGCGCACGGCCATCATGGCCGCCTCGAACAGGGCCGTGCCGCCGTCGTAGAGCGAGGCGTTGGAGGCATACAGTCCGGTTAGACGGCAGATGGCGCTCTGGTATTCGTAGATGGCCTGTAGGGTGCCCTGGGCGATCTCGGGCTGATAGGGGGTATAGACGGTGTAGAACTCGCTGCGCCTGATCAAGGCATCCACGGCCGCCGGTATGAAATGGTCGTAGAAGCCCCCTCCCAAGAAGCAGGTCAGGCCGTGGGCGTTTTTGTCGGCCAGACGGCCCAGACATTTACAGACCTCCAACTCGCTCAAGGGGCCGGGCAGTGGCCAGTCCCGGGCGCGCAGCTCCGGCGGTATGGCCGCGAAGAGGTCATCCAGGGAGGACAGGCCCAGCACCGAGAGCATCTGAGCGCGGTCCTCGGCGGTGTGCGGCGAGAAATCCATGCTAGCCCCTCTCTATGAATTTCCGGTAGGCGGCTGCGTCCATGAGCGAATCCAGGCCAGCGGCCTTGAAGTCCTTGAGCTTGACCAGCCAGCCCGCGCCGTAACAATCCTGGTTGATCAGTTCGGGATGCTCGGCCAGGGCCGCGTTGACCTCGGCCACCGCGCCGGCCAGGGGCGCAAAGACGTCCGCCGCCACCTTGACCGACTCGATGACGCAAAGCTCGGCCATGTGTTCCACGGCGCGCCCCGGCTCGGGCAGGTCCACGTAGGTGACGTCGCCCATCTGCTCTTGGGCGAAATCAGTGACCCCCACCACGGCCAACCCCTCCTCGACCTTGATCCACTCGTGCTCCTCGCTGTATTTGAGGCCCTCGGGCACCGCGTACTGGCTCATGCGTTCTGCTCCTTACTTCACCACTCCAGGGGTTTCAGATAATCCCCGGCGGTTTTGACAAAGCCCTTGACCACCATCCCGGCCAGGGCGCGGCCGCGATAGACGATCTCCACTTCTTGCCCCGGCACCACCTGGCGCTCCAGGTAGGCCAGGCCGATGGCCCGCGCGTAATGCTCGTCAGCGGGCCGGCCCTCCACAAAACGCCAGGCCGGCACCGTGGTGCCGCTGGTCAACTCGCCCACCTGCCGCCCGGCCAGCATCACCGCCGAGCCCTCGCGCATCATGCCCCGCTCCAGGGCCGCCACGCCCCGGATCAGGCGGGGCACCAAGTCTATCTCCCGGCCGGCAAGCTCCACCGCTTGGGCCTCCAGGGCCGCGCGGCCCAGAAAATCCCCGCGCCCGACGGCCAAGTCCACTCCGCGCCGGGCCAGGGGCAGGGACAAGAGGGGCCGGTCGGCGCGCAATTCGTGGCCGTAGAGGGGTAGCCCCGCCTCCAGGCGCAGGGTATCGCGGGCGCCCAGGCCGCAGGGCTTGAGGCCCAGACCGGCGCCGGCCGCCATCAGTGACTCCCACAGGCCGGCGGCCCGGAGGCTCTCCACAAAGAGCTCGTAGCTATGCGGCTCGCCGCTGTAGCCCGTGCGGCTGACCAGCACCGATGTGCCTTGCCAGGCCAGCCAGGCGCAGTGGTTGCGTGCCCGTGGAAGGCCGCCCGCCCCCAGCACCAGGTCCAGGATGGTCGGGCTGGCCGGGCCTTGCAGGGCCAACATGGCCAGCTCGTCGCTGACGTCCTTGAGGTCGGCCTGCCAGGCGCCCAGGCCTTGCAGCCATGCCTGATCCTGCTGGCGATTGGAGGCGTTGACCACCAGCAGGAAAGCCCCGCCGGGCAGGTGATACAGGTAGGCGTCATCCAGGGGGCGGCCCTGGGGGTCGCAGAGAAAGGTGTAGTGGCAGCGGCCAGGCTCCAGGCGGCCGGCGTCGTTGGTCAGGGCCTTTTGCAAAAAAGCCCCGCGCGCCCGACCCCGCCAACCAAAAGCGGCCCATATGGCTGATGTCGAAGAGCCCGGCCGCCTTGCGGCAGGCCAGATGCTCGGCGATGATGCCCGCCTGGTAGCTCACCGGCAGGTCCCAGCCCGCGAAGTCGATCAGGCGGGCGCCATGCTCCCGGTGCCAGGCGTGCAAGGGGGTCTGAAGGGTCATGCTCTCCTCCTGCCCCATTGTAACCGTGAAGGCATCGCCTGGTAAACACGCCCCGGCCGGCCTGCTAAAATAAGATCATACCCCGCCCAGGAGACGATCATGGCCTTCGCGCTGCCAGCCTACCACCCTCCGCGTTTCGGCGAGCCCCCTCTGTCCCTGGCCCCCCTGGCCCGCTTCGCGCCGTCCCCGCGAGACGGCGTGGCCCCGGAGGGCTTTCACGCCACCTCCGTATACCCTGAGTACCTGCAAACGGAGCCAGGGGTCTGGCGCCTGCTCAAGGAATCGCGCATGGACTGCCTGGTGGCGCGCCGGCCCGGCGGCGAGCTGGCGGTGCTGGAAGCGCGCCATCTAAAATCCGGCGACCTGGTGGCCCTGGGCCGGCGCGAGAACGGCGAGGACGGCATCTACCTGCACCCCACGGGCTTCGCCCCTGCGGCCCAGTCCCAGGACAAGTTCGCCTTCCGGGGCCAGATCAGCCGCGAGTCGCCCTTTTCCATCGACTATGACCAGTTATATGACCTGCTGCGCCTGGAGCGCCGGCGGGGCTGTATCGTGTGGGTGCTGGGTCCGGCTCTTGTCTTCGACGCCGACGCCCGGCGGGCCATGGCCGGCCTGATCGAGGATGGCTTTGCCCATGCCGTGCTGGCCGGCAACGCCCTGGCCACCCACGACCTGGAGGCGGCGCTCATGGGCACCGCCCTGGGCCTGGACATCTACTCCCAACAGCCGGCGGCCCTGGGGCATTATCATCACCTGGAGGTGATCAACACCATCCGGGGCTTGGGCGGCATCGAGCAGGCCGTGCGGGCGGGCCTGATCAAGGACGGCGTGCTGCGCGCCTGCCTGGGCCGGGGCCTGCCCCTGGTGCTGGCCGGCTCCATCCGCGACGACGGCCCCCTGCCGGGAGTGATCGCCGACGTGTATCAGGCCCAGGACCGCATGCGCGGGGTGCTAAGCCGGGCCACCACGGTACTGGCCCTGGCCACTCAATTGCACGCCATCGCCGCCGGCAACCTGACCCCCAGCTATCAGGTGAGCGAACAGGGGCTGGTGCGGCCGGTGTACTTCTACACCGTGGACATGAGCGAGTTCGCGGCCCATAAGCTGGCCAACCGGGGCTCGCTCACCGCCCGGGCCATCCTCACCAACGTGCAGGACTTCGTGGTCAACCTGGCCCGCGGCCTAGGGGTGCAGGGCTGCCCCGCCCCCGGCGATCTCGAGGGCTGACAGGGCGGGCTAGTCCTTGTGAAAGCGGGTGCCGGCCCGGCCGGCCAGGGCGGCTTCGATTTCTCCCGTGGAACAGATCAGGGCACGCCTGCCGCCACCTTCCAGGAACTCCAGCGCCGCCCGCACCTTGGGTTCCATGCTGCCGGGGTGGAACTGCCCCGCCGCCAGCAGGCTCCGGGCCTGGGCCAGGCTCAGGTCCTCTAGAAAACGCTGCCCGGGCCGGCCGAAATCCAGGGCCGCGCCGGGCACGTCGGTGGCCATGCAAAAATCCTGCACCCCCACATCCAGGCCCAGGCGGGCGCTGGCCAGGTCCTTGTCGATCACCGCGTCCACGCCGGCGAAGCGCCTGCCCTCCCGGATCACGGGTATGCCGCCCCCGCCGCAGCAGATCACGATGAAATCCATGTCCAGCAAGCGCTTGATCTCGCGCTTTTCCACGATGCTCAGGGGGCGTGGCGAGGCCACCACCCGCCGCCAGCCCTTGGCGGTGCGCAGCACCGGATAGGGGGCCACGGCGGCCTGCTGGTCGCTCAAGACCGGGCCGATGGGCTTGTCCGGGTTTTGAAAGGCGGGGTCGTCCCGGTCCACCACCACGTAGCTGATCAAACTCACCAGGGGCTGCCAGGCCTCCAGACCCAGGGCCATGAATTGGTTGTCCAGGCTGGATTCGATCATGTAGCCGATTTGCCCCTGGGTCTGGGCCACCAGTATCTCCAGGGGCAGCCGGGGCAGGTCCTGGCGGCACTCCTGCTGCAAGAGCAGGTTGCCCACCTGGGGCCCGTTGCCGTGGGTGATGAGCACCCGGCGCTCCCGGGACAGGCGGGCGATCTGGGCGATGGGCTCGGCCAGGTTGGCGAACTGCTCGGTGATGGTCCCGGCCTGGCCTTTCTTGATCAGAGCGTTGCCCCCCAGGGCCACCAACAGCGCCGGCGCGGCCTGGCGGTGGCTCACGCCCCCGCCTCCAGAGGCAGATGGCCGCGCAAGGCCTCTTCCAGGCTGGGGCCTTGGGGGTGATCCTGATAATCATAGCGCACGCGCAGGCTGGGCTTGGCGATGTCCACCAGGCGCGTGAGCTGGATGGGCGTGGCCAACAGCACCAAATCGCAGTCCACGCGATCGATGGTGGCGGCCAGGTCGCGGACCTGCTGAGGGGTGTAGCCCACCGCCGGCAGCACCGGCCCGATATGGGGGTAGTCGCTGAAGGCCCGGGCGATGCCGCCCACGGCCACGGGCCGGGGGTCCACCAGTTCGGCGGCGCCAAAACGCCGGGCCGCCACGGCGCCGGCTCCGTAGGCCATGCCGCCGTGGGTCAGGGTGGGGCCGTCTTCCACCACCAGCACCCGCCGCCCGGCCACCAGGGCCGGCTCCTCCACGCTGGGCGGCGAATTGGCCAGCACGATCACGGCCCCCGGCGCGTGGCGGGCGATGTTTTGCCGCACCTGCTCCACCTGCTGCTCGGTGGCGCTGTCCACCTTGTTGATCACCGCCACCTGGGCCATGAGCAGGTTGGTCTCGCCGGGATAATACAAGAGTTCGTGGCCAGCCCGCAGGGGATCGAAGACCACGATGTGCAGACTGGGCCGAAAAAAGGGCGTGTCGTTGTTGCCGCCGTCCCAGACGATGATGTCGGCCTCCTGTTCGGCGGCGGCCAGGATGCGGGCGTAGTCCACGCCGGCGTAGACCGTCAGGCCCTTTTCCAGGAGAGGCTCGTACTCCTCGCGCTCCTCGATGGTGCAGCCCTGATCATGCAGGTCCTGGTAGGTGGCGAAGCGCTGCACGGCCTGGCGCCCTAAATCGCCGTAGGGCATGGGGTGGCGCACCACCACCAAGCGCTGGCCCATGCCGGCCAGGATATCGCAGACCCGGCGGGTGGTCTGGGACTTGCCGCAGCCGGTGCGCACCGCGCAGACGCTGATCACCGGCCGGCGCGAGCGCAGCATGGTGTAGGTGGCGCCGATGAGCACGAAGTCAGCGCCCAGGGCCATGATCCGCGAAGCCTTGTGCATCAGCTCCACATGGGGCACGTCGCTGTAGCAAAAGGCCACCAGGTCCACGCGGTGCCGGGGTATCAGCGCGCCCAGCTCCGACTCGGGCAGTATGGCTATGCCCTGGGGATAGCCCGGGCCGGCCAGCTCCGGCGGATAAAGCCGGCCCTCGATGGCCGGTATCTGGCTGGCCGTGAAGGCCACCACCCGGTAGCGGGGGTTGCCGCGAAAATAGATGTTGAAATTATGGAAATCCCGCCCGGCCGCGCCCATGATTATGACCTTCTCGACCATGGCTTTTCTCCCTGCCCTGCCAGGCAAGCCGCCTCCCCTGATCCGGCCCTTGGCCGGCTTCGGCTTTGTGGCGGCGTTGGGATCATTATAGCAGCCCGGCCCCGCTGATCGGGCGCCGGCAAACTCCCGTTAACGATAGGGCTTGAGCCCACTGTCCGAAAATGATACAATCCCTCTGCGTGAGCGTCCTACCCTGCAAATCGTAGCCACGGACTCCGGGCCGTGTCGGGAGATCGCCCCATGGATGCCAATCCTCTCTGGACCCGCTGCCTGCACCTGAGCGCCGGCACCTGCCCCCAGATACTCATGGAATCCGGCCTCTTGAGCGGCCAGGACACCCCGCGCCCCGAACTGACCCAGGACCTGGCCCTGGAGCGCCTGGCCTTGGCCTGCCTGGCCTGCCACCTAGCCCCCACGGAAACCCCGCGTACTTGAGGCCCCGGCCATGAGCGACCCCCTGGTGGTCAAGGTCAAGCCCGACGCCCAGATCCTGGTGGTGGAGGACGACCCCGATTCCGCCGGCTTCTTCCGGGCCTTGATGGCCTCGGAGGGTTACGAGAGCCACCTTTGCCGCAGCGGCGAGGAGGCCCTGGAGACCCTGGACTCGGACAAGGAGTTCGACTTGGTGCTCTTGGACCTGATCCTGCCGGGCCTGAGCGGCTGGGAGGTTCTGGGGCGCATCAAGGGCGATGGCAAGCTGCGCTATCTGCCGGTGGTGGTGCTCTCGGCCCTTAACGACAAGGCCCATGCCCTAAAGGCCCTGGAACTGGGCGCCGAGGACTACCTGACCAAGCCGGTGGACGTGGAGACCATGCTCAGCCGGGTGCGGGTGATGTTGCGCATCCGCTCGCTCTATGAAAGCCTGATCAGCGAGCGCTTCGGACGCCAGCAGGCCCAGCGCACCCTGGAGATGCGCCGCCACCTGGCCCGGGTCATGGGCGGGTCCAGCCAGGTTCAGGAGATGGCCGATCTCTTGGACAACGTGGTGGCCACCGATACCACGGTGCTCCTGGAAGGCGAGTCGGGCACCGGCAAGGGGCTGTTGGCCGAGGCCATCCACCGCTACAGCAAGCGCTCCGAGGGCTCCTTCGTGGTGGTCAACTGCTCGGCCTACCCTGAAACCCTGCTCAGCTCCGAGCTTTTCGGCCACGAGAAGGGTTCCTTCACCGGCGCCATCCGACGCAAGGTGGGGCGCTTCGAGCTGGCCGGCGGCGGCACCATTTTCTTGGACGAGGTGGCCGAGATAAGCCCCCTGACCCAGTTGGCGCTTCTCAGGGTGATCCAGGACCGGGAGTTCGAGCGGGTGGGTGGCGAGAAGACCCTAAGCGCCGACGTGCGTATCGTGGCGGCCACCAACAAGCCTCTCAAGGACATGGTGGCCCGGGGACTATTCCGCGAGGATCTGTATTACCGCCTGAACGTGGTGCGTCTGGAGGTCCCTCCCCTGCGCCGGCGCCCGGATGACATCCCCTTCCTGGCCAATTACTTTCTGCGCCGCCATGTGGAGGAGCTGGACAAGGCCATCTACGGATTTTCGCGCCCGGCCCTGGGCCGGCTCCTGACGCACAACTGGCCGGGCAACGTGCGCGAGCTGCGCAACGTGGTGGAGCACGCGGCCTTGATGTGCCATGGCGAGGTGGTGGAGGTGGAGCACCTGCCGCCCATCTTTTTACAGGAGGGCGAGGAGGGCGCGCCGGCCGCGCCGGCTCCCGGGCGCTTGATGGACCAGGAACGCCTGCTGATACTGCACACCCTGGAGCAGGTGAACTGGAACAAATACAAGGCCGCCCAGGTGCTGGGCACCGCCCGCTCCACCCTCTACGGCAAGATGGAGAGATTCGGCCTGGAGCCGCCGGCCATCCGGGCTGACAAGGCCAACTCCCCGGCGACCTGAGCAACGCCTCCAGACCCCTCCGCCACTCCTCGATAGCCATGACAACCGCGCGGCCGCTCCTTGGCTGGCCATCATTCCGGTCCGGAGCCCCGGCGAGGGCCAAAAATTACCTGGCCCGAGCGCTTAAAAATCAGCTACAAGCTAACAGGGGTGGTTATCATAGTTCTATACGCCCGGGAGGACGCCATGGACCTGCCAACCCAGTTGCACGCCTCACCCCTGTTGGTCAGCCAGGTGCTCTCCACTTTGCCTCACGCCATCATCCTGGCTGATCCGGCGGGCACCGCCCTGTTCGTCAACCCCCAGGCCGAAAAGCTCCTGGGGAGGCCGGCCGCCCAGATGGTGGGGCAAAGCCTGTCCGCTTGCTTCATGCCCGATGACCAGGAATTCCTCTACCCCAACCTGCTGCATCTGGCCAGCCAGGGACAGCCTTTCCGGGGCGAGTTGATGCTGCGCAATCAGGAGGGCAAGGGTTTCTTTGTCCTTCTGTCCCTGGACCCCGTGGCCACGACGGCGGGCGGCGAGACCTTGCTGCTGCTGGGCATCGACGACATCGACCGGCAAAAGAACCTGGAAAAAATCTTGGGCAAGGCCAACTACGACGACCTGCTCACCATCGCCAACTCCATCGCCCACGAGCTGCGCAATCCGCTGACCGGCATCGGCGGTTTCGTCAACCGCCTCTACAAGTCCTGCCGTATCTCCATGAACCATGACCAGTATTACAAGTACATCATCAACAACCTTAATCGCATCGAACTGTTGGTGCGCAAGGTCAACGACCTGGTGGCCCTAGGCGACCCCCAGCTTTCCGAGGAGTCCCCCCGGGAGTTGGTGGAAGAGGCCCTGCGGGTCCGTGGGGAAGAAATCACGCGCCGGGGCATCGCGGCGCACGCCCAGGTGCAGGAGCTGCGCCTGCCCATGGACAGGCAGCTCGTGCTGCGCTGCCTGATCATACTCATCGACAACGCCCTGGAGTTCACGCCCTCCGGCGGAGACATCTTCATAGAGGGCGGCCGGCAAGATGGGGCCTTTAAACTTAACTTCCGCGACACCGGCCGGGGCATCTCCGCCCAGGACCTGCCCTTTGTCTTCAATCCCTTCTTCAGCACCAAGGCCGACGGCATGGGCATCGACCTGGCGGTGCTCAAAAGAATCATGGTGGCCCACGGCGGCAGCGTAGAGGCCCAATCATCGCCCGGCCAGGGGGCCAGCTTCCTGCTGGAGGTCCCCCTGGAGCGGCGGCGAGCCATCCGCACCACCCTCTTGTCCCAGCAGGCGGCCGACCCTCCGGCGCCGGAGCCGCGAATGCCGTGATCACGCCGAGGTGAACTCCCGATGATTCAACCAGCCCCGCGCAAGAAATGCCTGCTGGTGCTCCTGGACGGCCTGGCCGACCGGGCCCATGCCGAGCTGGGATGGCGCACGCCCCTACAGGCCGCGGCCACCCCCAACCTGGACCGTCTGGCCGCCCTGGGCGCCTGCGGCCATTTTCACGCCACCCATCCAGGCCAGGCCCTGCCCAGCGAGGAGGCTCACTTCGCCATGATGGGCTACGCCCCCGAACTCTTCCCCGGGCGCGGCTACCTGGAGGGCCTGGGCGAGGGCTTTGCCTTTGACGACGGGGACGTGCTGCTCCTGGCCCATTTGGCCTTTTTCCAGCCCCAGGGCGGAGGCCTGCTCCTGATCGAAAAAAAACCCAAGCTGCCAGAGGAACAGGCCCAGGCCTTTTTCGCGGCGGTGCGCGATTTTTCCTGCCCCCTGGGCCGGGCGGTCTTCCAGCGGGCGCGTGGATCCTCGGGGGTGCTGGTCCTCGGCGGCGACGTGGCGCCCTTTATCACGGACTCCGATCCCATGCTGCCTGGTCGGCCCCTATTGCGGCCCCGCCCCTGGAGCGAACACGCCGGCCACGCGCCGTCCCAAAACGCAGCCGGCCTGCTGGGCGCCTACCTGCGCCACGCCCACCGCGTGCTGGCCGGCCATCCCCTGAACCTCGAGCGTCGGGCCGGCGGCCTGCCGGCGGTCAACGGCGTGCTGACCCAACGCGCCGGCCGGCGCACCGTCGTGCCGCCGCTTTTGGAGGCCTGGGGGCTCAGGGTGTTGAGCCTGTCCTCGGCGCCCATCTATCGGGGGCTGTTCAGGTTCATGGGCGCGGACGCCGATCTGTTGCCCGAAGGCCCCACGCCGGGCCGCGACGTTGCCGCCAAGCTGGCCCTGGCCCTGGCCCGCCTGGATTCCCGCGACCTGATCCACCTGCACAGCAAGGCCCCGGACGAGGCGGCCCACGAGAAAGACCCCTTGCTCAAGACGCGGGTGATCGAGTCCCTGGACCGGGGGTTGGCCCGCCTGCCCCAGCTCTTGGACACCCACCCCGATCTGTTGGTGGTGGTTACCGGCGACCACGCCACGCCATCCTCCGGCGACCTGATTCACTCCGGCGAGCCCTCGCCGCTAATCCTGGCCGGCTGCGGGGTGTGGCGCGACAAGGCCACGGCCTTTGACGAGGTAAGCTGCGCGGACGGGGCCCTGGGACTGTTGCGCGGGCAAGAGTTTATGACCAGTATCCTGGGGCTCATTGACCGGGCCAAGCTCAAGGGCCTGCGCGACCACCCTCTGGACCTGCCTTACCACCCCGGGCCGGATATGGCCCTGGATATGGAGTGAGCCTGCCCGTGAACGACCTGCGCGATGTTTTCCTGGACAAGCCCGAGTTGGTCTGGCCCCTGCCGGAGTGGATGCTGCCCGGCCCCGAGCTGGAGCGCCTGCGCGGACGGGCGGGCCTGGCGGTGGTGGAGTTGGCCGGCCGCGACAGCGTGGCCGCAGCGCTCAGGGCCGTTGACGAGGGCGGTCTCAGCGCCCTCTTGCCCACCTACGTCTACACCGGCACCGAGCACGGCCCCTTTGGCCAGGTGACCCAGGCTCACCAGCGCCTGGCCCGCCGGCTGCCGCCAGGGGTGGAGCTGTCGCCCCTCCTGGTCTTTGGCTCGCCTGATTTCTGGCGGGCCTTGAACGGCCGCTTCCTGGGCGAGCTTATGACACGCCACGGTTTCTCCACGGCCTGCGTGGGCTGCCATGTCTATCTGCACGCCCTGCGCCTGCCTCTGGCTATGGCCCTGGGCGGCGCGCCCATCATCGCCGGCGAGCGCCTGAGCCACGACGGCCGCACCAAGGTCAATCAAGTGGCCTCCTGCCTGGAGGCTTATCGGGGACTGGCCGCTGATTTTGGCGTGGAACTGCGCTTGCCCTTGGCTAAGGTGGCGCGCGGCGCGGAGATCGAGACCATCCTGGGTCTGAACTGGCCGGAGGGCGGCGACCAACTGGGCTGCGCCCTGTCGGGCAACTACAATGACCCCCGGGGCCAGGCCCGCTGGCACCCCGAGGGGCTGACGCGCTTCTTGGAGGGCTTCGCCCTGCCCCTGGCCCGGCGGGTGCTGGCGGCCTACCTGGCCGGAGACCAGCCCGACCATCTGGCCCTGGCCAAAGACATCCTGACCTCGCGGGCCTGATAATTTCGGCCCCGCAAAACCGCACCCCTGGCCGGCGGAGCGCCGAGCCAGGGGTGGATCGCGCGGGTGGCAAGGCCCGCGCCGCCGCCGAGCCGCCTAAAGGCGGCGGCCCTAATCCGCTTCAGCCTCGCTCTTGATCTTCTTGTACTTGGCCGTCTCGGATATTTTCTTCTGGGCGGCCTCGCAGGCATCTTCCTCGGTGAGATGAATCTCACCGCACTCAGGGCAGGTCATCTCCACCTCGTTGCCGATGGTGCGCCCCCTGATCTCGTCCACCGTCATGTGGCCGATGGAGCCGCACTTGGTGTCCACGCGCTCGGCCCTCACCTTGGAGCGCTCCTTGCTATCGGGCATAAACCCCTCCTCGTCGCTGGCCGCCGCGCCCTCTCGCGCGGCGGTTGAATATATAGCATCTGCCGGCCGTGGCCAACGTTGTTTCTACTGATCTTGTCCGATCAAGTTGCCGCGGGCGTCCCGGACCTCGATCTCCACGATGCGGCCGCCATCCAGGCGGTGAGTGGCGCAGCTCAGTCACGGGTCATAGGCGCGCACGGCCATCTCCACCTTGTTCAGGGCCTCCTCGCTGACCTGGCCGGCCTTGATCAGGTCCTGGGCGGCCCGGCGCACGCTCATGTTCATGGGCGCCACGTTGTGGGTGGTGCCCACGATCATGTTGGCGCGGGTGATCAGGCCGTTGTCGTCGGTGGTGTAGTCATGGATCAGGGTGCCCCGGGGGGCCTCCACGCAGCCCACGCCGCGCCCGGCCTTGGGGGTGACGGCGTCACGCACCTTGGGATCGGTTATGCCGGGGTCGTTCAAGATTTCCACCACGCGCTCGCAGGCATAGACCAGCTCTATCAGCCGCGCCCAGTGATAAAGCATGGTGGACTGGGCCGGCCGGCCGAACTGCTGGCGAAACTCCTCCAACTCGGCCTGGGCCAGGGGAGTATTGATCTTGTCGCAGACATTCAAGCGGGCCAGGGTGTTGGCGCGGTAGATGCCCTTGGGGGCCGCCAAGTCCATGGAAAAGCCCTCATCCCAGGAGCGGGCATAGGGGAACTTGCCGTAGGACCAGGACTCCACGTGCTCGCCCAGGTGGTCGGTGTATTCCTGGTAGGAGAAATCCTTGAACGAGCCATCGGGCTTCATCAGCCGCAAAACGCCGTCATAGAGATTGAGCGAGCCGTCGGCTGGGTCCACGGTGCCCAGAAAGCCGGTGGTGATGGCTCCCAAGTTCAGGGTGTCGGCATCCAGCTTGGCGAAGACGTTTTCCTTGGCAAAGCTCACGCAGAACTTGGCGAACTCCAACTGCTCCTGGCACTGGGCCAAAAGCTCCTGGCGCTCGGCCTCGCTCATGGGCTTGGAGAAACCACCAGTGACCATGGCCACGGGATGAATGACCTTGCCGGCGAACTTCTCGATCATCATCTGGCCGGCCTGGCGCATCTTGACCACCCGCGCCGCCAGCTCCGGGGCCGCGCCCACGATGCCGATGACGT
The DNA here is from genome assembly GCA_043804825.1 of Pseudomonadota bacterium. Taxonomy (GTDB): domain Bacteria; phylum Desulfobacterota; class Desulfarculia; order Desulfarculales; family Desulfarculaceae; genus JACRDC01. The sequence continues at coordinate 33,080 of JAZDIQ010000078.1, forward strand.
TGCGCACGCCGAAGTCAGCCCCCGGCCCCAGCACGAAGTCCGGCGCGGCCAGGAAAAAGAAGTGCAGGACCTTGTCGTTGATGTGGGCCATGATCTGCATCAGCTCGCGCAGCTTGTTGCCGGCCGGGGGCACCGTGGCCCCGAAGCAGCCGTCAACGGCCTTGTTGCTGGCGGTGTGATGCATCCAGGGGCAGATGCCGCAGATACGGCTGACTATGCGCGGCACCTCCTCGGCCGGGCGCCCCTCGATGAACTTCTCGAAGCCACGCATGGCCATTATGTGCAGCTTGCTGTCGGCCACCTCGCCGTCCTGGTCAAGCTGGATGGAGATGCGGGCGTGGCCCTCGATGCGGGTCACGGGCTGTATGTTCAGCACGCGGCCCACGGCGTTGTGGGAGAAGTCGCGGCCGGCGTCCTTGATGTTGATGGTCTGGCTCATGTTGATCTCTCCCCTACTTCCGCCCGGCGGCGCGCCGGCTGGGGCTCATGAGGCGTCCGTGGGCGCCGCTGAAGCGCAGCAGCCCAGGCCGGTCGATGACGCCCTTGATGTCGATGCCATTGCTGGCCAGCGCGTTGAGCATGTCCAGCATCTGGTTGCCATCCTGCCTGACCGGCCCGTAACAGCCCCGGCAAGGCACGCGGGCGCTGAGGCAGCGAGGATTATCGCCATTGGCCCCGGCGCAGCCGGCCCTGGTCACCGGCCCCATGCACAACAGGCCCTGCTCCAAAAGGCAGCGCATGTCGGCCAGGGGCTTGCCGGCGTCGTACTGGGCGTTTTGCAAGAAACGGCGCACCTGCTTGACCGCGCCCTTGCCCTCGCGCCGGGTGGGGCAGGTGTCGCAGACGCTCTTGGTGGGCAGGCTGGGGGCGCGCCCCTCCAAAAGGGCCGTGATGGCCTCGGCGATCTGGTCGGGGTGGGGCGGGCAGCCCGGCAGATACAAATCCACCTTGACCTTCTCGTCCAGGGCGAAAGCCCGGCCCAGCATGGGGGGCAGGTTGGGGTCGTCGGGATCGGGCCCGGCGTCGGTGCTCTCGCTGGCGCGGTAATAGCGTTCGAAGAGATCGCCGTCGCTGTAGCCGTTGATCAGGGCCGGGATGCCGCCGTGGGTGGCGCAGGTGCCGAGCGCTATGAGCACCTCGCAACTGGCGCGCATGGCCAGGGCCACTTCAAGATGCTCGCTGTTGCGTATGTGGCCGCTGATGATGCCCACCGTGGCCTGGGGTATCTCCAGGTGATGGAGATCGCCCTGGCCCGTCTGGCCGAAATACTTATGATCCATCAACACGGGCATATGCACGAACTCAAGCTGGGGCAGCACCGTGAGAAGGGTCTCGCCCAGGTTGAGTATGGATATCTCGCAGCCCGAGCAGGAGCCCAGCCACTCTTCCGCCACCCTTACAGGCATGCCGCCACCTCCGCTGGCTCCGCCGGGGCCTGGGGCTCGGCATGGGTGTTGTAGGGCGAGGGACCCAGGGCCTTGACCGCCTCGGTCATCTCGCGCACGCTGGTGGCGAAGCGCTCGGCCTCGGCCGAGGAGCACCACACCAGGCGGAAGCGCTCCCTTTCCAGGCCCAGGGCCTCCAGCATGGCCTCCACCACCGCCAACCTGTTCTCGGCCTTCTTATTACCATCCAGGTAATGACATTCGCCGAGGTGTCAGCCCATGACCATGACGCCGTCGGCGCCCTTGCTGAAGGCCTCCACCACCAGGTTGGGGTGCACCATGCCCGAGCACATCACGCGCACGATGCGCAGGCTTGCCGGGTACTGCATGCGGTTGGTGCCGGCCAGATCGGCGGCGGCGTAGGAGCACCAATTGCAATTAAAGGACAAAATCTTGGGCTCAAAGGACATGGTAACTTTCCTCCGTGCCTGGGGCTGGCGGCCTCGGAGCGCCCCAACCAGGCGCCCCCCAGGCCGCTGGCCGCCTATGCTAAAGCCGCCGCGATCTGCGCGGCCAGCTGGTCGTAACCGAATCCCGCCACGTTGACCCCGTTCTTGGGGCAGGTGGCCTCACAACATCCGCAGCCCTTGCACTGGGCCGAATTGATCACCACGTGGCGCTTGCCGCCCTGCCCCGCCAGTTCCTCCAGGGCGATGGCGTGGTAGGGGCAGACGTCCAGGCACAGGGCGCAGCCGTCGCAGGCCGCCTCGTCCACCACGGCCTTGATGGAGTCAAGGTCGATGCGAGTCTTGCAGAGCACCGTCACCGCCCGCGAGACCGCGGCCTTGGCCTGGGAGATGGTCTCCTCCATGGGCTTGGGGTAGTGGGCCAGGCCGGCCAGGAACAACCCGTCGGTGGAGAACTCCACGGGCCGCAGCTTGACGTGGGCCTCCTGGAAAAAGCCGTCGGAGTCCACCGGCACCTTGTAGAGCTGGGCCAGCTGCCGCACCTCGGGGTGGGTTACGATGGCCGTGGCCAGGATGAGCACGTCGGCGTCCAGGCTGAAGGGCTGATGCAGCACGTGGTCCCACACCAGAACCTCCAGGCGCTCGTCGTCCAGCACCTTGACCTGGGGCTTGACGTGCATCTCGTAGTTGATGAAGACCACGCCCAGCTCTCTAGCCTTGGTGTAGAGCTCCTCGCGCTGGCCATAGGTGCGCAGGTCGCGGTAGAGGATGAAGACCCCGCGCTGGGGGTCTTCCTGCTTGAGCGCGATGGCCGCCTGCACCGAGTGGGTGCAGCAGACCCGCGAGCAGTAGGGACGGGCCGGCTCCCGGGAACCCACGCACTGGATGAAGACGAAGTTCTTGCCGCTCCTGATGCGGTCGTCCTGCAGCAGGTGCAGCTTGTCGAATTCCAGAGCCGTGAATACGCGGCGCGACTGGCCGTAGGCGTATTCGTCGGGCTTGTGGGCCTTGCCGCCGGTGGCCATGATGGCCGCGCCGTGCTCGATGACGCTCTCGCCGGCCGGGCCGCTGATGGTGGAGCGGAAATTGCCCACAAAGCCCTCGGCCTGGGTCACCTGGCTGTTGACGTAGACCTTGATGCGCTCGTTGGCCGCGATCTGGCTCAAGACCCGCTGCACGTGGTCCTGGATGGGCTCGTTCTTCCAGGTCTTGAACAGGTGCATGGAGTTGCCGCCCAGGCGGGAGGCCTTGTCCACCAGGTGCACCTCAAAGCCCTGTTCGGCCAGGCCCAGGGCCGCGGTCATGCCGGCCATGCCCCCGCCCACCACCAGGGCCGACTGCTTCACCGCCACCGACAACGGCGGCAACGGTTCCAGCAGGGCCACCTTGGCCACGGCCATGCGCACCAGGTCCTTGGCCTTGTCGGTGGCCGCCACCGGCTCGCCGGAGTGCACCCAGGAAGCCTGGTTGCGGATGTTGGCCATCTCGAAGAGGTACTCGTTGAGACCCGCGGCCTTCAAGGTCTCGCGGAACAGGGGCTCGTGGGTGCGCGGGGTGCAGGCGGCCACCACGATGCGGTTGAGCCCCTGCTCCTTGATCTTCTGGCTGATCAGCTCCTGGGTGTCCTGGGAGCAGGTGAAGAGGTTGCGCTCCACGAAGGCCACCTGGGGCAGGCCCTGGGCGTAGTCGGCCAGGGCGCGCACGTCGATGACGCCGGCGATGTTGGAGCCGCAGTGGCAGACAAAGACGCCCACCTTGGGCTCCTCGCCGCGCACATCGCGCTCCGGCGGGAAGACCTTGGCCTTGGTCAGGCTGAAGCGGCTCTGGCTGAGCTGGCCGGCGGCGGCCGAGGCGGCGGCGGAGGCCTGCATCACCGAGTGGGGGATGTTCTTGGGCCCCACGATGGTGCCGCAAGCATAGATGCCCGGCCGGGAGGTGTTGACCGGGGTCATGCAGGAGGTATCCATGAAGCGGTTGTGGTTGAGATTGGCGCCCACGCGGCCGCACATCTCCATGGCCTCCGGGGCGGTCTCCATGCCCACCGAGAGCACCACCAGGTCATACTCCTCGGCCACCTGCTTGCCCTCGTCGGTGATGTAACGCAGGGCGATGTCGCCCTCGCGCTCGCCGGGCTCCAGGGAGTGCACCCGGCAGCGGCGGAACTTCACGCCCTTGTCGCGGGCGTGGTTGTAGTAGCGCTCGAAGTCCTTGCCGTGGGTGCGCATGTCCATGAAAAATATGGAGGCGTCCAGCTCCGGCACGTGCTCCATGGCGATCAGGGTTTCCTTGATGGCGTACATGCAGCAGACGCTTGAGCAATAGCCGTGGCCGGCCTTGTTGTGATCACGGCTGCCCACGCATTGCAAAAAGGCGATCTTCTTGACCGGCTTGTTGTCGCTGGGGCGTATGAGGTGCCCCTCGGTGGGGCCGGAGGCCGAAAGATAGCGCTCGAATTGCAGCGAGGTGACCACGTTGGGGAAGACCCCGAAGCCCCAGGTGCGGATGCCGCTGGGATCGAAGATGCGCGAGCCCGGAGCCAGGATGATGGAGCCCACGCGCACCTCGCGGGCGCTCTCGGTGTCGTCGAACTTGATGGCCCCCGTGGGGCAGACCTTCTGGCAGGCGCCGCACTTGCCCTTCTGCAACTGGATGCAGTTGTCGGGGTCGATGCGGTACTTCAAGGGCACGGCCTGGGGGTAGCGCACGAAGATGGCCTTACGGAAGCCGATACCCTCGTTGTAGTTGAAGTCCTTAACCTTCTTGGGGCACTTGCGCGCGCATTCGCCGCAGGCGATGCACTTGTCCATATCCACGTAGCGCGGGTGCTGCTTTAAGCGCACCGTGAAGTTGCCAGCCTCGCCCTCGACCCCTTCCAGCTCGGTCAGGGTCAACAATTCGATATTCAAGTGCCGACCGCACTCGACCAACTTGGGCGAGAGAATTCACATGGCGCAGTCGTTGGTGGGGTAGGTCTTGTCCAGACGGGACATGGCCCCGCCGATCACCGCGCCGCGCTCCACCAGGTAGACGAAGTAGCCGCTGTCGGCCAGGTCCAGGGCCGCCTGCATGCCGGCGATACCGCCGCCCACCACCATCACCGCGCCGATCTTCTGCTCTTGCATGCTCGCTTACTCCTCTTCCGACTGGCTGCCGCCACCGGGCATGATCAGGGACTCGGCCACCAGTTCCCAGATGTACTTGACCTCGACGTCCAGCTTGTATTCCTTGGACAGGCTCTTCATGATCTGATCCCGGCAGTTGTGGCAGGGAGCGATCACCATCTTGGCGCCGGTCTTCTTGATCTGCTGGGCCTTGAGCCGCCCGTAGAAGACGCGCTCTTCCTTAAAGGGCATGGCCCAGGCCCCGCCGCCGGCGCCGCAGCAGTAGTTGGCCTCATGGTTGGGATACATCTCGGTAAAGTTGGGGCAGCACTGCTGGGTGATCCAGCGCCCCATGTCGCCGTAGTCCTTGCCGAAGGTCTTCAAGGACTTGCGGCCGTAGTTGCAGGGGTCGTGATAGGTGGTGAGAAGCTGGTGTATGGAGGGGTCCACCTTTATGCGCCCTTCCTCGAAGTAGCGCATCAACAGTTCGAAGATGTTGACCACCTCGAAATTCTTGAGGTCGTCGGCGAACCACTTTTGCAGACCAAGCCTGGTCGCGTAGTAGGCGTGGCCTCACTCGGGCAAGAGCAGCGTCTTGCACTCCAGCTTGTACATGTTCTCCACGATGCGGCCCACGATGGTCTTCATGGACTGGTCATCGCCGCTGAACAGGCCCCAGTTGACGCCCTCCCAGTTCTCGGAGGGGATGGTCCAGTCCTCCTTGGCGGCGTGGAATATCCTCCACCAGAACTTCATGTCGTCGGGCTCGCCGAAGGGCTCCTTGGAGTTGCAGGTCACCATGATGTTGGCGCCCTTCTTGTCCACCGGAGCGTGGAAGCCTGGGCAGCCATCCTCGGCCAACTCCTCGCTCAGTTCCTCCAGGAGGAACAGGAAGTCATCCTTGGGGATGCCCAAGTTATTGCCCCGGTTGAGGCACATCACCACGCCCTTGTGGATGGGGCCGGGCACCTTATCGCGCTCGCGCAGGCCGCGCACGGTGCGGAACATGGAGACGATCTCCACGTTCATGGGGCAGGCCTCCTCGCACTTACCGCAAAGAGTGCACTTCCAGGGCCACTGGGACTCGATGAGCTGATCTTCCAGGCCCAGGACCACCATGCGGATGGCCTTGCGGGGGTCCAGGCCGTCCACGCCCGAGATGGGGCAGGCGGATGCGCAGGAGCCGCAGGTCAGGCAGACATCGGCCCATTGGGGGTTGGGCCTCAGGCGCTGGGAGCGCGGCCCAATCTTGTTGCCGGCCATGGAGTGGTCGAATTGGGCGCCGGCTTGGGGCGCGCGGCTGGCCAGCCGCCGGACCTTGAGGGTGGAGGGGTTGATGCCGAACTCGGCGCAAATCTTCTCGAAATCCTCCTCGGACAGCATGTAGCCCTTGCCCGGCGCCGAACGGGCCGGCAGCTTGCCGTCCCTGATCCAGTTCCGGATGGTGTTGCGATGCACACCCAGGTTCTGGGCCAGGTTGCCTACTCCGATCACGATCATGCCATATCCCCCTTTGCGCGGGTTCCGTGAATATTCCCCAAGGGTCCTGTCAGGCTCTAACAGGCCCTGGCATTGATTTCCAGGCCGGCCTTGGCCGGCGATTCCCCGGACCGCCAGCTGGCCAGTTGGCTCAAGACCCAGGCGCAGGCCCGGGGCAGGGCCGCCGCCACCTGGGGCGTCAGTCCGGGTGCAACGTGGTCGGGGATGTGGCCCACCTTGACCGCCAGCACCCGCACCTCCACCCCGCCCAGGGTTTGCAGCTCCTGCAACAGGTTCACCGACGGGAACTGATGCAGCGAAAAGTCATTTATTTTCTGAGGGCTTATCTCGTCGATGGCCAGCTCGAACAACTCGCCGGGCTCACGGCCGGGCTGGTCGGCGGCATCCAGAATGAGTATCTGCCGGGGCTTATGGGGGGAGATCAGGAGATCGAACAAGAACTCGCGGATGCTGGTGCCCACGTCGATGGCCACGGCCTGCGGGGGCAGTTGGTGGCGGGCCTCCAACTGCTCGATGACCGCCGGCCCGAATCCATCGTCGCCAAATAGGGTGTTACCGCAACCAAAGACCAGGAGAGGCTTGCTGTAGAGTTCTTGGATCATGTGGCACCTCGTTGGCGGTGGTCCTGTCCGGCGCTTGGGCCGTGCAATGTGCGGATTGTGCACAATATGCCTTGCTTGGTTTTCATAGCAAGAGTGCCGGGCATTGTCAATGTTTAGGGAGCGCATTTATCGCACAACTCGATAACCGCGAGCCCAAGCTACGAGAATAGTGATGGTTTGGGCGCTAGAGAATAATTGCACAAAGCGCCCTCCAGGGGTGCTCCACGGCCTGGGGGCGGCCTGCCGGACCGCATGGAGGTGTTGGGCTCTTTGTGCGCTGAGGAAGGCACAAGGCTGGCAGGGTGAATTGTCTGTATCAAGAGGCGGGTGGAACCGCTCGTGGCAACCAAAACGGGCGGGAGGATACACCTCCTCGCCCGTTTATTAGGTTCTGCAGCGCCTCAACGGAAGCCACCGGCGCTGGCCAGGGCCAAAGCGCTTCTCGACCCGTATCTGCCCAGCCAGGGGCACCTGGCTAGAGGCCCAGGAAGGCCTTGCGCACCACGTCTGACTTGAGGAGGTCCTGGGCCTGGCCCTCGTGGCGCAGGCGTCCGGTCTGCATGATGTAGGCGTAGTCCGAGAGTTGCAGGGCCTCCAGCACGTTCTGCTCCACCAGGAGCACCGTGAGGCCCCCCTGGCGCAGCTTGCGCACCGTCTCGAAGACCTCGGAGACCATGAGCGGCGCCAAGCCCAGGGAGGGCTCGTCCAGCATGAGCATCTTGGGATCGCTCATCAGACCCCGGCCGATGGCCGCCATCTGCTGCTCGCCGCCGCTGAGCGAGCCGGCGGCTTGGCGGCGCCGCTCCTTAAGCCGGGGAAAAAGATCGTAGACATACTCCAACTTGCGGCGCTTCTTGGCCTCGTCGTCCACCACGAAGCCGCCCAGCAACAGGTTCTCCTCCACGGCCAGGGGCTTGAAGAGCTTGCGGTCCTCGGGCACGTATATCAGCCCCCGGCGCACGATCTCCTCGGTCCTGAGCCCCTTGATGTTCTGGCCCTGAAAGGTGATCGAGCCCTCGGGCGATAGCCGGGCCGCGCCCATGATGGCCTTGAGCAGGGTGGATTTGCCGGCGCCGTTGGCCCCCACCACGCTGACGGTCTGCCCCTGCTCCACGGTTATCGAGGCCTCGCGCAGCACCGGCAGGCCCGAGTAGCGCACGGTGATGTCCTTGACCTCAAGCATGGCCGGCCTCCTGCTCGCCCTTGACGAAATGATCTCCCAGGTAGGCGCGGATCACCTCCGGGTCCTGGAGCACGGCCTGGGGCTCACCCTCGGCGATCTTGCGGCCGCTTTCCAGCACGATGACCCGATGGGAGAGAGCCATGACCATCTCCAGCACGTGCTCGGTGAGCAAGAGGGCGATGCCTTTTTCCTGGTGGATGCGCTGCAACAAGGCCACCATGCCCTCGATCTCGGCGCGGTTCAGGCCGGCGGCCACCTCGTCCAGGAGCAACAGCTTGGGCTCGGTGGCCAGGGCCGTGGCCAGGGCCACGCGCTTCTGGCGGGCCACCGGCAGTTCCGAGAGCATGTATTGCCCGGTCTCGGCGATGCCCAAAAAGTCCAGCCAGTCCTCGGCTTTTTGGCGGGCCTGCCGGCGGGAGCCGGTGCGCATGAAGGCGCCGACCATGACGTTCTCGGCCACCTTGAGGTCGCCGGAGGCCTGGAATATCTGGAAGGTGCGCGCCAGGCCCAGGCGGGCCACGTCAAAGGCTTTCAGGGGGGTTATGTCCTTGCCGTCAAAGACTATTTTGCCCCTAGTCACGGGAAAGTGCCCGGCGATGCAATTGAACAGAGTGGTCTTGCCGGCGCCGTTGGGACCGATCAGGCCCATGACCTCGCCTTGTTCCATACTAAAGGAGATGTCCTGGTTGGCCGTAAGCCCGCCGAACTCCTTGCTGACCTCGCTGACCTCAAGCAGCGCCATGGCCACCCCTCCGGCCTTCCCGCACCGCCTGCACGATGCCCCAGACCCCCCGGGGCTGCACCGCGGCGATGAACATGATGATGCCTCCGTAGATGACCAGGTTGAGCCCCGCCAGGCCGGCCGAGGCCCCCAGCCAGTCGCCCAGGTAGCTCTTCAAGGGCACTAGGATGGCCGCGCCGATGATGGGTCCCCACAGGGAGCCGGCCCCGCCCAACAGGGCCATCATGGCGATGAGTATGGACAAATCCAGGCTCATCACATCCTCGGGCTCGATGTTGAAGTTGTAGCAGGCGTGGAAGGAGCCCACCACGGCCACGAAGGCCGTGGCCACGGCATAGGCCTTGATCTTGCACCAGTGGGCGTCGATGCCCAGGCTCTTGGCCACTTCCTCGTTGTCCTTGATGGCCCGCAGTTGAAAGCCCAGACGCGAGTGGCGGAAGGCGTTGAGGTAGAACAGCCCCACCAGGAACAGGCCCAGCAGGATGTAGTAATAATTGTAGTCGTGCTTGAATTGCAGGTACAAGAAGTCCGGCAGGTGTCCCCGGATGGGTATCTCCAGGCCCCGAGCGGCGCCCACAAAGTCCCACATCTCGAAAAAATCCTTCAATATCAAGCTGGTGGCGATGGTGGCGATGGCGAAGTAGTGCCCCTTGAGGCGGAATAGGGGGTAGCCGATGATGAAGGACCAGCTCACCGCCAGGGCCATGCCCACGGGCATGGAGACCCAGAAGGGCACGTCCCAGCGCACCATCATCACGGCCGTGGTGTAGGCGCCGATGCCGTTGTACTGGGCCTTGCCCAAATCCACCTGCCCCGCGTAGCCGCCGATGGTGTTCCAGCCCATGCCGTAAAGGCTGAACATCAGGAACTGGATCATGGTGGCCATGGCGAAGCTGGAGTGCGGCAAGGCCGGAAAGACCAGCAAAAAGGCCAGCACGGCCAGGGCCACCCCCAGGTCCAGGCGGGGGAAATCCGAAAAATCAAAAGCGTTTCTTACTGCTTCCATCCGAAAAGCCCCCGCGGCCTGAACACCATGATCAGGAAATAGACGATATAGACAAAGGTGTACTTGAAGCTGTGGATGGATATCCAGTCCACGCCGGCGAAGTTGGTGATGGCATCCCACACCGGCGGCACATAGACGATCAGGCCGATGAGGATGCCGGCCAAAAAGGCCCCCCGGATGCTGCCGAAGCCCCCCAGGGCCACGGTGGCGAAGGCGATCATGGTGAACAAGAGGCCCACGTTGGGGTCCACGGGCCAGAAGTTGACCAAGAGCCCGCCGGCGATGGCCACGCTGGCCCCGCCGATGGCCCAGGACAGGGCGTTCATGCGCTCGGTGGAGATGCCCACGTAGCGGGCGCCCTCCTTGTCCAGGCTGGTGGCGGTCAGCGCCAGGCCGGTCTTGGTGCGCCGGATCAGCCACCACACCGCCACGAAGGAGGCGATGGACAAGACCGCCGCCGCCAGCTTGGTGGATTCCAACACCACCCCCGGCCCCACCAACCAGCTCTTGCCCACCAGGATGCCCTTGTTCACGGTGCGCGGCTCGGAGCCCATGAACAACAAGGCCAGGTTGCGCAGGACCAGCATCAGACCGAAGGTGCCCAGGAGCTGGGCCACCATGGGTCCGCGCAGGAGGAACTTGACCACGCCGAAGTAGCAGGCCACGCCCAGGGCCGCGCCCACCAGGCCGGCCAGGGGCAGGGTCAACAGCGGGTCCACTCCCAAAAGGGGCGCCAGGATCAGGGTGGTGTACATGCCGATCATCAAGAACTCGCCGTGGGCGAAGTTCACGACATCCATCACCCCGAAGATCACCGTGAGTCCCAGGGCCACCAGGGCGAAGACCAGGCCCATCAAGAGGCCCGAGACCAGCGAGCGCAGAAGTTCGGGAAGAAGCGTTTCCATGGGGCGTCCCTAGGGGTCAAAAGTTCTCCGGGCGGGGAGAGCCCCGCCCGGAGAACCGGTGTCAATCTCAGAAGCCCTTGAAGGGGTAGATCATGTTGGAGGTGGCCAGATCGAAGGGATAGACGATCTCCAGGGTGATCTTGCCGTCCTTCTTCTGGTACTGGCCGATCAGGCCCGAGCCCATGGTGTTCTGGCCGATGTCCTCGCCCATGGTGGCGAACTTGATGCCGAACCAGGGCACCACCAGTTGCTCGCCGGGGATGGTGATGGTGTTGGCCGCGGCTTGGATGGCCTTGGGATCGGTGGAGGCGGTCTTTTCCAGCACCGCCACCCAGGCCTGCATGCCGGTGAAGGAGCGGGCGCTGGCGCCGGAGAGGTCGTGGCCGACCTTCTTCTTGTACATCTCGTTGACCTGGCCGGCCACCTTCTTGACCTGGGCCACCTGGGGGGTGAAGACGGTGCGGGTGAGGATGCCCACCGTGGCGTCGCCCAGGGTGCCGGCGAATTCAGGCGCCTCGAAGCCGGCGTCCTGGCCCCACAACAGCTTGGGCGCGGCCTTCATGGATTGCAGGGTCTTGATCATCAGGATGGCGTCGGAGGTGTAGGAGGCGAACAGCATGGCGCCGGGCTTGGCGGCTTTCAGGCTCTGCACCTCGGCGGAGAGATCGGGGCTCTTGGCTGCGTAGAGCAGGTTGGCGGCCAAATCGAACTTGTACTCGCCGGCGTACTGCTTGATGGTGTCGCTGACGTTGGTGCCCCACTCGGTCTTTTCGCAGGCGGCGGCCAGGGTCTGGATGTCGGCCATGGGAACGGCCTTCACGCCCTTGGCCTTGCCCTCGGTCAGGCCCTTCATGAACTCGAAGAGGTCCTTGGTGAACTGGGTGTCATGGGGCGTGGTGCGCCAGAACCATTTGAAGCCGCTCTTGGTCAGGGCCGGGCTGGTGGAGGAGTCGTTGATCATGGGGATTTCGAAGCGCTCGCAGACGGCGGCCACGGTCTTGGTCACCGAGCTGTGGTAGCAGCCCAGGATGCCCACCACCTTGTCGTCCTCGATCAGCTTCTTGGCCAGGTCGGCGCCCAGTTGGGGGTTGCCCTGGTGGTCCTTGAAGATCACCGTGATTTTGGCCCCGCCCAGGGATTTGACGCCGGCGTTCTTGGCCATGTCCATGTCGATGTCCGCCAGGGCGTTGTTGGCGATCTCCACGGCCAACTCCACGCCGGCCCTGAGCTCGCGCCCCTCGGCGGCGGCCCCGCCGGTAAGCGGGTAGATGGCCCCGAGCTTGATCTCCTTGGTCTCGGCGGCGGCCAGGCCGGGCGCCAAGAAGGCGGCCAGCATCAGGGCCGTGAACAACAAGCCTAGTCTGCGCATGAATCTCCTCCCTCGTTAAGCTGACATGGGTCTTGGCCGCCAGGCAAGAGGCGACCCTGTTATGTGGTCCTAGCCGTCCAGTTCCTCGGAGCGGCGGTCGCTGATGAACATGCAGCCGGGCGCGTGGGTGATGGCCAGGGGGGGCTTGGCCTCCATGAGCGCCGCCTGGGGGGTCACCCCGCAGGCCCAGAAGACCGGCACCTCGCCGGGGCGGATATCCACGGACTCGCCGAAGTCGGGCCGGTCGATGTCGGCGATGCCGATGCCCGCCGGATCGCCCCAGTACACCGGCGCGCCATGGGTTTGGGTGTAGCGCCCCGAGACTTCCACGGCCTGGGGCACCAGTTCGGCGGGCATGGGGCGCATGGAGACCACCAGGGGGCCGCCCAGACGCCCGGCCGGCCGATTGGGCCGGGTGGTGCGGTACATGGGCACGTTGCGCCCCTGCTCCAGGTGCCTGACCGGCACCCCGGCCCGTTGCAGGGCCAGGTCGAAGCTGAAGCTGCACCCCAGAAAAAAACTCACCAAATCGGATCGCCACAGGCCGCCGATGTCCGTGGGCTCCTCGCGCAGGACGCCGTTTTCCCAGACGCGGTAGCGCGGCAGGGTGTCGCGCACGTCGGCGGCCGGGGCCAGGTGGCTGGTATGGGGGTCGCCGGGGTCCAAGACCTCCAACAGCGGGCAGGGCTTGGGGTTGCGCTGGCAGAAGACCAGAAAGTCGTAGGCCCAGTCCCGGGGCAGAATCACCAGGTTGGCCTGGGCATGGCCCGGACACAGGGCGCTGGTGTTGCCGGTGATCTCGCCGCGCGCCATGGCGGCGCGGGCTTGGGCGGGGGACAAGGGGGCGGTACCGTGGGGCAAGGGCTTTTCTCCCGTGGCGAGATCGATGCGCCGGACACAGGCCCTCCTGCCCCCGGATACGGTGTACCGGCCGGGGAAGGCCTGGCGCCAGACTGAGCGATGGAGCCATTATAAATAATAATCGTTCGGTTTACAAATGCTCTCCCGCCTGGCCCAGCCCCGGACGGTCTTCGAAGTCCCGTGGTTGCCAGCGCCCGAGGGGCGTGATAAAAAAGCCTTTGTCCTATAAAACCGCTCGCCCAAAGGTGCCGCCATGAAGATCACCCCCGAGGAAGTGGCCCACGTGGCCGCCCTGGCCCGGCTCAGGCTCTCTCCCGAGCAGAGCGCCAAGCTCACCGGCCAGATCAACGACATCCTCACCCACATGGACAAGCTGGGGGAGCTGGACACCAGCGGGGTGCCCTCCACCAACCACGCCCTGGAGCTGACCGGCGCCATGCGCCCGGATGTGGCGCGCCCCTCCCTGCCCCGCCAGGAGGGCCTGGCCAACGCCCCGCAAAGCGACGGCGTGAGCTTCATCGTTCCCCGCGTGATATAGCGAGAGGGCCGCCATGGAACTGCACCAACTTAGCCTGCGCCAGGCCCGCGACCTCCTGCGCCGCCGCGAAATATCCTCCGTGGAGCTGACCCGGGCCATGATCGCCCGCCAGGAGGCCAGCGAGCCCAGCCTGCACGCCTACCTGGCCCGCACCCCGGAGCTGGCGCTCAGTCAGGCCCAGGCCGCCGACCGCGCGCTCAAGGACGGCACCGCCGGTCCCCTCGCCGGCATACCCGCCGGCATCAAGGACGTCATCTGCACCCAGGGCGTGACCACCACCGCCGGCAGCAAGATGCTGCAAAACTTCGTGCCACCCTACGACGCCACCCTGGTGGCCCGGCTCAAGGCCGCGGGCATGGTGATGCTGGGCAAGCACAACATGGACGAGTTCGCCATGGGCAGCTCCACCGAGAACTCGGCCTATGGCCCGACCCACAACCCCTGGGACCTGAAGGCCATCCCCGGCGGTTCCTCGGGCGGCTCGGCGGCCTCGGTGGCCGCCGGCAGCGCCTTTTTCGCCATCGGCACCGACACCGGCGGCTCCATCCGCCAGCCGGCCAGCCACTGCGGGGTGGTGGGCCTGAAGCCCACCTACGGCCGGGTCAGCCGCTTCGGCATCATCGCCTTTGCCAGCTCCCTGGACCAGGCCGGCCCCTTCACCCGCAGCGTGGCCGACCTGGCCGACGTGCTCCAGGTAATCGCCGGCCACGACCCGGCCGACTCCACCAGCGCCCCCAGCCCGGTGCCCGACTACACCGCCGCCCTGGGCCGGGGGATCAAGGGGCTCAAGCTGGGCCTGCCCAAGGAATACTTCGGCGAGGGCATCGACCCCCAGGTGCGCCAGGCCGTGCAGGCGGGCATCAAGGTTCTGGAGGACCAGGGCGCCCAGGTGCGCGAGATAAGCCTGCCCCACACCGAGTACGGCCTGGCCGTGTACTACATCATCGCCCCGGCCGAGTGCTCCAGCAACCTGGCCCGTTACGACGGCGTCAAGTACGGCTTCAGCAGCCGCGCCGAGCAGGGCGGCCTTTTGGACATGTACCTGGACTCCCGCAGCCAGGGCTTCGGCCCGGAGGTTATCAGGCGCATCATGCTGGGCACCTACGCCCTCAGCGCCGGCTACTACGACGCCTACTACGGCAAGGCCGGACAGGTGCGCACCCTTTTGATGCGCGATTTCCAGGAGGCCTTCGCCCAGGTGGACGCCATCGTCAGCCCGGTGGCCCCCACGGCGGCCTTCGACCTGGGGCAAAAGGTGGACGACCCCATGCAGATGTACCTGAGCGACGTCTTCACCCTCTCCACCAACCTGGCCGGCCTGCCGGGCATGAGCGTGCCCTGCGGCCTGACCACCTCCGGCCGGCCCATTGGCCTGCAATTCATGGGACCCCACTTCGCCGAGGAGACGCTACTGGCCCTGGGACAGGCCTTCCAGGAGGCCACGGACCACCACCTGCGGCGTCCGCCCCTCTGAGCCGAGGCCCGAGGGGCGCCTTGAGGCCCCCTCGTCCCGCCCTGTGCCATCCACCGGCGGACTGCTCGGCCGGTGGGTCCCGGCCAGCGGCCCCTGGCCGAGGCTCGGCGGCCCCGAGCGCTCCGAGCCCGCCACAAAGCCCTGGCGACCGTCACGCTTGACGCTGGCAACCTCCCGCGAGACGGATCATAATGGCATAAATCAGCGGAGGCCGACCAGTCAGCGTCATGCCCAACACCTCTTTACTCAGCTCTTTTGCGCGACGCAACCTCACCGGGATTATATTCTGGATTTTATTGACTATTATAATTGGTCTCGGCGTCTGGGCCTTCAAGGCCTACATGGTGGTCAAGACCAGAACCGAAGGGGAGATACTGGCCTCCCACCAATCCCAGGCCGAGCTGGGAGCTCGCTTCATCTCCGACCACCAACAACGCCTGCTGGACCGCATGAACTCCCTGGCCGCGCGCCCGGACCTGCTGGCCGCGGTGGTTTCCCGTGACCGCCACGCCATGCTCTCCCTGCTCAAGGGACTTGCCGAACGCCCGGAGCTGTCCTGGCTCTTCGTGTGCGATCCCGAGGGCAAGGTCATCTTCCATCTGCCGGCCGCTCCCAACCAAGTCGGCGTCAGCCTGGCCGAGCGGGAATTCATGAAAAAGGCCCAGCAGGAAGGCGTGTCCCATATTTCGTCCCTGTCGGCCGAACCAGGTCCGCGCTCCGAAAAAGCCGTGACCTTCATCACTCCCCTCAAGGATCCCGTGAAGGGCCTGGTGGGTTTTTTCGGGCTACAGCAAAAGCGCTCCTATTGGACCGACTCCTTTGCCCGCATGGCCAGCCTGCCCGGTCAACGGGTCTTTATTTTTGATCAATCCGGCAACGTGGTGGCCGGGGGCAGTGGCGCCAACGAGGAATTGGCCAGCATGAACAGGCTGGGCCGCTGGCTGGTCAGCTCCGGCCGGCCGGGCATCAGGGTGGCCGGCCGCCTGATGGAAGACCCCCAGGAAAAAGAGCCGGTCTTCATCTCCGCGGCCATCGCCATGCCCATGAACTGGCTTTTGATCACCGCCCACGAATACGACACCGCCATGGCGCCGGTGCTCCTGATCTTTCGCAACGCCCTGGCCTTTTTGGTGCTGCTCCTGGTGTGCCTGCTCTTGGTGACCTCCCTGCTGCACTCGCGCTACGCCATGCAGCAAGAGGCCCTGGCCCGGGCCGACCAGGAGACCCAACGCCTGGACAACGAGGTCAGGCTGCGCACCCAGGACCTCAGGCAATCCAACCAGCGCATCCGGGAGCTGAGCCGGCATCTGATCGCCGCTCAGGAAGAGGAGCGCAAAAAAATCGCCCTGGACCTGCACGACGAGATCGGCTCCCACCTGGGCGCCTTGAGCATCGGCCTGCGCCAATTGGCCACCGGCGAGGAGGACAACGGCCCCAAGCTACGGGAGGAACTCAACCGGCTGGTGGGGCTTTCCGACAAGCTCATCGGCCAGATACGCAGCATCAGCTACGCCCTGCGCCCCACCATCCTGGACCAATTGGGGCTCAAGGCCGCTCTGGCCGATCTCTGCGACTCCATGCAGGAGACCTATCACCTACCCGTGGATTTCCAGATGACGGGCGTGGACGAGTCGCGCCTGTCGTCCCAGCTCAAGATGACCCTGTACCGTTTCTTGCAGGAAGGCATCACCAACGCCATCAAGCACTCGGGCAGCGACCGCCTGGACATCAAGTTGTTCGTCCAGGAAGCCTGGCTGCGTCTGTCGGTGAGCGACCAGGGGCGGGGCTTCGACGTGGACGAAACCCAGCGCCTGGCCCTGTCGGCCAAAAAAATGGGCCTGCTGGGCATGGCGGAGCGCCTGGAATTGGCCGGCGGCCGTCTGGATATCGCCTCCAACGCCCAGGGCACCACCATAACCGCGCTTCTGCCTTGGGGGGACGGCCATGACGGCTAAATACCGGGTTATCATCGCCGATGATCACGCCATTTTCCGCGAGGGCATCCGCAGCGTCTTCAGCCGCGACCCCAGGTTCCTGGTGGTGGGCGAGGCGGGCAATGGCCGCGAGGCCGTGGAGCAGACCGCCGCCCTAAAGCCCGACCTGGTCATCCTGGATATCGCCATGCCCGAGTTTTCGGGCATCGAGGCGGCGCGGCGCATCATGAGCCAGTGGCCTTTCACCAGGATCATCATGGTCTCCATCCACTCCCGCAAGCCCTTCATCCTGGAGGCCCTCAAGGTGGGCGCTCGGGGCTATCTTCTCAAGGAATCCGCCGCCGACAAGCTGCTGGTGGCGGCCGAGGCGGTGATGCGGGGAGACAGCTACCTGGATTCGCCGGTGGCCAATCACATCATCAACGAGTTCGTCAAGGAATCATCGGGCCTGGCGCCGGCCCCGCCTGATTCCGCCCTGACCGAGCGCGAACGCCAGGTCCTCTTGCTGGTGGTGGAGGGGCTCTCCAGCCGGGAGATCGCCGAAAAGCTCTTCATCAGCATCAAGACCGTGGAACACCACCGGGCCAACCTGATGGCCAAGCTGCAAGTGCACGATTTGATTGATCTGGTCAAGTTCGCCATCACCGCGGGCTTGATCGACGTGGATTCCTGGTGCCTGCGCCGGGCCGAGGCCCCCCAAACCCCCAACCCCTAGAGCCCGCCGATAGAGCCCGCCGACCGCCTCCGCCGGGTCGCCCCTGGCGGTACAAAACCGACCCGAGACCGGCCCGATCCCCGATTTATACCGTTTTTCGAGAGAGCTAGGTGAACCTACCCAGACATAAACCAGGGACACCCCCAGCCCCAAAATAGGCGTACCTGCCAATTTCCCACCTCGGCCCTGTCCACTAAAATTCCTGCCATGATCCCGTAAAGGGTTTGGAGCCAGCCTGGTCCAGACCCCGGCAAATGAATGACCGAGGCCTGGGCATGCTCCTGGCAGGAGGATTGATTATGAAAAGCGCGGCTGCGGTTGCCTTGCTCGAGCCCGAGCCCTCGAGCCCCGACAAAGACCCGACTCCCGACCCCCTCGCCGACCTCCAGCGCCTGCCCGTCCCGGCCAGGGATGGCTGGCTCAAGCTGATCCTGGCCGCCGGCCTGGCCGCCCTTCTGGCCTTGTGGGCCTGGGATCGCCTGCGCTCCCTGGCGGCCCAGGATTTTGCGCGCCTGTACCTGGACAACCCCAGCACCCTGATCCTGCTGTTGTTCAGCCTGGCCCTGGGCGTGGGTGTGACCATCTGGCGCGTGGGCCTGGTCAAGGCCCACCGCCCGGCCCCGGAGCTTGGCGACGACCGGGCACCCATGATCAGCGTCATCGTGCCGGCCTACAACGAGGGCCGCTTGGTGATGGACACCCTGCTCAGCGTGGCGGCCAGCGACTACCCGGCCCATAAGATGCAGATACTGGCGGTGGACGACGGGTCCACCGACGACACCTATGCCTGGATGGAAGAGGCCTCGCGCCGCCTGGGCGCACGCCTGGAGTTGATCAAGCAGCCCAGCAACGGCGGCAAGCGCCTGGCCCTGTACGCCGGTTTCCAGCGCAGCCGGGGCGAGGTGCTGGTGACCATCGACTCCGACTCCCTGGTGGAGCCCACCACCCTGCGCCGCCTGGTGGCGCCCCTGGCGGCCGACCCCCGGGTGGGGGCCGTGGCGGGCAACGTGCGAGTGCTCAACGCCCACGAGGGCATCCTGGCCAAGATCCTGGATGTCTGCTTCACCTATTCCTTTGATTTCATCCGCGTGGCCGAAAGCCAGGTGGAGACCGTGGCCTGCACGCCCGGCGCGCTCTCGGCCTATCGCCGCCGGGCGGTTTGGCCCCTCTTGAACAAGTGGCTGGAGCAGCGTTTCCTGGGGGTGGTGGCCAAGATCGGCGAGGACCGGGCCTTGACCAACCTGGTGCTGGGCCAGGGCTACATCACCCGCCTGGCCCCGGAGGCCGTGGTCTTCACCAAGGTGCCCGTGAGCTATCGCCCCATGTGCAGGATGCTCCTGCGCTGGGCGCGCTCCAACATCCGCGAGACCCTGGTCATGAGCCGCTTCATCTTCACTGGCTTCCGGGCCGGCGGCGCCAAGGGCGCCCGCTTCAACCTGCTGTTGAGCGTCTACGGCATGACCGTGGGCGAGGTCCTCAAGGTGATGGGGCTGTACTACCTGTTCATGGACCCCCTGAACGTGGGACTCAAGATGCTCATCGGCTGCGCCGTGGCCAGCCTGGTGCCCATGGCCATCTACGCCATCCGCCACCGCAGCAGCGACTGCCTTTATGCCCTGCCCTTCGTGCTCTTGTGGGTCTTCGGCGTCTCCTGGATCAGCCTCTACGCCCTGTGCACCCCTCGCCGCTCGGCCTGGCTGACCCGCGGGCTCAACGGGGCCGATACCCGCGTGGCGGCGCCCGCGCTGACCGCTCTGCGCCCACTGCCGGTGCCGGTGTCCAATCGCGGCGTGTCGGCCTTTACGGGCCGTGCCCTGCCCCGCTAGCGATCAGTCTCGCCCTCTCCCTCGCCATGATCCCCGGGCCAGCCTTGAGCTGGTCCGGGGATCATGTTTGCACGTCCTCCAGGCCCAGTCTGGCTATCTCCCAGGTCTAGGGCTTGCTGGTCGCCGTGCGCTCCACCTCGCCCTCCTCGGCCCGCGCCACCGACAGATGGGCCTGTAGCTTGTGCATGTTGGCCTCCAGGCGCTGGCTGAAGGCGTTGAGCATGTCCTGCAAGTCAGGCAGGCTGACGTGCACCAGGCCGCCGGCCCGGCAACTGCCGAACTTGCTGGTGACCACCCGCATGGGGGCGGCCACCTCGCCCTCGGCCGGCACCCGCTGGAACATGATCAGGTCGCCTGTGGACAGGGCGCATTCCTCGCCCGTGTCCAGGTCCGAGGCGTCGATAAGACCCGCGACCTGGAAGATGTATTTCTGGGCCTGGGCGGAGGCCATCACCTCGGCGATGGACGGGGAGCGCTCCTGGCGGTGCAGGGCGATCTCCTGGCGCACCTGCTGGCGCACCTGCTGGCGCGCCTCTTCGGGAATCAGCACCCCGCCTTGGGGTTGCGCGGGGGCGCTGGCCGTCTGCACGGCCGGGGGCGAGAGCGCCGGCGCGGGCTCCGTCCCCGCTGGTGGGGCCTCGGGCGCCTTCTCCATGGCCTCCTGTTGCAGTTGGGCCACCTCCGACTGCAAGTCCCGGACCTCCTGCTCGCCGGCCAGGGAGACCGCGCCGGCCAACGGCGCGGGGGGGGCCAGGCCGGCCTGGAGGGCGCCGGCGATCTGCAGGTCGCCCAGCAGGTCCACCGGATCGGCATAGGCTGGCGTGGGCTGGGCAAAGACTGCCACCGGCGGCGGGTACAGGCCGGGCGGGGAGGACATGAGCACGGGCCGGGGCAAGGGGGCATCAAACACCTGGTAGAACCCGGCGTCGCCGGCCACCGGGAGGTATGGAAAAACCTCGATCCCGTAAACCGGCAGTACGCGGTATCTCTGCACCACCGGCCGGGCCAAGGCCACCACCGCGCCGGCCACCACCGCGGCCACGATGGTGCGCTGAATTATGCGCTCCACGCCGCCGTCCCGAAAACGATGATTGACGAACTTTTCGCGGGCCAGCCGCCTGCCGCCTGGCGCCACGGTCTCGCGCAGGCCGTTGTGGTGGACGATCCTGGTGGGCTGGCCCGGCGTGGAGTAGCGCACGAAATCGCGCCCCACCGTCACCCGGCGGCCGTTGGTGTACAGCCGGGTCTGGGTGCCGTCGGCGGCGTGCCTTGTCAGTTTATAGCCCGCCGCCTGCCGACGCCCATCGGCCAGGGCGCGCGAGGTGAGCACCACCCGCGAACCATCGGCCAGGCTTCGCTGGGCGGTGAAACCGTTGCGGCCGGGCAGGGCCGCGACGCTGGCCTGGGCGCGCGGGGCTGGAGAGGCTAACGGGCGCCGGCTGGCCGCCTGGGCCGAGGGACGGGGCTGGTGTCCCACCGGGGCTGGCCCCTGAGGCGGGCGGGTTGGCTGGCTTTGCACCTGGCGCCGCTGTTGCTGCACCTGTGGTTGCCGCTGCCGTTGTTGGTGGCGCTGGTCCTGCTGCTGGGGTGGCCGCTGGATGTTGGCCCGCTGGGGCGGTCTCTGGGTGTTGAGACCCTGCGGTGGCCGCTGGGTGTTGAGCCGCTGGGGAGGTCTCTGGGTGTTGAGGCCCTGGGAAGCCGGGGGCCGGGGACGGGAGGGGGCCAAGCGCGGGGCGCTGTGGTGGGAACTGGCTCTGGGCGCGGATGACGAAGAGGACGGGGGCTGTTTTTTGGTGCCACCCTGGGCCGCCGATGGCAGGAACCACGCCAACATCAGACACAGTAGCAAAACCAAGGCGTTCATGGCTACCTCCGGCCCATGCGGCTGGTTTCGTCATCCCTGTCCGAGGAAAGACGCTGGCTCAGCCTGCCGATGTTGACCTCCAGGCGCTGGCTGGAGGCGTTGAGCATGTCTTGCAGATAGGTGAGGCTCACCGGCACCACCGAGCCCACCCGGCAGCCGCCGGGCTTGGCCAGGGCCACCAGCATGCGCGCGCTGGGCTGGGCCTCGGGGGGCACCTGGGCTAACCTGAGGAGATCGCCGGTGGAGAGTGCGCACTCCTCGCCCGTGGTTTCATCGGCGGCGTCAAGCACCTCCGCCACCTGGAAGAGATAGTCACTGGCCCCGCCGGAGGCCAGGATGGCCCCCAGGGAGAGTGGCGCGCCGCTCTCATGCCGGGCCATGATGTCCTGCTCCACCTGTTGGCGCATCTGCCGGCGCAGCTCCTGGCTGATTACTGGCGGCCCTGTCAGGGGGGGCTGGAGGTGCTCCCGCCAGGCGGCCAGCCAGGCCTCCGGCAGGCCCGGGGCCGCCGCCAGGGCCAACTCATGCGCCAGATCGTCCAGGCCGGCGGCCAGATCGGCCTGATCGGCCTGGGCCTGGCCTGCCCAAACCTCGCAGCCAGCGGGCAAGGCCTGGGCCAGACCGTCGGCGATGGCCCCGGCGATTTGCAGGTCCCCCAGCAGGGCCAGCGGGTCCTGGTAAAGCGCGGTGGGCTGGGCAAAGGCCGCCACGGGCGGCGGGCACCAGGCACAGGGGGGAGACACGACCAGGGGGCTGGGGAAGGGGCGGGCCAAGGCCTCATACAACCAGGGCTCCAAGCGCACGGGCAGGTAGGCGTAGACCCTGACGCCGCCCACCGGCTCCAGCCGGTATCTCTGCACCACCGGAGTCTCCAGGGCCAGGGCTTGTCCAGCCACCACCACGGCCAGAACGGTGCGCTGGATTAACGTCTCGGCGCCGCCGTCGGCCAGGCGCTGGCTGACCATCTCCTCCACGGCCACCGGCTGGCCACCGGGCAGGAAGCACTCCCGCAGGCCATGGCGGTGAATGACCCTGGTGGGCTGGCCGGGTGCGGCCCGCATCACGAAATCATGCCCCACCGTCACCTTGCGACCCGAGGTATACAGGCGGGTCCTGGTGCCCGCGGCCGCATCCCGAAAATACACGTAACCAAAGACCATGCGCTGACCGTCGGGGAAGCGCCGCAGGCACAACACCACCAACGAACCGTCGGCCCGGCGCAGACTGGCGCGGAGCCCGTCGCCGCCGGCCAGGCGCTCCACCTGGGCGGCGGCGGCGGGCGCCGGCTGGCCCTGTCCCAAGCCGGCCAGGGCCGCCCGCTCCTGGACCTGTCGGCAATCCTGGTAGCCCCCTCCGGGCGGACAATCCTCGGCCGCCGCCCCGGCCAGCGGCCAGGCCGCCAAGAGCCCCCAGGCCCAGAGCAGGCCCAGGCCGGCCCAGGCCCTCAGCGCCCCTGCCACCCTATGCGGGTTCCCAGAGGTCATGGCTCCCTGACCACCCGGAAACCGATGTCGTTGGCCCGGTAGCCAGGGTCGTTCCAACTGCGATAGGCGCTGTGGGTCAGCCAGGCATTGCTCTGCCACGAGCCCCCCCGCAACACCCTGAACTCGCCGCTGGCGGGGCCGGCGGGGTCCTCGGCCGGCGAGGCCTGGTAATAGCCCTCGCCGAAGTAGTCCGCGCACCAGGTCCACACATTGCCCAGCATGTCGTGGAGGCCAAGATCGTTGGCCTCGTAGCCAGCCACCGGCGCGGTCTCGGCATAGCCGTCGTCATAGTCCCGCAGGTGCTGATAGCCCGGGAACTTGCGGTTGAAGGCCTGGTCGCGCAGGTTGGCCACCGGCCGGCGCGGCGGCAGCTCGGCGCCCCAACTGTAGAGTTCCCCGGCCCGTCCGCCCCGGCAGGCGTATTCCCACTGGGCCTCGCTGGGCAGACTGTACCTGGCCCCCTCCTTGGCGCTCAGCCACTGGCAGAAGGCCAGGGCGTCATTCCAGGAGACCTGCACCACGGGGTGACTCCCCTTGCCTTCCAGGCCCCGGCCCTTGCCAAAGGGGTGCCGCCAGTCCGCGCCGGGCTCCTTTTGCCACCTGCCGGCCATCCACACCCAGCCGAAGCCCTGGCGCTCGGCCTCGCTGCGGTAGCCGCTGTCCCGGATGAACTCCGCGAACTGGTCATTGGTCACGTGGCTGGTTTGCAGGTGAAAGGCGGCCGTGATCCGCACCACGTGGGCCGGTGTTTCCTGGCTCAAGGCGCCGTTCCACTCCTCCTGCCAGGGCTCGCCGGTGTTTAGGCGGTGATTGGCCCACAGCCTGGCCAGGTCCTCGATGCCCGCGCCCATGTTGAAGGCGCCGGCGGGGATCAGGGCCAGGCGCATGCCCAGGCTGTTGGTCAGGCCCGGCGGCGGCCCCGTCCCGGCCGGCCCACGCTCCCCGGCCACTTGGCGTTGTTCCAGGCGGTGGCGCTCGGCCGAGAGGCTGGCCCGCAGCTCCGCCAGCGCGCGCTGCTGCCGCAGCAGCCCGTTCTCGGCCCGCAATTGCCGGCTCTCCTCGTCGGGGTTGTCGGAGGCTACGTACTCCCGGGCCACGCGAAACCCTATGACGTTGCTGCACACATTACCCGGCAGGGCGCCCTGGAAACCCGGCCTGGCCTGGCGGGCATTGCTGTTCCAGGCCCCGCCGCGCACCACCATCAGGCTTTGACGGCCATCCAGGACGGTCTTGGGGGCCGGAGAACCGCCTGATGCCGTCTGGCCGGAGGGTGCCAGGACGTCTGCGCACCACTGCCAGACATTGCCCACCATGTCGTACAGGCCCCAGCCATTGGCCTGGAAGCTGGCCACCGGCGCCAAACCCGGGAAGCGGTCGTCATAGCCGGTCAGGTAGGGGGATCCGGCGTGAAGCCGGTGGAAGGACTCGTCAGCCAGGTTGCCAACCCCTTGGGGGGGAGCCGCCCGCGAGCCCCAGGCGTAGAGCTGGCCCGCGCGGCCGCCCCGGCAGGCGTATTCCCACTGGGCCTGCGTGGGCAGGCGGTATTGGCGGCCTTCCTTGAGGCTCAGCCATTGACAAAAGGCCATGGCGTCGGCCCAGGTCACTTGCACCACGGGGTGATCGCCCTTGCCGGCGATGTCGCTCCGCGGCCCCTGGGGGTGCCGCCAGTCGGCGCCGGGCAGGGCCTGCCAGGGGCTGTTATGCTGGCCGCCCCCTGCGGGCTGGCCGGTCCACACCATGGCCAGGGCCGCCTTGCCTTCGACCAGGAGGAAATCCCCTCCCAAGCCTTCGGCCCGGCCCGCCTGGGCCACCTCGGCTTCGGTGCGGTAGCCGGTCTGGCTCACAAAGGCCTCGAACTGCTCGTTGGTCACGGCCGTGTTCTGCAAATAGAATTTTGGGCTGATGCTCACGCTACGCGCGGGGCTTTCCATCTCCAGAAAGCGGTCGTCGTCTTCCCACGGGGTCTCGCCCCGGGCCTTGTCGGGCTGGGAGCGCACCCGGGGCAGGTCGGCGGGATCAGTGCCCATCATAAAGCTGCCCTCGGGGATGAGCACCAGCTCCATGCCCAGGAAATTACGCAGGGTCTGCTCCGGCTGGCCGCCAAGCAACAGCCATCCCCCTCCACCAGCCGCCAGGGCCGCCAACAGGGCCAGGCCCCAGCCCAGCCACCTGAAGCGCAAGGGACTCCTGGCTTCGGCCCGCCGAGTAAGCCCGCCAACCGCCGCCCGCCCCATGACCAGGGTGGCCTCGGGCCCGCCGGCCGGCGCCAGGGGCTGGCCGGGCAACTGGCCCGTTTCCCCGGCCGTAGCGCCGTCCAGACCCTCCAGGGCCTGGAGCATCTCCCCCGCGCCGGCGAAGCGCTCCTCAGGGTTTTTGGCCAGGGCCTTGAGGATGGCCGCGCTCAATCCGGCCGACAACTCTGGCCGCAGTTGCCGGGGAGGCGCGGGCGCGGTGTGGGCATGGGCAAAGAGCACCGCCAGCAATCCCTCGGCCGGGAAGGGGTGCTGGCCAATGGCCATCTCGTACATCACCACGCCCCAGGAGTAGAGGTCGCCCCTGGCGTCCACCCTGCGGCCCTGTATCTGTTCGGGGCAGGTGTAGCGCGGCGAGCCCAGGAAGGAGCCCGTGCTGGTCAGTTGGCTGCTGGACCACAGGGCCTTGGAGATGCCGAAGTCCGAAACCACCACGTGACCCTGGCGATCCAGGAGGATGTTCTCCGGCTTGAGGTCGCGGTGCACCACGCCTTGTTCGTGGGCCTTGGCCAGGGCCGAGAGCACCGCCCGGCTGATGCGCACCACCTCGCCCTCGGGTAAGGCCCCCCGGCGGGCCAGGAGCTGGGCCAGGGAGCCGCCGTCCACGTAGGCCATGGCCAGATAGTTCAGACCCTCGTCCTGACCCACGTCCTCGATCTTGATGGTGTTGGGGTGGTTGAGACGGTAGGCGGACTTGCCTTCCTGCAGGAAGCGCCGGACCATCTCGGGGTCGGAGGCCAGATAGGGCGAGAGCACCTTGACAGCGGCCCTGCCCCCCAGGCTTTGGTGCTCGGCTAAATAGACCTCGCCCATCCCCCCCCTGCCCAACAGCGAGAGGATGCGGTATTTACCGAGCTTGGTGCCCGCGGGGATGGTCATGCACGCCACCTGGCCCGGTGGCGGGCCGAAAATGCCACATGCTCGGCGGTGAAGCCGGTCCAGGCAGGCAGCGCTAATCTATGCCAGGGGCAAACGCCAAGTCAATGATTGCTTGTCGGAGCCTCCAGGTAAATGAGGCCCCGGTTGGGCGGGATAAACCTTCCCCCGCAGTCCGTCGGGAGGGGGCTGGTCCACCGGGATCAGCGGCTCAGCTTAAGTTTTTGGGCGGAGGTACGGGGGGCACGGGGGGAACTTTTTTTCAAAAAAGTTCCCCCCGTCTTTAATCACTTGATCCCCAACAGCTTGCGGGCGGTGATCCACTTGCAGATGTTGGCCGAGCCTTCCACCATGAAGTAGGTGGGCGCGTCGCGGTAGTAGCGGGCCACCGAGTATTCGGTGGAGTAGCCGTAGGCGCCCAGGATG
>JAZDIQ010000079.1:0-5697 GCA_043804825.1 Pseudomonadota bacterium
CGGCGGGGGGCCGCGGGGGCCGGGGGGATGCTTATCAGACCCAGCGGGAGGTGACGGTCTTCTCGTCCAGGAACAGGCGCATGGAGGCCAGGCGGCTCTTGGCGGCGCCCAGGAAGGACATCTTCTTGGAGCCCAGGGGGAAGAAGGCGTAGGGCTGGGGGATGGCCACGTTCACGCCCACGTTGCCCACCTCGGCCTCCTTGACGAACTTGCGGGCGGACTTGCCGCTGGCGGTCATGATGCAGGCGGAGTGGCCGTACTCCTGGTCGGCGTTGAGATAGGCGATGGCCTGGTCCAGGCTGGACAGGCGCAGCAGGGCCGAGACCGGACCGAAGGACTCCTCGTGGCTGGTGCCCATGCCCGCGTCGATGTCCTCGATGATGGTGGGGGCCAGGAAGTAGCCCCCCTCGTAGCCGGCCACCTGGGCGCCCCGGCCGTCCAGGACCATCCTGGCGCCCTCGGCCAGGGAGCGCTCCACCCAGGCGCTGACCTTGTCCTTGCCGCCCTGGGTGCACATGGGCCCCAGTTGGGTGGAGGTGTCCAGGCCGTAGCCCAGCTTCATGGACTTGGCGGCGGCCACCAGCTTTTCCTTGAATTCCTGGTAGATGTCGCCCACCACGATCACGGTGTCCGAGCCCAGGCAGCGCTGGCCGCCCATGCCGAAGCAGCCGCGCAGCAGGTAGTCCACGGTCAGGTCCAGGTCGGCGTCGGGCATCACCACCACGGCGTTCTTGCCGTTGCCGTTGAGCGAGGACTTCTTGCCCAGTTGGCCGCACAGGGCGAACAGCTCCCGGGAAACGGCCGTGGAGCCGATCAGGCCCACGCCCCTGACCTCGGGCTGGCTGAGGATGAACTTGTTGATCTCCCGGCCGCCGTGCACCAGATTGACGGTCCCCGGCGGCAGGCCCAGGTCCTCGGTCATGCGGCAGATGTACTCGGCGGCCACCGGGTCCTGCCGGCTGGGGCTGACCACCACCGAGCAGCCGGCGGCCAGGGCGTAGGGCACGAAGGACGACCAGGCGTGCATGGGGATGTTGCCCGGGGTGATGATCAGGAACACGCCCTCGGGCTCGTAGATCATGTACTCGTCGATGCCCCGGGCCAGCGAGTCCACATGCTCGTTGAGCCTGGGCATCTGGTAGACCGCCGAGCAGGCGCTCTCCACGTTCTCGATCACCCGGCGCACCGAGCCCTGGCTCTCGCCGATGGTGCGGCCGTGGTCCTGGGTCAGCACCCGGCAGAGGGTGTCGAAGTTTTCCTCGAACTTGTGGCGCATGTCGACCAACCGCCGGCCGCGCTCGCGCAGGGCCACCTCGCGCCAGGCCAAAAAGCCCCGCTGGGCGGAGTCCACGGCGGCGCGGGCCTCGGCCAGGGTGGCCTGGGGATAGACGGCTATCTCCTGGCCGGTGGCCGGGTTGGTGGTGGGGCGCAGATCGCTGGAGGAGGACTCGATCCACTGTCCGTCGATGTACAGCCGCAGTTGGCCGTAGTGCTTCTTTACTTCAGGCAGCATGCCCATGTGCGTGGTCTCCGGGGAGTTAGGAAGGCGCGACGATGAGGGCAGGCCTTGGGGGGGGGTTGGCCCGCCCCGCACCGCCGCGCCTTCGGACTGTGAGCGGCCGTAGCCCAGGGGGCGCCGGCCCAGGTGTTTCATACGTATGGGTCAAGCCGGGCGGGTTGGACCGGCCATCTTCCCTGGCCGCCGGTCAGCGCAGGCCGTCCTCGAACTTGGCCTGGTCCACGGTCAGGCCGCCGATGCGCGGCAGGGGCCGGCCGCCGTCGGTGACCACCAGCACCACCAAAATCTCGTCGTCAAAGGGCGCGTCGGCCACGGAGACGGTCATGCCGTCGAAGTGGCTGCGGATGAAGGCCGCGTCCTTGTGGTTCAGGGGCACGTCGATGCTGGCGCCGGCCGGGCCGCGTTTCTTGACCGAGGGGATCAGGGCCAGGCCCCGGCCCAGGGCCTCGCGGAAGGGCTTGCCCAGCTTGGGGTGCAGGATGGCGCCGGCGTGCTCCAGCTCGCCCTTGAGGCCCACGATGGCCGCCTTGCCGTAGCTGTGGCACTGCTCGGGCGTGAGCCCCAGGGCCTGGCGGGCCTGGTTGCCCAGCAGGCCGCCCAGTTCCTCGCCCAGGTCCATCAGGGGGCTGAGGTCTTCCACGTACTGGCCGGCGACGGGGTTCTTGATGACGGCGATGGCCGCGGCCTTGCGGGTGGCCGGGCTGACCCGGCGGCCCATCTCGCCGCGGGTCTCCTCGACGATGGTTATGATCTTGCGAATCTCCATGACTTGTCTCCTCCTGGCTGGGGCCCTAGGCCACTATCTCGGCGCTGCGCAGGCAGGGCGGGGTGTTGCGGCTCTTGGTCACCACCACCTTGCCGTCGACCATGACGATGGACACCCCCGGGGTGTCGCCCTCCTTGAGGGCGGCCAGCAGGTCCTCGCCCGGCGAGCCCAGGGGCGTGTCCAGGAAGACCAGGTCGGCCTCGCGGCCCGGGGCGATCTCGCCGCGGTTCAGGCCATGGAGTCGGGCGGTGTTGCCGGTGGCCATGCACACGGCCAGCTCGGGGGCGATGCCGCCCAGGGAGGCCAGGTGGGCGATGTTGCGCAGGATGCCCAGGGTCACCACGCCGGTGCCGCTGGGGGCGTCGTTGCCCAGGATCAGGCGGCCGTACTCGCCGCGCTCGGCGATAATCCGCCCCACCTGGGCCGCGCGCAGCATGTTGCCGCACTGCACGATCTCCACGGTCAGGTCACTCTCCTCGATGATGCGCCGGGCCCCCTGCTCGCTGACCGCCGTGGGTCCGCCGTTGATGTGGCTGACCACGTCCGGCCGCACCGCCAGGATCTGCTCCACCCCCACCACCGAGGAGCCGGGGATGGAGGTGCCGCCGGTGTGCATCATCACCTTCATGCCGGCGGCCTGGGCCCAGCGGGCCATCTGGGCGGCCTCGGCCGGGTCCTTGACCGAGCCCAGGCCGATCTCGCCCACGATCCGCACGCCGGCGGCGGCGCATTCGGCGATGTCGGCCTCGGTGAGCCCCTTCTCCAGGATCAGGGCCCCGCCCAGGACCTTCATGCCCCCGGGACGCACCATTGCCCAGCTTTTGGCCGCCAGGATGGCCAGACACTTGGTGCCCAGGGGGTCCTTGGGCCGGCCGGGCAGGTGCACCTCGCCGGCGCTGATGGTGGTGGTCACGCCGCCGTGCAGCGACGACTCCAGGAAGTTCTGCATCTGCTGGCGCGGGGTGTAGTCGCCCAGCACCACGTGGCAGTGGGAGTCGATGAGCCCCGGGCACACCGCCGCGCCCTTGGCGTCGACGACCTGGGCGCCGGCCGGAGCCTTGAGCCCCCGGCCCACCTGGGCGATCAGGCCATCCTCCACCAGCAGGCTGTCGGCCGCCAGCAGGGGCTGATCCACCAGGCCCGACAAAAGCAGGCCGATATTCTTGACCAACACTTGGCTCATGAGCGCCTAACCTCCTAGAAATGATCCTGTTACCAGGTGGGCGGAGTTACCACCCAGATCACCTTGCACAGTTCCCGTCCGTTGTTGACCCAGGAATGGGGCAGCAGGGAGGAATGGTAAAAGGAATGGCCGGCCGGCACCTGGTAGGTTTCCGAGCCCACCCGCAGGGTCAGCTCCCCGGCCAGCACCAGGCCGAACTCCTCGCCCTGGTGGGAATAGGGGTCGGAGCTGCCGCCGCCGGGGGCGATCTCGGTGTAGAAGGGCTGCATGGTCTTATGGCTGGTGCCCTTGACCATCTGGCGGATGTGGGCGTTCCAGCCGGGCATGCTCATCACCGGCCACTGCTCCGGCCCCAGCACCAGGTTGTCGTCCGCCGCGTCCTCCAGGAAGAAGTCCACGATGCGTACCCCCAGCACCTGGGCGATCTTCTTCAGGCTGGCGATGGAGGGCGAAACCTTGTCGTGTTCTATCTGGGAGATGTAGGCCGCGGTACAGCTGGCGCCTTCGGCCACCTGCTGGAGGGTCAAACCGCTGGCCGTGCGCAACTCCTTTATTTTGCTGCCTATAGACGACATAAAATCCTTGGCCGGGAAACACTTGACGCCGACTGTTGATTAACTATAAATTACAAATATAAAGTATAGCCTAACGAGGGTTTGGTCAAGCGGAAAAGTTCCCGGTGGCGCTAAAGTGGATAACAGAAGGTCCGAATCGCGTCTCCCTCCCCCGGGGACGGGCCCGGCGGGCCCCGGGGCCGGCGGCGCCACCTCTGGTTTGCGGCGCGGCCAGCGCGGCCGTCTCGCCCCTGCCGGCGGGTTCGGAGGTCATTCTAACGAGAATCCTTCCGGCTGCGATTAGGGGCTTGACGCCAGGCGGCTTTACTTATAATTTATATTATAAAGTATTCTTTAAGGCGAGACCAGGCGATATTCGCGGTCCCGCCGCCGGGCCGGGGGAACGAAGCGGGGGCGCGGTTGCCCGAGAACAGGGTGAAACGGCTAAAGCCAGTTGGAAACTAGGGAACAATCAGCCAAGGGAGGGAGCGATGAAAGCCAGATTTTGGGCAGTCCTGGTGGCCTTGGGCCTGTTGGCCGGGCTGGCGCTGGGCGGGGTGGCCGCCGCGGCGGAATCCAAGATGCACATCAAGTTCAGCACCTGGCATCCCCCGGCCAGCCGGGAGGTGAAGACGGTATGGGTTCCCATGCTGGAGGAGCTGAAGAAGCGCAGCAACGGGCGCATCACCTATACCATGTACGCCGGCGGCGCCCTGGGCCCGGGCCCCGAGCACTATGACATCGTCAAGAAGGGCCTGTCGGACATGGGCTACTTCACGGCCACCTGGACCCCCGGCCGCTTCCCCGTGGCCGACACCCTGTCGCTGGCCACCTGGGTGGACGGCAAGGACGTGGCCACCAAGATCGGCAACGATCTCTACAAGAAGGACCCGGCCGTGCAGAAGGAGTTCGAGGGCGTCAAGGTCCTGGAACTCAACGGCTGCATCCAGGCCTTCGTGTGGACCAAGAAGCCGGTCAAGACCATGGAGGACCTGAAGGGCCTGAAGATCCGCTCGCCCGGCGGCCACCAGACCAACTACATCAAGGCCCTGGGCGCCGAGCCGGTGTTCATGCCCCTGGGCGAGGTGTACATGGCCATGGAGACGGGCACCATCGACGGCATCGTGACCTGCTCGCCCCTGGTGCTGGCCTTCAAGCTCTATGAGGTGGCCAAGTACGGCGTGCAGGCCACCTTCGGCTGCGTCACCGAGGGCGTGGTCATGAACCAGAAGGCCTGGGACCGCACCCCGGCGGACCTGAAGCCCCTCATCGAGGAAGTGGTGGGCAATCCCTTCGCCCACACCGGCGGCCTGACCCAGAAGACCTACGGCGAGATGATCGCCGAGATCAAGTCCAAGGGCGTGGATCTGTACCAGCTGCCCAAGGCCGAGGAGGACCGCTGGTTCGCCAAGTTCCAGGAGGAGACCCGCAAGTGGGTGGAATCCCTGAAGGCCAAGGGCCTGCCCGCCAAGGACGCGGTGGAGATGTACAACAAGATCTCCAACCAGTATGGCGTGTCCTGCGCGGCCTATCCGCCCGAATGGCACTAGGAGTGGGTCGGAGAAAGCCGTCCCTGGCCCGCCTGGGAGCCTGCCGGAGGGATAATTCGACAGGCTCCTAGCCGCTAGTTGAAAAGGTCCTCCCCCGGACTTTATCAGGCCTGGTTGGCAAAACC
>JAZDIQ010000080.1:0-29667 GCA_043804825.1 Pseudomonadota bacterium
GAAGTAGTGTTCCTCGTCCCACTTGTCGGCAAAGGGCGCGATTTTTTCGGCCGCGAAGTCCCGCGCCATGTCCCGGAGCATCTGCAGCTCTTCACTCAGCTCGAAATCCATGTTCTGTTCCTTCCCTTGGGGTAGGGGCCGGCATGCACTGGCGCCGGTCCCCTCTGCTGGGCCCTTGAGGGCCGTTGTTAGCGTGTTCAGCGGGATTACGCGCGCAAAAAGATACCCTGCCCAAGGTGTTAGGGGCGCCGCGGCGTTCGGGCCAGGCTTCCTTGCGGGAAACCGCACCCAAAACATAGGGTTGCCCCAGGAGCCCACCTTAGGCTTTGCTCCCTTATAACCGAAGCCGGCAATACTGGCAAGAAAAACTGCGATTACATTGTAGCTATATTGTGGCTCGAATGAAATTTATTCAGCTTGGCGCCCGGAACAGGCCGGCGGCGCCCCCCGGCGGCAAGGGAGGAGGGCGGGCTCCCGGGGAGGGACCGGGAGCCCGCAATGGCGGGGATTGAGGCGGGAGGTCTAGGCCAGGGGATCGCTGTCCGTGGTGTTGATCAGGTTCAGGGCCAGGGGCGCGGTCAGGCCACTCATGCCGGCGCGCTCGCTGCTGCTGGCCAGGCACTCCATGGTGATGGGATGGGCGATCTTGCCGGCCTTGTCCACGGCGGCCTGGGCGTTGGTGATGACCAGGTGGGGCAGCAAGAACTCCAGGGAGTAGTCCAGGCCGCTGGCGATCTGACCACCGGTGAAGGCGATGCGCATCTTCTTGCGGGTGTCGGCGCCCAGGTCGTTCAAGAAGGTGTCGCTGGTGTAGGTGGGGAACTCCAGGGTCAGGCTCAGCTCGGGGAAGCCGGCGCCCACCGGCTCGGCGATGCGGTCCTGACCGCCGGCCAGGTAGTCGCGGGAGAGCTTGCGCTTGCAGCTGAGCGAGAAGCGGTTGGGATGCACGGCGTGGGCGGCGCTCAAGGCCACGTCGGCCGCGTCGTTGATCCAGAACTGCCCCTGGCGGAAGAG
The DNA here is from genome assembly GCA_043804825.1 of Pseudomonadota bacterium. Classification (GTDB taxonomy): domain Bacteria; phylum Desulfobacterota; class Desulfarculia; order Desulfarculales; family Desulfarculaceae; genus JACRDC01. The sequence goes on from JAZDIQ010000080.1 coordinate 1,015, forward strand.
CACCCGGTTGCCCGGGGGGGGCGCGGGAATGGCCGCCAGCCCGGCGCTGGTGTTGACCCCGGCGGTGGTGTTGATGTTGAGATCGTCGTTGATGAGGCTGAAGCTGACGGTCAGGGGCTTGCCGGCCTCGCCGCTTATGGAAAAGCCGTCCACCTTGACTGCGGGATACTCGTGCACCGAAAAGCCCTTGAAGATGGCCAGGGTGCCGAAGATACCGTCCAGGGAGCCCTGGAGGCCCAGGGCGTGGGTGTAGGCGCCGGCACCGGTGGGGACCGGCTCGCCGGCTTGGCCCAGGGCCAGGGCCAGGAGCACCTCCAGGCCCTGGTAGCGCAGGTAGGCGCTCAAGTCGCCGCCGCAGGTGATGGCCCCGCGCTCGGCGTCGCTGTGAAAGGCCTGGCCGGCGGAGTCGTCGGGCAGGTGCTCGCGGGTGCGGTTGATCTTCTCGGTGGTGAACAGGATGGCGTCGCCGCTGGCCAACTCCTGGGGGGTGCCCCAGGCGGCGGCCTTCTTGACGGCGGCCTTGGCTTCCTTACCGGTGCTCATGTGCGGTCTCCTTGCTTAGAGTATTTGCGTTAATATATGCAGTGCCCCTGGCCGGCGGCCTTGGGTGCCTGTCGGAATATTGCTTCGGCAGGCTCCTAGGCGGGCCATGGACGGCCCGCCCGAAATAGCGCCAAAAATATTTTTGGCGCTATTTCGTGACCTTGCCAAAATTTACTTTTGGCAAGTTCCAAGAGGAGAAAGCCATGGATGGCTTTCTCCGACACACACCTAGAGGGTGGCCAGGGGCGCCTCGTAGCTCACGGTCAGCTCCAGGTCAAAAAGCCCCAGGGGATCGCCTGCCCCGCCCTCGTAAAGCTCCAGGCGGCCGCAGGTGGTGCGCTGCCAGTGGGGGTTGAGGTCAGGGCGGCCCAGGGCGGCCACGCAGGCGGCGGCCAGGCGGTCCAGGCCGGCGTAATCGCCGCCGTGGGCGTGAACCGCGCCCCAAAGATGCAGGATGATAAGCCTTTCGCAGGTGGACTCTGTGGAGTCCACGGTCTCCACCCGCTGGTTGTACAGTGACAGGGCCGGCATCTCGCTGGCCTCGCTGGCCAGGTGGATGCCCCTGACCACCCGGGCCGGGGTGATGTCAAAGCCTTGGGCGGGGCTGATGGCCCCCAGGCAGCCCATGAGGTCGGCGATGATTGCTTGGCGGGTCATGGCATCTCCTCCACAAGGGCGCGGGTCAGGTGGCCTTCCAGGGCCTCCGCGGCGGCCCGGGCTCCGGGGGCCAGGAAGGGCCGGGCCGGCACCGTAACCCGCCTGACCTGGACCCAGTGCCCCGCAACCTGGAATTTTAGGTACTTGGCGCGCAGAGCCTGGATCGAGGCGCCGTATTCCTGCACCCCGGCATAGGGCAGGTCGGAGTACAACTCGCCCTCCAGGCACAGGCCCCAAGCGCTCTGGCGGCTACCCAGGGAGGCGGCCAGGCCGCCGCCGCCACCGGGGGTGCCCCGTTGCCCCAGGGCCTGGCGGGCGGCCTCCAGGCCATCCTGTAGCGATTGCTCTAGGCTTTCGCGCAGCACGGCCGGCAGGCGATTCTCCAGGCGGTCCATGGCGCTGTCGCCGGGGGCGGGAGCGTTCAGGCGCAGGCGGATCACAACAGGCTCCGGTTGCGGTAGCGGTCCAGCACCGCCGTGACCTGGGGCAGGAGGGCTTGGCCCTGATAGCTCACCGAGCCGTCGGCCAAGGTCCTAGCGCTAACTCCAAGCCTGCCCTGGGCGGCCCCGGACTCCTGGAAGCGCGTGGCCGCCTGCTCCAGGCAGGCCTGGGCCAGGTCGGCCGGTGGGCTCTCGAAGCCGGCGCGAAAGGTCACGGCCAGGTTGTGGCGCCCCCTGGTGAAGACCCCGCCCAGCAGGCTCAAGACCCCGGCGCTACGGTCCAACACCCAACCGGCCTGGCCCGGAGCCTGGGCCGGCGGCAGGGCCACGCCATCCAGGCTCAAGCTGGCCAAATTCTGCACCGGGTACTGGGGCAGGAGCTGCTCGGGATAGCCGCTGCCGTCCAGGATGGCGTTATCCGGGTCGAAATCCGCGGAGCCCGGATCGGGGGAATAATCGCGGGCCGTGAGATTGCGGCCGGTGTAGGCCGCGAAATGGGCGCTCACCGCCTCGATGAGGGTTGCCAACAGGGCGTCGTTTTCGCCGCTGCTCAGCCTGAGGTAGTCCTTGACGGCCTGCACGCTGGTCAGGGCCTCGCGTGATAAAGCCATTTGTCGTCTCCATCGGGGTTCGGGTCTTGATCACGCTGGTGCTTGTCCCCTAGCCCGCTAAAGTTTTTTTGGGGGGGTGGGGGGGACCTTTTGCGAACAAAAGGTCCCCCCCGCCTCTTCCCTCTTAAGCGGTGGGCACGCCGGAGAGCACGGCGAAACGCTTCTCGTCGCTCAGGGCGAAGCCCAGGCGGGCCTCGGCCAGGAAGCAGGTCTGGTTATAGGAGAAATAGGGCTCGGCCCAGGGGTTGGTCTTGACCACCAGGCCGGCGCGCAGGCCCACGAAGGCGCTGCCCGCGAAGTCGCCGGCAAAGAGCCGGGTCTCGTTGCTGCCGGCGCCCAGGTTGGTGAGCACGTTGGGGTCGCGCATAAAGGGCTCGCCCCAGACCAGGGGCTGGCTGCCGGTTTCGTTGCGGGGCTGGCCGGGCTGGCGGTAGATGTAGTCGCCCTGGTCGTCCTTGAGCTTCATCAACATCTTCTCGGCCTTGGGGTGGCCGATCACCGGCACTTGGGCGGCGTGGGGGGCGTTCTCGTAGACCTTGAAGATCAGCTCGGCCACGTCGTCGAAGTCAAAGCCGGCGCCCACGGTCAGGGCGTTGCTGGTGGCGCGGGTGACCAGGCCGGAGATGGGGTCCAGGGCGGTGCCGGCGCCGCGCAGACAGGCCACGTCAAAGGCGGTGCCCAGGGTCTCGGCGAACAGGCTGGCCAGCACCTGGTCCACGCCGGGGTCGGAGTCATCCAGGAGTTGGTTGCTGACCACCACCTTGACCGCCAGCACCTGGGCGGTGATGGCCAGTTGGCCAAAGGCCGGGGCCGAGCGGGGGGTGAAGCCGTCGGCCTGCTCGTTGTCATAGGTGGCGGTGTCGCTGGCCTCGGGCACCCAGTAGGCGCTGAGGCCCCCGCTGACCGTGGGGAAGGTAATCTGCTGGGAGCGCATGGGCACCTCGCGGCACAAGGCCTTGATGGCGCTGAAGTTGTTTACCAAAGACAGCACCTCGGCCGCGCGCTCCACCGGGGCCAGATAGCCGCCGGCCGAGGCCAGGCCCTCGCGCAGGTCCTTGGCCTTGGCGGCGGGCAGCTCCTTGAGGCGCGGCGCCACGGCCACCAGGCCCTCGCCGTGGCGGGGGGCCTGGCCCATGCCCAGGCGGCGCACGTCGCCCAAAAAGCGCGACAGGCCCAGACGAGGGCCAGGGGCCTCGGCGCCCAGGGAGATGCCCCGGGGATGGGCGGCCCCCAGCACCCCGGCCAGATGCTGGTCGATGAGCCCCTTGATGGATTCCTCGTTGAGGGACGAGCCGGTGGCCTGCTCCAGGAGGCGGATGAGTTCCTTGTCGGTCATGGTCAAATCCTTTCGGTTGCTAATTGCTTAGGACAACAGCCCCAGGTGGTAGCGCAGGCGCGACTCCACCAGGGAGCCCAGGGCGCAGTGGGCCAGAAGGGCCCGGGCCGCGGCCATTTCCGCGGGCTGGGGTGAGTTGGGGGCCTGGTCAAGGAGCGACCCGGCGCCCCCCGGCGCCGCTAGGGTGGACAGGTCCAGGCCGCCATTCTGAAGGCCTTTGAGGGCCATCTGGGCCAGGGCCTGGGGGTTGGCGGGCAGGGTCACGCAGGATATTTCATAAAGCTCTTGCCTTAAGTAATGATTGCCGGTGAGGGTGCGCCCCTGGGCCTGGCGCACCTCCACCTGGCTCTCCAGGGGCGCGAAGCCCACCGAAAAGGCCCGCAGGTAGCCGCCCCGGTAGAGCTTGTAGATGGTGTCGGCGAAGGCGTATTCCTCGGCGGTGGGGAACTGGGCCTGGAAGAGCAGGCTCTCGCCCTCCACGCGCACGGCCAGGGCCTTGGCCACCGGCGGGGCCGCGTAGTCGTGCGCCCAGGGTATCACTGGGTTTTTCAGAAAGTTGTCTACCTGCCAGCCGCTGGCCTCGATGGCGTCGCCCTGGCGGTCCACTTGGCCGGTGGAGGCCACGGCCCAGAAGGTGCGGGCGGTGTCATCCACCTGGCTGACCTGGAAATCCAGAATCTTATGAATCAGCTTCATGGCTCTTCCTCCTATGAGCGGACGCCCAGGCCTTGCAAGACCTGGCGCAAGTCCAGGCCCCGGCCCAGGCAGCCGGTAAAGTATTCATTCAAGTGTTTACTTTCATTTTGAGGCGCGTCTTCGGGCAGCAGGGGGGCCAGGAGGGCCGGGTCGCTGGCCAGGGCCTTTAGCACCTTGGCCTGGCTCCAGCCGGCGAAGCGCCCCTCCAGGGCCGGGTAATGACGCCGGGCCAGACTGGCGGCGGCCATATTAAAGTCATTGCTGGAAACATCCTCGGAGTTGGCCTGGTTCGCGCCGGGGCCGGCGAAGGGCGCGTCGCCCCAGGCCACTGACGGCCGGCCCAGGCTGGCGCGCACCTCGTTGATGGTCACCACCCCCCGGTCCAACTGGGCCATGGCTTCCTTGAGGGCCTGGGCGCGGTCGCTGGGCACGGGGTTGTCGTGCCTGAGCAAGAGCCCCTGGCCGTAGCGGGGCAGCAAAAAGCCGGCAAAGGCGTCCTCGAACAAATCAAGGCGGGGGCGTATACACTCGGAATTGAAGGTGATGTCGATGCCCACCGCGTTGGCGCGGTTGACGTCCTTCACCAGGCCCAGCTTGCCCGCCGGCACCCCGTAGGCGGCCAGGATGTTGTCCTGGGTCCAATTGGCCAGGGCCATGAACTCGAAATCCTTGGCTGAATAGGCCAGGGGCTGCACCTTGAGCCCGGCGTCCAACAGCGTGGGCTCAAAGACATGGGCCAGGCCCTGGTGCTTCTGGTTCCAGCGGGTCAGTAGCCGGCGGGCCTCGTCCTCGGTCAGCCGCTGGTCGGTGGAGAGCACCACCTCCGGCCGGGCAGAATTGCGAAAGAAATTGCGTTGATACACCCTAACCGCCAGGTCGATGTCGAAGGCGTGGGCCATGGCCGCGATGGGGCTCATGCCGTTGACCAGGCTCAGGGGGCTGGGGTGGCGCAGGTAGAGCACCTCGCCGGGGGCGAAGACCGCGCTGCTGCCGCCGGGCAGGCTGAACTTGAAGCCCGTGATGGCCTGGCGGGTGTCGGTGCCGGTCTGTATCTCTAGCAAATCGGCTGGGTTGAGCGGCCAAAGCTCGGCCGGGCGTCCCAAGGCGTTGTTGATGACCAGGGCGAAGGCCATGCCGGTCAGCTCCAGGTGGGTGACCAGGGTGAAGCGGAATTGGCGGCTGGTCATAATGGGGTTGGGCTGGGCCAAGAGATCCAGCAGGGGGTGCTCCAGCACCTCCGGCCCCGGGCCGCCAGGGGCGCGGGCAAAGAGCCTGAGCGGCATGCCCGCCACCCGACCGGCGATGATGTTGACCGCGGCATAGACCCAGCCCTGATAGGACTGGAGCTGCTGGGCGCGGCCAGCGCCGGCCGAGCCCCCCAGGAAGGGCGGCGGGCCAGGAGGCGCCGGGGGCAGGTCCAGACGGCGGCGGACCAGGGGACGGGCCAGGCGTTGTAACCATGCTTTCATGCTCACCTACCAGAGGTTGGGGCCCGCGTTCCTGAGGAGGGAAACCGCCCCCTCCAGGGCGTCGGGGCCGTCGTCGTGTACGTTGGGGGAAGGAAAGTGAAGTAATTGCTCTAGTAATAGCGCCTGGTCGCCCTGGCTGGGCTGGAAGCGCACCAGGCCCCGCTCAACCAAGGGGGACAGGCCAGCCAGGCGGGTCTCCTTGGCCAGGCGGTGGGTGACGCCCCTGAGGGGCAGCACCACCTGGGCCTGGCGGGCGGCCCGGCTGAACTCGTCCAGCAGCAGGCGCTGAAAAAGGTTGTCCTCCACGCCAAAGATCAGGTAGTTGTGCCGGGCCTGGCGGGTGAGCACCGCGCGCATGAGCTGGTCGATGCTGGAGCGCCGGATGTAGGCGTCCAACACGTAGAAGACCTGCTCCACCGGATCCAGGCCCACGCTGAGCACGGCCTTGTAGTCGCCGCTCTCGCCGGCGGCCAGGCTGGGGTCCAGGAAGCCGGCCACGGTCAAGGTCTTGCCCTCGATCTCGGCCGGGTGATAAGTGCGCAGCCAGGCCTCCTGAAACAGCCCCTCGTCGTCCTTGGGGTCGTTCTGCTTCTCCTTGTTAAAGGCCGCCGAGCCCATCAGCGACTTTTGACGCAGCAGGTCCTCCACGGGGTGGCGTTGGGGCCACAGGGAATTGCCCTCCGGGTCCAGGGCCTGGTAGCGGCGGCGGGTGAAGCGGCAATAGGGCTCGTCGGGGCTCATCAGCAGGGTGGCCAGGGCCGAGCGCCGGGCCAGCACCGTGCCGATGATGAACAGGCTGCCGCCCGGGTCCAGGGCCGGATAGACCGCCTCGCGGATCCAGTCCAGGGTCTCCCTGACCAGGCGGGGGTTCTTGACGTTCTTGTCGTTTTCCAGGTCGTCCAGGATCACCAGGTCCGGCCGGAAGCGGCCGTGCTTGATCCCCCTGAGGCGTTGGCCCGAGCCACGGGCCAAGAGGCGCACCTGGGGGCCGGCGGTGAAGTCGCCCTGGCTGCCCGTGGTCTGGCACAGGGGGCCGAAGTCCTGGGCCAGGCGTTGGTTGTGCATGAGTTCCAGGCGCAGATAGCCGCAGAGGTCCTCGGCCAGGTCGGCGGTGTCGGAGCCGATGACCACGAAGCGGCGTTTTGCAAAGAGCACCTGGTGCAGCACGTAGCCGAAGCTGACCAGGGTGGTCTTGGCGAAACCGCGCGGGGCGGCCACCACCACCGGCACCACGGCCCGGCCCCGAGGGGTCAAAAGCTCGATCAACTCGCGGTGAAAGGCCGCGAAGGGCTGGCTGAAGTAATGGGGTAGATAGGTCTGACAGAAATGGAGGGGGTCAACTGCGGCCCGCTCCAGGCGCTCTTGCCGGGGCGGGGCGTCGGGGCCGAAGGCGCCGACCTCGCCCCGCAGGCGCGCCACCACCTCGGCGGCTCGCAGGCGATAGGCCGAGGCGCTGGGGCGCTTGGCGAGGGCGGCGGCCATGGGGATCAGGCCCCCTGGTCCAAGTGCAGGTAAAAGGCGTCCAAGAGGTCGGCCAACCAGGCCTGGTGGGCGGAGTCGACCTGGCGGCCGGCCACGAAGTCGGCCAAGCGCGCCCCCACTTCCAGGGCCGCGGCCTTGAGGTCGTAGCCGCCCTGCTCCAGCTTTTCCAGGAGCGCGCCGATCTTGGCCAGCTCCTCGGCCTGGTCCTTGTCCAGGCTGCCGGCCAGGAGCACCGCCTCCACGCGCTGGCCCAAGTGCCGGCGCAGGGCCTGGGCGGCGCCCCTGGGGTCGGCCAGGCGGTCGGCCCCGGCCGGGGCGGGGGTTTTGGCGCGACGCGGTGGCATCAGCGGACCAGCCCCGCCAGCTCGCGGGCCAGGGCCTTGTACTCGCGCACCGCCGCCACCAGCTCCTCCATGGCCTGCTGGGCGTGCTCCACGCGCATGGCCTCTATGCCGTCCAGGTTGTATAGGTAGTAGTTGATATCCTTGATGAGACGGTCGATCTTGATCTCCAGCGCCTGTTGGCGCTCGCGTTTCTCCTCGATCAGTCCCTTGGCGATCAGTCGCGAGGTCTTGTCCATGGGTCACCTCAAGAGGGTTTGCACCACCTGAAACAAAAGCCACAGGGTGAAGAGTCCGCCGGTGTAGGTGGCCAGGCGCGATTCCAGACGATCCAGCCGGGCGTCGCAGGCCTCCACGCGCAGGGTCTGGCGCTGTAGGCCGCCCACCAGATCGGCGTTGACCCGGCGCTGCTCGGCCATGCTCATCTTGAGCACCGTGTCCAGGCGCCTGAGCTGGCCGCGCAGGTTTTCCTGGGCCAGCCGGAGTTCGTCCTCGCCCATGACCGGCCTAGCCCTCCTGTCCCGGAGCGGCCTGCTTGGCCGGCTGGGCCGGCTCGGTCATGCCGGCCCTCAGGAAGATGGCCAAGAGGCTGGTCAGCCCCATTTGGATGGCCTGCACGGCGTCGGCCTGGCCGCTGCAATAGGCCCCCAGGGCGGTCAGCGCCCCGGCCGCCCCAGTCCAGAAGGTCTTGCTCCGCAAAAGGTTCATGCTGTTTTTCTCCTTGCCGCCGCCCTGCGGGCGGGCTGGGGGGCCTTCGCTGCGGGCGACCCCGTGATGGCATCGACCTTACCGGCGCCCCCGGGGGCGGCCCAAGACGGGGGCGCACAAACCCAGCGCCCCCAGGCGGCGCCGGGAGGCGTTTCCCTAAGACATCTCCGGCCGGGGCGGTGAAGGAACGTGGATAGAAAGGCGGGGAGAAGAGAGGCTAGGCGGGCCATGGACGGCTTCCTCCGGCCCGCATCAGGCGCGTCCGGGGCGGGGCGGGTTGACGATGTGGCGCAGGTGGCGGGCCGAGAGGTTCCAGCGCCGGGAGAGCTGCTTGATGTTGGCGCCGTCGAACTCCCGCCGGATCACCTGGTTGCGCAGGGAGAGCAGGGCGCGCTCCAGCTTGGGGAAGTAGACGCTAGAGCCGGCGAAGGTCTGGGCCAGTTGCACCGTGGCCTGCACGCCGATCACCTCCGCCATCTCCTGGTACACCTCGGGCAGATCGTCGGGGTCCACCTGCTTGAGCCAGCCGGGCATGAGGTTGGGCATCGCTTCCGGGGGTTGTGGCATGTCGATCACCTTTCTCTTACTGGGAATAACTGCTAGGCTAGGAAACGCCAATACTGGGGTGCAATTTATAACCATAATGGACATATGTCAAGCCCTTTTAATGCGCCATAAAAAGTATAAATTACCTTTTTGGACGATGCTTGCCCTGGGCCTTATTCTGCTGCCCTCCCTGCCGTCCTGCCTGCACTTGCGGGAGACCCTGGAGCGGCCCGTCAGCCTGGACCTGCCCCTGGCCGGCCCGGGACCAGAGCAGATAACCGCCGAAGCCAACAGAATATCCAGCGTGGGAGTTTGGCTGCTGACCCTGGGCGGGCTGGCCTATGGCCTGGGGCGTTGGCGGCGGGCCTGGCGGGAGGCGGGCAAGGCCACGCCCCTGGACCGCGAGGACCTGGCCCTGTTGCGCACCGCCCGCGATGCCCTGAGCTATTTGGCGCGCAAGCAGGCCGGCCGCCTCCGGGTGGTCTCCCTGGCCCTGCGGCGCGGCCGGCGCAAGCCCTAGGGAGCGCTGAGCAGATGAGTAACATTTAGTTACATATTGCGAAGTGATATAGCGTGAGGGCCCCGCCGGCGGCAGAGCCAGTGGACGCCGGCGGCAAGCTGGGGGGGCGGGGAGATAATTATCTGATTTGGCAAAAGATAAGGGGCTGAGTGATAGGCTCAGCCCCTTGGTCCGCCAGCGCTTGGTCTGTTAAATTCCCTACCCGTCTTGCCCAACCGGTTGAGGATAGCAGGCTGCCTGACCGACCGAGGCCATCATAGCAAAGCCGGCGGCGTTTAGCTATAAAATTGCTACAAAGTAGCTACAAAAAATCCGCTCCCCAGGGCCGGCCGTGAGCGGCCCGGCTCAGGGCAGGGTGCCAAAGCGCTGGGCGTTGTCCATCAGGGCCTTGACCGGACCCAGGCCGTAGGGCGAGCCCTGCTCGATGGCCGTGAGCACCGTGCCGCCGCCGGTGAAGAAATAGTAGTCAGCGTCATCCAAGACCGACAGGTAGAGTCCAGGCAGCAAGTCCTTGAATTCCTGCAAGGTATCGCCACCGCCGTAGAGCTTGGCCGCCTGGCGGTTCTGGTCGATGGCCGTGTCCAGGGCCTTGGAGCCGTCGGTGAAGTGGGGGGTGAAGCCCATCACCGCGTTGACGAAGAGGGTCTTGGCCTGGCCGATGACCTCCCGCACTCGGGGGGCCTCGAAGCTCTGGGGGTCGATATCCAGCACGTAGCCCAGCTCCTGCCCGGGCTTCAGGTCGGCCACGTTGACCGTGCGGTACTTGCCTTCCTGGCGGCCCAGCACCTCGCTCTCCACCAACAGCGGAAGCTCCACCACCTTGTTGGCCTCTTTGTCCAGGGCCACCAGGTCCTGGGCCGCGGCGATGTCCTCGGGCGTGACGCCGGCGATCTTGACCCCGTACTTGGCGCAGAGATAGGTGTTGTAGATCACCCCGCCCAGGATCAGGTGGTCCACCTGGCGGTAGATGGCGCTCAGGGGGCCGATCTTGGTGTCGTATTTGGAGCCAGCCACCACGGCCACGAAGGGCCGGGCGGGGTTGAGCACCTGGTCCAGGTTGCCGATCTCGGCCTGCATCAAGAAGCCGGCGTAGGAGGGCAGGTGCTGGGTGACGTCAAAGGTGGAGGCGTGGGGCTGCCAGGAGCCGAAGGCGTCGTTGACGTAGATATCGGCCAGACCAGCCAGTTGCAGGGCGAATGACTGGCGGATGTCGCCCTTTTGCTCCTCGCCGGCGAACCAGCGGGTGTTGGGCAGGTAGATGCCGGCCACCCCGCCGCTTTTCAGCTGCTTGATGGCCAGGTTGATGCTGGTGTCGATGGCCTGGATGCCCTGGTCCCCGCTGGCCGCGAAGCTGGGCACCAAGAAGTCGCAGTGCAGCTTGGAGTTGAGGTAGTCCACGATGGGGCCGACGCTGCTGCCCTCCTCCACGGTGATGGTGCCGGCCTTTTTGTCATAGGGCCGCCCCACGTGGGTCATGAGTATGGGCCGGCCACCCTGGGCCACGATGTAGAACAGGGTGCCGATGGTGCGGTCGATGCGATAGGGGTCCCGTATCTTGCCCTTTTTGACCACGTTGTGGTCCAGGCGCACCAGAACCACCTTGTCTTTCAGTTGGGCCTGCTGCAACAGGGGCAGGCGGGGGTCGAGCTTGCGCTCTTGCATGGCTTGATGTTCCTCCGGTGGGGGGATTAATCGCGGGATTTTATCCTACTATTATAAGGCTTCCGGCCCGGCGGTTGACAAGCTTAAGCAAGCCGATTGGCGGTCCGCCCCAACCTGGCATAGACTGCCTGCATGGCGCGACCCTTTGATCATCTGCCCCCGGTGCTGCACCGCCTGGGGCCGCCTGCGGGCCAGGCCCGGCGAGAGGTGCTCCTCTTGCACGGGGCCTGGCACGGCCCCTGGTGCTGGCAAGGCCTGCTGGAGCCCCTGGCCCGGGCGGGCTTTGGCCTGAACCTGCTGGAGCTGCCCGGCCACGGCCAGGAGCCCTGGGACCTGCCCTGGCTGACCAGCCTGGCCGACTACGCCGGGCTGGCCCGCCGCGCCGCCGGCTCCCTGGGCCAGCCGGTCTTGGTGGGGCACTCCATGGGCGGCTGGCTGGCCCAGAAAATCCTGGAGGTGGTCGACCTGCCCGCCGCGTTGCTGGCGCCCCTGCCCGGGGCGGGCCTGCCCCTGGCCGGCCTGCTGCGCCTGGCCTGGACCCTGCCCGGGCCCTTGGCCGGGCTCATGCTGGGGCGCCCCCTGGCCCTGCCCAGCCCCCGGGCGGCCGGGCGGCTGCTCCTGGACCACCCCGACCCCCAGTTGTTGGCCGCCTACTGGCCCCGCCTGTGCCCCGAGCCGGCGCGGGTGGCCCTGGAGATGGGCCTGGGCCTGCTAAAGGCCCGCCCGGCCGCGGGCCACGCGCCGCGCCTGGTTGTGGCCGGAGGGCGCGACCGGCTCATCCCCGTGGCCCGCCAGACCCGCCTGGCCGAGGCCCTGGGGGCGCGTCTGGAGCTTCTGCCAGAGGCGCCCCATCATCTGTGGTTGCAGGAGGGCGGCGGCCAGTTGGCGGACATACTGCTGAAATTCCTGGAGGCTTGCTGACCCGGCCCAGCCGGGTTATTCTTAGGCATCCAAAAAGGCCAGACTGGCGCGGAGGGGACACCGGGGGGGGATAGCATGGACATATCCATACTTATCATCGAGGCCCTGGTGGTATACGTCCTGGTGCTGGCCGCCCACGCCCTGCGCCACCGCTTCGGCCTGGCCCACTTTTACGCCCTGATCGGCGGCATCACCGCCGTGATGAGCTGGATCACCGACGCCGGGGTGCAGGTGAGGGTGGGCGGCCTGGCCTTCATGGTGGGCTCCACCGTCTTCTACACCGCCCTCTTGCTGGCCGTCTTCGTGGTCTACGCCTTTGACGGCGTGCGGGCCACGCGCATCGCCATCTCCACGGTCATCGGCGTCTCGGTCATGGTGCCCCTGATCGCCGTGGTGCTCAACCTGCAAATGCGGCTCACCGGCTCGGCCCCCCTGGGCTACGTGCCCAGCCCTTCTCTGCGCATCAACCTGGCCAGCGTGCTGGCCACCTTCCTGGACCTGTTGTTCCTGGCCATGGCCTGGGAATGGCTGGGCCTGCATTTGCAAAGGGCCTACCTGGGCCTGCGTGCCTTCCTCACCCTCCTGGGGGTGATGTGGCTGGACGTGCTGTTGTTCACTAGCGGGGCCTTTGCCGGCCAGGAGGCCTATGTGGCCATCATGCAGGGCACCGCCGCCAGCCGGCTGGTCGTCTGCCTGTTCGCCGGCCCGCTGCTGTGGCTGTATCTGTCCTGGCAGAACCGGCGCTGGCACGCCAACCTGGAGCGCCGGCCCGTGCTGGCCATCTTCAAGGAGTTCGCCGAGATCAAGGCCGAACTCACCATGGCCCAGCAGGAGATCGAGCGGCGCAAGACCGCCGAGGCGGCCCTTGTGCAAAGCCGCCAGGAGCTGGAGCGCCTGGCCGTCACCGACGATCTCACCGGCCTGGCCAACCGCCGCAGCTTCCGCGAGCTGGCCGAGGCCGAGATCAACCGCTGCCGGCGCTACGGCCGCCCCCTGTGCCTGGCGGTGCTGGACCTGGATCAGTTCAAGCGCATCAACGACCGCCTGGGGCATCAGGTGGGCGACGAGGTGTTGCAGGCCGTGGCCCGCATCGGCCGCCAGCAGATACGCCAGAGCGATCTGTTGGCCCGCCTGGGTGGCGACGAGATGGCCCTTTTGCTGCCCGAGACCGACCTGGTGCAGGGGCTGATGCTGACCGAGCGCCTGCGCCGCGCCCTCTGCGGCCAGACCCTGGACACCTCCGCCGGGCCGGTGAATCTGGGGGTCAGCCTGGGCCTGGCCAGTTTGGAAGGCCTGGACAGCCAAAACCAGACCCTGCAGGGCCTCTTGCAGGAGGCCGACCGCCGCATGTATCAGGACAAGCCCTCGGCCAAACCATGACACCTGCCCGCGCCCGCCAGGGGCCGGCGGGGCCAGGCAAGGCTTGACTGGCCAAACGCATATGGGTACTATGCGCGGAAACCGGCAGGACATTCTGCCGTATTGGTCGCTGGGCATCTGACCCTTGCCGAGGACATAGGCCCCTTGGACGCCTGGACCAGGATCAGGGGCTGCCCAAGCGATCCCGGGCCGGGTCCCTTCAAGCCTAATACGCGGCGAAATTACGATAGCTGGGCGTAACCCTCGTGGTTACGCGATCACGGACCGGGGGGCTCCGCTGTTCTGCATGGACGGCCCCCGGCCTTAGCCGTATTGTCGCCGGGCCGTGGCCGGCCTCTAAATCAAATGGGGAGCAAAAAGGAGGACAAGGCTATGAAGACGGGCAAATTCCTATCGCTGGTCCTGGTGGGGCTCTTGCTGGCCCTGGGCGCCGGGCCGGCCCTGGCCGCCAAGCAGACGGTCAAGGTGGCCTTCCTGGGACCCTTGACCGGCGGCGTCTCGGCCATCGGCGTGGGTGGGCGCAACTCGGCGGAGCTGGCGGTCAAGCTGCGCAACGCCGACCCCAAGGCTAAGTACCACTACGAGCTTTTGGTGCTGGACGACGAGTGCAAGCCCAATTCGGGCGTGCAGGTGGCCACCAAGGCCGCCGCCGACAAGCAGGTCATCGCCGCCGCCACCCACTACTGCTCGGTGGTGGCCCTGGCCTCGGTGGACATCTACCACAAGTTCGGCCTGCCGGTGGTGGTCTGGGGCGCGGTGCACCCCGACATCACCTATGGCAACGACTACAAGGAGATCCACCGCGTCAACGGCACCATGATCAACCAGAACGAGGTGGCGGCCAAGTTCGTCGCCGGCCTGGGCTACAAGACCTGGGTGCTCTTGTATGACACCACCGACTACGGCAAGGGCATGCACCAGTACTTCTCCAAGTACCTGACCGAAAACGGCGGCAAGGTCCTGGGCAGCTTCGGCGTGGGCGCCGACCAGCAGGACTTCACCAGCGAGTTGACCCAGGCCAAGACCCTGAACCCCGACGTGATCTGGTTCGGCGGCCTGACGCCCCTGGGCGTGCGCATCCGTTTGCAGATGGACAAGCTGGGCGCCGACTCCCAGTTCCAGAGCTGCTCGGGCATCATCTCCGACGCCTTCATCGAGGGCGCCGGCGCCCTGGCCGAGGGCACCATCGCCTTCCGCGAGGGCGAGCCGGTGGAGCACCTGCCCGGCGGCAAGTGGTTCCTGGAGGAGTACAACAAGGCCGGCTACAAGGAGGCCCCCGACGCCTTCGGGCCCTTTGCCTTCTCGGCCATGAGCATGATCCTGGACGGCATCGAGGCCGTGGGTCCCAAGCGCGCGGCCGTGGTGAAGTGGATGGAGAACATCAAGGACTACAAGACCATCGTGGGTCAGGTCACCTTCGACGCCCACGGCCAGAACATCTCGCCGGCCATCACCAAGTACGTGGTGCAGGACGGCAAGTGGGTGCCCTGGCAGGAGTCCGAGTACGCCTCGGGCAAGCGCCAGCTAAAGCGCCGTTAACAGCAACGCCCCCGCCGGCCAGCCCGGCGGGGGCGCCCCACACCTCACCGCCTAGCAACGGACACCGCGCATGGACCTGGGCCTGATAGCGCAATACGTGGCCAACGGCCTGATGATGGGCCTGATCTACGCCCTGGTGGCCGTGGGCTTCACCCTGTTCTTCGGAGTGCTGGACGTCATCAAGTTCTCCCACGGCGACGTGCTGACCTGGGGCGCCTTCACGGCCTACGCCGTGTTCCTGGGCCTGGATGCCGCCGGGGTGCACCTGCCGGTGTTGGTGCTGGCGCTGATGATGCTGGTGGCCATGGCCGCCATGGGCCTGTTGGGCGCGTTGATCGCCAAGACGCTCATCATCCCCTTGAAGGGCGCGCCGCCCCTGAACGTGCTCTTGATCACCCTGATGCTGGGCACGGTCCTCAGGGAGTCCATCCGCCTGTTCTTCCCCGACGGGGCCAACCCCAAGCACTTCCCCGCCCTGCTGCCGGACTGGAGCGCCACCTGGGGGCATTTCACCCTGCGCTTCGACAACACGGTGATGCTCATCGCCGGCCTTTTGATGATCGTGGCCGTGCAGCTGATCATCAAGCGCACCCGCCTGGGCCTGGCCATCCGCGCCGTCAGCCAGGACGACGAGACGGCCCGGGTGATGGGCATCAACTTCAACCTGGTGGTCTTCGTCACCTTCGCCATGGGTTCGGCCCTGGCCGCCTTTGCCGGCGTCACCTACGGCCTGTACTACAACGAGCTTAACTTCAACATGGGCCTTTTGCTGGGGGCCATCGGCTTCAGCGCCGCGGCGGTGGGCGGCTTCGGCAACATCTACGGCGCCATCGTGGGCGGCTTCCTTTTTGCCCTGTTGCAGACGCTCGGCGCCGCGGCCCTGCCCTTTGCCAGCGCCTACAAGGACGTCTTCGCCTTCGGCACGGTCATCGTGCTCATGGCGATCAAGCCCACCGGCCTGTTGGGCGAGAAGGAAACGGAGAGGGTCTAGCCATGCCCCCAAGCAGTTCGGGCGCCAGCTCGCTTTTGGCCCCGGCCCTGGCCGTGGCCGCCGGGGTGGCCTACATGATCTACCTGCTGGCGGCCGAGTCGCAGCTGGAGGTCTTCGGGCTCTTGGCCGGTGCCGGCCTGGCCCTGTGGGCCTCCAGGCGCTGGGGACTTTTGGAGCGCCTGGCCAAAAGCCTCAAGGTCCACCACCGCGCCTTCGCGGCCCTGAGCGTGCTGGGGGCCGTGGCCGTGAGCCTGTACTTCCGCGACGACAACTTCGTGCTCTTTTTGGTGGCCACGGTGCTGGTCTACACCCTGGCCTGCCTGGGCCTGCACATCCAGTTCGGTTTCGTGGGGGTGGTCAATTTCGCGGGGGCCTCCTTCTTCGGGGTGGGCTCCTACGTGGCGGCCGTGCTGACCAAGCAGACCGCCACCCCCCACCTGCTGGTGGTCCTCTTGGGCGGCCTGGCGGCGGCCCTGTTGGGCTCGCTCCTGCTGGTGCCGGTGCTCAAGACCCGCGGCCACTACGCCGCCCTGGTCACCATCGCCTTCGCGCTCTTGTTCCGCTCCTTCCTGGAGGTCAACGACACCCTGGGCGGCCCCCAGGGGCTCAAGTGCGCCGGGCTGAACATCCTGGGCTGGGACTTCAACCGCGACATAAGCCTGGGCGGCTTGGAGGGCTCCTTCTACCTGGGCTATATCGCGGTGATCCTGGCGCTCTTGGTGCTGGGCTTCGTGCTGGCCCGGCGCATCGAGGATTCCTGGGTGGGGCTGAACATGGACGCGGTGCGCATGGACGAGACGGTCAGCGCCTGCTTCGGGCTGTCCATCCCTCGCTGGAAGATCACGGCCTTCACCATCGGCAATTTTTATTGCGGGGTGGCCGGGGCCCTCTACGCCATGATGCTGGGCTACATCGCCCCCAGCAATTTCACCTTCGGCGACTCGCTCATCCTGTTGTCCATCGTCATCCTGGGCGGGCTGGGCTCTTTGTGGGGTGCGGTGATGGCCACCACCATCATCATTCTCTTGCCCGAGAAATTCCAGTTGTTGCAGGAGTACCGCTTCCTGCTCTTCTCGGGCCTGGTGATCGTCATCCTCTTGTTCAGGCCCCAGGGCCTATTGCCTCGGCCCCTGCGCGCCTTCCGCACCCTGAAGGCCAGGTGAGCCATGGAACAGCCCCTGCTGGAAGTACACAAGCTGGGCAAGCACTTCGGCGGCGTGCAGGCCCTGGACGGCCTGGACCTCTGCGTGGCGCGCAACGCCATCCTGGGGCTCATCGGCCCCAACGGCTCGGGCAAGACCACCTTCTTCAACGTGGTCACCGGCATCTACCCGGCCAGCGCCGGCCGGGTGCTGCTGGAGGGGCGGGACATCACCAACCTGTCGCCCCAGCGGGTCTACCGCGCCGGGGTGGCGCGCACCTTCCAGCGCTCGCGCCTGTTGTTGCCCCTGTCCATCCTGGACAACATCGCCCTGGGCGATCACAGCCGCCTGAACCACGGGCTGATATTCAACCTACTGCGGCGCGGCCGCCTGGCCGCCCAGTTCGTTGAGTGCCGCGACAAGGCCCGCGAGCTCTTGGAGACCTTCGACCCCGAGCTGGGCGGCCGCCTGCTGGAGCCGGTGGCCAGCCTGCCCATGATCTCCCGCCGGCGCATCGAGATCTGCCGGGCGCTGATCTCCGGCCCCAAGCTGCTTTTGTTGGACGAGCCCTCGGCGGGCATGACCCACGAGGAGACTTTCCGCCTGGTGGACGACATCCTGGCCGTGAAACAACGCCTGGAGGACCTGACCATCATCATCATAGAGCACGAGATGTCGGTCATGGAACGCATCACCGACCACTGCGCGGTGCTCAATTTCGGCACCAAGATCTGCGAGGGAGCCTACGCCCAGGTCGCCGCCGACCCGCTGGTGCAAGAGGCCTATCTGGGGGTGGACTGATGCCGGAGCAAACCAAGCCGGCGGCCCCGGCGCTCAGGGTGGAGAACCTCTGCGTGGCCTACGACCGGGCCGACGTGATCACCGACCTGTGCCTGGAGGTGGCCCCGGGCTCCATCACCTGCCTGTTGGGCAGTAACGGCACCGGCAAGACCACCCTGATCCGCGCCATCCTGGGGCTCACCCCGGCGCGGGCCGGCGGCGTCTTCTTCGAGGGCCAGGAGATCACCCGCCTGCCCACCCACCGCATCGTGCGCCTGGGCCTGGCCAGCATCCCCGAGGGGCGCAAGGTCTTCCCCGGCCTGAGCGTGGTGGAAAACCTGAACCTTGGCGGCTACCAGGAGAACGACAAGGCCGTGCTGGCCGAGCGCCTGGAGAAGGTCTACGATATCTTTCCCCGCCTGAAGGAGCGTGCCGGGCAGCTTGCCGGCACCATGAGCGGCGGCGAGCAGGCCATGGTCTCCATCGGCCGGGGACTGATGGGCGCGCCGCGCCTCTTGATCATCGACGAGCCCTCCCTGGGGCTTTCGCCGCTCTTGGTCAAGGAGAACTTCCGCATCGTGCGCCAGATCAATGAGCAGGGCATCACCGTCTTTTTGGTGGAGCAGAACGTGCGTCAGACCCTGGCCATCTCCCACCATGGCTACGTGCTGAGCAAGGGCCGCGTGGTGGCCCAGGGCACGGCCGAATCCCTGCGGGACAACCGCGAGGTGCGGCAGGCCTATTTCGGCTGACGCCACCCGCCAGACGCCCAGCCAGCAAGGAGCCCCATCCATGCCCCCCATGCCCGACGCCCTGGAACTGACCCGGCAACTGATCCGCCTGGACACCATCAACCCCCCGGGCAACGAGGAACCGGCGGCCCGCCTGCTGGGCGAGCTGCTCTCCGCCGCCGGTCTGGAGGTCTCCTATCCCCGCCTGTGCGAGAACCGCTGTGGCCTGGTGGCCCGCCTGGCCGGGGCGCGGCCCGGGCCGGCCCTGATCGCCACCGGCCATCTGGACACCGTGCCCCTGGGCAACGCCCCCTGGAGCGTGGAGCCCCACGCCGGCCTGGTCAAGGGCGGCAAGCTTTACGGCCGGGGGGCCAGCGACATGAAGAGCGGCGTGGCGGCCCTGGCCGTGGCCGCCCTGGGCCTGGCCGGAGAGCCCCGGGGGGGCGGGGATATCATCCTGGCCTTCACCGCCGGCGAGGAGACCGGCAGCCAGGGGGCCAGCCAGATGGTGGGAGCCGGCCTCTTGCCGGCCCGGGCCGGGGCGCTGTTGGTGGCTGAGCCCTCCGGCAACCAGGCCTTTTTGGGGCACAAGGGGGCCTTGTGGCTGGAGTGCGTGGCCAGCGGCAAATCGGCCCACGGCTCCATGCCCCACCTGGGCGACAACGCCATCTACAAGGCCGCCCGCGCGGCGGCCAGCCTGGAGGATTTCTTCCGGGAGGCCGAGGATGTCCCCCCCCTGGGACGCCCCACCATCAACGTGGGCACCTTCAGCGGCGGCAGCAAGATCAACATGGTGCCCGACCAGGCCAGCTTCCAGGTGGACCTGCGCAGCGTGCCCGGCCTGGAGCACGGAGCCTTGCGCGGGCGCCTGCAAGACCACCTGGGCGGGGCCATCGCCGTGCGGACCCTCATCGACCTGCCGGCGGTGCTGACCGACCCCGGCGACCCCTGGATCGTCTCCTGCCTGGGGACCATGGCCCGGCTGTGGGGCGGCCGGCCAGAGCCGGGCTATGTCAATTTCTTCACCGACGCCTCGGTCTTCACCCCGGCCCTGGGGCACCCCCCCACCCTGATCCTGGGGCCGGGCGATCCCGGCCAGGCCCACCAGACCGACGAGTGGTGCCTGGCCGATAACATCGGCCAGGCCGCCCGGCTCTACCAGGAGATCGGCCGCCAGTGGTGGGGCCTGTAAGGTAGAAGGGAGCAAGGCGCATGTGGCAAGAACATCTGCGGGACCGCCAGCTGGGCTTGATTTCTTTCGGCGGGGCCTTTGACCCGGCCCGGCCCGGCCTGTTGTGCGTGCACGGCTCCGGCGGGCGCGGCGATGAGTTCAGCTTGCTCCTGGAGGCCCTGGGCGAGGCGGCCAACTCGGCGGCCCTGGACCTGCCCGGCCACGGCGCCACCCCCGGTCCGGGCCGCCAGAGCGTGGCCGACTACGCCGCCTGGGTGGCCGATTTTCTGGCCGCCGGGCCGGTGCGTCCGTGGCTGTTGGGCCACTCCCTGGGCGGGGCCATCGCCCTGACGGTGGCCCTGGAGCGCCCCGAGCTGCTGGGCGGCCTGGTGCTGTGGGGCACCGGCGCCCGTCTAAAGGTGCTGCCGGCCATCCTGGAGGGGCTGGCCCAGCACTTCTTGCCCACCGTGGAGCTTCTGGTGGACCTGGCCTATGCGCCGGCCACCGACCCGGCCATCAAGGACCTGGGTCGCCGGGCCATGGCCGCCAGCGAGCCCCAGGTGCTGTGGGGGGATTATTTTTCCTGCGACCACTTCGACGTCATGGCTGGTCTGGGGTCCATAACCCTGCCCACCCTGGTGGTCTGCGGCCAGGAAGACCGGCTCACGCCGCCCAAGTACAGCCAGTTCCTGGCCGGCCGCATCCCCGGCGCCCGCCTGGCGGTGATCCCCCGGGCCGGGCACATGCTGCACCAGGAAGAGCCCCTGGCCGCCGCCCAGGCCTTGGCCGGCTTCCTGGCCGGGCGGGGCTAGCCAGGGGCCAGCCGGCCGCCGCGCCATGTGGTGACAATTTGGCGGCGTTCCCGGACGGGAGAGTGTTGCCTACGCCCAGGGGGGTATACTTGCCGACGCAAGGGCGGGGTCGCCCCCAGGCGGGATGTCTGGCCAAGAGAGACCTCACCCGCCGCTTAGCAGGGAGGCCTCGCATGCTGCAATTCCCCAACTTCGACCCGGTGGCCCTGCGCCTGGGGCCTTTGGCCGTGCGCTGGTACGGCCTGATGTACATCTTCGGCTTCGGCATCGCCTACCTGGTGGTGCGTTGGCGGCTCAAGCGCACCAGCCCGCTCTACGGCTCCGAGCAGGTGCAGGGGCTGATGTTCTGGGCCTTGTTCGGGCTGTTCGTGGGGGCGCGCCTGGGCGAGATTCTCTTCTACCACTGGACGGAGTGGGGCTATTTCCTCAGAAATCCCGTGGAGATCATCGCCGTGTGGCACGGCGGCATGTCCTTTCACGGCGGCTTCCTGGGGGCCTTGGCCGGGGCTCTGATCTTTCTGCGCCGCAACCGGCTGCCCTTTTTGCCGGCGGCGGACGCCGTGTGCCTGGCCGCGCCCCTGGCCCTGATGCTGGGGCGGCTGGGCAACTTCATCAACGGCGAACTCTACGGCCGGGTCAGCGACCTGCCCTGGGCCATGATATTTCCCCACGGCGGACCCTTGCCCCGCCATCCCTCCCAGCTCTACGAGCTGCTGGGCGAAGGCCCCCTGCTCTTCGGCTTTTTGTGGCTGCTGAAGGACCGCCTGCCACGAGGCGGGGTGGTGGCGGCCTTTGTGCTGGGCTATTCCCTGATCCGCTTCCTGGTGGAGTTCGTGCGCGAGCCTGATTCCTGGCTGGGCTATCTGGCCCTGGGCATGACCATGGGCCAGTGGCTGAGCCTGGTCATGGCCCTGGCCGGGGGGGTATGGGTGGCCATCCTGGCCCGCCGGGGGGTGGAACCGTCCCCGGAGACGCCGCCGGCCCCGCCCCGGCCGCGAGGCACGGGCAAAGCCGGCAAAACCGGCAAGACAGGCAAGAACAAGCGCGGCAAGTGATCCGACGCTTTTCGCCTCAGGCCGCCAGGGCCGTGGCGCTGACACAGCAATTCTTGCCCCGGGCCTTGGCTTGGTACAGGGCCTGATCGGCGCGGTCGATGATCTCCGTGGCGTCCTGGCCGTCCCGCGCGCGGGCCACCCCCAGGCTGGCGGTGACGCGCACCTCGTGCTGGGAGCGCGGCCACAGGGCCAGTTGCTCCACTCCCCGGCGAATGCGCTCGGCCACCAGCATGGCCGCCTCCAGGTTGGTGCCGGGCAGGATGACCGTGAACTCCTCCCCGCCGTAGCGGCAGGGCACGTCGCCCTCGCGCAAGGCCCTTTTGAGCACCCGGGCCACGCCCAGGAGCAGGCGGTCGCCCTCCACGTGGCCGTGGGCATCGTTGTAGGCCTTGAAGTCATCCAGGTCCAGCATGATCAGCGACAGGGGCTGCTCCAGACGGCGGGCGTGCTCCATCTCGCTGGTGAGCTTGCTCTTGAGATAGCGCAGGTTGTAGAGGCCGGTGAGGCCGTCGGTGAGCGACAGCTCCTGAAAGCGGCGCTGGCTGCGGGCCAGCTCCTGGCGCTCCAGGTTGAGAAGGCGGATGCGGTCGGCCAGGGCCAGGGTCAAGAGCAGGGATTCCAGGGCGGTGCCCACGGGCAGAAAGTAGGCCGTCCAGTTTCCGTAGGGCAGCCAGCCCAGGGAGGACAGCTCAAAGGAGAAGATGCTGAGGATCAGCACCGACCAGGCCACCAGGAAAAAGCGCGCCGGCCGGAAACCCCGGCGCTGGCAGGTCAGGGCGGTGCACAGGGCGTGCGGCGGTCCCAGGCTGGCGATGGCGTAGCCCAGGGGGTTGGCCAGGTCCAGGCGGCCGGCCAGCACCAACGCCGCCATGATCACCGACGCGTACAGAAAGAGGTTCAGGAGCTTGTCCCAAAAGGGCGCGTTACGCCGGCTGTCGAGAAAAACGCGGGTGAACAGGGCGGCGAAGAACATGGAGCAAGCCATGAAGAAGGCCTGCCACGCGGCCAGGCCCGGCTGGGGCATGTCCAGGGCGGTCCCCAGGTGGCCTTGCAGGGTGAGCTGGGCCAGCAACATCGATAGCACGTAAAAAATGTAGGCCATGAAGGCCCGCTCGCGCAGCGACAGGAAGATGAGCAGATTGAACAGCACCATGGCCACCAGGGTGCCGAAGATGACGCCCATGGCCAGGTTGTCTTTAAAGGCGTGGTTAAGGAAGGCCCGCCCGGCCCAGACCCGGATGGGCATGCTGAGCGAGATGCCGCTTTTCAGGCGCAGATAAACAGGGCGCCCCGGGTCCAGGTCGGCGGGCAGCAGAAAGACCGGGGTGCGAAATCGCGTCTCCTCCGGCGGGCGGGGCCGGGTGGCGCCGGCGGCCAGGTGGCGCCAGGGCCGGGCATCGCCCGCCAGGGGCAGATAGAGGTCCACCTGGTCGATGATGGCCTTGCCCAGCTCCAGGAACCTGGCCGGGGGCCGGCCGGCGATCTGGGGCAGGGTGGTGGCCGGCAGGCTGAAGCGCAGCCAGACGGCGGCGTTGTTCAGCCCCAGGGAGAGGGGCCTGGCGCCCAGGGTCTGGAAGCGCTGCCCCATGGACGGCGCGGCCACGTCCTCCAGGCCGAGCTGGCCGCCGGGGTCGAGGAGCATCTCCAGGGAGGGCGCCAGGGGGGGATCGTCGGGGGTTTCCCGGGCCGGGCAGGGCTGGGCCGCCGCCAGCACCCACAGGACCCCGGTCAGCAACAACAGCTTGGCGACGTTTTTCATATCCCCTGCCAGGCGGACCGGGGGGCACGGCCAGGGCCGGCCGCACGCCGCGGAGGTGTTGATGCCGGGTGATTCAGGCCCGGAAGGGCCACAAGGTAGCATGAAGGGCCCTGGGCGCGCAAGGTATCCGCGAACCGCTCGCAAGGGCTGGCGCCCAAGCGTGGGACCGGGTAAAACCCCATGTGGGGCATGGGGCTTGCCAGGGCCGTGTGCAGAACATAATATAGGGATAACCTAGCCAGGGTGACGCCAATGGCGCGCATCCCGGCCCCACTCCAGCCATGACGAGGATTGGCGATGAAGATCAAACGGTTGGCCCATATTGGCGTGGCGGTGAAGGACATCGGCGAGGTCGCCAAGATCTACACCGATTTCCTGCCCCTGGAACTGGCCTCCACCTCCGATGTGGGCGAGTTGAAGACCGGCTTCCTGCCGGTGGGCGATACCTCCATCGAGCTGGTCATGAGCACCACCCCCGAGGGCATCATGGCCAAGTACGTGGAGAAGAAGGGCGAGGGCGTGCACCACCTGGCCTTCGAGGTGGAGGACGTGGCGGCGGCGGCCGAGGAACTCAAGGCCAAGGGCGTGCCTCTGACCAGCGACGCCCCCCGCCCCGGCGCCCACGGCAGCAAGGTGATCTTCCTGCACCCCAAGGCCACCCGGGGGGTGCTCATCGAGCTGGTGGAGTACGCCAAGGACCACTAGTGCACGATGTCGATCAAGGCCGTCCATGGCCTTGATCGACTATCGGCCGGGCAAAAATGTGGTCTTGCCCGGCCTCCCGGGCGCTGGCGCGCCCGGCGGGCCAGCCTGGCCCGCAGGATCCAGGTTCAGCGCCAGCCTTGGGCCTTCCCGCGCGCAGCAATTCCCGGGCCGCGGCCAGATCGGCGCGTCCCCGCCGCATAAAGACGTTACTCGCTTGAGACCGGCGCCCGGTCCGGTCCTTGCACCGCAAACAGGAGACGAACATGTGGGAGTACACTGACAAGGTCAAGAAGTACTTCACCGAGCCGGTGAACGTGGGCGAGGTGGAGAACCCCGACGGGGTGGGCGAGGTGGGCTCCCTGGCCTGCGGCGACGCCCTGAAATTGACCTTCAAGCTCGACGAATCCGGCCATATCGCCGACGCCCGCTTCCAGACCTTTGGCTGCGCCTCGGCCATCGCCAGTAGCTCGGCCTTGACCGAGATGATCAAGGGCATGAGCCTGGAGCAGGCCGCCAAGCTGACCAACAAGGACATCGCCGAGTTCCTGGGCGGGCTGCCGCCGGAGAAGATGCATTGCTCGGTGATGGGCGAGCAGGCCTTGATGGCCGCCATCCGCAACTATCAGGGCCTGGAGCCCCTGCCCTCCGAGGAGGGGGAGATCGTCTGCGAGTGCTTCGGCGTCACCGACAAGGAGATCGAGAAGGTGGCCCGCAACAATAACCTGCACACGGTGGAGGAGATCACCAACTTCACCAAGGCCGGCGGCGGCTGCGGCAAGTGCGTGGACAAGATCGAGGCCCTCCTGGCCCAGATATGGTCCACGCCCGCCATCGCCCAGGCCGCGCCCATCGTGCCCCCCAAGAAGAAGCTGACCAACATCCAGAAAATCAAGCTGATCGAGGAGACCCTGGAGCGCGAGGTGCGCCCGGCGCTGAAGGCCGACGGCGGCGACATCGAGCTGATCGACATCGCCGGCGACGTGGTGCAGGTCTCCCTGCGCGGCACCTGCTCCTCCTGCGCCGCCAGCCAGGCCACGCTGAGCCAGTTCGTGCAGACCAAGCTCCGCGAGTTCGTCACGCCCGAGCTGGTGGTCGAGGAGGTGCGCCCGTGAGCCATCACCACACCGTCTACCTGGATAACAACGCCACCAGCCAAACCGCGCCCGAGGTGGTGGCGGCCATGCTGCCCTTCTTCGGCGAGTACTACGGCAACCCCAGTTCCATGCACACCTTCGGCGGGCAGGTCAAGGCCCACATCGACCAGGCCCGCCAGCGGGTGGCCGCGCTCTTGGGCTGCGAGCCCGAGGAGATCATCTTCACCTCCTGCGGCACCGAGAGCGACAACACCGCCATCATGGCCGCCCTGCGCTCCTTCCCCCAAAAACGCCACGTGGTCACCACCCGCGTGGAGCACCCGGCGGTGCTCAACTTCTGCCAGGACCTGGCCCGCCGGGGCCACGAAGTCACCTTCCTGCCCGTGGACCGCCAGGGCAACCTCAACCTGGAGCAGGTGGAGGAGGCCATCCGCGACGACACCGCGCTGGTGAGCGTGATGTGGGCCAACAACGAGACCGGCGTGATCTTCCCGGTGGAGGAGATCGCCGCGCTGGCCAAGGCCAAGGGCGCCGTCTTCCACACCGACGCCGTGCAGGCCGCCGGCAAGGTGCCCATCAACCTCAAGGCCACCCAGATCGACATGCTAGCCTTGAGTGGCCACAAGCTGCACACCCCCAAGGGCGTGGGCATCCTCTACGTCAAGAAGGGCACGCCCTTCGTGCCCTACGTCATGGGCGGGCACCAGGAGCACGGCCGCCGGGCCGGCACCGAGAACGTGCCCTACATCGTGGGGCTGGGCAAGGCCTGCGAGTTGGCCCTCACGCGCATGGAAGACGAGAACACCCGGGTCAAGGCCCTGCGCGACCGCCTGGAAGAAGGCCTCTTGAAGGTCGAGGCCACCATGATCAACGGCGACCCCGCCCGCCGGCTGCCCAACACCACCTCCGTGAGCTTCGAGTACGTGGAGGGCGAGTCCATCCTCTTGATGCTCTCGGACCTGGGCATCTGCGCCAGCTCGGGCAGCGCCTGCACCTCGGGCTCCCTGGAGCCCAGCCACGTGCTCAGGGCCATGGGCGTGCCCTTCACGGCGGCCCACGGGTCCATCCGTTTCTCGCTGTCCTACTACAGCACCGACCAGGACATCGACCACGTGCTCAAGCACATGCCGGCCATCATCGAGCGCCTGCGGGGCATCTCGCCCTTCTGGAGCAAGTACAAGACCACCAAGGGCTGCGCCACGCCAGGCTACGTGGAGCCCTAAGCCGAACACCCCGCCGGGGCCCGCGCCCAAGGCGGGCCCCGGAGCGTCGCCCACCTTAAAGCTGAGGAAGACAGGGCCATGGGAACGCACCGCAACACCCGTAGGCTAACGGCCCTGGTGGCGGTCCTGCTCCTGACCCTGGCCGCCGGCCCGGCCCTGGCCCTGCCGGGGCTGTTGCCGGCCGACAACATCTGGAACACCTCCGTGGCCGGCCTGCCCGTGGACGCCCATTCGGCGGCCTACGTGGCCAGCATCGGGGCCGGCTCCAGCCTGCACCCCGACTTTGGCTCCGGCCTGTGGCAGGGCCAACCCATCGGCATCCCCTACAACATCGTGGGTGCCGGCCAGGCCAAGGTGAAGGTGAGCTTCGACTACGCCGACGAGTCCGACCCCGGACCCTACCCCATTCCGGCCGGCGCGGCCATGGAGGGTGGCGGCGACGGCCACCTGCTGGTGGTGGACCAGGCCGGCCACAGGCTCTACGAGGTCTTTGACGCCAGCCAAAACGCCGACGGCACCTGGTCGGCCGGCTCGGGCGCGGTGTGGGACTACCAGTCCAACGCCCTGCGCCCCGCCGGCTGGACCAGCGCCGACGCCGCCGGCCTGCCCATCCTGGCCGGCCTGGTCACCTATGACGAGGTGGCCGCCGGGCACATCGACCACGCCTTGCGCTTCACCGCCCCGCGCACCCAGGACGCCTATGTCTGGCCCGCCCGCCACGAGGCTAGTAGCTCCAGCGACCCCAGCCTGCCGCCCATGGGCCAGCGTTTCAGGCTGAAAAGCGACTTCGACTCCTCGGGCTTCGCGGCCCCGGTGCGGGTGATCCTGGAGGCGCTGAAGAACTACGGCATGATGCTGGCCGACAACGGCTCGCCCTGGTACATCTCCGGCGCGCCCGATGATCGCTGGAACGACGACCAGTTGGTCAGCCAGTTGCGCCGGGTGCCCGGCTCGGCCTTCGAGGCCGTGGACGTCTCGGCGCTGATGATCAACCCTGATTCGGGCCAAGCCCGCCAGCCCTAATCCGAAAGGCCAACCAGCAAGCCCACGATGCCTTCAGCACCTATCGATCTGGCTCTCTCCACCTCCTGGGTGGCCAAGGACGCCCCAAGCGGCTCGGCCATCGCCCAGGCCGCCCAGGAGGCCGGCTTCCAGCGCCTGGAGCTGGAGTACCGGCTCAGTGCCGCCCGCCTGGCCGAGCTGCGCCGGGAGCTGAAGCCCCGAGGCCTGAGCGTGGGCAGCGTGCACAACTACTGCCCGTTCCCCGCCGAGTTCGCCGGCCATCTGGAGCCCAGCGGCGATTTGTTCAACCTGGCGGCAACCGAGGTGGAGGAAAGGCGCCGGGCGGTGGCCTACACCACCCGCAGCCTGGAGCTGGCCGCCGACCTGGAGGCCGGGGCGGTGGTACTGCACCTGGGCTGGCTGCCGGAGCTCAAGGACCGCCAGATCACCGGCCAGGCCGCGCGCCTGGGCCGGCTCACCCCCGAGCTGGCGGCGACCCGCCTCTTGCGCCAGGCCGCCACGCCCCGGGTGCTGGACGCGGTGAGCTTCTGCCTGGAGCCCCTGATCGAGCGGGCCGTGGGCCTGGGGGTGCGCCTGGGCCTGGAGAACCGCTTTCATCTCTTCCAGGCCCCCACCCTGGAGGAGGCCGAGGCCCTCTTGGCGCGCTTCGCCGGCGCGCCCCTGGGCTACTGGCACGACACCGGCCACGCCCGCCACCGCGAGTTGGCGGGCCTGAACCCGGAGGCCGCCTATCTGGAGCGCCTGGGCCATAACCTGCTGGGCTGCCATCTGCACGACATCAAGGGCGTGGCCGACCACCTGCCGCCGGGCACGGGCGACCTGGACTGGCCGGAGTTGGCCAAGGTTCTGCGCAAGGCCCCCCATCAGGTGGTGGAGCTGCGCCCCGGACCCAGCCCCCAGGCGGTGGGCGAGTCGGCCCGGTGGCTGGCCGGCATCCTGAGCGCCGCCCGCCCCCAGGAAAAGCCAGCCTGATGAACCCTCCCGGCGGGGCCTTCGTCGCGCTCCTGGCCGCGGGCCAAGGGGAGCGCTTCGGCGGAGGCAAGCTCCTGGCCCCATTGGCCGGACGCCCCCTGATCCTGCACGCGCTGGAGACCGCCCTGGCCAGCGGCCTGGGGCGGGTGCTGGTGGTGCTGGGCCGGGACGCCGATGAGCTGCGGGCCGTCCTGCCCGCCGACCCCCGCCTGGAGGTGTTGGTCAACCCCCGCTGGCCCCGGGGCATGGGCACCTCCCTGGCCCTGGCCGCCGCCCGCGCCCAACAGGGCGGGGCGGGGGTGCTGGCGGTGCTCTTGGGCGACATGCCCCTGGTCAGCCCCGCC
>JAZDIQ010000081.1:0-5178 GCA_043804825.1 Pseudomonadota bacterium
TCATCATTTTCCTCACTTGGGCATCTGTCACCAAGGTCGGTCACCCTCCTCTCTCGGGGTAACCTACCCTCTACAGCCGCCCTAGGGATGATGCACAATTCTAATTGTCGCTGACGCTCAAGAATAATTGTCGCCGCGCAGGTGATGAGTTCTGCCTGGTACTGCCCGCCTGGTCGGCCCTGAAGGTGGTCGAGGCCATTGCGCCGATGCTGGCCGAGGGCTGGGCCTGGCGCGGCCGGGACCTCACCCATGCTATGGGCCTGGTCTTCTGCCATCACAAGACTCCCATCCAGGAGGTCAGGCGTCTGGCCGAGAACCTGGCGGAAAGTGCCAAGGGCCTATGCGACGAGCAGGGCCGCAACATCGGTCGCCTGGGCAACTACCTCCAAGCCATGGTGCTCATGGGCATGGACCCGCCGGCCGGTGGCGTTAAAACCTTCCGCGATGCTCACTATCAATGCGCCGAGGCCCGGCCCTTCAGCTTTGACCTGAGCCTCTTTGATCAGACCATGGCCACCATGAAAGAGTTCCTGGGCCTGGCCGAAGGCCCGGGCGGCAAGATCAGTGAAGGCGTGCCGCCCAGCCAGCTATTCAAGATCAGGGGCCTGGCTCTTGATGCAGGCCTATTGAACCAACCCGAAGAGGCGCCGGCATTTCAAGCCTGGCTGAAGGCAGCCGACGAAAAG
Source organism: Pseudomonadota bacterium (assembly GCA_043804825.1). Lineage (GTDB taxonomy): Bacteria > Desulfobacterota > Desulfarculia > Desulfarculales > Desulfarculaceae > JACRDC01. Next base: position 687 of record JAZDIQ010000081.1, read on the forward strand.
CTAAAGGAATATGCCGACTCCCGAGGCAAGCCGTTCTCCTGGCAACACCTAAAGGGCCCTCACATGGCCTACGACAGTCATTACCCCTTGATGCCCCTCTTCCATCTACTCCACTTGGGAGAATACGTGGAGCCTTTCCAGAACCGGGGAGGTGCGGCATGACGGCAGCCAAACAGACTCGTCTGGTGCGGGCCGAGTTGGAGAGCCCTTTTGTCAGCCAAGGGCTCTGGGCCAACGCCCCGGGCCTGGACACCGCCCTGGTCCGCGATCATCAGGATCGAATCATCTTCCCGGGAAGCCAGCTGCAAGGTGTTCTACTGGCCATCCTGGAAAATATGCTGGAAGCGAAGACGGAAAAGTTCGGCCCCGCGCACCTGGTGGATTGGTTTGGCCAGGGTTCCGGTGATGCCTATGGCGATTTGGACCAGGGCTTGGCCAACCCATTCGAGCCGCAAAAGGGGCGAGTGCATATCGGTGACCTGGTGTGCCAGCTTTCCGCGCAGGTTCAGGGCGGCACCGGGACCCGCATCGCCATCTCAGAGGACACTGGAAGCGTGCAGGAGGGCGCGCTCCAGGTCCTGGAGCAGCCGTTCCCCCTGGGCAAGGGGGTCCCCTTCGCGGGCGAGATGACCTTCTGGGGCTCGGAGGAACAGGCAGCCCTTTTCTGGGAGGTGGCCAGCCTGGCGCTTAGCTTCCTGCCTGCCCTGGGAGGTATCAAGACGCCGGGCTTTGGCAACTTGGTTCGGCCGATAGCGCTGGAGGACCAGGGCTCACCACCGGTGCCAATGGTGGACCTTGGCCTGGCCAGCACGATTTCGATCCAGGACCGCCTGGCCTTCGAGCTTGAATTTCTGGAGCCCTTCGTGGTGGATGCCGAGCTGATCGGCGGCAACATCTACCAGGGCAGCCCAATTATCCCGGGAGCGGTTATCAAAGGCTGTCTGGCCCACAAACTGAAGCTGGCAGGCGCCCTGGACGATGAGCTGGGTACAGCGCTAGCGGAAGTTCTGGTAAGCCACGCCTTCCCAATAAAAGCCGACGACCCCGCGGCCAAGAGACCTCGCGCGGTTCCCTTCAGCCTTATCCAGCGCGACCAGAAAAAGGACCAGGGCGAGAGCTACGAACATCATATCTTCGATTGCTTCTGGCAGCCGGACGCGGCCGCCTGGCAAGGCCATCTTGTGGCTTATCCCATCGACTGGAAGGGCGCGGTGACGGAGACTGCCCTGGCTAAACTGGGCTGGCCGGGTGAGACCGGCTACCACGTTCGCACCCGCACGGCCATCAAGAGCGAGCAAGGTGTGGTCAGCAAGGGCCAGCTCTTTTCCTATCGCGAAGTGGTGCCTGTTGGCCTACGCTGGCGCTTTTTGCTTGACCGTGGCGAGGTGGGCGAAGGTGCTTTCCGCCAAATCGTCGCGGCCCTGCTCAGCGGCCTGGATTTCGTGGGCAAGACCGACGCCGCGGCCCAGTGCCGCCTGGTGGCCGATGCCGACGCAGAGGTCACCGCGGCCACCGCCACCTTCAACGGCCAGGCCATCTGGCGCGTCACCTTGCAAACTCCGGCCCTGCTCCTGGACACCGAGGACGCCTGCCGTCAACCAGGCCAGGAGGAGGCGCCCTCGGTCAAAGACCTTTACGAAACCTATTGGCGGGAAGTGGTGAAGCTGGACTGGCCCGAGGCGGCACCCACGTTAAACCTGGTCGATTTCAGGGCCGTCCAGAAATGGGAGGGAGGGTACCGGGCCCGGCGTTTCCGCCAGCGGGACGGATGTTACGCCCCTTACCTTCTGACCCAGCCAGGGTCAGTTTTCCTGCTGAATCTCGAAGGTGTCTCCCAACAGGCCCAAGCAGAGTTCTTTAGCCGGTTGGTGCGGCGTGGCTTGCCGGTGCGCTTCCAAGGCCAGGCCAAGCGCGACCCGGCGCTTTGGCAGAGGTGCCCTTACCCGCCGGAGAATGGTTTTGGCGAGGTGAGAGTGGACTGGGAAGACGCCCGGCGCTTTGAAAGGGGGGTGCCCTGTGCTTGAGCAGATCACAGTCACCGGGCACTTGGAAGCGCTTTCTCCCCTGCATATCGGCACCGGGGAGTTCGAGCGCCTGGACAGCATGAGGACTGGCAAGGACGTCCCCCAGGCGATCCTGGAGGCCCCGGACTCGGCCGACAAGCTGAAGTCCCTGGTGTCCAAGGTGGTGCGCGATTTTGAAGGGCTGCCTTGCATCCCAGGGACCACGCTCAAGGGTTGCTTGCAGGCAGCCTGCCGGGAGGTCGGTTTCTCCACGGAAGAGCGGCAGGCCATCTTTGGTGAGATCACCCAGCACAAGGGCAAAGAGGCCTCGGCCGAGGAAGAGACCGGCCGGATGGGCGCGGTGCGCTTCCTGCTGGCCAGGATGGACAAGCAGTCTATCCCCGCTGAATCGGACCTGCCATTCTATGTGGCTGACGAGGCCAGCTACATTCTCACCAGGGTGGCCACTGATCGTGACTCCGGCACTGCCGAGGATAAAAAGCTCTTCAACCAAGAACTGGTGCCGCAAGGGACCAGGTTTGGCCTGCGGCTCCATTTCACTGGCAGCATGGATGCGTTCCAAGAACGGGTCAAACCGCTCTTGGACCTTATGGCCGGCACGGCGGGCATTCCCCTTGGTAAGGGGCAAGGTCTCAGCCAAGGCCGGGTGCGCCTGTTGGAGCAGGAACTCCTGATCCAACACATCTGGTTCGATGCCCAGGCCTTCAGCCAAGAGACAGAGAACCTCACCATAGATCTACAGCCCAATGATGCGCCAGGTGCCAGGTTGACCCGCAAGCTCCGGCTCACCTGCAAGGGGCCGTACCTCATCCACGACCCCTGCCGCGCGGGCAAGAAGAAGACCGCTGAGCCTTCCACGCAAACCCTGCAATCAGGACCAGGCCAACCCCTGTTGCTGCCCAGCAGCCTCTTGGGCGTGCTGCGTTCCCGCATGGCCTGGGCCCAGGCCCAGCAGATGGAGCAGCCTTGTCAAGACTGCGATGAGATCGACAACCGCTTCCGCCGTCCCGATTGGAAGAAGCCTGATAAGCTGACAACCACCGAGCGCCTTTTTGGCGTCACGGGCTGGCGCAAGCTTCTGGAGGTGGCTGAGGTCAAGTTGGTCGACGGCGGCCAGGAGTGCGACCTGACCAGTGTGGCCCTGGATCGTTTTTCGGCCGCCCCCATCGACAACGCGCTCTTCACCACGAGGGCCTATCGAGGGGTGGAGTTCCTGGTCACCCTGGCCCTAGCCCTGCGGCGTTTCCGCATGCCAGAGGGGAAGGAAGCCCTCAGCTTTGGCAGGGGGAACCAGGAAGACGAAGAAGCCTTCCATGCCTTGATAGACCAGGTTTGCCAAGAAGAGGTGCTGATGCTGGGGCATGGCGTCAACAAAGGCTTTGGCTGGTTTACTGTAAAGGAGGTGCGCGATGCCTGAGCCCAAGGCCGGTTATCGCTTCGTGCCCCTAAATTCCCAGGTCTGTCCAGCCCCCCTGGGATTTGCCAAGAAACAACCAGGCCAACCCTTGCCGCAAGACAAGATCAGCCTGGGCAGGCCGCTGCCCAATGGCTACTCCGGGACGATCAAGGTAACCTGGGAGGCTGAAACCCCCATCTGCGTGGGCCAGCGCGAAAAGGCGAGCCAAGTAGACGGCGACGAGAAGCCGGGCGCCACGCGGCCCTTCAAGTTGGGCGATGACTATGCCATTCCCGGCTCCAGCCTCAAGGGCATGCTGCGCTCGGTGGTGGAGATACTCTCCTTTTCCCACCTGGGGCAGATCAACGACCACCATCGCTTTGGTTATCGCGACTATCGCATGCCCGAATACACCAGCCGGGTGACCTCCAACGACATCAAGGCCGGCTGGCTGGTCTACGACGACGCCGCGAACTCATGGTGGTTGGCCCCGGCCAGGGGCACCAAGGGCTACCACTACCTGCCCATCAGCACACTCGAAAATAAACCGCTCTACCTGTCTAATTGGAAAGAAAAATCCATTGGTGAAAAGCGGCGTTTAATATTGCAGAAGGTCCGTTCCGAAATGGTCTGCTTCAAATCGGTTTACGAAGGGAAGTCGGTCATAGACTCCTTCAGTAACAAGCAGCAGCCGGGCTGGAGCGTGGGCTATTTCGCCTTTTCGGACAAGGTGAACACCAAGAGTAACAAGAAATACGAAACCATAATCGAGCACCCTGTCAGCCAGGCCCACTGGCATCCACTGGATGAAGACACGATCCGGCAATTCTCCTTCATCAACTCCAAGTCGGTGCGCGACCGGGTTGAACCAGAAGGGAGCTGGCGCTATTGGTTGGTGGCCACCCGTTGGCCCGAGCCTCTCACCGGCCAAACCTATGAGGGCAAGGAGCATCTGGAGAGCAAATTACCCGGTATCCCGGTGTTCTATTGCGGGGCCCCGGGTAGCGGGCTAGGCCATGAGGGCGTTCCCTTTAATATGGGATTATCCCGGGTCATCAAGATTGCCTATGAC
>JAZDIQ010000082.1:0-4383 GCA_043804825.1 Pseudomonadota bacterium
CCACCGCTGCGTGCCCAACCAGCCCAACTGTCCGCCCAACCAGCGCTGGGACGGGCACCGCTGCGTGCCCAACCAGCCCAACTGTCCGCCCAACCAGCGCTGGGACGGGCACCGCTGCGTGCCCAACCAGCCCAACTGCCCGCCCAACCAGCACTGGGAGAACGGACGCTGCGTGGTCAACCGCCGCTAAGCCGCCGCCGAGGGGCGGGGCCGGCCCCGCCCCTTTACAGAAAGCCTTGGCGCAAGTATGCTTTAGGCCTTCCGCGAAACTCATCCGAGGCCTAGCATGACCCTGCGCAAGGTGGACAATATCCTGGAGCTGGTGGGGGAAACCCCCCTGGTGCGCATCAACCGCCTCAACCCCCATCCCGAGGTGGAGATCTACGCCAAGCTGGAGACCATGAACCCCGGCGGCTCGGTCAAGGACCGGCCGGCCCTGTACATGATCGAGGCGGCCGAGCGGTCCGGCGAGCTGACCAAGGACAAGATCGTCCTGGAGGCCACCAGCGGCAACACCGGCATCGGCCTGGCCATGGTCTGCGCGGTCAAGGGCTACCGGATGCTGTTCGCCATGAGCGAGTCGGCCTCGGCCGAGCGGCGCAAGATACTCAAGGCCTATGGCGCCGACATCCTGCTCACCCCGGCCCACCTGGCCACCGACGGGGCCATCGAGGAGGCCTACCGCCTGGCCCGCGAGGAGCCGGACAAATATTTCCTGGTGGACCAGTTCAACAACGAAAACAACTGGAAATCCCACTACGACCACGGCACGGCCGACGAGATATACCAGGGCACCGAGGGCAAGGTCAAGGCCGTGGTCATCGCCATGGGCACCACCGGCACCCTGATGGGCATCACCCGGCGCCTGCGGGAGTTGGACCCCAAGATCAAGGTCGTGGGCGTGGAGCCTTACCAGGGGCACAAGATCCAGGGCCTCAAGAACATGAAGGAGTCCTACCCGCCGGGCATCTTCAACCCCTTCGAGCCCGACGCCATCGTCAACGTCGACGACGACAGCGCCTATGAGGCCGCCCGCCGCCTGGCCCGCGAGGAGGGCATCTTCGTGGGCATGAGCGCCGGGGCGGCCATGAAGGCGGCCCTGGACCTGGCGGCCGAGCTCAGGGAAGGGCCGGTGGTGGCCCTGTTGCCCGACGGCGGCGAGCGCTATCTTTCCACCTCCCTGTTCGTCAGCGAGAAGGTCCCCGAGCCCCTGAAGTTCTACAACACCCTCACCCGCCGGGTGGACGACCTGGTGCCGGTGCGGCCGGGCCGGGTGGGCATCTACGCCTGCGGGCCCAGCCTGGACGGCCCGGCCGACCTGGGTCTGTGCCGGCGCATGGTCTTCGCCGACCTGGTGCGCCGCTACCTGGAGACCAGGGGCTTCGAGGTCAAGCTGGTCATCAACATGGCCGACATCGACGACCGCACGGTCAACCAGTGCCTGCACGAGGGCGGGAAGCTGGCCGACTTCGCGGCCCGCTGGGAAAAGGCCTTCCTGGAGGACATGGCGGCCCTGCAGGTGCTGCCGGCCCACCACTACCCCAAGGCCAGCGAGCACGTCGGCGACATGATCGACGAGACCCGGCGGCTGTTGGACAAGGGCCTGGCCTACGAAAAGCTGCGCTCGGTCTATTTCAACATCAGCCGCTTCCAGGACTACGGCAAGCTCTCCGGGGTGGACCTCAACGCCATCCAGTGCGGCAAGACCGTGGACTTCGACTATTACGAGAAGGACAACCCCCGGGACTTCACCCTGTTCAAGCGGGCCACCCTGGCCGAGCTGAAGGCCGGCATCTACTGGCCAACGCCCTGGGGCAACGTGCGCCCGGGCTGGCACGTGGAGTGCGCCACCATGGCCACCCAGCACCTGGGCCAGCCCTTTGATCTGCACCTGGCCTCCCGCGACCTGATCTTCCCCCACGGCGACAACGAGATCGCCGTGGCCGAGGGCCTGACCGGCCAACCCCTGGCGCGCATGTGGCTGCACTCGGAGGTGGTGATGAGCCAGGGGCGCAAGGTCAGCCGCACCGCCGGCAACGACCTGACCCTGCGCGATCTCCTGGCCCAGGGCCACTCCGCGGCCACGGTGCGCTACTGGCTGCTTTCCCAGCACTTCCGCCGGGTGCTGGTCTGCGCGCCCGAGCAGTTGGCCCTGGCCGGCCGGGCCGTGGCCCGCCTGGCGGAGTTCGTGGCCCGCCTGCGCTTTTTGCGCCCGGGCCGCAGCGAGCCGGAGGTGGATCAACTGATCCACAAGACCAAGGCCCTCTACCAGGAGGCCATGGACAACGACCTCAATCTGCCCAAGGCCATGGGCCACGTCTTCGGTTTCGTCAAGCAGGTCAACGCCCTGATCGGCCGGGGACGCCTGGACCAGGCCCAGGTGGAGGCGGTGCTGGGGTTCATGGGGCGGGTCAACCGGGTGCTGGGGGTGATGGACCTGGAGCCGCCGGCGGTCGAGCCTCAGGTGCAACAGCTGCTGGACCGGCGCGCCGAGGCCCGCCGCCAGGGGGATTTCGCCGCCGCCGACGCCCTGCGCGAGCAACTGGCCGCCCAGGGGGTGCGCATCATCGATACCCCTCTGGGCACCCGCTGGACCAGGAACTAGGGGCCGGCCGCGCGCGGCGGAGCCAACCTCCGGCGCTCGGGGCACACGGCCATTCTCTACGCAACCGCCTTGACATCGGCTGATAATCGCTGAGACACCACCAAGGCGATTGGGCTTGACACTACTAGACGACCAGTCTATTATAAGAACCGACCAAGGAGTGGCGGGAAAGCGAGCATGACCCAGGAAACCAAGGAACGCCTGCTGGAGGTGGCCGCCAAGCTCTTCCACCACCAGGGCTATCATGCCACCGGCCTGCAACAGATACTGCGGGAGGCCGGTGTGCCCAAGGGCTCCTTCTACTTCTATTTCAAAAGCAAGGAGGAGCTGGCCTTGGGCGTGATCGACTACTTCGATCAGCGCTGGGCGGCCCTTGCCTCGGAAATGCTGGATGACGCCTCGCAGCCTCCCTTGGGGCGCCTGCGGAGATTCTTCGCCTGGTTCCGGGACTACTTTGAGCAAAACGGCTATACCGGCGGCTGCCCGGTGGGCAACTTGGCCCAGGAGATGAGTGACCTCAACCCCCTGCTGGCCCAGAAGGTGGCCGGGTCCATCACGGCCATGGCCGGCAAGGTGGAGGCGGTGCTGGAGGAGGCCCAGCGGGCCGGCCACCTGGCTCCCGGCTGGGACACCCGCCAATTGGCCTTTTTCATCGTGAGCAGCTGGCACGGGTCCCTGATCCGCATGAAGGCGTGCAAGAGTCCTGAGTCTTTGATAACGTTTGAAAAAATAGTGTTTGACGGCCTGCTGGCTTGAGCCGGCTATTTTTGGGGCAGGGCGCTAGCCAACCGGTCTACTAGTGGCAATCATGGCAGAAGCCGCACCTGTTTTCTGCCGCGGGAATCGGCCCGAAACAAACAAAGGAGAAGAGCCATGTTCCGCCTAAAGACCGTGGACCCCCAGGAAGCCAGCGGCGCCCTGGCCGAGGCCTACGCCGTGTTCCCTCCCCAGATCGGCGTGCCCGCGCCTATGGTCATGCTCAGCGCCAGCCCCGCCCTGGCCCTGCGCCAGGTGGAGTTCATCAAGTACTTCATTCAGCACCCCACTTTGAGCTTCAAACTCCTGGCCTTGATACGCTATCTGGTGGCCGCCGACAACGGCTTCAGCTTTTGCATCGGCCTCAACGGCAACATGCTCAAGATGACCGGCCTGACCGACGTGGAACTGGAGGCCCTGCACGAGGACCCCAGCCAGGCCCCCCTACCCGAAAAGGAGAAGGCCCTGCTGCTGCTGGTGCTCAAGACCCTGCGCGCCTCCGACCAGGTGACCGACGCCGACCTGGAGGCCCTGCGGGCGTTGGGTTGGGCCGACAGCGACATCATGGACGCCATGTGGATGGGCGCCAACATGATCGGCAACTCCCGCCTGTTCGGGGCCCTGGTCAAACCCAGCTGAGCCCGGCCCCGCCGGGACGACCGTCCGCCGTCCGCCGCTCCCGCCAACCCGGCGGGGCCGGGCGGTTGACGGCGGACCCGTGATGGGGCAAGCTGGGTGGAACCGGCCAGCGGGCCGGCTGGCCAGCCACCCCAGCTTGGGAGAACCATTGATGCCTCGTCGCCCGCTTGCGCCCCCGCCCCCGAGCCTGCTCGGCGGCCTGCTGCTCGTCATCGCCCTGTGCGGGCCGGCCTGGGCCGCGCCCAGCCTGGCGCCCCTGGTTTCCGGCGAGTTGGGCCGGCTAAAGACCCACCTGGGCTATCAGGTCGAGCACAGCACCGACCAGAAGGTGGACGGACAGTCCGCCGACCTGGGCTATTCCCAGCACGACCTCAACCTCTCCA
>JAZDIQ010000083.1:0-43202 GCA_043804825.1 Pseudomonadota bacterium
ATTCTTGGTAGGCCGGAAGGGATTTGAACCCTTGACTTCCACCGTGTGAGGATGGCACTCTCCCGCTGAGTTACCGGCCTGTATTTCTGATCCTGGGCTTGCGAGCGGGGGCTTTTGGTGCTCCTCGCCCTCCACCGCCTTCTCGCGGAGATTTTTTTACACCATGCGGGCTGGGTTTGCAACCGGTTATTAGGCCGGCCTCGGTCTTGAGTTCGTTGACCTCACCGGGGCTCAGGCGGCGGCAGGCCCCCTCGGGCAAATCGCCCAGATGCAGGGACCCCAGCGCCACCCGCACCAGACGCTGCACCGGGTGCCCCACCGTGGCGCACATCAGGCGTATCTCGCGCTTGCGCCCCTCGTGGATGATGAAGGAGAGCTTGCTGCGCAGGGCGGTGCCGCCCTTGATGTGCACGCGGGCCGGGGCGGTGGCCCGCCCGTCGATGATCACCCCGGAGCGCAGGTGGGCGATGGTTTCGGCCGTGGGATAACCGCTGACCCAGACCCGGTAGGTCTTGGGTATCTTGTAGCGGGGGTGCATCAGGCGGTAGGCCAACTCGCCGTCGTTGGTCATCAGCACCAGGCCCTCGGAGTCGTAGTCCAGGCGGCCTACGGGATAGAGCCGGGCGCCGGCCTCGGGGGGCAACAGGCCCGAGACCAGGCGCCGGCCCTGGGGGTCGCGCACGGTGCTGACCACCCCGGCGGGCTTGTTCACCAGCCAGTATTCCTTGGCCTCCGGTCCGGGCAGGGGCTGGCCGTCCAGGGTGATGCTCTGGCGGGCGGGGTCGGCCTTGACGCCCAATTGGTTGGCCACCACGCCGTCCAGGGCCACCCGGCCGGCGGTGATCAGCTCCTCGGCCGCCCGGCGGCTGGCCACGCCGGCGCGGGCCAGAATTTTTTGCAGCCGTTCCTCTACCATGGTGACTCCTGGCCCTCAGGCCGCTTGGGGGGGCTCGTCATCGCCCTCGTCGGGGTCATGCTTGACCACCGGGCGCAGGCGCGGGGGCGCGGGCTCGGGGCCGGCCCAGCCCAGGGGGTCGGCCTCCACGCCCGCGGGCGTCTCCCGCGGGGCCGGGTCGGCGGGCACCGGTGGCGGTGATGGCGTGGCCTCCTCTGGTTGGGGCTCTTGGGCCGGCGCATCATCGCCGGGGTCTGGAGCCTCCCGGCCGGCTAAGGCGTCTTCGCTGTCTTCGCTGTCTTGGCCGTCCTCGGGCTCCAGCTCTTCCAGGTCGGCCAGGCCGGCGGCCCGGGAGAAAAGGTCATCCTCGGCGGCCACCTCGGCGCTATCGGGCTGGCCGGCCAGGGCCTCCATCTCCTCCAGGGTGGGCAGATCGCTCAAGTCCTTGAGATCGAAGACCTCCAGGAAGCGCTTGCTGGTGCCGTAGACCAGGGGGCGGCCGGGCAGGTCCTTGCGCCCCACCACGCGCACCAGGTCCTTCTCCATGAGCATGCGCAGCACGCCGCCCACCTCCACCCCGCGCACGCGCTCGATCTCGGCCTTCAGGATGGGCTGCTTGTAGGCGATGATGGCCAGGGTCTCCAGGGCCGCCCGGGACAGGCGCGTGACTTGCTCGCGCCTGAGGCGGCGTAGCCAAAAAGCCAACTCCGGCCGGGTGCGGAAGGCGTAGCCGCCGGCCACCTCCACCAGGGTGAAGGCCCGCTCCAGGCCCTGATACTCGGCCAAAAGCTCCTGTAGGGCGGCCGCCACCAGTTCCTTGTCCTCGGTCTCCAGAATCTGGCCCATCTGGGCCAGGCTCAGGGGACCCTCGGAGACGAAGATCAGGGCCTCCAGGATGCGTTTTATGTCCACGCTCACGGCTCTTGCTCCTCCGCTGTCTCCTCGCGGTCCAGGGGCATGAAGTAGATGCGCAAGGTGCCCCAATCCACGGGGCCGTCCTGGGCCTGGTCGGCGCGCTGCTGAAAGACCCGCACCAGCCCCAGGCGGGTCAACTCCAGGATGGCCAGGAAGGTTACCACCAGATCGCCGCGGCCGCGCTGGCCCTGGAAGCACTCCTCGAAGGTGATGGTCTGGTGGCGCCGCAGGCTCTCCAGGAGCAGGCCCATGCGCTCCTCCAGGGAGACCTGGGCCGCGGGCAGGGTGAAGCCCGAGCGGGGGTCCTGGTGGGTGAGCAGGCGGCGGAAGGCCTCGATCAGGTCGAAGAGCCCCACGGCCACCGCCTCGGCGGACTGGGCTCCGGCCAGTGCCTGGTTCACCTCCTGCTTGCCGGCGCCGCGGCCGAAGACGTCGCGGTCCAGCCAGGGCCGCTGGTCCAGGCGCAGGGCCGCCTCCTTGATGCGCTGGTGCTCCATGAGCTGGCTCACCAGGTCCGAGCGCGGGTCCTCGCCTTCCTCCTCGGTGGCGTTGGCGGCCAGGCTGGGCAACAGGGTGCGGCTCTTTATGTGGGCCAGGGTGGCGGCCATGACCAGGAAGTCGCCGGCCATGGAGATGTTCAGGTCGCGCATCAGGTCCAGGTATTCCAGATACTGCTTGGTTATCAGCGCGATGGGGATGTCGTGGATATCCACCTCGCTCTTGCGGATCAGGTGCAAGAGCAGGTCCAGGGGTCCCTCGAATATCTCCAGTTTTACGGCCACATCCATGGGTAGAGTCCTTACAGGGGCAACAGCAGGTCCATCAGCTCCCGGGCCGGCCAGACCACCAGCATGCCGATCACGTCCGGGAAGCCGTGCACCACTTGGGGCAAGAAGATCAGGCCCAGGAGCAGGGCGAAGCCGTAGCGCTTCAGCTCTTGATAGCGCATGGCGGCCTTCAGCGGCAACAACCCCGTGACGATGCCCGAGCCATCCAGGGGCGGCAGGGGCACCAGGTTGAACATGGCCAGGATCAGGTTGACCTGCACCCCCAGGATGAAGAGCTGCCCCAGGTAGTAGATGGCCAGGGTGGGCTCCCGGAAGACGCCGGCACTTACCAAAATATGTAGCACCAGCCCCAACAGGCAGGCGGCCGAGAGGTTGGCCACCGGCCCGGCGGCCGAGATCCAGATTATATCGCGCCGGGGGTTTTTCAGCCGGCGATAGTCCACAGGCACCGGTTTGGCCCAGCCGATGCCGGAGCCCACCCAGGCGGTGACGAAGAAGACCAGGGTGCCGGCCACGTCCAGGTGCTTCAAGGGATTGAGGCTCAGGCGGCCGGCTGCCTTGGCGGTGTCGTCGCCGCGCAGGGAGGCCACCAGGGCGTGGGAGGCTTCGTGCACGGTGAGCGCCATGAGGATGGGCGGGGCCAGCAGCAGGAACTTGACAAATATACCCAACAGATAGCTTGTCATGATACCTCGTGTTTCAGGTGAAGTCCGAACTCGCGCTCCACCAGGGCCAACTCTTCTTCCCGGTTGTGGGTCTCCTGGTCCAGGCGGGCGGCCATGAGCCGGTCCAGTATCTGACGGAAAACCGGCCCGGGCTCAAAGCCCAGGGCCAGGAGATCGGCGCCGCTTAAGGTGGGCCGCACCTTGACCAGTGCGGTCAGATACTGGCTCACCGCCCGCTTGGCGGCGGGCATGCTGGCCTTGCCCATGATCAAGAGCAGATACTCGGGCCGGATGGGCCGCAGCATCTGGTAGATCAAGGATGCCGCCGCCGGCCCCCGCTGGAAGCGGTTGAGGGCGTTCAGGGCCAACGCGCGCATCTCCATGATCTCCTGACAGAGCTTGTCGGGCAAGAACAGGCGCTGGCACAGGGGCTGTAGCTCATCGTCCTTCAAAGGGTCGCACAGGCCCAGGAAGATGACCAGCCACTGGCGCAGGGGCTGGTCCAGGAATGATAGATGATACCAGGCCAGGGCCTGTTCGATCTCCTCCAATAGGTCCAGCTCCTTGGGGTCCAGCTTGAGCTTGGGGTGGAACAGTTCCAGGAGCCTTAAATCGCGCAGGCGCCCCAGGCAGTCCACCGCGCGCTCCTCCTCCAGCATCTGCTTCAGCTCGCCGAACAGGCGCCGGCCGGACAGGCGCTTAAAGGCGTCGATCTTGATGGCGTTCTTGATCAAACCCTCGGTGACCTTGCCGACGCGGAAGCCGAAGCGCTGCTCGAAGCGCACGGCCCGGAAGACCCGCGTGGGGTCCTCCACGAAGGAGAGGTTGTGCAGCACCCGGATGGCCTTTTCCTTGATGTCGCGGCTGCCGTCGAAAAAGTCGATGAGGGTGCCGAAGCTCTGGGCGTTGATGCGCACGGCCAGGGTGTTGATGGTGAAGTCGCGGCGGTAGAGGTCCAGCTTGATGGAGCTCATCTCCACCACCGGCAGGGCCGCCGGCGACTGATAGTACTCCAGGCGGGAGGTGGCTACGTCGATGACCAGGCCGTCCTTGAAGATCATCTTGGCGGTGTTGAACTTCTTGTGGGCGCGCACCCGCAAATCCGGGCGCTCTTGGGCAAAGGCCCGGGCGAACAGGATGCCGTCGCCCTCCACCACCACGTCCAGGTCCAGGTTGGCGCGTCGCAGGAACAGATCGCGCACCGAGCCGCCCACCAGGTAGGCGTTGTAGCCCAGCTCGTCGGCCAGACGCCCCAGTTGTTGCAGGATGTCGATCACCGGCCGGGGCAGGCGCTCGCGCAGCAGGCTGGTGATGTTCTTCTGGCGGGAGTTGGCGTTGGCCCCCAGGGCGTCGGCGCTGGGCTCGTTGATCACCGGGTGCTGGATGAGGGTGTTCAAGAGGTCGGTGCGGGTGATGACCCCCACCAGGCGATCCTGGTCCATCACCGGCACCAGGCGCTGGCGTCGTTCCACCACGGCCTGCTCCACGGCCGAGAGGTTGGCGTCCACCTCGATGGGCTGCACCCGCTGGTCCATGTACTCGGTCACCGGCAGGCGCTCCAGGCCGTGGAAGATGGCCTTTTCCACGGTCTGGCGGCTGATGATGCCCAGCACCCGCTCGCCGTCGACCACCGGCAGCACGTTGATGTTGTAGCGGGTGAGCTTGAGGTTGGCCTCTTGCAGGCTGGCCGAGGGCTCCACGGTTATCACCGGGCTGGTCATCAGGTCGCGGGCGTGGCGGCTGGGGTTGATGTGCGATTGCAGGGCGGTCATCAGTCGCTCCCGGGCCTCCACCAGGGTCAGGTCGCGCAGGGTGGCGCTGGCCGCCGTGGGGTGGCCGCCGCCGCCCAAGCTCTTGGCTATCTGGCCCACGTCCACCTGGACCAGGCGCGAGCGGGCCACCAGATAGACCCGCTCCTCCATGCGCGCCAGCACCAGGATCACCTCCAGGTTGTCCATGTCCATGTAGCGGTGCACCAAGACCGCCAGCTCGGGCAGGTAGCGGTCCCGGCTGACCTGGCAGAGCACCACCTCCACGCCGTTGACCATCACCCGCTGGGCCTCGTGGATCAGGTCGTTCAGGAGGCTCACCTCCTCGGCGTTCAACTCGCGGGTGATCAGCGAGGAGACCACGTTGAGGTTGGCCCCCTGCTCCAGGAGCCAGGCCGCGGCATGATAGTCCTCGGGGGTGGTGGAGACGAAGGTGAAGTTGCCGGTGTCCTCGTAGATGCCCAGGGCCATGACCGTGGCCTCGTCCTCGCCCAGGCTCACGCCCCTCTCGCGCATCAGGCGGGTGAGGATGGTCACGGTGGCCCCGGTGGACTCCACCACCTGGAGGCTGGCCTTGACGTCGGTCTCGCTGTCGGGGTGGTGGTCATAGGCGTGTATGTCCACCTGGGGGTCCTCGGCCAGCTCGGCCAGGGGGCCGATGCGGTCCTTTTGGCGGGTGTCCACCAGGATGAGCCGGCGCACCCGCTCGAAGGGCAGGTTCTTGACCTTGACGAAGTTGTAGAGATAGCAGGTGGTCTCCACGAAGAAGTTGCGCAGGTTGCGCTCCTGGGCCCCGGGAAAGACCAGCATGGCCTCGGGGTAGAGCTTGGCCGCCGCCAGCATGCTGGCCAGGGCGTCAAAGTCGGCGTTGACGTGGGTGGTGATCCCCTCCACGTCGCGGGGTCGTTGGGGAGTCTCGCCGGGGTGCTGGCTCATGTTGGCCCTTTAGCCGCGGGGGTGGTGGCGCCGGTGCACTTGGCTTAAGCGCGCGCGGCTGACGTGGGTGTATATCTGGGTGGTGGCGATGTCGGCGTGCCCCAGCATGAGCTGCACGGAGCGCAGGTCGGCCCCGCCCTCCAAGAGGTGGGTGGCGAAGGTGTGGCGCAGGGTGTGGGGAGTCACGCCAGCCGGCAGCCCGGCCTTGAGGAAGTATTTGTGCAAGAGCTTCCAGGCCCCCATGCGGCTAAGGCGGCCGCCGTCCTTGTTTAAAAAGACCTCATCCCGGCGCCCCTGGCCCAGCAGACGGGCGCGGGGGCCTTCCAGATAGGCCTTCAGGGCGTCCAGGGCCTTTTGGTGCACCGGCACCAGGCGCTCCTTGGAGCCCTTGCCGCGCACGCTCAAGATGCCCACCTGGAACTGCACGTCCCCCACCCCCAGGCTCAAGACCTCGCTGATGCGCAGCCCGGCGGCGTACATCAGCTCCAGCATCACCCGGTCTCGGGCGCCCAGGTCGGTAGCGGGGTCGGGCGCCTCCAGCAGGCGCTCCACCTCTTGGGGGCTCAGGAAATGGGGCAGGCCGCCCGGCAGGCTGGGGCCGTCCAGGGTGGCCAGGGGGTCGTCCTTGATCAGCCCCTCCTGGTATAAAAATTTGCTCAGGCCCCGGGCCGACGACAGCCGCCGGGCGCGGGTGCGGGCCGAGAGGCCCTGGCGGTTGGCCAGGGCCAGGTAGCCCAGGAGGTGCAGGGCGTCCACCTGGCCCCAGGCCGTGACGCCCTGCTCCAGCAGGTAGGCGCTCAAGCCGCCCAGGTCCTGGGAGTAGGCGGCCAGGGTGTTGGCCGATAAGCCCCGCTCCGAGGCCAGGTGCCCCAGGTAGAGGTCCAGGTCCTGGTCCAGACCCGGAGCGGCCGGGGGGCTAGAGGTCATAGAAGCGGTCCAGGCGGTTGATCAGGCGGCAGCCCTGGGGCTCCAGCACCACCATCTGCTCCAGGCGCACGCCGCCCCAGCCGGGCAGGTAGATGCCCGGCTCCAGGGTGAAGACCATGCCCGTTTGCAGCACGTCGGTGGAGTTGGGACCCACCGAGGGGGCCTCGTGGGTGTAGAGCCCCACCCCGTGCCCCAGGGAGTGGCCGAAGCGCTCGCCAAAGCCGGCCTGCTCGATCACCTCCCGGGCTATGGCGTCGGCCTGGCCGCCGGTCATGCCCGGCCGGATGGCCTCCAAGGCCGTTAGCTGGGCCTGGCGCACGGTGGCGTAGACCTGGGCGAAGCGCTGGTCGGCTTGCTCCAGCCCGCCGGCCACCACGGTGCGCGAGATGTCGCTGTGGTAGCCCTCCAGCTTGGCGCCCACGTCGAAGATCACCGTCTCGCCGGCCTGGATGATCCGCTGGCCAGGCTCGGCGTGGGGCTCGGCGGCGTTGGGTCCGCTGGCCACGATGGGCGGGAAGGCCGGACCTTCGCCGCCCAGGTCCTCCACGCCGCGCACCAGTTGCAAGGCCAACTGGCGCTCGCTCTGGCCCACCAGTTCGCCGTCCAGAACCTCGTCCAGCACCTTTTCCATCAGGGCCAGGCTGCGTTCCAGGCTGGCCAGCTCGGCCGGGTCTTTCTTTAGGCGCAGGCCGGCCACCAGGCCCTTGGTGGGCACCAGTTCCACCCCGGCCAGGGCCTGGGCCAGGCGCTGGTGCTGGGCCACCAGCAGGGCCGCGTCCTCGAAACCCAGGCGCTTGAGATTGAGCCTTGCGGCCAGGCCCTGGAGTTCATCGGCCAGGCCCCGCCGGTAGATGTGCACGCCAAAGTAGACGGCCTGCTGACGGGCCGTCAGCTCGTAGCGAAAGTCGGTCAAAAGCAGGGCGTCGGCCTGGGTGATGAGCAGCGCTCCGCTGGATTCGCCCAGTTGGCCGTCATCGGGGCTAAAGCCCGAGAGGTAGCGCCGGTTGGCGGGTAAAGTCACCAGGAGCCCGTCCAACCCCTGGGCCTTGATAAGCCGGCGCAGCCGGGCCAGCCTCATTTTGATCATCCGTGGCTCCTCACACCCAGGTTGGGAGGCGATTTTCATAACCGTTATACGTTTTTATAGCATCGGGGCCTTTGCCTGGCAAGGCCGCGTGCCCCCGGCCAGGGCCGTGGACCGCTGCCTTGGCCGCGCCCGGTTCGGGCTAGTTCTTGCCTGCCCGGGCCGCCTGGGGTAGAAAGGGACCAGCCCAAAGGGGGACCGAGACCTTGAACCATCTGGAGCGATTCCTGGAAGCGGCCGGGCGCGACCTGGCCCGCGGTCTAGCCCACAGTCTGGCCGCCGGCCCGCCGGCCGACCAGCGGCCCCGCGTGGCCGAGGCGGTCATGGTGCTGCCCGGCGGCGGTCAGGAAAGCCCCGAGCCGCCCGATATCCCCGGGCTGGCGGCCCTGGCCCGCCAGGTGGTGGAGCTGGTGCTGGAGCTCTCGGTGCAGCCGCTGACCCCCCAGGACTTGGGCCTGGCCCTGGAACGCTGGTCCCAGGCCTACCTGGAGGGTCTGGGACCCCAGCGGCGGGCCTTGGTGGCCCGCCTGGCCGCCGAGGTGCCCCGGCTGATCAACCTGCCGGCCCTGGCCGCCCTGGCCGGCCGGGGGCTGGGCCTGGACCCCCTGGCGGCCCAACTGGAGCCGGCCGAGGAACTGGTGGGCGGGCGCTCCCCGGCCTTTGCCCAGGCCCTCAAGGATCTGGACCTGGTGGCCGGCACCGGCCTGCCGGTGCTCCTGTTGGGCGAAACCGGCACCGGCAAGGAGCTGGTGGCCCGGCGCCTGCACCGGCATTCGCCCTGGCGGGAAGGCCCCCTGGTGGCGGTCAACTGCGCGGCCCTGGCCAAGGGCCTGTTGGAGAGCGAGCTGTTCGGCCACGTCAAGGGGGCCTTCAGCGGCGCGGTGGCCCCGGCCAGCGGCTACATCCGGGCCGCCCAGGGCGGCACCCTGTTCCTGGACGAGATCGGCGAGACCACGCCGGCCTTTCAGGTGCGCCTCCTGCGGGTGCTGGAGGACGGGGTGGTGGTGCCCGTGGGCAGCACCAAGGGGCAAAAGGTGGATTTTCGCCTGGTCTGCGCCTCCAGCCGCGATCTGGAGGCCTTGGCGGTCACGGGGCGCTTCAACCAGGCCCTGTTGTACCGTATCCTGGTGGTGCCCGTGCGCCTGCCACCCCTGCGCCAGCGCCAGGAGGACCTGCCGCTGTTGTTGGAGCATTTCCTGACCCAGGCCTGCATCCTGGCCAAGCGCACCCGCCGGCTGTCGCCGGATCTGCGGCAGTGGCTCTTGGACTATGACTGGCCGGGCAACGCCCGCCAGATGCGCCATTTGGCCCAGCGCCTGGTGGCCCTGTCGCCGGGCTATGAGATCGGCCTGGACCAGTTGCCCCCGGAACTGCATGCCGCCGGCGCCGGGCCGGTGGAGTATTATCTGCGCCGCCTGGAGGGGCTGGCGGGCCTGCCCCGGCGGCGGGAGATGGAGCTGGCCCAGGCCTTGGCGGCGGCGGTGGGGGCCGAGCTGGCCAACCGCGACCTCAGGCAGCGCCTGGGCTGCTCAGATTCCACCATAAAGAATTTATTCAAGATATTGGGTGAGGCCGGCTTGGTGGAGGTGATCGGCGACCGCGGGGGCCGACGCTACCTGGTCAGGCCGCCCGAGGAGGAATGACATGGCCATAGAGGGACGCATCGGGATTTGGGCGGCGGCAACATGGGCTCGGCCCTGGTCAAGGGCCTCTTGAGCGGCGGCACGGCCCGGCCCGAGCAGGTGGTGGTGGCCGAGAAGCTGCCCGCCCAGTCCGCCAAGCTCAAGAACGAGCTGGGCGTGGGGGTGGTGGAGAACTCCCGCGACCTGGGGCCGGTTGATCTGTTGATCGTGGCGGTGAAGCCCAAGGACGTGGCCGTGGCCCTGGGGGACATCCTGGGCAGCCTGTCGGCGGGGAGCCTGGTGATCAGCATCGCCGCCGGGGTGCGCCTGGCCTTTTTGGCCTCGCTGCTGCCGGATGGCCAGCACCTGGTGCGGGCCATGCCCAACACCCCGGCCCTGGTGATGAAGGGCGTCAGCGCCATCTGCGCCGGCGAGGGCACACCGCCGGCGGCCCTGGACCTGGCCCGCCAGGTCTTCGGCGCCGTGGGGCAGGTGGTGGTGGTGGCCGAGCACCTGATGGACGTGGTCACGGGGCTATCGGCCAGCGGGCCGGCCTATGTGTTTTTGATCATCGAGGCCCTGGCCGACGCCGGGGTGCTCATGGGCCTGGACCGGGCCAGCGCCCTGACGCTGGCCGCCGGCACCGTGGCCGGCTCGGCCGAGCTGATGGTCCAGACCGGCCAGCATCCGGCCCAGCTCAAGGACATGGTCACCAGCCCCGGGGGCACCACCATCGCCGGCCTGCGCGTGCTGGAAAACGCCGGGGTGCGCGGCATCCTCATGGAGGCGGTGGCCGCCGCCACCAAGCGCAGTCAGGAATTGGGCGGCTAGGAGATATCGGCGTAATTTTTCGACGGGCTTCCAGGCGGGCCATGGACGGCCTTTTCCGACCCACCCCTAGACTGAGTGCCTGGGCGCCCATGAACGGGTCGGCAAGCGCCGTCCCCCGCCGGGCGCCAGCGACTCCCGTGGGGGCTATTGTTGGGGGGCCAATTTAAGGTAACGCCAAACCAACGGCGAGCGCCGTTGTAAAATCGCGGGTCCGGGGGCTGGGCCAGATTAGAGCCTGGTGGTCACCTCTCCTTGCTTGGCTGGGGCGCCGTCCCCGGGGCCGGGGCGGGCGGCGTGGCCTTGCTGGGCATGGGTCCCACGGGGGCGCGGCCCTTGTCGGGCACGCAGCGCCCCCAGGCCGATGACCAGTGCTGGCCGGGCGGGCAGCCGCCGGGCGCGGGGCTGCCCGGCGAGGGCGCGCCCCCGTCTATGCAGGTGTTAAGCTCCGGCGACCAGACCAGGCCCGGCGGGCAGACCTCGGGGGAATCGGAGAGGCAGCGGCCCTGGCTGGGGTCCCAGGTCTGCCCGGGGGGGCAGATGCCTGGAGAGGGTATTTCCAGGGGGTTGTCCAGGGACTGGCAGCGTCCCAGAGCCTCGGACCACTGCTGCCCCGGCGGACAGACCGGGCGCGCGGGGGGCTCGGGCCGGGCCTGGCCGGCCACCGGCAGGCAGCGGTTCTGCTGGCTGGACCAGTATTGCCCCGGCGGGCAGCGGAATGTCGATCCCGGCTGGCTGGCCTCCGGCGGGCTCTGGCAGCGCCCCAGTATCTGCGACCACGTCTGCCCCGGCGGGCAGGGGTGCTCCTGGGACTGCTTGGGCAGGCAGCGCCGCTGGGCCGTGGACCACTCCTGACCCTGGGGGCACTGGGGGGGCTGCACCGGGTCGTTGACCCAGGCCGAGGGCAGGCAGCGCTGCTCCCGGGGGGACCAGCTCTGGCCCTGGGGACAGCCAAAGGGCGAGGACGGCTGGTTCCTGAAGACGTCGGAGGGCTGGGCCGCCGCCGCCGGCTGGGCCAGCGCCAGCGCCAGGCCCATGACCATCAGCATGGCCATCAGCATGACCGTTAGCCGGGTGGTGAGAGCTTTCATGGCCGGTCTCCCGGGTGGTGGGCGAAAAGGGCGGGGCGGTGGTGTACAATCAGCCCCGCGGTGCGCGCTGCTTACCTTATATACACTACCACAACCCGGCGGAGCGCAGGTGACTTGCGGCCCACGGCCGGCCGTGATAATGTTCAGCGATTTAATTACACACGCCCCCTGACCAAGTGCCCGGGTGCCGGTTAGGCATGACCGGTGGGTGTCTTGGGTTGACGGGGGCGGCGGACAACAAGAATATCGGAGGATTTTCATGGCTTACGTGACCATGCGCCAGCTGTTGGAAGCCGGCGTGCACTTCGGGCACCAGACCCGGCGTTGGAACCCCAAGATGAAGCCCTACATCTTCGGGGCCCGCAACGGCATCTACATCATCGACCTGCAAAAAACCGTCAAGATGTTCCGCACCGCCTACGACTTCGTGGTGGACGCGGTGGCCCGTGGCGGCGACGTGCTCTTCGTGGGCACCAAGCGCCAGGCGGCCGACATCATCATGGAAGAGGCCCAGCGCTGCGGCATGTATTATGTCAACTACCGCTGGCTGGGCGGCATGCTCACCAACTTCCAGACCATCAAGCGCTCCATCGAGCGTTACAAGTACCTGGAAGGCATGTTCAACGACGGTTCCATCAGCCGCTTCCCCAAGAAGGAGACCGTCTCCATGGGGCGCGAGCTGGAGAAGCTGCAGCGCAACCTGGGCGGCATCAAGGACATGAGCCGCCTGCCGGCCGTGGTCTTCCTGGTGGACATCAAGAAGGAGAAGATCGCCGTCACCGAGGCCAAGCGCCTGGGCGTCCCCTCCGTGGCCATCGTGGACACCAACTGCGACCCCGAGGGCATCGACTACATCATCCCCGGCAACGACGACGCCATCCGGGCCATCCGGCTCACCGCCGGCAAGGTGGCCGACGCGGTGCTGGAGGGCACGGCCCTGCGCGAGTCCCGCCTGGGCGGCGGCCGCGATGAGCAGCGGGCCATGGTGGAGATCCCCCAGGACATGCCCGAGGTGACCGTGGGCCGCGAGGAGGAGGGTCCCGAGGTGCTGGTGATCCGCCGGGCCGAGAAGCCGGTACCCGCCGCCTAGGGTTATAGTGCCGACCCTGCCGCCACAACTTAAATAGGCCGGCCGGCGCCCCCGCGGGCGCGCTGGCCGGCCCCCAAATATAAGGAGCGTCAAGCCATGAGCATCTCAGCCGCCATGGTCAAGGAGCTGCGCGACAAAACCAACGCCGGCATGATGGACTGCAAGAAGGCCCTGGCCGAGTGCGACGGCGACATGGCCAAGGCCACCGACTGGCTCAGGCAAAAGGGTCTGGCCGTGGCCGCCAAGCGCGGCGACCGGCAGGCCAGCGAGGGCCAGGTCATGAGCTACATCCACGCCGGCGGCAAGCTGGGCGTGTTGGTGGAGATCAACTGCGAGACCGACTTCACCGGCAAGACCGAGGAGTTCAGCCAGTTCGCCAAGGACGTGGCCATGCAGGTGGCCGCGGCCAACCCCATCTGCGTCAGCCCCGAAGACCTGCCGGCCGAGGTGGTGGAGCGCGAGAAGGAAGTCTACCGCGGACAGGCCTTAGAGTCGGGCAAGCCCGAGAAGATCTGGGACAAGATCGTCGATGGCAAGCTGAAGAAGTTCGAGTCCGAGTCTTGTCTGCTCAAGCAGGCCTTTGTCAAGGACACGGACCGCACCATCGAGGACCTCTTGAACGAGATGCGCGCCAAGACCGGCGAGAACGTGCAGATCCGCCGCTTCGTGCGCTTCGTCTTGGGCGCCCAGTCCTAGGCCCCCCGGGGCGCTGGCGCTGATTCGTCCCCGCCCCGGGCCGCCCGCGCGGTCCGGGGCACGTGACTTGGCGGTTTCGCCGCCCCCTTGACCAGGGCCGACGATAACCATTTGGATGCCAACCCGCCGCCGGGAGGACACCTTGGCCCCCAGCCCCGCCTATCAGCGCGCCCTGCTCAAGGTCTCCGGCGAGGCCCTCATGGGCCGCTCCCAATTCGGCATCCTGCCGGAAATGCTGTCCTATGTGGCCGACGAACTCGTCGGGGCCGCCGGCCTGGGCTGCCAGTTGGGGGTGGTGCTGGGCGGAGGCAACATCTTCAGGGGGGTCAGCCAGAGCGCCCAGGGCATGGACCGGGTGCAGGCCGACCACATGGGCATGCTGGCCACGGTGATGAACTCCCTGGCCCTGCAGGACGCCCTGGAAAAGCGCGGTCTGCCCACCCGGGTGATGAGCGCCATCAACATGCCCCAGGTGGCCGAGCCCTTCATCCGCCGGCGGGCCATGCGCCACCTGGAAAAGGGCCGCCTGGTCATCCTGGCCGCCGGCACCGGCAGCCCCTATTTCAGCACCGACACCGCCGCGGCCCTGCGCGCCCAGGAGATCGGCTCCCAGGTGCTGTTGAAGGCCACCAAGGTGGACGGCATCTACGACAGCGACCCGGTCACCAACCCCCAGGCCCAAAAGCTGGGCCGCCTGACCTATGACGAGGTGCTGACCCGCCATCTCAAGTTCATGGACACCACCGCCATCAGTCTGGCCGGCGACAACCGGCTGCCCGTGATCGTCTTCGACCTTTTGAAGCCGGGCAACATCCTGCGGGCGCTCATGGGCGAGACGGTAGGGTCGCGCGTGGAGGGATAGATCATGATCGAGGATGTGAAGCAAGAAGCCAAGGAGTTGATGGAAAAAGCCATCGAGGCCCTCGGGCGCGATTTCAACCGCGTGCGCACCGGCCGGGCCTCCATCACCCTGCTGGACGGCATCCGGGCCGACTACTACGGCCAGGCCACGCCGTTGAGCCAGATGGCCAGCCTCTCGGCCCCGGAGCCGCGCCTATTGATGATCCAGCCCTGGGACGCCAAGTCCTGCGAGGCCATCGAGAAGGCCATCCTCAAGAGCGACCTGGGCCTCACCCCCCAGAGCGACGGCCGCGTGATACGCCTGAGCATCCCGGCCCTGACCCAGGAGCGGCGCAAGGACTTGGCCAAGGTCGTCCGCAAGATGGGCGAGGAGACCAAGGTGGCGGTGCGCAACGCCCGCCGCGAGGCCAACGAGATGCTCAAGGAGTACAAGACCGAGGGCGAGATATCAGAGGATGACGCCCGTCGCGGCCAGACCGAGGTGCAAAAACTCACCGACGACTTCATCGCCAAGGTGGACGGGCTCTTGGCCGAAAAGGAGAAAGAAATCCTGGAGTTTTAGGGACCGCTTTCGTCCCTTGGCTCCCGGGTGTAGCCGCCATGAAGCCCCCCCCCGCGCCAAAGCAGGCCGCCACGGAGCCGGACCCGGCCTCGCTGCCCCGCCACCTGGCCATCATCATGGATGGCAACGGGCGCTGGGCCAAGCAGAAGGGTTGGCAGAGGGTGCGCGGCCACGAGGAAGGCGCCGAGAGCGTGCGCGTGGCCGTGCGCGCCTGCCGCCGCCTGGGCCTGGCGGCTCTGACCCTCTACGCTTTCAGCGAAGAGAATTGGGGCCGGCCCGGCCTGGAGGTCAAGGCCCTGATGACCCTCTTGGGCCGCTTCCTCAAAAACGAACGCCAGGAGATGCTGGACCAGGGCATCCGCCTGAACGCCATCGGCGAGCTGGACAAGCTGCCCACCGCCACCCGCGAACTGCTCCATAAGACCATGGCCGACACCGCCCAGGGCCGGGACATGACGCTCACCCTGGCCCTGTCCTACGGCGGGCGCCAGGAGCTGACCCGCGCCGCCCGCGCCTTGGCCCAGCGGGTGCGCCAGGGTTTCCTGGAGCCCCAGGCCATCGACGAAGCGGCCCTGGCCAAGGAACTCTACACCGCCGGCCTGCCCGAGGTTGACCTGCTGATTCGCACCAGCGGCGAGCTTCGGGTGAGCAACTTCCTGCTCTGGCAGATCGCCTACAGCGAGTTTTATTTCAGCGACGTTTTCTGGCCCGACTTCCGGGAAGCCCATCTGCTGGCCGCCCTGCATGACTACGCCCGCCGGCAGCGCCGCTTCGGCAAGACCGGCGAGCAGTTGGGAGGGCAGGGTGGCTGAGGCGGCGGGTCGGCGGGTCATGCAGGGGCTGGGGGCGCGGGTGGTCACCGGCCTGGGCATGGCCTTGGCCGCCGTGTTCCTGGTGCTGGGGGCGCCCCTGTGGGCTCTGGGATTGGTGGTGGCCGGGCTGGGTCTTTTGGGCATGCGGGAATACCTGCGCCTGGCCCTGCCCGAGGCCACCATCTGGGAAAAGTCGGTGGCCCTGATCATGGCCGGGGTGGTTCCCCTGACCGCCCTGCTGGGGGGCGCGGGGGTGGCCGGGGCCTTGGGCCTGGGGCTGATCCTGGGCGCCGGCGCGGCCATGGCCGGCCCCGGCGAGCCGGCCCAGGTGCTGGACCGCCTCATGCGCCTGGGCTGGGGCCTGTTGTACGTGGCCGGCCAGATAAGCGCTTATCTGCTCCTGGGCGCTCGGGAGCAGGGACGGCTCTTGATCCTCTTCGGGCTTTTGGTGGTGGTGGCCGCCGACTGCGGGGCCTATTTCGCGGGTCATTTGCTGGGCCGCCACCCCTTGTCCCCCCGGCTCTCGCCGGGCAAGACCCTGGAGGGCCTGGCCGGCGGTCTTTTGCTGGCCGGCCTCTTGGGCGCGATCTTCGCCGGTCTGTGGCTGCCCGATACGCCCGCCCTGGCCGGGGCCGGCCTGGGGCTGCTCTTGGCCGGCTTCAGCGTGGCCGGTGATCTCTTGGAATCCACCCTCAAGCGCGCCTCCGGGGCCAAGGACTCGGGCACCCTCTTGCCCGGGCACGGCGGTCTGCTGGACCGCATCGACGGCCTGTTGGTGGCCGCGCCGGTGCTCTTGTTGTGCCGGGTGCTGTGGTGGTAGGACGCCGGCTGGCCATCCTGGGCAGCACCGGCTCCATCGGGGTGAGCACCCTGGAGGTGGTGGAGGCCTACCCGGAGCGCTTCACGGTGGTCAGCCTGGCGGCGGCCCGCTCGGTGCAAAAGCTGGCCGAGCAGGCTGTCAGGCACCGGCCCCAGGTGCTGGCGGTGATCGACCAGGCCGCCGCCGCCCAGTTGAAGGCCTTGCTGCCCCCGGAGCTGGGCGCGCGGGTGGTGTTTGGTCCCCAGGGCTACCTGGAGGCGGCCGTGGGTTGCGGGCCCCAGGTGGTCCTGAGCGCCATGGTGGGGGCGGCCGGCCTGGTGCCCACCTATGCGGCGGTGCAGGCCGGGCTCACCGTGGCCCTGGCCAACAAGGAGACCCTGGTGGCCGGGGGCGAGCCGGTGATGGCCGCGGCCAAGGCCAAGGGCGCGGCCATCCTGCCGGTGGACAGCGAGCACTCGGCCATCTTCCAGGCCCTGTTGGGCAACGACCCGCAAAAAGTGCGGGCCTTGTGGCTCACGGCCAGCGGCGGCCCCTTCCGGGAGTTCAGCGCCAGCCAGCTCAGCCAGGTCACGCCGGCCCAGGCCCTCAAGCACCCCAACTGGAGCATGGGTCCCAAAATAACCATCGATTCAGCCACCTTGATGAACAAGGGCCTGGAGGCCATCGAGGCCCACTGGCTTTTCGAGCAGCCCCTGGATAAAATCAAGGTAGTGATACACCCCCAGTCAGTGGTGCACTCCCTGGTGGAGTATATGGACGGCTCGGTGCTGGCCCAGATGGGCCTGCCCGACATGCGCCTGCCCATCGCCTTCGCCCTGGGCTACCCGGAGCGCCTGGCCTCGGAGCTGCCGGCGCTAGCCGTCACCGCCATGGGTCCCCTGACCTTTCAGGAGCCTGATCTGGGGCGCTTCCCGGCCCTGGCCCTGGCCTACCAGGCCGGCCAGGCCGGCGGCACCTGTCCGGCGGTGCTCAACGGGGCCAACGAGGTGGCGGTGGCGGCCTTTTTGGCCGGCGGCCTGGCCTACAACGGCATCGTGGAGTGCGTGAGCGCGGTGCTGGAGCAACACCAGGCCGGTTCGGCCGACTCGGTGGCCGCGGTCTTGGAGGCCGACCGCTGGGCCCGGGGCGCGGCGCGCTCCTGGCTGGCGGCCAGGCGATAACCATGGCCACGAGGCAGGTATAGGAGAGGCCATGATCACCATAATCAGCGCCTTCATCGTATTGGGCATCCTCATCTTCGTGCATGAGTTGGGGCACTTTGTGGTGGCCAAGCTGGCCGGGGTGGGGGTGAGCACCTTCAGCCTGGGCTTCGGCCCCCGCCTGCTGGGCTTCAAGCGCGGCGGCACCGACTACCGCCTGTCGGCCATTCCCCTGGGCGGCTTCGTGCGCATGGTGGGCGAGCACCCCGGCGAGGAGATCGACCCGGCGGACATCCCCCGCTCCTTCAGCCACAAACCCGTGGGTTGGCGCCTGGCCATCGTGGCCGCCGGCCCCTTCTGCAACGTCATCTTCGCCCTTTTGACCTATTACGTGCTGCTCCTGGCCTGGGGCCTGCCCACCGTGACCACCCTGGTGGGCGAGGCCATCAAGGACCAGCCGGCGGCCCTGGCCGGGGTGCGGGACGGCGACCGGGTCGTCGCCATCGACGGCCGGCCGGTGGAGCACTGGGGCGAGGTGGCCTCCACGGTGCAGTCCAGCCAGGGCCGGCCCGTGCAACTGCTCCTGGAACGCCGGGGGCGCCAGGTCTCCCTGACCGTGACCCCCCAGGCCCAGACGGTGAAGGACATCTTCGGCGAGGAGCGCCAGGTGTGGCGGGTGGGCATCAAGGCCGGCAGCGAGACCATCATCAAGTCGGTGGGGGCCGCCCAGGCCGTGGGCATGGCCCTTGACAGGACCTACATGGCCGGCGAGATCATCGTGGTCAGCGTGGTGAAGCTGGTGCAGCGCAAGGTGCCCGCCGACAGTCTGGGCGGCCCCATACTCATCGCCCAGGTGGCCGGACAGGCCGCCCGCCAGGGCGTGGCCCCGCTGATGGACCTGGCGGCCCTGCTGTCGGTGAACCTGGCCATCCTTAACCTGCTGCCCATTCCGGCCCTGGACGGCGGGCATTTGTTCTTTTTCCTGGTGGAGGCCATCACCCGCCGGCCGGTCTCCATCGCGGTGCGCGAAAAGGCCCAGCAGGTGGGCGTGGCGCTTCTGATCATGCTGATGGCCTTTATCTTCTACAACGACATCGCCCGCCTGGTGGCCGGCGGCGGACAGTAGCCCGCGGGTTTGGCCACTCTCGCCCTGGATACCGCTGGCAGCGCCGGCGGCCTGGCCCTCGCCGACCAGGGGCGCATTCTGGGCGAACTGCTCATCGACACCCCCATTGCCCACTCCCGCCGCCTGCTCACAAGCTTGGAGTTCCTGCTGGCCCAGTGCGGGCTGACCAAGGCCGACCTCACCGGCCTGGCCGTGACCCTGGGGCCGGGCTTCTTCACCGGCCTGCGCATCGGCCTGGCCAGCGCCCAGGGTTTGGCGCTGGCCCTGGACCTGCCCCTGGCCGGGCTCTCCTGCCTGCGCCTGTTGGCCGCCGGCCTGGCTGGGGCGCGGGGCACGGTCTGGGCCGTGGCCGACGCCCGGCGGGGCCTGGTCTACGCCGCGCCCTTTGGGGTCAAGGAAGACGGCCTGGAGCGCCTGGAGGCCGACGGGGCCTACAGCCCCGCCCGCCTGGCCCCGCTTTTGGAGCCGCCGGCCATCCTGGTGGGCGCCGGAGCCCGCCTCTACGCCACGGAGCTGCTGCGGCCGGGCCTCTGCCTGGCCCCGGCCTGGGCCGACCTGCCCCGGCCAGGGTTGTTGGCCCTCTTGGGCGCCCGGCGCCTGGCCCGGGGAGAGGGCCTGCGCCCCGAGCAGTTGCAACCGCGCTACTGCCGGCCCTCGGACGCCGAGGTGCGCTTTGGCCTGCCCCTGGATCAATACCGGCTGATCGAGTAGTCTGAACCGGCCAGGTCAGGCCGAGGCAGGGGCCATCTCCTGTTTGACAGTTGGGTGACGGGCGTGTAATTATCCTGCAAACTAATACCCGGGTGAAACAGGCATGGAAGACAAGGATATCGAGCTTATCCGCGACCTCGTGGACAGCGACCAGGAGTTGGCCGAGCTTTGGAGCCGGCATCTGGAGCTGGAGGCCCAACTGGAGAACATGAACCAGCGCGTGTACCTGACCGCCGAGGAACAGGTGGAACGCAAGCGCCTGCAAAAGGTCAAGCTGGCCGGCCGCGACCGCATGGAGGCCATCCTGGCCGCCTTCCGGCAGCAGAGACAACAGGGTTAGGTCCATCTTCGGCCCAGCCCCAGCCGGCCGGCGCGGCCTGGCCATGGACAAGTTCCCCCTGGCCCTCAGCGGATTGGCCTACATCCTGGCCACCGCCTTTCTGGCCGGGGTGGCCAGCGCCCTGGGGGTGCGGGTCCTGGCCTGGCCCCTGTGGATCGTCACCGCCTGGATGGTCTGGTTTTTCCGCGACCCGGCCCGCGCCAGCCAGGCCGGCCCCGAGGCGGTGATAGCCCCGGCCGACGGCAAGGTGGTGGCTGTGCAGGAGGTGGCCTGCCCGGAGTTGCCCCAGGGCCGGGCCTGCCTGGTGTCCATTTTCATGAACATCTTCGACGTGCACGTCAACCGCCTGCCGGTGAGCGGCCGGGTGCTTTCCGTGGCCCACCAGGCCGGCGATTTCGACCCCGCCGACCAGCCCCAGACCAGCCGGGGCAACGAGCGCCAGGAAATAGTGCTCCTGAGCGACCGTGGTTACTCGCTCATGGTGGTGCAGGTGGCCGGGTTGGTGGCCCGGCGCATAGAATGCTGGCTTTCCCCCAATCAAATGATGCCTCGCGGGCAGAGATTTGGTATGATTAGGTTCGGGTCGCGCGTGGACGTGTACCTGCCCCTGGAGGCCCAGGTCCTGGTCGGTCTCGGCCAGAGGGTAAAGGCCGGGGAAACGGTTATTGGAGCGCTCTAGCCACATGGCCAAGAACCGCAAAAAGCTCACCCGCAGCCAGCGGAGGGAGAGGCGCAGGAAGAGTATCTTCGTGCTGCCCAACCTCATCACCTCCGCCAGCCTGTTCGCGGGGTTCTGGGCCATGGTGGCGGCTTTTGAGGGCAAGTTCGTGGAAGCCTCCCTGGCCGTGCTGGTTTCCCTGGTCTTCGACGGCCTGGACGGCAAGGTGGCCCGGGCCACGGGCACGGTCAGCCGCTTCGGCGTGGAGTACGACTCCCTGGCCGATCTGGTGGCCTTCGGCGTGGCCCCCTCGGTGCTCTTCTTCCTCTACGCCCTGCGGCCCTTCGGGCGCCTGGGCTTCTTGGCGGCCTTCCTGTTCGTGGCCTGCGGGGCCCTGCGCCTGGCGCGCTTCAACGTGCAGGTCGACACCGTGGGCACCAAGTATTTCGTGGGCCTGCCCATCCCGGCGGCGGCCAGCATGCTGGCCACCACGGTGCTTTTCTTGGATCAACTGGGCCTCAACGGACCGGTGGCCAGCGTGCCCCTGGTGGTGATGGTCTATCTGCTGAGCTTCCTGATGGTCAGCAACATCCACTATCTCTCCTTCAAGGAGCTGGGAGTGGCCAAGCTCAAGTCCTTCAACGGACTGGTGGCCATGCTCCTGTGCTTCATCCTGGTGGCGCTCCAGCCCCAGGTGATGGGGTTCGTCCTACTGGCCCTATACGTGCTCGGCGGGCCCTTCGGCGCCAGGTACATGGCCAAGAAGAGGGCGCTCGCCGAGCCTACTCCGACCCTGGACGATCAGGTCACCCAAGCCTAATCGTCCTGTCTCCACCACAGCCTTAAAAAACTAAATCGTTTTCGCTCAATCTTGGAGTACAGCCATGTCCGAGTACGTAAAGATATTTGACACCACCCTGCGCGACGGTGAGCAGTCCCCCGGAGCCTCCATGAACCGCGAGGAAAAAGTCAGGCTGGCCCACAAGTTGGCCCACCTGGGCGTGGACATCATGGAGGTGGGCTTCCCGGCGGCCAGTCCCGGCGACTTCGAGGCCGTCAAGCTTATCTCCCAGCAGGTCAAGGGGCCGGTGATCTGCGGCCTGGCCCGCACCCGCTCCGCCGACATCGAGCGGGCCT
Organism: Pseudomonadota bacterium; assembly: GCA_043804825.1. Classification (GTDB taxonomy): domain Bacteria; phylum Desulfobacterota; class Desulfarculia; order Desulfarculales; family Desulfarculaceae; genus JACRDC01. The sequence continues at coordinate 21,473 of JAZDIQ010000083.1, forward strand.
GGGAGGCGGTGCAATACGCCGAAAAGCCGCGCATACACGTCTTCGTGGCCAGTAGCGACATCCATCTGGAGCACAAGCTGCGCATCAGCCGCCAGCAGATGCTGGAGCAGGTGAAAAGCGGCGTGAGCCTGGCCAAGAGCCTGTGTGACGACGTGCAGTTCTCGGCCGAGGACGCCAGCCGCACCGACCCCGACTTCCTCTGCCAGGTAGTGGCCCTGGCCCTGGAGCATGGCGCCACCACCATCAACATCCCCGACACGGTGGGCTACGCCATGCCCCAGGAGTTCTATAGGCTCGTCAAATACATACGCCAGCAGGTCCCCCAGGTGGCCAAGGCCACCCTGTCGGTGCACTGCCACGACGATCTGGGCCTGGCCGTGGCCAACTCCCTGGCCGGAGTGCAGGCCGGCGCCCGCCAGGCCGAGGTGTGCATGAACGGCGTCGGCGAGCGCGCCGGCAACGCCGCCCTGGAAGAGATCGTGATGGCCATCGCCACCCGGGGCAAGGAGCTGGGGCTCGTCACGGGCATCAACCGGGCCGAGCTTTACCCCACCAGCCGCCTGGTGACCATGATCACCGGCCTGTTGGTGCAGCCCAACAAGGCCATCGTGGGGGCCAACGCCTTTGCCCACGAGTCGGGCATCCACGTGGACGGCGTCTTGAAGCAGCCCCTGACCTACGAGATCATGACCCCCGCCGAGGTGGGGCTCTCCCAGAACTGGCTGGTGCTGGGCAAACACTCCGGCCGGGCCGGGCTCAAGTCCCGTCTGGCCGAGATGAGCTACGAGCTTTCCGATGAGGACTTCGAGCGCCTGTTCACGGCCTTCAAGGTGCTGGCCGACAAGAAGAAGGAGGTCTTCAACGAGGACCTGGAATCCCTGATCGCCGACGAGATACTGCGCATCCCCTCGCGCTGGCGCCTGGAGTACCTCAACATCGTCAGCGGCACCGTGACCGTGCCCACCGCCACGGTGAAGGTCAGCGACAACGGCCAGATGATGCAGGACTTCGGCTCCGGGGTGGGGCCGGTGGACGCGGTGTACAACACCATCACCAAGATCACCGGCAGCCCGGCCAAGCTCCTGCGCTTCGGCATCGCCAGCATCACCGGCGGCCTGGACGCCCAGGGCGAGGTGACGGTGCGCCTGGGCGAGGGCGCCCTGGAGGTGCTGGGCAAGGGCGCGGACCCGAACATCCTGGTGGCGGCGGCCAAGGCCTATCTCAACGGCCTGAACCGGCTGGAGTACCTTAAGGCCAACCCCCGGCCGGTGCCCAACGGGGACTAAGCCCGGGCCGGCCCCCGGCCAGGAGACGGTAAAATTAGAGGGCCGGTCCCGGGTGGGGCCGGCCCTCTCTTGGGATGGCGTTAAGCGGCTAGGCCTTGCGGCGGCGGCGGCGCAGCCAGCCCATCAGGCCGGCGGCCGAGCCGAAGAGCACCAGCGAGGCGGGCTCGGGCACCGAGGGGGTCGGGGCGCTCACGTCCACGCCGCGCACCAGATAGTCGCTGCTCCAGCTCTCGCCTACGGTGTAATCGGCGGCGAAGAAGCGCAGGCTGGAGGTCACGGTGCCAGGGGGCAGGTTGACCACGTAGGTGCCGGAGCTGGCGCCCACGAACTGGCCCACCGGGGCGAAGAAGGAGATGGGCGCGGCATAGCCGTTGTCCAGCACCACCCAGCCCAGCTCGGTGGTCGATACGCTCAGGTTGGCGGCGTCGTTGAAGAAGTTCCCCAAGGTGATGGAGTTGAGCACCACCGGCGCGCTGAAGGTCAAGAGCAGCGACTCCCGGGCGTCGATCTCGTTGACGCCGGTGCCGGGCAGGTTGTTGAGTGGCGCATTAGGGGCCTGCACGCCCACCGCAAGCCCGTAGTCGCCTTTGTAGCTGACCATGTACATGCCGGCGGCGGCGCCCACGCCGGGGTCGCTACCCGGCACCCAGGTGCCGGCGGCGGCGCTGTACCAGGATTGGCCGTAGAAATCCATGCTATAGCCGCTGAGACCATAGCTGTTAAGGGAATAGCCCGTGGCCGAGCCCCCGGCGGCCGAGAATCCGGTCCCCAACAGGCTGGCGAACTCTATATAGGCGGCCTGGGACAACCCCGCCGGCAGGGTCAGCACCACGGCCAAGGCCAATGACAAGGCGATCTTCTTGTACATTTTCCGCTCCTGATCAAGTTGCGTATTTATAAAATATTATTTGTCCTTTTAATATACATAATTCTTTTTCGGCATTTTGCCATGGATACTTTAACGCCCCCGGGCCGGGCGGCGCAGGCGGGCTCGACTGGGGAGCGACAATGGCATAGAATGAGCGACGGAGGGACCGGCCTCGGCCTCCCGTCCCAGGCTGGCTTTCCCGGCTTCCCTATCAGGTTGATGGCCATGACTTCCGCCGAAAAAATCCTGCCCTACGCCGGGCTCAAGGTGTTGATAATCGACGACGAGGTGAATATCCGCGCCACCCTGGGCATGTCCCTGGAGGCCATGGGCTGCCAGGTGCTGGAGGCCGCCGACGGCCAGCAGGCCCTGGCAGCCTTGCGCCGCGAGCCTCAGGACCTGGTATTTTTGGACCTGCGCCTGGGCCGGGAAAACGGCCTGGACCTGCTGCCCGGCCTTTTGGCCGAGCGCCCCGGCCTGGCGGTGGTGGTGATCACCGCCCACGCCACCTTCGACACCGCCGTGGAGGCCATCAAGCGCGGCGCCCAGGATTATCTGCCCAAGCCCTTCACCCCCGCCCAGATACGCCACCTGGTGGAGCAACTGGCCCAGCGCCGCGAACTCTTGCGCCGGGCTTTAGATCTGGAGGAGCGCCTCAAGCAGGCCATGCCCGAGGCCCGCCTGGAGACCGATTCGCCGGCCATGCGGGCGGTGCTGGAGGTGGTGGGCCGGGCCGCGCGCTCCGAGGTGCCGGTGCTTCTGCGCGGCGAGAGCGGCACCGGCAAGGAGGTGGTGGCCCGCGCCCTGCACGCCGGCAGCGCCCGCAGCGGGCGTCCCTTCGTGGTGGTCAACTGCCCCACCCTGAGCGAGGACCTGTTGGCCAGCGAGCTTTTCGGCCACGCCAAGGGGGCCTTCACCGGGGCCCTGCGCGACCGCCCCGGCCGCGTGGAGGCGGCCCAGGGAGGCACCCTGTTTCTGGACGAGATCGGCGAGCTGCCGGCCTCTTTGCAGGCCAAGCTGTTGCGATTCCTGCAAAGCAAGGATTTCGAGCGCGTGGGGGAGAACATCACCCGCACCGCCGACGTGCGCGTGTTGGCGGCCACCAACCGCGACCTGGAGTCGGACATCAAGGACGGCCAATTCCGGGAGGACCTGTATTACCGCCTGAGTGTGGTGGAGGTGACCATGCCCTCCCTGCGTCAGCGCCCGGAGGACATCCTGCCCCTGGCCCGGCATTTCGTGGAGTTTTTCGCCCGCGCCGCCCACCGGCCCCAGCCCGCCCTGACCCCGGCGGCGGCCCAGGCCCTGACCCGCTACGCCTGGCCCGGCAACATCCGCGAGCTGCGCAACGCCCTGGAGCGCGCCCTGGTGCTCTCGCCCGGCCCTGACCTGGAGCCCCTGGACTTTCCCGAGCGCATCGCCCAGAGTGGCGAGAGCGTGCCCCACCTGGGGGGAGACTTCACCCTGGAGCAGGTGGAGGACGAGCACATCCGGCGGGTCAGCGCCCGCACCACCACCCTACAGGAGGCGGCGGCCATCCTGGGCGTGGACGCCTCCACCCTGTGGCGCCGCAAGAAGCGCAAGCAGGAAGGGCGGGGGTAAACCCCGCCCTTAGGAAAACCAAAACAACACCACCCTTGTCTTCGTAGGGGCGGGGTTTATCACCGCCCGCGCTTTTTGGGCCCTTGCCGCAAGCCTTCCACCGGAGCCGCCGGCACCGGCTAGCACATCACGCCACCCGACCCGTTGTCGCCCCGTGGGGGGCACCCCACCTAGAGCGCCACCTGCATGCCGATCTCGATGACGCGGTGGGGGGGTATGCCGAAGAATACCGCCGGGTTGCTGGCGTTGCGCGACATGAAGGCAAACAGGTTCTTGCGCCAAGCGCTCAGGCCCGACTTGCCGTTGGTGAGCAGGGTCTCGCGGCCCAGGAAGTAGGTGGCGGTGAGCGGGTCCAGGAGCAGGCCCGCCCGGCTGGCCTGACGCAGGATGCGGGGCACATTGGGGATTTCCATGAAGCCGTGCCAGGCCAGGATGCGGTAGAAGCCCTGATCCAGGACCTCGACCTGCAGGCGCTCGTCGTCGGGCACCGTGGGCACGTCGGCCGACATCATGGTCAGGAAGACCACCTTCTCATGCAGCACCTTGTTGAGCTTGAAATGGTGCAGCAGGGTGACGGGGGTGCCCTGGGGGGAAAGGCTGAGGAAGACCGCCGTGCCCGGCACCCGCAGGGGCGAGAGGGTGGCCACCTCCCTGAGGAAGGACTTGAGGGGCAGGCGGCTGCCGCGCATCTGCTTGCCCAAGGTCTGGCGTCCGGTCATCCAGGTGGTCATGCCCACGGTTATCAAAATGGCCACCAGCAGGGTGAACCAGCCGCCGTCGACCACCTTGAGCAGGTTGGCGCCGAAGTAGGTGATATCAAAGGCCAGGAACAGGCTGACCAGAGGCGCGGCCTTCCACAGGGACCAGCCCCAGACGCGGCGCACCACAAAGAAGTACAGCACCGAGGTGATGCCCATGGTGGCGGTCACGGCGATGCCGTAGGCCCCTGCCAGGCGGCTGGATTCCTGGAAGGTCAGCACCAGGGCCAGGCAGGCCACCATCAGGCCGTAGTTGGCGCCGGGCACGAATATCTGCCCCTCGGCGGTCTCGGAGGTGTGCACCACGTGCAGGCGCGGCGAGTAGCCCAGTTGCACCGCCTGCTGGGTCAGGGAGAAGACGCCGGAGATCATGGCCTGGCTGGCGATGACCGTGGCCATGGTGGACAGGGCCACCATGGGATAGAGCAGGGCCGTGGGCACCAGGCCGTAGAAAGGGTTCACCGCCAGGGCCGGCTGGCTGATCAACAGGGCTCCCTGCCCGAAATAGTTGATCAAAAGGGCGGGGTAGACCATCACGAACCAGGACAGGCGGATGGCCTTGGGGCCGAAATGGCCCATGTCGGCGTAGAGGGCCTCGCCGCCGGTGATGCACAAGACCACCGAGGCCAGCACCACCAGGCCGTGCACGTGGTGCTCCACGAAAAAACGCACCGCGTATATGGGGTTCAAGGCCACCAGGATATGGGGGATCTTGATTATCTCCACCAGGCCCAGAGCGGCCAGGGCGGCGAACCATACCAGCATGATGGGGCCGAAGACCCGCCCGATGCCGGCGGTGCCGTGGCGCTGCACCAGGAAAAGGCCGGTGAGCACCACGCAGGTCAGGGGCAGCACGGCTGGCTTGGCGGCCTGGGTGGCCACCTCCAGGCCCTCCACGGCCGAGAGCACCGAGATGGCCGGGGTGATGATGCCGTCGCCGTAGAGCAGCGCCGCCCCGAAGACCGCCGCCAGGGCGATCATGGCGTGCTTGCGCCCGGGTGACTCCTTGTCCTTGGACAACAAGGCCAAGAGGGCGAAGATGCCGCCCTCGCCGCGGTTGTCGGCCAGCATGATGAAGGCCACGTACTTGACCGTGACCACCACGGTCAGCGACCAGAAGACCAGGGAGAGCACCCCCAGCACGTTGGCCTGGTTGACGGCGATGGCGTGCATGCCGTGGAAGCATTCCTTGATGGCGTACAGGGGGCTGGTGCCGATGTCGCCATAGACCACGCCCAGGGCGGCCAGGGACATGCCGGCCATGCCGGAGCGGGTCAGGGGAGTGGCGGCGTTATGGGTGGTTGGCGATTGGTTCATGCGTTCCGTGGGCTCCCTGTGGCCGGGGGGCAAGATCGGCGGCCGGCGCCGCCCCTAGCATCTTGCCCGGATAATCTAGAGTGAAGTGGAAGTTGGGGAACAAGCGCGGCAAGCGCATGAGGTTCAAGATCATCACTCCGATGGACAGCCTATCCAGCCAGGATGACATGGGCCAACCGAAGTGTACCTTGACGGTGCGGTGAATCAACTCGTATTGCACCAGCTTCAACAGGGCCACCATGCTGGCGAACAGCCCCTGGCCCCGATGGGCGAAGCGATAGTGGTTGGAGGCCAGGCGCGCCGGCGCCTGATGGCGGGGCACATAAAAGGAGACAAAGACCTGGTTGGCCTGGGGATTCAGGAGGTCCTGCTCGCGGGGGCGCATGAAGAAAATATGCACCTCCTGGTCATCGGATTCCGCCAGGCGCAGGATCATGTCCATGAAGTTGTCGGACTTGCCACGTTCCTTGATCTCCGGCGCCCGCCGGCGGGAGACCAGCAGCCCGAGACCCAGCACCACCGTCGTCACCACCGCCCACAATAGGGTGCCGTGGGGCTTGCGTATGGCCAGAAAGACGAAGCAGCCCACCATGATCACCCAGAGGACCAGCGTGAATAGGCGGTTGGTGGGATAGGTTACATCCTTGGCCCCGTGGAAGTAGCGATGGATCAAGAGACCGCCCAGGTTGATTCCGAAGCTGGCGATGAGCCCCAGGGCGTACATGTCGGCCAGGATGTCCTGCTGGCCGGCGGTGATGAAGATGATCAGCGAGAAGAAGCCGGCGCTGATCAGGTGGATGCGGTAGAGGGAGTTCCGGCGGTTCAAGCCCACCAGCCAGTGGAAATGGTAGCGTTCGGCCACCCGCTCCAAGAGTTCGCTGCTGGCCACGAAGGCGGTGTTGATGGCCATGGTCAGGGTGATGCTGGCCAAGAAGGCCACGGCCACGCCCAGGGGCATGCCGCCCACCATGGTGGCGAAGAAGGTGATCAGATCGCCCTCGTGGGCCTTGAAGTCAATGGGCGCCGACAGGGCCATGGCGGCCATGATGGGAGTCACCAGGCCCACGGTGAGCGCCAGGAAGAAATAGGCCCGCCGGATTTCGCGCCAGGAGCGCACCAGCCCCGCGGTCTGCAACACCGACTCCACCCCCGAATAGGCCAGGATGCAACTGGCGATGGCGGCTATGAAGTGGTCGAAGTTGTAGATCCAGTCCTTGGTGGCCACCAGGGCCATGGAGGATGTGACCGATTGGCCCATGCGCTCGAAGGAGTGCTGGTCCAGGGAAAAGCCGCCCAAGGTCAGCAGGTTGACCATGATGATGCTGGCCACGATGAAGATCAGGAAGGTTAGGCGGGCGTTCTCGCGGATGCCCATGATGTTCAGTCCGGCCACCGCCCAGATGATGGCCAGCACGATGGCCATCTTGACCGGGTGGGTCATGGTCATGAAGGAGCAGACGTTCTCCACGGCGCTGACCGCCGAGAGGCAGGCCGTGAGCACGTAGTCCACCATGATGGAGGCCACGGCCACGAAGGAGATCACCGGCCCCAGCACCAGGTAGGAGAAGGAATAGACCCCGCCGCCGATGAGCTTGTGCTCCTCCAGCACCTCGGCGATCTCCACCAGGCGGGTGCAGTAAAAACGGATGATAATCGAGGTGATGGCAATGAAGAAAATGGCGCTGATGCCCAGGAAGCGGTAGGCCTCGGCCGGGGCGTAGAAAACCGAGGTGAACTCGTCCATGAGGGTGATGACCGCCACCGCCAGCCAGGTGAGCCAGGCGCGGCCCCCGGAAAAGACGGTGAGCAGGTCCTTGCGGGTGAGCAGATACCCGAACAGCCCCAGCAGCAGGCCGTTGACCAGTATCATGACCCAGGTTTGCATTGCCTACATACTTTCTGCCCATGAATCAGCGGGCCGCGGGCGTCCGTCGGTACGTTTGTTTCAGGGTCATGGCCCGAAGGCCGGTGGGGTGGGTGGGCGGTCATGTTGGGTTTTGGGTTGGCGGGCCCGCCAGGCCTCAGGCCGCCGGCAGGGTGAACCAGAAGCGGCTGCCCTGGCCGGGTTGGCTGGTCAATCCGATGTCGCCGCCGTGGGCCAGCACCGCCTCGCGGGCGATGAACAGCCCCAGACCGGCCGCCCCGGCGGGCTCCTGGCCGACACCTTGAAAGCGTTCGAAGATATTGGGTATGTGCTGGGGGGCGATGCCCTCGCCGGTGTCGCTGACCAAAAAGCGCACCATGCGGTCCTGGGCCTGGGCCTCCAGGGTCACCCGCCCGCCGGCGGGTGTGTGGCGCAGGGCGTTGGCGATGAGGTTGGAAAACACCAGCCCCACGCGCTCCGGGTCGGCCGAGACCAGGGCCGGGCCGGGCGACTGGCCCAGCACCAGTTCCACCTCCAGGCGCCGGGCCTCGGGTCCGTGGGCCAGGAGGGCGTCCTCCAGAAGCTTGGCCGCCTCCAGCGGCGCCCGGCGTAGCATCAGCCCCTCGTGCCCCAGGCGCGACATGTCCAAGAGGTCCTCCACCATGGCCTTTACCCGCTCGCAGTCCTGGCGGGCGGCGGACAGTAGATCGGCCTGCTTGGGGCTCAAGGGGCCGGCCGCGCCCTCCAGGCATAGATATATGGCCATGCCCAGGGAGGTGAGCGGGGTGCGGAACTCGTGGGCCACCGTGGCCACCAGGTCGGTCTTCATCTGGTCAAAGCGCCTGAGGCGGGTGACGTCCTGCCACAACAGGGCCACGCCGGCCAGCCCGCCGCCAGGGTCGTGCACCGGGGTGGCCCGGGGCAGCAGATAGCGGTCCGCCTGGGGCGCGGGCAGGCGCAGGGCGTCCTGAAATCCCTTGGGCACCACCGGCCCCTTGCCTTCCACCACGTGGTTGAACAGCTCCTGGGCCTTGCGCGCCAGGGTGGGTTCCAGGCTGGACCAAGCCGTTTGCCCCAGGGCCGGGGGGCCGCCCAGCAGCTCCTCGGCCGCCTGGTTCAAGTTCACCAAGCGCCCTTCCATGTCCAGCACCAGCACCGGGTCGGGCAGGCTGTTGATGGTGGCCTGGGAGGCCTGTTGAGCCAAGAGCAGGGCGCCCAGGGAGTGCTGGCGGTATTGCAAGAGGCGCGAGGCCATCTCGTTGACCCGGCCGGCCAGTTGGGTTATCTCGTCGCGGCCGGCCAGGCGCACCCGGGTCTCGAAATCGCCGCCGCCGATGCGTTGCAGGGCCTGGCCCAGCACCGACAGGGGACGCAGCAGGTGGGCGGTGAGCCACAGGGTCAGGGCCAGGCCGGTGGCCAGGGCGGCCAGGGACATGGTGGCCATGGTGGCCTGGAAATCCTTGGCCCGCCGCCGGGCTTGGGCGCTCTTGGTCTCCATGGCCCCCTGGTTGATGCTCACGATCTGGTCCTGGGCCTTCTTGACCCGCAGAAAAGCCGGCATCAGGCGGCTACTCAGGACCTCGCGCACCCGCCGCGGCGGGTTCAATTCCATCAGGAGCTGAAACTCGTCGCGATAGGCCCGCCAGGCCTGGCGCAGATCGGTGGTGGCCTCGTGCTCGCCGGCTTCCACCACGGCGCCTTCCTGGGCCTTGAGACTCTGCTCGAACAACTCCTGGAGCTGGGCCACCTGGGCCACCGGCCAGGCCTCGCCGGTCAGGACGGCGGTCTGGGCCACGTCGTGGAGGCGCTCCAGGGACTCGGTCATCACGCGCACTTCTTGGACGCTGCGGTAGTTGTCGCTGAAGATGTCGTGGGCCTGGCGTCCCAGGGCGGCGGTGGTGAACAGGGCCAGGAGCCCCACCAGGAGCAGGGCCAGCCACAGGGGCAATTGGGCCAGCAGGAGCTTGGCGCGCAGGGTCATGGCCTTATATCCCCGGCTCGGCCAGGTCCAGGATGTGCAGGTCGAAATCCCGGCCTTGCCGGAGCAGGCGCCAGCCCAGGGAGAGATTGAGCAGGCCCTTCCAGGCAGCGCCCCGGGGCCGTCCCAGCACGATATGGCGCACGCCGTGGGCGCGGGCGAAGTCCAAGAGCGGAGCCAGGGGGTCGCGGCCCTCCAGGAGCACCACCTCCGCTCCCAGGCGGCGGGCCTCGCGGCAGCCCTGCTCAAGTCCCTGGCCGGGCGGGCGGCCATGGCTGTTGCGCACGTGCACCGCGAACCAGTTTTGGCCTTGGGCCGCGGTCAGGCCGCGCGCCCCGCGCAAGAGGGCCAGGGCCTGCTCGACCCGGTCGGGCAGGCAGACCATGAGCCGCTGGCATTCCCCGGGGGCCGCGGCTCCGGCCGGGGCCGGCGGACCGGCCAGGCCGCGCAAGCTGGCCAGGGCCTCGGCGGGCAGGGGGGGGCGCTCCGGCGGGCCGGGGGCCTCCTCCAGGAAGATGATCTGATCGGCGCGGCGCCAAAAAGAGGCCGGCAGGCCCGGGCGTCGGGGCGAGGCGGCGCCCGGGGGGGGCAGGCCGGGCAGGCCTTCCAGGTGCCAGGGGTCGGCCGAGGCCAGCACGTTGATGCCGGCGGACAGCATCTCCCGCACATCCTGGTAGCGGTTGGGGTTGGCGCCGCCGGGCACGTTGGCGTGGGTCAAGTCCTGCACCACCGCCACCTGGGGATGCCGCGCCAGCACCGCCGCCAGGTCCATCTCCTCCACGCTGAGGCCGCGGTATTCCAGGCGTCGGCGGGGCAGGCTCTCCAGGGCCGGCCCCGGGGCCGGCTCCGTGCCGGGCTCCAGAAAGCCCAGCACCACATCCAGGCCCCGGCGGCGCAGATGGTGGGCCGTCTCGGCCAGGCGCCGGGCCTGCCCCTGGGGCGAGCCCAGGTGGAGCAACAGGCGACCGCGCCGGCACTGCTCCACCAGCCTGATGAACGCCTCGGCCTCTGCCTTGGAGGGGGTCATGGACCGTCGCCTCGCTGAGGGTAATCAGCCGGGCCCACGCCCGAGCCGACTTTTATATTAACACCATGTCGAGCCAGGGACCTAACCGCGCCGCCCGCTGAATTCTGACAATGAAGCGAATTTGGTGCCAGAGGCGGGGGCCGGACGGCGGGGGCCAGCGGCGGGGGGGGCGGGGAGCTATGGTGCTTAAATTATTTATTTATACTGCTGAGGGCGCTTGGTGGCCGGCGGAGGCGGCACCGGTGTCGGCCTGGTCTTGGTTGCGATTTGCAAGCAAGGCCCGGACGGGGTTGCATCCTGCAATCGCCGCGACGCTGGGCTGGCGGAGGGGCCGGGCGGTGCCCGGCCCCCGGTATTACCCGCGCACCTTGAATTGTTCCATGTTGCCGCGCAGGTCGCGGGCCGCCCGCACCATGACTTCGCTGGAGCTGGTGGCCTCTTCCACCAAGGCGGCGTTTTGTTGCACCGCTTCATCCATCTGGGCCACGGCCTTGTTGATCTCCTCGATGCCCGCGGCCTGCTCCTGGCTGGCGGCGGTGATCTCGCCCACGGTATCGGCCACCTGTTGCACGTTGCCGATGATCTCCCTCAGGAGTCGGCCGCTCTCGGCCACCAGGTCGTTGCCCTGCTCCACCTTGGCCACGCTGTCGGTGATCAGGGTCTGAATCTCCTTGGCGGCCTGGGAACTGCGGCCGGCCAGGCTGCGCACCTCGCCGGCCACCACCGCGAAGCCCCGGCCGGCCTCGCCGGCGCGGGCGGCCTCCACGGCGGCGTTCAGGGCCAACAGGTTGGTCTGGAAAGCGATCTCGTTGACCACGTTGATGATCTCGCTGATCTTTTTGCTGGACTCGGTCACGGCCTGCATGGCCTGCACCGTGCGCTCCACCGCCTGGCCGCCCTTTTGGGCCATCTCGGAGGTGTGGCGGGCCATCTCGTTGGCTTGGCTGGCGTTGCTGGCGTTCTGCTTGACCGAGCTGGTCAGTTGCTCCAGGGCGCTGGCCGTCTCCTCTATGGCGCTGGCCTGCTGCTGGGTGCGATCGTTGAGGTCCTGGTTGCCCTGGCTCATCTCCCCGGCCGCCTGGGCCACGGCCAGGGCGGCCTGGTTGACCTGGCTCACGGTCTGGGAGATGTTCTGGTTCATGTGCTCCACATCGCCCATTACCTGGCCGATCTCATCCCCGCGCTGGAGATAGACTGCCTGTATCTGGCTGCTGAAGTCGCCGGAGGCGGCCCGTCTGATGGCCTCGGCCGAGGCCAGGATGGGACGGCTGAGGCCTCGGGCGGTGAGGAAGGATAAAAAGCCCCCCGCCAGCAGGAGCACTCCGGCCAGCCCGCCGGCCAATAACAGGTTGGCGCGCACCCTGGCGTCGGCCGCGGCCAGGGGCTGGATCACCTCGAAGGCGCCGTGAATTTCGCCTTCCTTCCAGTCCTCCATCCTGCTGCCCAGGGGGTCCAGGCCCTGATTGTTGCCCCAGAGCTGCTGGGAGGTGGCCGGGGCGCCGTGGCAGTACAGGCAGGTGCCGCTCAGGCGCACGGAGCGGAAATAGCGCACCGAGTTATTGGCGCGGTCCACGACCACCTCTTCATCAAGGTTGGCCTCGATCATGCGCCGCATGATGGGCGCCTCGAAGGCGTCGGGCTCGTTGGCGGGGTTGCTGGGGTTGAACTTGGGCACCCGGAACTCGTAATTGCCCTCCTTGGCCTTGCGCATGGCCGTCTGCCAGGCCGTGACCACCGGCACCGTGGCCAGGAGTTTTTCCTTTTCTCCCCTGGCGCCGAAGTCCCGCAGTTGCTGGACCGTGAACAGCCCCATGGTCCACTTGCCCTCCATCTCCTGGCGGGCGCTCTCCACCGACAGGGTCAGGGTGCGCGCCTTGTCAGCGAAGGACTGCAAGGCCTCTTTCTGGGCGTTGTAGGCATAGGCCACGAACAGCACCAACAGCAGTCCCACCACGAAAGCCAGTTGGGAGATAATGATCTTGCGCTGGATGCTCCAGTCGCCGAGTTTCAGGCCCAGAGCCATGGTGCCTCCTAAATCCTGTTAACGCCCGCCCGCCTCTGGAACCCGAGCCCCGCCAGGACGGCAGATGGATGATCGAATCCAGTATGGACCAATTAATCTCGATGATACGGGAAAGCGGCCGCCAGGTGCGGGAAATCCCAAACCAGGGCGGCGGGCAAGGCACGATATCCCCGGGGGATTAGGAGCCGAATTGCCGCGCCCCCAGCGGGGGCGTGGCCGCGGGGGGCCTATCTCACCTTGTGATCCAGCACGAAATCATTGTCCCGGCCCGTGTCGTGGCAGGCGATGCACTGAACCAGCTTGCCGGATTCCATCACCTTGCCGGTGCCCGAGTAGCGCGCCCAAAACCAGTCGCCGACCTGGGGGTTGTAGCCCGCGATCTTGTACATCACGGTGTAGGCGATGACCTCGGTGTTGGGGGCGTAGGTGTTGGTGTCAATGCCAAAGCCCTCCCGCACCAGGATGGACCCCGGGGGCAGGGAGGGGCCCCTGTGCTTGAGGGCCACGTCGTTGGCGAAGATGCGCACGTAAAAGCCGTGGGGCGAAAAGCTGCGCTTCATCTTGGCGAATTCCGGCCAGGTGCCCCATTGATGGAAGTTGGGGTCCTGGTTGACGAGCTTCCACAGGGCCTCGGCGTCGGGGCCGGGCTGGTCCATGGCCCCCAGGGGGGCGCTCCAGGCCACGGCCATCAAGAACAACAGACCCGCCACGCCCCATGATTTGACCATTCGTCCAAGCGATTGCCTCAATTTGCGATCCTTTCTGGCCGGGAACCAGACCCCCCAAAGGGGTGCTGTTCAGTATACGGGCGTTCCGGGGAACCCTGGCCTTTGCCGCGGGAGCGCCACCACTGTCCAAGGATAGTATACCAACCGCCGCGATTGTGAAAATGGCCTTGTCCGGCCATCGTCGCCGGCGGGGCGCGAAGCCGACTTGGGGCCAGGGCGGGGCGCGGGTCCAGGCCCGCGCATGTTTAGCTGATGCCCTTGACTTTCAGGGCCGCGTCGGCGGCCTTGCGAATGTTTTCCACCAGAACGGAAAACTCGCAAGGCTTGTTCAGGTAGGCGAAGGCCCCCTCCTCCAGGCATTGGCGGGCCACGTCGGCCGAGCCGTGGCCCGTGAGCATGACCACCTTGATCTGGGGCAGGAGGACCAACAGGGTGCGCAGGACTTCCAGGCCGTCCATGCCGGCCATCTTGAGGTCCAGCACCGCCACCTCGAATTCGTTGCCCCGGGCCAAGCGCAGGGCCTCGGCGCCATTGTTGGCGGTGCTGACCGCGAATCCCAGCCGCCGCAGGCGCTTGGCCACCACCAAGGCGAACTCGGGCTCGTCGTCCACGAACATGACCTTCGCCTCGCTCTCGGGCGCGGCGCTGGTCATGGCCGCGTCCCCGCCGGAGCGGGGTTGGCCGCCGCGGCCTCCTCGATGCGCTCCATGAGGGTCTCCAGGTCGCAGGGCTTGCTTAGGTAGTCGTAGGCGCCCAGGTTCAGGATGTCCTGCATGGACTCCACGCTGCCGTGGCCGGTGAGCAGGATCACCGGCAGGCCGACATGGCGGGCCGTGATTTCGCGCAGGGTGGCCAGGCCGTCCATGCCGGCCATCTTGAGGTCCAGCACCACCACCGCCACCGGCGCCCGGCCCAGTTCCTGGAGGGCCTCGGGGCCGCTGAGCGCCGTGAGCACCTTGAGCCCTCGTCGTCCCAGGCGCCGGGCCAGGGTCTCCACGAAGCCGGCCTCGTCGTCCACCAAGAGCACCGTCAGGTTTTCCTGGGCCTGGTTCATCATTCCGCGCCTCTCCCGGCGGCGGACCAGGCCCTAGGCCCGGCCCGCCCTGTTCGTTATTTGCCCGCCGCGCCGGCGCCGAACCTGGTTCCGGCGGCGGCCAGCACCGCCTCGGACATGGCCGGCAGGTTCACCAGGAAGGTGGTGCCCTGGTCCTTGCCGCTGATCACCTCGATCTTGCCGCCCAGCTTGCTGACGATGCCAAAGCAGATGCTAAGGCCCAGACCCGTGCCTTGGCCCACCGGCTTGGTGGTGAAGAAGGGGTCGAAGATGCGCGGCAGCACCGCCTCGGGGATGCCCGGCCCGTCGTCCTTGACCGACAGGATCACCCCCATGCTGCCGGCGGGCTTGGTGGACACGGATATGGTGCCGCCGGTCTTTTCCATGGCGTCGGTGGAGTTCTTGATCAGGTTGATCAGCACCTGCTGCAACTCCGAGGGCGAGGCGTTGACCTGGGGCAGGTTGGGGGCGAGATCCTGGGTTATATGGACGTTGGCATAGCTGGCCGGCCGCTCCAAAAGCTCCACCACCTCGTGGATCAGGTCGTTGATCTGGGTCAGCTCCACGGGCGCGTCGGTGCGCCGGGCAAAGCCCAGGAGCTTGTGGGTGATCTCCTTGCAGCGCTGACCCTGGGTGTTGATCTGCTTCAAGGCGCGCTCGTACTCCGAGCGGTTGGGGCTCTGCTCGAAGCACTCCAGTTCGTCGCTCATCAGGTCCTGGACCCAGCCGGCCTCCTCGATCATGATGGCCACGGGGTTGTTGATCTCATGGGCCACGCCGGCGGCCAGCTCGCCCAGGGAGGAGAGCTTGCCCGACTGGATGATCTGCTCGTTCAAAAGCTCCTTCTCGCGGTCGGCCTGGGCGATGCGTCCCACCAGGTAGCGGGTGAAGACCACCGTGGTCAAGGTGACGATCAAAAGCCCGAAGCCACCGATGATGATGGCCAAGTTGAGGGTCTTGGCCAGTTGGCTGAAGGCGTCCTCGGTGTCCTGCTGACAGATGAGGAGCCATTGGCCGTATTTCAGCCAGGTCTCGGCCACCACCACGCTGCGCCCGCGCCGGGTGAGGTTTTCGTTGACGCGCACGCCGGTGAAATACTCGGGCATGGACAGGTCCGAGGGGCTGAGCAGGTTGCCGTGGCTGCGCGACTGGGTCTGGTAGAGGCCCTCCTGGTTTAGGATGAAGGCTTCGCCGGTTTTACCCAGGCGCACGCCCTCCACCAGGGAGCTGAACTGGGCGATGTCGATGGTGGCGCGCAAGACGTAGTCGCGCCCCTCGCGGCTGACCTTGACCGCGATGATGAAGTGGGGCACCCCGCGCACGCCCTTGAAGACGTCACTGACATACACGCCCTTGGCCATCACTTCCTTGAACCAGAAGGCCTGGGAGTAGTCGGCCTCTTGCAGGCCGTAGGGTCCGGCGTAGGCCAGATGGCGCCCCTGGTCGCTGAGGAAACCCAGGTCCACGTATACCCGGTATACCGCGTTGACCGAGTTTAGCACCACCTGGATATCCGCCGGCCGCGAAAGCTCGTCGATGGTGTGCAGATTGGCGGTGTAGCGCAGGTCGGACAGGCGCTCGTTGAGAAAGTCGTCGATGGTGCGTTGGTGGGACTGCACCACCTGGCGCAGGGAGCCCAGCACCTGGGCGCGGATGGATTCCTGGAAGTTGGAATAGAAGACAAAATAGGTGAGCGCATAGGGGATGAAGGCCACCACGGCGATGGCCAGGGCAATCTTGCGCCCCAGGAACTTGTAATAGGGGGCCTTGGGCACCTCGGCGCTCACGCTTGCACCTCCAGCGCCGGCGCGGCCCGGCGGGCCGGCCCGTCCCCGGCGGCGCGGCTATTCATCCAGGCCATAACGTTTCAGCTTTCGCCACAGAGACACCCGGTCCACGCCCAGTATCTCGGCGGCCTTGGTGCGGTTGCCCCTGGTCTGGGCTAGGACCCACAGCACGTACTGGCGTTCCTTCTCCTCCAGGGTGGGCAGATTGCCCTCGGGCAAGGCCCCGCCCAGGGAAGGCTCCTTGAGGTCGTCGGGCAGGTCCCCCACCTCCAGCATGTCGCCGGTGCTCAGGGCCACGGCCCGCTCGATGACGTTTTCCAGCTCGCGCACGTTGCCCGGGAACTGGTAGCCGCCCAGGATGCGCATCATTTCCGGGGAGATGCCCCGGATGTTCTTGTTCTGTTGGGTGGCGTATTTTTGCAGGAAATGGGTGGCCAGCAGCGGCACGTCGTCCTGGCGCTCGCGCAGGGGGGGCACGTTCAGGCTCACCACGTTGAGGCGGTAGAAGAGGTCGGAGCGGAAGCGCCCCTCCTCCACCAGCTTCTTGAGGTCCTGGTGGGTGGCGGCCACGATGCGCACGTCCACCGGCACCGGCTCGGTGCCCCCCACGCGCAGCACGACCTTCTCTTGGATGACCCGCAAGAGCTTGACCTGCATGGGCGTGGGCATGTCGCCGATCTCGTCCAGGAAGATGGTGCCGCCCTCGGCGGCTTCGAACAGCCCGCGCTTGCTGGTCACCGCCCCGGTGAAGGCCCCGCGCTCGTGGCCGAAAAGCTCGCTGGCCAGGAGATCCTCGGTCAAGGCCCCGCAATTGAAGGCCATGAAGCGGGCCTCGGCCCGGGGGCTGGCGAAATGCACGGCCCGGGCGAAGACCTCCTTGCCGGTGCCGGTCTCGCCGGTGATCAGGACGTTGCACTCGGTGGGGGCGATCTGCTTGAGGGTGCGCACCATTTTTTGGATATTGGCGTTGTTGCCCAGGATCAGGCCCAGGCCCTCGCGGGCCTTGAGGTCGCGGCGCAGCTGCTGCAGCTCCTCCTTGAGGCGGGTTTTTTCCAGGGCGTGGGCCACCTGGGCGCGCACCTCGTCGATCTTGTAGGGCTTGGCGATGTAGTGGAAGGCCCCCAGCTTCATGGCCTCGATGGCCGAGTCCACCGAGGCGTAGGCCGTGAGCATGATCACCTCGGTCTCGGGATGGCGCGAGCGCACCTCGGCCAAGACGGCCATGCCGTCGACCTTTTCCATGCGCAGGTCGGTCATCACCAGGTCGTAGGAGCCCCGGGCCAGCTTTTGCAGGGCCTCGGCCCCGCCGCCGGCGGTCTCGATCTGGTACTCGCCGCCCTTTTCCAGGATATGCTGGAGGTTGCGCCGGGCGACCGCGTCGTCCTCCACGATCAGGATGCGTGGTTTGAAGGCCATGGGCTCATCCCGCCTTGACGGTCAGGGGCAGGTGCACGGTGAAGCGGGCGCCGGCCCCGGGCTTGCTGTCCACGGTGATGCGCCCCTTGTGGCGCTCCACGATGCCGTAGGTTATGGACAGCCCCAGGCCGGTGCCCTGGCCGACTTCCTTGGTGGTGAAGAAGGGGTCGAAGATGCGCGGCAGCACCTCCGGGGCGATGCCCGGACCGGTGTCGGCCACCTGCAACAAGACCTCCCGGCCGTCCTGGCTCAAGCCGGCGCGGATGGTCAGCTCCCCGGCGCCGCCCATGGCCTGGATGCCGTTCTGGATCAGGTTCAAGAGGGCCTGAACCATGTGGTTCTTGTCCAGGGGCACCACCAGGGCGGCCGGCACCTCCACCCGCACCCGCACCTGGGGGGCCAGCTCGCCCTTCATCAGCTTGAGCGCGTCCTCCACCACCGCCAAGAGTTCCTCGGGCCGGGGCACGAACTCGCGCTGGCGCGAAAACTCCAGCAGGGAGCGCACGATGTCCCGGGCCTTGGCCACCTGCTGGTCAATGGCCGTGAGTAGCTCCTGGTGATACTCCGAGGAGGACTGCCCCATCTCCTCCAGGAGTATCTGGCAGGAGGTGGAGATGTTGTTCAGGGGGTTGTTCAACTCGTGGGCCACGCCGCTGGTCAGGGTGCCCAGGGCGGTGAGCTTCTCGCTTTGTATCATCTGGGCGCGATTCTCCTGCAACTCCATGACCATGCTGTTGAAGGCCCGCACCAGGGTGCTTATCTCGTCGTGGGCCGGCCCCCAGGGGATGGGCCGGAAATCGCCGTGGGCCACCTGCTTGGTGGCCTCCTCGATGATGTGCAGGGGCTTGACCATCCTGACCAGGAGCAGGTAGACCATGCTGGCCTTGACCAGGCCCAGGCCCAGCAGGAACACCACCAGGAAAGGACGATAGTCGCGCAGGAGTGCCCCGATGCGCGCGCGTTCCCCGGCGGCCACCTCCTCGCACAGGGCGATGAGCCGTTTGCCTTCCCGGCGCAGGGTCTGCACCGCCGCGGCCTGCTCCAGGCTGGCCGGGGCGTCCTGGGGCGGGCGCAGCCCATGCACCTCGTTCAAGGCCTGGCGGTAGGCCGCGGCCTGCTGGGACAGGCCCTCGGTCATGGCCGGCCCCACGCTGGCGCGCAGGCGCTGGGCGTCGGCCAGGAAAACCTCGTCGAACTGGCCCAGATAGGCCAGGGCCTGCTGGAAGTCCTCCTCGTGCTGATAGAGAAAGAAGTTTTTCTCGTAGCGCCGCACCTCCAGCACCGAGTTGAGCAACTGATCGGCGCGGCTGAGGGAATGGAGCTTGTCCTCCATGCGGGTGAAAAAGCGGTAGCTGAAGACCCCGAAGGCGGCCATGCCCGCGAAGGCCACCACGAAGCCCAGCACCAGCCTGACCCGTATCTTGCCCAGACCGCTGAAATTGTAACCGCCATTCCCCATGATTTCCTCGGCTGCTGTCCAGGGCCATGTAAGTTTCGTGCCAACCGGGACTAGATAGCCAACCCAGCTAAATATCACGTAATATTCCTGAGGCGCCGGGCCGGTGGCCGCGCGGGCTTGTTGCATTAAGCAACCATCCCGGAGAGAGTTAGCGCGGCTTACTGCCTGATATCAGGTGGTTACTTACAGGCCTCCACCTGTTGCAGATTGTAGCGGTCAGCCCCGGCGGTGTTGCCGGGGGCCGATTCACCCCATCATGCCCTATTCAGGCCCGCTTGCCTATCCACTATCAACCTCCCGGAGGTGGGTCTTTGGCCCCCGTGGCGGCCCAGCCCCCAGGGGCGGGGCAGGCAATCCGTTGAAATGTGAAACACCTCGCCCCTTCGGCTGCAACAGGTGGGCAATATGATGTATTTATTGGCCTATTTCTCTGGGGCCTTCGGCGGCCGTTGCATTAGGCAACAGGTCCGCCAGGGGCCTCCCCTGGGCCTGGGCAGCATATAGAGCATTAATTCAGCCAATTATCCTCCAGAGGGCCTTGGCACGAATATTCCAAATAGCTCACCCGAAGCGGTTTAGTGCAAAAGTGAACAAAGCCCCTTGGCAAGCGGGAGGTTTTCAACATGGCGGATAAGAATTTGGCGCAAGCAGGACCGGCTTCCGGCGGCCTGCCGCCCATGCCCGAAACCATCGAACTGGCCCCGGTCAAGAAGCCCGTCGACTACAAGCGCATGGCCTTCATCGCCCTGGGCGTCATCTTTTTTGCCCTCTTTTATCTGGCGCCGGAATTCCCCCAGGCCACCGACCCGGTGGGCAAGGTCTTTCGCCTGTCGCGCAACGGCCAGTTGTCCATCGGCCTGTTCCTCATGGCCGGCACCTGGTGGGTCTTCGAGGTGCTGCCCATCGGCGTCACCGCCATCATGATCGGCGTGATGCAGGCCCTGTTCCAGATACGCAGCCCCGATGACGCCCTGCGCGACTTCTTCGACCCCTCGGTGTGGTTCATCTTCGGCTCCCTGGTGCTGGGCATGGCCTTCACCCGCTCGGGGCTGACCAAGCGCATGGCCTACAAGATGCTCACCCTGGTGGGCGAGAACACGCGCATGATCCTGCTGGGCTGCTTCATCGCCGTGGCCCTGATGACCCTCCTGATGGCCCACACCGCCGTGGCGGCGGCCATGATGCCCCTGTTGATGGCCATCCACAGCCTCTACACCGACGGCGAGGAGAAGGTCACCAAGTTCGGCAAGGCCCTGTTCATCGGCATGGCCTACGTGGCCGGCGCCGGCTCTATCATCACCTTCCTGGGCGCCGCCCGGGGCGTGGCCGCGGCCGGCATGTACAAGACCTTCACCGGCAAGGACATCGGCTTCTTCGAGCTGACCTGGTACATGTGGCCCATCGGCATCGTCATGGTTTTTCTGCTGTGGCTCTTGATGATCACCATCTTCAAGCCCGAGAAGCCCCGCGTGGAAGGGCTGCGGGGCAAGGCCGCGGCCTTGGCCAAGCAGCAGGGGCCCATGACCAGCCAGGAGATCTTCGTGCTGGTCTGCACGGCCCTGGTGGTGGTGCTGTTCGGTCTCAAGAGCTTCGTGCCGGCCTTGAAGGAGCTCAACCGGGCGGCCATCATGCTCACGCCCACCCTGTTGTTCTTCATCGGCAAGGTGCTGACGGTCAAGGACCTGGAGGACATGCCCTGGAACATCTCCCTGCTCTTCGGCGGGGCCATGAGTATCGGCTTCTGCCTGTGGGGCACCGGGGCGGCCGAGTGGATGGCCGTGCACTGGCTGACCATGTTCCAGAACGCCCACTGGCTGGTCTTCGTGCTCTCCATCGCCTTCTTCGTGCTCTTGATGACCAACTTCATCATGAACGTGGCGGCCATAGCCATCAGCCTGCCGGTGGCCCTGGTGGTGGCCAAGTACATGGGCGTCTCCCCCGAGGTGGTGATGTACGCTGCCCTGGTCACCGCCGGCATGCCCTTCAACCTGCTCATCGGCGCGGCGCCCAACGCCATGGCCTACGAGTCGGGACAGTTCACCACCGGCGAATTCTTCCTCTGGGGCTGGCCGGCCAACCTCATCCTCATGGTAATCCTGACCGTGGCCATCACCGTGATTTGGCCTCTGTTCGGCATGCCCATCCTGGTAAAGTAAGCAGGTGGTGCTTTGAGCGACCGCTGAATTTTTGATATCAATCGCGCCGGCGCCCACCGCGCCGGTCCACAGTGCGAGGAGAAGCCAACATGTCCAAGGTCAAGCAGGAAATGAAGGTGCGGGACATCACGGTCCCCCTGGCCGACTATCCCCACATGCCCTACTGGGCCAGTCTCAAGGAGGCGGTGGTGCAGCTCACCCTGGCCCAGCAGGGCCGCGGGCCGGAGGAGCGCCGCCGCAAGATACTGGTCTTCGACGAGGCCTATAAACTGCAAGGCGTGCTCACCCAGCGCGACATACTCAGGGGCATCGAGCCCAAGTTCGCCCGCGACCTCAAGAACGGCGCCGCGCTCTTGTGGGAGGACCTGTTCTCCACCGGGGCGCAGCAGCAGTCCAAGAAGCCCATC
>JAZDIQ010000084.1:0-19650 GCA_043804825.1 Pseudomonadota bacterium
CGCCCCTACGAAATCCAGAAGAGACGCTGGGCTTTTCTTCGTAGGGGCGGGGTTTACCCCCGCCCGATTTTTTTGTTTGATAAATGCGAGAAAAATGCGCCGGGCATGCGCCATCAACCCCGCCGCAGGGCCTGGGCCAGAAGCTCCGCCGTGTGCCGCACCTTCACGGCACTGCCTTGCTTGTCCAAGCCGCCCTCAATCTGCAGCAGGCAGCCCGGGCAGTCCAGGGCCACCAGACCCGCCCCGCTCTGGGCGATGTTCTCCAGCTTGCGCTCCAGGATGGGCGCCGATATCTCGGGAAACTTGAGCGAGTATGAGCCGCCCATGCCGCAGCACATGTCGCTCTCGAACATCTCCGTGATCTGGTGGCCGGCCCCGGCCAGCAAGTCGCGGGGCTCCTGGCTGACATGCAGACTGCGCTTCAAGTGGCAGGAGTCGTGGTAGGTGCAGGGCTCCCCGCCCTGCCCTGCGCCCGCTGGCGGCAGGTTCAGCCGACCCTCTTTGACCAGGCGCGTCACCAGGCTGGAAAAGTCCCAGGTCTTGGCCGCCAGCTCCCGCGCCCGAGGCAGCCAGTCGGCCTGCCCCTGCCCTTCCAGGTCTTGGCTGAAGCTCTCCTTGAGGGCCACGGTGCAGGTGGGACAAGCGCAGATCACGTAGTCGGCCGGGGTGGAGAGCAGGGCCTCGATGTTATCGCGGGCGTTCTTGGCCGCCACCTCCCCGGCGCCGGCGTAGCGCGCCGGCGCCCCGCAGCAGGTCTGCCCCTGGGGGAAGACCACCTCGATGCCGGCCCGGTTCAGCACCTCGGTCACCGCCTCGCCGATCTGGGGATAGGCGAAGTCGATGAGGCAGCCGGCGTAGAACACGGCCTTCTCCTGGGCCGGCGGCTGCTTGAGCTTGGGCAGGCGGTCGCGCAGGGGCACGTCGGCGATGGCCGGCAGGCTGCGTATCTTGGCCAGGTCCCCGCCCAGGAACTGGGGCAGATGGCGTATGAAGCCCTCGCTGGCCACGGGCTTTTGGGCTAGCGAAGCGGCGCGCAAAAGGCCGTGGAACAGGCGGCGGTTGTTCACCACCGCGTAGAGAGCCTTCTGGCCCAGACTGCGCGGGCTATCCTTGTCCAGGCGGCGGCGCAGCTCCAGGATCAGCTCCGGGATGTCGATCATGGCCGGGCAGACCTGTTTGCAGTTGCCGCAGCCGATGCACAGGCCCTGGATGTCCTCGGTCCTTTTGAGCTGATCGAACCAGGCCGTGAGGATGGTGCCGATGCCGCCCGTGTATACGTCGCCGAAGACATGGCCGCCCACCAGACGGAAGACCGGGCAGACGTTGAGGCAGGAGGCGCAGCGGATGCACTGCAAGCCCTGCTTGAAGACCGGGTCCTGGGCCATCTCGGTGCGGCGGTTGTCCATGAGGATGATGTGCAGGTCCTTCTGGCTACCGTCGGGGTTGGGGGTGGGGCCGCTGATCATGGTCACGTAGCTGGTCAGAAGCTGGCTGGTGGCGCTCTTGGGCAGGGCCGTGAGGATGGGCGTGATGTCGGCGAAGCGCTCGATGAGCTTTTCCAGGCCCACGATGGCCACGTGGGTGTTGGGCAGGCTGTTGACCAGGCGGCCGTTGCCCTCGTTGGTGACGATGACCAGTGTGCCCGTCTCGGCCACGGCGATGTTGGCCCCGCTGATGCCCAGATCAGCCTCCAGGAACTTTTGCCGCAGCTCCCGGCGGGCCACCTTGACCAGGCGGGGGATGTCGTTTTCCAGCCGCTCGTGCACTTCCTTGCTGAAAATCTCGGCCACCTCTTCCTTGGTGAGGTGGATGGCCGGCATCACCATGTGGCTGGGGCGCTGGCCGGCGAGCTGGATGATCCACTCGCCCAGATCGGTCTCCTTGACCTCCAGGCCGGCGTCCATCAGGGCGGCGTTGAGGTGTATCTCCTCGGAGGCCATGGACTTGGACTTGACCACCCGCTTCAGGCCCTTGTCGCGGGCCAGTTTGAGGATATAGTCGCGCACCGCCTGGGGGTCGCTGGTGCGGAAAACCTTGGCCCCCTTGGCCGTGGCCCGGGCCGTGAAGCGCTCAGCCAGCTCCTCCAGCCGGCCGGCGGCATCGCCTTTTATCTGGGCGATCTGCTGACGCAGGGCCTCAAAGTCGATGCCCTCGTAGGCCTTGGCCCGACTGACCACGTAGGCCTCGGAAAAGCGGCCCAGGGCGCCGGTGAGGTTGGGGTTGTCGATGGCCTGCTTGATTTGCTGCTTAAAATCCTGGCTCACCGGGCCACCTCCTCAAGGTTGTCCACGCAGACGATGACCAGGCGCTCGGGGCCGTGCACGCCGATGGTCAGCACGCGCTCGATGTCGGCGGTGCGGCTGGGGCCGGTGATCAGCCCGAGATAGGCCATGACCGCCGGGTCCACGCGCTCTATCAGGGCCGGCAGGTCGGGCAGGATGGCCCGGGTGGGCAGGATGGCCAGGTGAATCCAGGAGAGCGTGGAGACCAGGCGGCCCTCGATGGCCGTGGCGTCGCTGGCCACCGTGCCGGTGTTGGCCAGGCCCCAGTCCATCTGGCTGATGCCCACCAAGGTCTGGGCGGCCCGCTGTTTGCTGACCTGGAAGCCCAGGCCCGGCACCCGGCCGGCCAGTTCAGACTGGTCCAGGCCCTCCAGAAAGGGGCACGGCGCCCAGGTGGCCCAGGCCCCCGGCTTGTCGGCCACGCCACTTATTTTAAGGAAATCCAGAACAAACTCCAGGGCCGCGGCGCGGTCCGGCCGGCGGTGCACCTCGGCGCTGACGCCCTCGGCCCGGGCCTTGAACAATTCGTAGCTCATGTCTTGCCCCCGGGGGCGCGGGGGGTGGGAGTCCCCGCGCCCCTGGTTTGAGGAGGGGAGGGCCTTGACGGCGCCCCGGTTTTGGCCGGGGCGCCGGAGGAGACACTTAGGCCGTGGTGGCCTTGCCGGTGACCCGGGCGAAGACGATGACCGCCAGCACCAGGGCCAGGGTCAGGGCCAGGTAGGTCAGGCCGTCATTGAAGGCCGCCGCCGGCTTGGCCGCCGCCACCACCGCCGCCGCCTTGGCGTAGGTGGGCACGATCCACTTTATCACGTAGGCCTGCAAGTAAGACAAGACCCCGATCACGGCGGTGAGGATGATGGAGTGCTTGAGGGTGAAGCGGAAGATGTCGCCCTCCTGACCCACCAGGCCCACGGCCGCCGTAGCCACGGACAAGGACTGGGGCGAGATCATCTTGCCGCAGACGCCGCCCGAGGTGTTGGCCGAGACCGTGACCACCGGGTCCACGCCGATGCTGGTGGCCGTGACCTCCTGCAGCTTGCCGAACAGGGCGTTGCTAGAGGTGTCCGAGCCGGTCATGAACACGCCCAGCCAGCCCAGGAAGGGCGCGAAGAAGGGGAAGGCCTTGCCGGTGGTGGCGAAGGCGTTGCCCAGGGTGATGGCCATGCCCGAGAAGTTCATGATGTAGGCGAAGCCCAGCACCACCGAGATGGTCACGATGGGCCACTTGAGGGTCTTGAAGGTCTGCCCCAGCACCTTCGTGCCCTGGCCCAGGGAGGCGCCCATCACCGGGATGGACAACAGGCCGGCCAAGAGGATGGCCGAGCCGGCGGCGCTCAAGAGGTTGAAGTTGAAGACCGCCGGCATGGGCTTGCCGCCCCGGATGACCATGTTGTGCAGATCGGGGATGGTGATCTTGAACAGGGTGTAGTGATCCAAGGCCTCCTTGATGGGCTTGATGCCCCAGGCGGCCACGAAGATGGACAGGATGAGGAAGGGCGCCCAGGCCCGGAAGACCTGGCCGCCACTGTAGCGCAGCTTCTCGCGGCCGTTGCTCTGGGCCTCGTCGGCGAAGCACCAGCTCTGCTTGGGGTGCCAGAAACGCAGGAACACGGTCAGGCAGATGATGGAGGCCAGGGAGGCGATGATGTCGGGCAGCATGGGTCCCAGGTAGTTGCTGGTGGCCCACTGGGCCAGGGCGAAGGAGCCGCCGGAGACCAGGCAGGCCGGCCAGACCTCCAGGCCCTTCTTGAAGCCGCACATCAGGACCACCAGATACAGGGGGATGAGCACGCTGAGGAAAGGCAGGGTGCGCCCCACCATCTGGCTGATGGCCATGGTGTCGATGCCCGATACCTGGCCGGCCACGATGATGGGGATGCCGATGGCGCCGTAGGCCACCGGCGCGGTGTTGGCAAGAAGGCAGATGCCGGCGGCGTAGAGGGGGTTGAAGCCCAGGCCGGCCAGCATGGCGGCGGTGATGGCCACCGGGGTGCCGAAGCCGGCGGCGCCCTCTATGAATGACCCGAAGGAGAAGGCTATGAGCAGGGCTTGCATGCGGCGGTCGTCGGTGATGGAGGCCAGGGAGTTCTTGATGACCTCGAACTGGCCGGTCTGCACCGAGAGGTTGTAGAGGAACACGGCCGTGACCACGATCCAGGCCACGGGCCACAGGCCAAAGAGCATGCCGTAGAAAGTGGACAGCACGGCCAGCTTGGCCGGCATGCCGTAAGCGGCCACGGCGATGACTATGGCGATGGCCACGGCGGTCATGGCCGCCCAGTGCCCTTTGATGCGTTTATAGGCCAGGGCGTAGAACAGGTACAGGATGGGCAGTGCCGCCACCAGGGCGGAGAGGCCCAGGTGGTGCAGTGGATCGGTCAAGATGGTCCAGGGCATGGGGGCCTCCTCGCTTGGGTATTGGTCATACCAAAGACCATATAGTAGATAAAAATATTATGTCAAGCCAATTTTACCCATTGCACAATTATTTTTTTCTTTATAATATGCATGATATACGACAAAGGGTAATTATTGGTTATTTATATATTTGGATTGTTTATATTACCTTTTGGCGACCGCCACCACCAGCGCCCCCGGGCGCCGCCCAAGGAGAAACCATGGCCAACCACCCCTTGCTCAGTCGATTCCAAGCCTTGCTGGGGCCGGACAACGTCTTCGCCGAGCCCGCCGACCTCCTGACCTACTCCTATGACGCCGCGGTGCTGCAACCCGTCACCCCGGCCCTGGCCCTGCGCCCCACCAAGGTCGAGGACCTGGGGCGCATCGTGGCCCTGTGCAACCAGGAGGGCCTGCCGCTCACCGTGCGCGGCTCGGGCACCAATCTCTCCGGCGGCACCATCCCGGCCGCCGGCGGGGTGGTGGTGGTCACCGGCGCCCTGAACCGCATCCTGGAGATCAACAGCGCCGACATGTACGCCCGCGTGGAGCCCGGGGTCGTCACCGCCCGCTTCGCCGCCGCCGTGGCCGGCCAGAAGCTCTTCTACCCCCCCGACCCGGGCAGCCAGGCCGTCTCCACCCTGGGCGGCAACGTGGCCGAGAACGCCGGTGGCCTGCGGGGGCTCAAATACGGCGTCACCCGCGATTATGTCATGGGTTTAAGCTACTTCGACGTGGATGGCGGCCTGGTCAAGACCGGATCGAAAACCGTGAAATGCGTCACCGGCTACAACCTGGCCGGACTCATGGTGGGCTCAGAGGGCACCCTGGGGGTGATCAGCGAGATCACCCTAAAACTGGTGCCGCCACCCCAGGCGGCCAAGGCCATGATGGCCGTCTTCGACGACGTGGACAAGGCCTCCCGCACCGTCTCGGCCATCATCGCCGCGCACATCGTGCCGGCCACCCTGGAGTTTCTGGACAACTTCACCATCCGCACCGTGGAGGACTTCAGCCACGCGGGGCTACCTGTCGAGGCCGCGGCGCTGCTGTTGATCGAGGTGGACGGCCACCCGGCCCAGGTGGAGGAGGAGGCGGCCCGCGTGGCCGAGATCTGCCGCCAGGAGGGAGCCCAGCGTCTGGAGGTGGCCCAGGACGCCGCCCAGCGCGACAAGGTCTGGGAGGCCCGGCGCGCGGCGCTCTCGGCCCTGGCCAGGCTCAAGCCCACCACGGTCTTGGAGGACGCCACGGTGCCCCGCAGCCAGATACCGGCCATGATCGCCGCCCTGGGCGACATCGCCCGGAAATTCGACCTGACCATCGGCACCTTCGGCCACGCCGGCGACGGCAACCTGCACCCCACCATCTGCTGCGACCAACGCGACCACGACGAATGGCAGCGCGTGGAGGCGGCGGTGGAGGCCATCTTCGACCAGGCCCTGGCCTTGGGCGGCACCCTCTCCGGCGAACACGGCATCGGCCTGGCCAAGTCGCGCTTCTTGGAGCAGGAGACCAGCCAGGCCACCGTGGAGTGGTCCCGCCGGCTCAAAAGGGCCTTGGACCCCAAGGGCATATTGAACCCCGGCAAGATCATCGGAGGCTAGAACATGCAAGGTTCCCGCGAACTGGCCCGCCTTTTGGGGGAGCTGGAAGAGCAACTAGTCACCTGCATGCGCTGCGGCCTGTGCCAGTCGGTCTGCCCCCTCTATGCCCAGACCGGCCGCGAGGCCGACGTGGCCCGGGGCAAGCTGGCCCTCCTGGACGGCCTGGCCAAGGAGATGGTCGAGGACGCGGGCGCCGTGCAGGAGCGCCTGAACCGCTGCCTGTTGTGCGGCTCCTGCGCGGCCAACTGCCCCAGCGGGGTCAAGGCCCTGGATATCTTCCTCAAGGCCCGGGCGCTCCTGGCCGGCTACCAGGGGCTCTCCCCGGCCAAGAAGCTCATCTTCCGGGGGCTCTTGGCCCGGCCGGCCCTGTTCAACCTGCTTTTCAGCCTGGCGCCCAAGCTGCAAGGCATCCTGGGCAAACCGGCCAGCGAGCTTTTGGGCACCTCCTGCGCCCGCTTCGCCTCCCCCCTGGGCGATCGCCACTTCCGCCGCCTGGCCAAAGAGCCCCTGCACGCCCTGGTGCCCCAAATGGACAGCCCGCCCCAGCCGGGCCGGCCCCGGGTGGCCTTCTTCGTGGGCTGCCTGATCGACAAGGTCTACCCCCAGGTGGGGCAGGCCGTGATCCAGGTCCTGGAGCATCACGGCGTGGGCCTGGCCATCCCGCCGGCCCAGGCCTGCTGCGGCATGCCGGCCCTGGCCGCCGGCGACACCCAGGCCTTCCAGCAGATGCTCAGGCACAACCTGGCCCGCCTGCGTCCCGAGACTTTCGACCATTTGGTAACGGCCTGCGCCACCTGCACCAGCGCCATCAAGAAGCTTTGGCCCCTGATGAGCCAGGGCTTGGAGGCCGCCGAAAAGGCCCAAGTGGAGGCCATCAGCCAAAAGGTCATTGACATCAGTCAGTTCTTGGTAGATAAGCAATTGTTGGGTGATGCCAATCACCCGGCCGGGGGCGAGGCGGGCAGGCTGACCTATCATGATCCCTGCCACCTCAAGAAATCCCTGGGGGTGGCCGCCCAGCCCCGCCAGGTACTGGCGGCCACGCCGGGGCGCCAACTGGTGGAGATGGCCGAGGCGGACTGGTGCTGCGGCATGGGCGGCAGCTTCAACCTGCTGCACTATGAGCAGTCGGCGGCCATAGGCCAGCGCAAGCTGCAAAACATCCTGGCCAGCGGCTGCCAGACCGTGACCACCTCCTGCCCGGCCTGCATGCTGCAACTAAGCGACGCACTGTCGCGGGCGGGCCAGGAGGTGGCGGTCAAGCACGTGATCCAGGTCTATGCCGAGGGCCTGGGGCACGCCGGCAAGGGCGGCAAGGGCAGTTAGCCCCCACGGGCCTGGATCGGGCCTGGCTGGGGCGGCGGCGGAAAAGAGCGAGAACCATTTTCGAAGTCATACGACCCAAGAAGGTTTCGGAGCAGGCCTTCGAGCAGCTCAGGGACCTGATCTTTCGCGGCCAGCTCAAGCCCGGCCAGCAAGTCCTGCCCGAGCGGGAATTGGCCCTGTCCATGGGCGTCAGCCGTCCCACGGTGCGCGCGGCCATCAACAAGCTGGTGGACCGGGGGCTGTTGGAACACCGCCAAGGCCAAGGCACCTTCGTGCGCCAGCCTCAGGCCTCCCAGGACACCAACCCCCTCAAGCTGCTCCTGGACGGCCACGAGGCCACCCTGGTGGAGTTGTTGGAGGTGCGCCTGGGCCTGGAGTGCAACGCCGCGGCCTTGGCCGCCCGCCGGGCCACCGAGGAGGACGTGCGCCTCATCGAAAAGAGCCTGGCCGCCATGCGCGAAAACATCGAGAAGGGCGGCCTGGCCTTTGAGGAAGACGCCCATTTCCACATGTGCATCGCCTACGCCACCAAGAACCCGGTGCAGATCCACATCATGAAGCACCTATACGACCTTTTGCGCTACGGCATCCGCGAAAACCTGGCCCATCTCTACGAGTCGCCGGCCAACATCAAGTCGGTGATCGGCCAGCACGAGAAGGTGCTGGCCTCCATCCGCCAGCGCGACACCCAGGCGGCCTTTGAATCCATGTTGCAGCACATCAACTTCGTGGTGGATTTCTTCGCCGGTCTGCAGGCCGACCAGATATAAGCCCGCCGCGGCCCCCAGGGGGCGCAGAGACAAAAGCACGGGGCCAGCCGCACAAGGCTGGCCCCGCTTATTTTCATGCCGCGCCGGGCGCGCGCCAGGCCCCGCCAGCCGGGCCTGGGGGCCTCACTCCTGGCCGGGCATGGGCAGCGCGGCCCGCCGAGGCCCTCTCCAGGACCAGCGGCCCGCCCCCGGGCCGTCGGCCCGCGCCTGGCCCGCGTCCACCAGCAGCTGTAGCCGTGCCGCGTAGCCCTGGGCGGTCTGGGCCTGGGCCGATAGCTCCTCGGCGGCGGCGGCCGATTCCTCGGAGCTGGCGGCGTTGCCTTGGGTAATCTTGTCCATGCTGGCCATGGCCTGGTTGAGTTGCTCGATGCCTTGGGCCTGCTCGGCCGAGGCCGAGGCGATCTCGGTGATCAGGTCGCGGGCCTTGACCGCGCTGCCCTCCACGCCCTGGAAGGCCTGACCGGTCACGGCCAACAGCTCCGCCCCGGACTTCACCTCCTGGATGTTCTGCTCGATGAGGCCGGCGGTGTTGCGGGCCGCCTCGGTGGCGCGCATGGCCAGGTTGCGCACCTCGTCGGCCACCACCGCGAAACCGGCCCCGGCCTCTCCCGCCCGGGCGGCCTCCACGGCGGCGTTAAGGGCCAGCAGGTTGGTCTGGAAGGCGATCTCGTCAATGGTGCGGATGATCTTGGCGGTCTGGTCGCTGGCCTGACTGACGCGCTCCATGGCCTGGCCAAGCTCGGTCAGGCTATGGGTGGCCTGCTCCACGGCCCGGGAGGTCTCTCCCACCAGGCCCTTGGCCTGTTGGGCATGGTCGGCGTTCTGGCGGGTCATGGCCGCCAACTCCTCCAGGGAGGCCGAGCTTTGCTCCAGAGAAGAGGCCTGGGCGCTGGTGCCCTCGGCCAGGGCCTGGCTGGTGGAGGAGACCTGGGCCGAGGCCTCGGCCACCTGCACCGCGCCCTCGGACAAGGCCCTCACGCAGGCGTTGATGGGGCGCACGATGGCCCGCGCCACCAGGAACATGACCAGCCCGGCCAGGGCCAGGGCCGCCAGGGCGATCAGGCCGTTGATATAGCCCAGCCGCCGGGCCGGGGCCATGAGGTCGGCGTAGTTAGCGGTCACCACCACCACCCAACCCAGTTCCGAGTCGTGCTGGAAGGCGGCCAGCTTGTCGGAGCCCTCGAAGGTGTAGGAGAGCAGGCCCTGCTTGGCGGCCATTATTTGCCGGCCAAAGTCCAGCTTGGACAGGTCCAGGTCCATTATCTTCTTCTTGTCGGGGTGCCCCAGGGCCAGGCCCTTGGCGCTGACCAGGTAGGCGTAGCCTTGCTGCCCCACCTTGATGGGGTCCAGGAACTCGCTGGTGAAGTAGGTCAGGTCCAGGGTGGCGATGAAGGCACCGGCCGGCTCCCCCGCCGAGAGGATGGGGGCGGCGATGTTCAGCACCGGGTGCCCCGTGGCGGCGTTTCTAAAGACCTCGGAGATGGCCGGCTGCCCCTTGAGGGCCTGCTGGAAATAGGGGCGATCGCCCTCCTTGCCCACGCCCGCCAATTGGGGGTCCGAGGCGGCGGTGATCAGGCCCGCGGCGTTGGCCACGGCCAGGGTCTGGAAAGCCGGGGTTTCTTTCTTGAGGCGGCCCAGGTATTGATTGATGGTCACCGAGGCCGCCTCGCTGGACATGGCCGCCGCGCGCAGCATGGGGTCCTCGCTCCATTGGCGCACGTTGAAGCGGCGCTCCCTGAGCCAGGTGGCGGCCTGCAAGGCGGTGGAGGAGGCCAACTGGGTGATCTGGGCGGAGACGGCCTCTTCCAGGGCCACCTGGCTGTTGCGGTAGGAGACCAGGGTGGCGGCCCCCATGCCCAGGAATATAAGGGCCAGGGTGGGTATCAAAAACCGGCTGCGGAGACTTAGGCGCATTGCTTCTCCTTGTCACCCGGATGCGGGGCACATGCGGGTCTGGCTGGATGGGCAGGGCCAACCCGTGGCGGCGGATGGGTCCACTGCGAAGCTATAATACAGCTAACCAGCGCCACTATAGCAACTGCATAATGTTTCTGCTAGGCACAAATGCACATGGCGCCGCGCGGCTCAACCATCCCGGAAGGCCTGTATCTCGCGGGCGATCAGGAGGGCATGGCGCGGGGATAGACGCGTGGGTTGGCGACCCTGGCCGGCCCCTGGGCCATCGCCACTGGTGCGTCGCCAGGCTAACCCTTACGAATAAAATCTAATATAAGTAGGTTGTTATCGATAAAAACGCTGGCGAGCCCCGTCAGGGGCCTGCCCAGGGCTGGTGGCCGGCGGGCCCCGGCCACGGGTATGTACTAGACCTTGGGTCTCTTGAAGAACAGGCGGTGGCCCACCTCCACCGGCACCACGGCCACCATCTCCCAACCCACCAAACCGATGATGTTAAGGAACTCGGTAAGGAAGGGAAGGCTGTCGCGTCGCTCCTCGTAGCCGACGATGGACTTGACCTCCCAGTTGCGGTCCACCCATATCGACATGTATTCCCATTTGGGCATCGAGGCCTCCTTACGGGTTAGCCTGGCCAGCGCCGGCCAGCAATGGGGGGAGTCCCCACGCCGCCACGGCGACGCCATTTATTGATGTTATACCAATTCCCGCGCCAACAGGGAATCACCTCTAATATCGTGGAGCCGGTCCGAACGGGCCGTGGCGCTAATTACAGAAAAAACACAGCCACTTCAGCGCTGTTGCCGGGCCATCCCCGGAGCGCCAGGCCCTGGCGGGGGCGGGGCTTCTCATAAGCCTAACTACCCGGCAGCCTTGGGGTCTAGGCCTTATTTAACTAGATAACCCATCTAAAAGGTTGCTTTACAAACCTGTAACTTTTATAAGGTATAGAGGCAAGCGGCCCTCTCACCTTCACCATCGGCCGAGGTTGGTGACATGGAACCAGACCGAACCTGCAAGCGTTGCTCGGTGGCCCGGGTCAATTCGCTGTGCCAGGCCTACCAGCAGGCTCATTCCTCCCATAACGCGCTCCTAATCTCCGCCTTGCGGCAGATATCCGAAATGGTCAAGGGGCGCGGGTATGACGCAGCCTCGGTGCTCTTGATGCCGGGGTTGAATGAAAAGGACCTGCGCGCCCACTGCTGGAACATCTCTTCCTTTTTGAGGGACCAAGAGGTGGAGGCGGTGTTGGGAGGCCTATAGCCCCCTGCCCCACAGGATTGCTTCCCTGGGAGGTTGGCGGCGACAGCCCTGGCTACCGGCGGCAGCGATCACCGCTGGCCGGGGGAACAGGCCTGTCCCTGGCGGGCCTTGCTTACCCGCTCCGCCAGTGTCCACCCGGCCCGGCATTCACGCCGAGGCCACCCGGCCAGCCCTGCAAGCTTCATCGACCCGTATATGCCCAGCCAGGGGCACCTGGCCATCTCCGGCGCCATCTCAACGCCTCACAACGGGAGCCGCCGGCACCGGCACCGGCCACAACCCCGCCCGACCCGTATCTGCCCTGCCGGGGGCACCCGGCCATCTCCGGCGCCATCTCAACGCCTCACAACGGGAGCCGCCGGCACCGGCACCGGCCACAACCCCGCCCGACCCGTATATGCCCTGCCGGGTGCCCCCGGCCCTGCCGGGGGCACCCGGCCCGGCCGGGGGCATCCGGCCCGGCCTTGCCTACCTAACCTGGCGGTGGTAGGTTATATTATGTCTGAATCCACGAGCATGATTGAACCCTCTTCCAATGGGGAGGACTCCCAGGCGCCGGCCCTGCCGGCTGCCCTGGGCGGCGAGGGCGTCATCGCTCTGGACCGCGCGGGGCTGGTACTGGGCAGCAACCAGACGGCCAGGCAGATACTGGGCGACGACTTGTGCCCGGGGGAGTGGTTCGACCTGGGGAGGCTGTTCGCGGGTCCCAGCCTGGCCGAGGTGCAGACGGCCCTGGACGCGGCCCTGGGCGGCGAGGCGGTGGAGGGGCTTTTGGGCCAGGCCCAGGACCTGCACGGGCAGTCCTTCCAGTGCCGTTATTCGCTGAACCCGGTCTTCGGCAAGAGCAACCAGATCGTCGGAGTGATGCTCAACTTCCGCGACGAGGACTTCAGCCCCCTGCGGGAGGCCGGGCTGGAGGTGGGGGTGCCGCCTTCCCTGCCCCGCCTGGGCTACCAGAGCCTGTTCGAGAGCCTGGCCGAGGGCATCTTCACCATCAACACCCGCTGGCGCATCACTTCGTTCAACCAGGCCGCCGAGCATATCACCGGCTACCGCCGGCAGGAGGTGCTGGGCCGGCACTGCTGGGAGATCTTCCGCTCCGACCTGTGTCAGGCGGGCTGCCCCCTGCGCACCACCCTGGAGAGCGGGGTCAACCGCATGGACCAGGATGTGCGCATCCTGGACAAGGGCGGCGCCCGCTTGGGGATACTGGTCAATTGCAGCGTGGTGCGCGACCGAGGCGGCGCGGTGCTGGGGGCGGTGGAGACCTTCCGGCCCTTGAGCGGCCTGGCCGAGCAGTCGGGGGAGAGCCCCTACGGCCAGTCCTTCGCCGACATCATCGGGGTCAGCCCGCCCATGCGGCGGCTCTTCGATCTCTTGCCAGACCTGGCGGCCTCCCAGGCCAGCGTCTTGATCCAGGGCGAAAGCGGCACCGGCAAGGAGATGTTCGCCCGGGCCATCCACCACCACTCGCCCCGGCGCAACGGCCCCTTCGTGGCGGTTAACTGCTCGGCCCTGGCCGAGACGCTGTTGGAATCGGAGCTGTTCGGACATGAAAAGGCGGCCTTCACCGGGGCGGTGCGCTCCAAGGTCGGGCGTTTCGAGCTGGCCAAGGGCGGCACCCTGTTTTTGGACGAGATCGGCGAGTTGAAGCCGGAGTTGCAGGTCAAGCTCTTGCGGGTGCTGGAGCAGAAGGTCTTTGAGCGCGTGGGCGGCACCCGGCTGATCCCCATGGACGCGCGCATCATCAGCGCCACCAACCGGGACCTCAAGGCGGCGCTCAAGACCGGGGCCTTTCGGGAGGATTTGTATTACCGGCTGCGCACCGTGCCGCTGAACATCTCCCCCCTGCGCCAACGCAGCCAGGACATCCCGCCCCTGGTGCAGCACTTCCTGGTCAAGCTCAACCTGCGCTTCGGCAAGGAGGTGCGCTCCCTGGACCCCAAGGTGCTGCGCCTGTTCATGGACTATGCCTGGCCGGGCAACGTGCGGGAGCTGGAGCGGATGCTGGAGCATGCCTATGTCTTCGTCAAGGGGCCGGTGATCTTTCTGCGGCACCTGCCGGAGATGGAGGAGTTCCAGCCCGACGGGGGCCAGGAGGGGCTGGAGGACTGGCGGGAGACCCCGGCCGGCGGCCCGCTGGAAGCCGAAAAGGAACGAATACGCGTGGCCTTGGCTCAGGCCGGTGGACGCCGGGCTCAGGCCGCGGTATTGTTGGGCCTGTCGCGCACCTCTCTCTGGCGACGCATGAAGGACTTGGACCTGACCTGACGTTTCAAGTTGTTTCAAATGTTTCAATTATGTTTCACGAACCAGCCCCCCCGATAATAAGTTAATATTTCCAACACATAACCCTGCAACAGGCCCTCGGACATCCCCTGTCCTGCAACGTCACCAGTCTTTTCAGGGGGGGCCATGTGGGGCCTGTCCCCATATAGTGCCTATTTACAGACTGTTAACTTTATGGCCCCCTCCTTGCATTGTAGGTGTGCGCCAGCAAGGCGGCCGGCATGGCCGCCCCAACCACCCCTATCTCCGCGGAGGGAAACGTGAAACCCGCCAGTATCGACTTGGACGACATCATAGAGCGCTACCCCGGCCGGCCGGATTACCTCATCTTCCTGTTGCAGGACATCCAGGCGGCCTTCAACTTTGTTTCGCCCGAGGCCCTGCAACTGGTCTGCGACCACACCGGGGTGCCCTTGAGCCAGGCCTACGCCGTGGCCACCTTCTATCAGTCCTTCAGCCTGGAGCCCAAGGGCGAGCACGAGATCAAGGTCTGCCAGGGCACGGCCTGCCACCTGAAGGGCGCGCCCCGTCTGGTGGAGGAGATGGAGCGCCGCCTGGGGGTCAAGGCCGGCCAGACCACCGAGGACCTCAAGTTCACCCTGGAAACCGTCAACTGCCTGGGTTGCTGCGCCTTGAGCCCGGTGGTGGTGGTGGACGAGGAATATCACTCCAGGGCCACCTCTGCTCAGTTGGCCAAAACCCTCAAGGAGTTGTCCGCGGTCTAGCGCCGCGTAGCGAAGGGATGGAAAATGTCAGCAACTAGCACCGCCCAGAAGCTCCCGGCCGAGCGCTTGTCTTCCCTGGAAGACCTGACCAAGCTGCGGCAGGAGATCATAGACCAACGCGACCCCAACCGTGCGGAGATCGTGGTCTGCTACGGTACCGGCTGTCTGGCCAGCGGCGCCACCAAGGTGGAGGCCGCCCTGGTCCAGGCCTTGGCCGAGGCCGACCTGGACATCAAGGTCCGCCCCCTGATCAAAACCACCGGCTGCCGCGGCTTCTGCTCGCGCGGCCCCCTGGTGGTGGTGCAGCCCGAGGGCCTGTTCTATCAGCGGGTCACTCCCAAGGACGCCCAGGACATCGTGCAAGCCCTGGTGGAGGCCAAGCCCCTGGAGCGCCTGCTCTACAAGGACCCCGCCAGCGGCGAGCCCATCCCCCGCGAGCAGGACATCCCCTTCTACAAGCTGCAACAGCGGGTGGTGCTGGGCCGCATCGGCTCGGTGGACCCCACCGACATCATGGACTCCATCGCCACCGGCGCCTACCAGGCCCTGGCCAAGGCCCTGTTCACCATGTCCCCCGAAAAGGTGGTGCAGGAGGTCGAAAAGTCCGGCCTGCGCGGCCGTGGCGGCGCTGGTTTCCCCACCGGCCGCAAGTGGCGCAGCGCCCTGGCGGCGGTGGAGAAAAAGGGCCTGCCCATCTACGTGGTGGTCAACGGCGACGAAGGCGACCCCGGCGCCTTCATGGACTGCATGGTCATGGAAGGCGACCCCCACGCCGTGCTGGAGGGCCTGATCCTGGGCGCCTTCGCCCTGGGGGCCAACCAAGGCTACCTGTACGTGCGCGCCGAGTATCCGGTGGCCATCAGGCACCTGACCATGGCCATGGAGCAGGCCCGCGCCCTGGGCCTGTTGGGCGAGAACATCATGGGCTCGGGCTTCTCCTTTGACGCCCAGATCAACCGCGGCGCCGGCGCCTTTGTCTGCGGCGAGTCCACGGCCCTGTTCACCTCCATCGAGGGCCGGGCCGGCGAGCCCAAGCCCAAGTACGTGCGCTCGGTGGAGGAAGGCCTGTGGGGCCGTCCCACGGTCCTCAACAACGTGGAGACCTGGGCCAACGTGGCCCAGATCATCGACAAGGGCGGCGAGTGGTTCGCCGGCATCGGCGTGCCCAGCTCCACGGGCACCAAGGTCTTCTCCCTGGTGGGCAAGGTCAACAACGTGGGCCTGGTGGAAGTGCCCATGGGCGTGCCCCTGGTGCACATCGTGGAGGACATCGGCGGCGGAGTGCCGGGAGGCGCGCCCTTCAAGGCCGTGCAGACCGGCGGCCCCTCGGGCGGCTGTCTGCCCTATTCCCTCAAGGACACCCCGGTGGACTACGACTCCCTGACCAAGGCCGGCTCCATGATGGGCTCCGGCGGCATGATAGTCATGGACAACCGCGACTGCGTGGTGGACATCGCCCGCTACTTCCTGCGCTTTTTGGAGGAGGAGTCCTGCGGCAAGTGCGTGCCCTGCCGGCTGGGCCTGCAACGCATGCGCGAGATGCTGGACAACTTCAGCAAGGGCCAGGGCAGCCAGCAGGACCTGGACGATATCCGCAGCCTGGCCGAGGCCATCAAGGACGGCTCCCTGTGCGCCCTGGGCGGCAGCGCCCCCAACCCGGTGCTCACCACCCTGCAATACTTCGAGGACGAATACCTTGCCCACCTGCTGGACCACAAGTGCCCGGCCGGCGTGTGCAAGGACCTGATCACCTACAGCATAGACCCCGAAACCTGCACCGGCTGCATGGTCTGCGCCCGGGCCTGCCCCCAGAAGTGCATCAGCGGCACCAAGAAGAAGCCCCATGCCATCGACGCGGCGGCGTGCATACGCTGCGGCATCTGCATGGAGTCCTGCAAGTTCGGCGCGGTGCGGGTCCAGTAAGCGAGGGGAGAGGAACAATCATGGTCAGCTTCAAGATAAATGGCGAGACGGTGCAGGCCCAAGCGGGCTGGACGGTGCTGGAGACGGCACGGCACCACGGCATACACATACCCACCCTGTGCCACCACGAGGCCGTGGAGCCCAGCGGGGCCTGCCGCCTGTGCGTGGTGGAATTGGTGCAGGGCAAATGGTCCAAGATCGTCATCTCCTGCATGTACCCCGTGGCCGAGGGCATAGAGATTCTCACCGAGAGCCCCCGGGTCAAGAACGTGCGCCGCTGGATACTGGAGATGCTGGTGGCCGAATGCCCAGGCAGCCCTGATATCCGCCAACTGGCCGCCGAGTACGGCGTGACCTCCACCCGCTTCGCCGCCCACAACCCCGACGAGCAATGCATCCTCTGCGGCCTGTGCGTGCGGGTCTGCAAGGAGGTGGTGGGCGTCAGCGCCATCTCCACCATCGGCCGCGGGGTGCACAAGCAGATCGGCTCTCCCTATCAGGTACCCTCGGAGGTCTGCGTGGCCTGCGGTTCCTGTGTCACCGTCTGCCCCACCGGGGCCATGCGGGCCAAGCTCGACGCCGTGCGCGGCGAGCCCAAGGTCAAGCTGGCCCACGGGTCCAAGTGAGGAGGTTAGCCATGGCCAACGAAAGCAAGATAGGCGTTTTCCTGTGTGAGTGCGGCCGGCGTATCGCGCCCCTGGTGGACCTCAAGGCGCTCAAGGAGCAATTGGAGTCCGACCCGACGGTGGCCTATGTGGGCTCTGAATCCTTCTCCTGCCTGGCCCCCGGCCTGGAGGGCATCAAGAAGGCGGTGAGCGACAAGGGTCTGGACCGCCTGGTGGTGGCCGGCTGCGAGGCCCGGCTGATGCTGAGCAAGTTCGAAAAGGAACTGGCCTGCGTGGGCCTGCAGCAGGGCCAGATCGACGTCGTCAACCTGCGCGGGCACGTGGCCGCCGTGCACGACCTGAGCCCCGAGCAGATGGCCTTAAAGGGCGCCAAGCTCATCAGCGCCTCGGTGGCCGGCCTGCAGGCCCTGGTGCCCACCCCCAAGGAGCCCGTGGCCTTCGAGGGGCCGGTGATGATCCTGGGCGGCGGCATCGCCACCTACGCGGCGGCCCAGGAGCTCCTGCGCAAGGACATCGAGTGCATCCTGGCCGTGCAGAGCGACGAGTACCAGGACGAGTTGCGCATGCTCCACGAGCACTATCCCGGCGAGCGCCACTACTACGGCCGCATGGAAGCCATCATGCAGGAGGTGGACGCCAGCCCCCTGGTGCGGCGCATCACCGTGGGCGAGCTCAAGGGCCTCACCGGCCGCACGGGCAACTTCACGGTCACCTTCATGTCCCCCGATGACCGCCTGCCGCGCATCCATCACGCCGGGGCCATCATCGCCTGCCTGGACGGGCAGATGCTCAACCAGGGCACCAACTTCGGCCACGACGGCAAGACGGTCATCTGCCACACCGAGGCCGAGGAGATGATCTGGACCACCGGTGTGCCAAACGGCAAGATCGTGTTCTGGATCAACGACTACGAGGCCGGCCATCCCGAGTTCGCCTACCTGGCGGCCCGCACGGCCTGGTCCATCGGGCGCTACATGCGCGAGCATTCGCCCTTGACCCAGGTCACCATCATGTACAACCACCAGATGGCCGTACCGCTCTCGGCCGGCGAGCGCAAGCTGGGCCGCGAGCTGGGCATCACCTGGGTGCCCTATGACGGCGCCCTGCGCCCCACGGTGCAGGCCGGCTTCCTGACCTACTGCGACCCCGAAGACCACACCGAATACGAGATGCCCTGGGACAAGTTGATCCTCTCGCCCCGGCGCTCGGTGGGCCTGGAAGTAACCAAGACGGCCCAGGTGCTGGGCATCGAGAGCAAGGAAGGCCACTTCCTGGAGCAGCACCACGCCAAGGTGCGTCCGGAGATGCAGGGGCGCGAGGAGGCCTTCCTGGCCGGCAGCGCCCGCTACCCTTGCGACCTGCACGAGGCCCTCAGGCAGGGCCGGCGCGCCGCCCAAAAGACGGCGGAGGTTGTGGAAAGGGCCAAGGCCGGCCAGCTCTACGCCCCGCGCATGGTCTGCGTGGTGGATCCCATCAAGTGCATCGGCTGCGGCCTGTGCAAGGAGATCTGCGACTGCGGCGGCATCGAGCCGGTGGAAGGCCCCCGGGCCAACAGCCCCCGCCACGTGGACCCCATGGTCTGCACCGGCGGCGGCACCTGCGCGGCGGCCTGCCCCGAGCATGCCCTTACCCTGCAAAACAACAGCACCTCCCAGCGCGAGGCCCGGGTGGCCGCCCTGGCCAAGCGCCTGGGACCCCAGGAAGTGGCCGCCTTTGGCTGCGCCTGGGGCGGTCTGGCCGCGGCGGACAACGCCGGAGTCAAGAACCTCAAGTACGACCCGCGCCTGTACCTGTTGCGGGTGGGCTGCATCGGTCAGCTAGACCCCTCGGTCATGGCCAGGGCCTTCCTGGAGGGCGCGCCGGGTCTGCTCCTCATCGGCTGCCCGCCCGAGGACTGCCACCACTCCTACGGCCTGGACCACACCTGGAGCCGCGTCAACCTGCTCAAGAAACTCCTGAGCCTGTGCGGCCTGGACCGCCGGCGCATCGCTCTGTCCCACGCCGACCTGAACCAGCCCGAGCAGTACATAAGGGCCAGCGAGAGCTTCGTGAACCTGATCGCCGAGCTGGGACCCATCGAGCGCGACGCCGACACCCTGGAGCGCCTGCAAGGGCTCTACGACACCGTGAACAACCCCCGCGTGCGCTGGGTGCTGGGCGCCACCCTGCGCCGGCCCTGGGAAGAGGTCTACCCCGGCGACCAGCGCCATGCCTTGGCCTTTGACAAGGACTTCATGGACGTGGTCAGCGAGGAGTTCATCAGGGTGCGTCTGTCCCAGCTCTTGCGCAGCCAGGGGCGGCCCATGGTGCTGGGCGAGATGTCCCAGGCCCTCAAAGAGGACGAGGACAAGCTGATTGGCAGGCTGGGCGAGATGGTCTCCGAAGGCCTGGTGGCCCGCATCCACAAGGACCGCGTGGCCCATTACCTGATGCACGCTTAAAATACCCGTTAACCCCGGCCGGCGGCGTGGCGCCTCGCCCAACCCCCCGCCCCGTGGCCCACACAGGCCGCGCAACATTAGCCAGCAACC
>JAZDIQ010000085.1:0-40540 GCA_043804825.1 Pseudomonadota bacterium
CGCCGGGAGCCGCAGGCGCGGGCCGGGGAAGAGCGTCGACCGACCCGTTTAAGCCCAGCGGGGGGCACCCCCGCTAGCCTTTGATGACCGCCAGAGGGCGGGTGCGGGCCACCAGGGCGGCCAGGCCGGAGTTGTGCATCACGCCCACCACTTGGGCCACGTCCTTGTAGGCCTCGGGCATCTCCTCGGCCAGGGTGGCGCGGCTTTTGGCGCGCACCAATACCCGCCGGGCCAGGAGTTCCTCCTCCAGGCGGCGGCCCTGGCCCAGCTTCTTGGCCTGGCTGCGGCTCATGGCCCGGCCAGCCCCGTGGGCCGAGGAGGCGAAGGTCTCCAGCTCGGCGCGGGCGCTGCCCTTGAGCACATAGGAGGCCCGGCCCATGTCGCCGGGCACCAGCACCGGCTGGCCCACCGCCCGGTAGCGGTCGGGCAGCTCGGGGTGGCCGGGTCCCAGGGCGCGGGTGGCGCCCTTGCGGTGCACCCAGAGCTGGCGGGGCCGGCCGGCCACCTGGTGGGTCTCCAGCTTGGCCACGTTGTGGGCCACGTCGTACAACAAGCCCAGGCCCAGGGCGGCGGGACCCAGGCCCAGGGTTTGTTGGGCGATGTCGCGCAGGAGCTGGCCCAGCATCTGGCGGTTGTTGAAGGCGTAGTTGGCCGCCGAGGCCATGGCCGCCAGGTAGGCCTGGCCGTGGGGCGAGCCGGGCGGGGTGGCCACCAGTTGGCGGTCGCGGGGGTGCAGGGCCTGGGGGTCCTTGGCCAGGATGCGCAGGTAGTCGTCGCAGACCTGGTGTCCCAGGCCCCGCGAGCCGGAATGCACCCAGGCCACCAGTTGCCCCGGCTCCAGCCCGAAGACCTGGGCGGCCAGGGGGTCGTAGATTTCCTCCACCTGGGCCAACTCCAGGAAGTGATTGCCGGCGCCCAGGCTGCCGGCCTGGCCCCGCCCCCGCTGGCGGGCGCGCTGGCTCACCGCCGCCGGGTCGGCCCCGGCCAGGGCTCCGCCCGCCTCGCAGAACTCCAGGTCCGCCGGCGTGCCCAGGCCCCGGCCCACGGCCCAGGCCGCGCCCAGCTCCATCACGCGCAGCAGGTCGGCCTCGGCCAGGCCCCGCGCCCCGCCCACGCCCACCCCGGCCGGCACGCCGGCGGCCAGGGCGTCGGCCAGGCGGGTCAGGCGTTCCGGCCCCAGCTCGGCGGCCTGGAGCTTGCTGCGATACAGGCGCACCCCGCAGTTGATGTCATAACCCACGCCGCCGGGGCAGACCACGCCCTCCCGGGGGTCGAAGGCCGCCACCCCGCCGATGGGGAAGCCATAGCCCTGGTGGGCGTCGGGCATGGCCAGGGCCGGGCCGACGATGCCCGGCAGACAGGCCACGCCGTGCAGTTGGTCCAGGGTGCCGTCGCCGGCCAGGCGCTCCAGGAGGTCGCGGTCGGCCAGCACCACGCCGTCGGTCCGCATGTCGCCCCGGCGGGGCAGGCGCCAGCGCCAGGGGTCCAGGGGTTCCAGCATTTCCAAGGTGATGGCCATGTCACACGTCCATGATTACTTGGGCTCGCCAGCCCTGGTGCAAAGGCTCCACCGAGGCCTGGTGATAGGTAACGGCCTTGACCGGCTCGCCCGCCGAGTGGGCCGGCCCCCGGGGGATAACCCCCAGGCGGCAG
The DNA here is from genome assembly GCA_043804825.1 of Pseudomonadota bacterium. Lineage (GTDB taxonomy): Bacteria > Desulfobacterota > Desulfarculia > Desulfarculales > Desulfarculaceae > JACRDC01. The sequence goes on from JAZDIQ010000085.1 coordinate 1,654, forward strand.
GCCAGGCGGCCAGGGGTCAGGTCTTGCACGGTCAGGGCCACGCTGATCAGCCCCTCGCCGTCAAGGCGGTAGACCACCTCGTTCAAGAGCTGCACCAAAAGCTCGGCGTAATCGTTGGCTTCCAGTTCCAAGGGTAGCCAGGACACCTGGCCCGAGCGCGTACCGCCGGTCATCAGGCCGGAAAGGGCCTCCACCGCCGTGGCGAAGAGTTCGGGCAGGCTGTCGGCCTGGAGCCACAGGCCCAGGTCGGCGGTGTGCGGCGTGGTGCCCCAGGTGTTGCCCATGGGCCAACCCTCCAGATAACTACATGCCTGATCATATATTATCAGGCTTAGGCGTCGGGCCCGTGATCCCAGGCAGAAAGACGCGGGCGGGGATCACCCCCGCCCGTCTTGCCTTTTTAGAATAGCCCCTCAACGGGAGCCCGCATGACCCGTTCTGGCGGCCAGGCCACCCGACCCGTCTACGCCCCGCCGGGGGCACCCGGCCTAGCGCCAGGTGATGGGCGGCTCCTTGCGCAGGGGCAGGCGGTGGTAGCGCACCTTGGGGTAGCCCACCATCATGGCCCCGTAACTGATGTGCCCCTTGGGCAGCTCCAGGGCCTCCTACATGGGGGGGAACATGCTGGCGGCGGCGTTGAAGAAGCCGGCCCAGCAGGCGCCCAGGCCCAGGGTGGGGGCCATCAGCTCCAGGTAGGCCAGGGCCAGGGTGCAGGCCGCCGGCGCGGTGCGGTCCATCTTGGGGGCGTGGGCCAGCACCACCTGGGGCGCGCCGCGCAGGATGCCGTCATGGCCGGCTTGCCAGCGCTCGATCACCCGCTCCATGTGCATCAGGGCCGCGGCCTGGGGCTGCTCCTTGATCATCCAGTGCATCCACTGGACCACCAGCTCGCACAGGGGCTTGAGCTGCTCGGCCCCGGCGATGACCAGCCAGCTGACCGGCTGCCAGTTGTGGCCCGAGGGGGCGTGGCGGGCCACCTCGATCAGCCGCGTGAGGGTGGCCTGGTCCACGGCCTGGTTCTTGTAGACCCGGATGGAGCGCCGGGAGCGCAAAAACTGCTCGGCCTGCTCGGGGCCGATGCTCCACTGGGCCTCTAGGGCCGGCATGGTCTCCAGGGGCATGGCCGCCAGGGACAGGGCGCCGTGGGGGCAGACCGCCGCGCAATGGCCGCAGTTGATGCACAGCTCCAGGGCGTCGGGGCCGGGCCGGGGCGGGGCCTGCCGGTCGGGCCACTCGATGATGGCCAGGGGGCACTCGGCCACGCACAGGCCGTCATGCTGGCATTTGTCGGGGTCGATAACGAAAAGGCTCATGTCACTTCTCCGTCCTTGTCGAGGTTCGCAGGGAGTTCCTTGAGAATATGGCTCATTTCGGGGTAATACTTGACCACGCACTCCGGGCAGATGCCATGGCTGAAATCGGCCTGGGAGTGGCTGGCAACGTAACGCTCCACCTCCTGCCAGTAACCGCCGTCATCGCGTATCTTCTTACAATGAGAGCAGATGGGCAGCAGGCCGCTCAAGGTTTTTACCTCGGACAGGGCCTGGCGCAATTCCTGATTGGTATTAACTAGTTGGGCGGTGCGCTGTTGCACCTGGGCCTCCAGGGTGGCCAAGTGGCGTTCCTCGTCGGCCTGCTGGGCCTGGAAAAGGTCGGCCTGCTTGGCTATCAGGCGGCGGATGGTCTGGTCGATGAACAGCAGGGATAGGCCAAAGAACAAGATGAAGGCGGATTTGAACAGGTGGCCCACCGGGTCCGAGGAGGCAACTTGTCGCACCAGGTTGGGGTCCATGTGGGTATAAAGCAGGAAATATGGCAAGTTAAAGCATAGTAGAATCAGGGCCAGGGTGTAGAGCAAGAGCCATTTGTCCAGACGCAGGGCCACGTACAGCAGGATGATGGGGTAGACGAACAGGGTGGCGATGGTGGAGAGGCCAAAGGGCGAATCGTAGACGGACATCAAGCAATTGTAGGCCGTGATCAGTAGGACGTCCAGGGTGGTGGGCACGAAGCGCAGCCAAGGGGACAAGCGGCCCTTCTCAAGGCTCCGGCCAACTTGAAAATTATATGCCGCCATGCCCACCAGGAAGAGGCAGGAGGCCAGGGCCGCCGCGCGGTAGCGGTCCAGGAGCAGCATGGCCAGCACCATTATCGCAGCCAGGCCCAGGAAAACCCAGCGAACGCCATGACATAGCCGTTCGCCCCGCAGGGCTTCGTCGCGCAATATGGTGTCAAAGGTGTGCCTTGGATTATCGGCCATGCATAGAACCTCTGGCTGGGCAGGGGCCAGGGCCACGCGCTCGGCAGTCTCGACAGGCGGGGGTAGGCTGTTAGCGCATCCGGCGGAAGGCTGGCTGGGCTGCCCATGATTTTTCTATATTGCAGCGGCGGATAGTGGGAGCGCAACCAAAAAGAAGCCTGGCCGGTCAGGGCTGTTGGTTGAGGCAGTGCTCGGCCTTGAGATCGCGGGTCATAAGCTCGTGCAAGGCCTGGCGAGGGTGCTGGCCCTGGTAGATTACGCGATAAACCGCCTGGATGATGGGCATTTCCACCTGAGCATCCTCGGCCAGGCCCAGCACGGTGCGGGTGTTGCGCACGCCCTCGGCCACGTTGGGCATGGAGGAGGTGATCTGCTCGATGGTCTCGCCCTGGGCCAGGCGCGCGCCCACGCTGTAGTTGCGCGACTGGGGGCTGGTGCAGGTAAGCACCAGATCGCCCAGGCCGGCCAGGCCCGAGAGGGTGGTGGGCTGTCCGCCCCGGGCCATGGCCAAGCGGGTCATCTCGGCCAGCCCCCGGGTGATCAAGGCCGCCAGGGTGTTGTGCCCCAGCGTCAGTCCGGCCACCATGCCGGCGGCGATGGCCAGGGGGTTCTTTACCGCCCCGCCCAGTTCCACCCCCGGCAGGTCCGGGCTGGTATAGACCCGAAAGGCGGCGCTGGCCAGGGCCAGCTGCACGCGCTGGGCGGCCTCGGCCACCCGGCTGGCCACGGTAACGGCCGTGGGCACGCCCAGGGCCACCTCCTTGGCGAAGCTGGGGCCGGACAGGCAGCACAGCCGGCGGTGCAGGGATTTGTCCAGCACCTCCTCGGCCACCTCGCACATGGTGTAGCTGGTCTCCTGCTCGATGCCCTTGGTGCAGGAGACCACCAGGGCCGCCAGCGGCAGGTGGGGCGCGGCCTGGCTCAGCACCGCCCGGAAGACGTGGCTGGGCATCACCAGGAGCACCAGGCCCGCGCCGGCCAGGGCCGAGGCCAGGTCGTGGTGGGCCTCGATGGCGGGGTTGAGGGCGGCCCCAGGCAGGTAAAGCGTGTTTTCATGTTGTTGATTGATGGCGGCGGCCACCGGCGGCTCAAAGGCCCACAGGCGCACCTGGTGCCCCAGGCCGGCCAGGTGGTGGGCCAGGGCCGTGCCCCAGGAGCCGGCGCCGATTACGCAGGCGCTGACGCGGTTGGATGTGCTGGCCATGGCTTGCCCGCCGCTTTAAGGTATGCACGGTGTGAGCGCCTCGGAGACAGCCGCGCCCGGCCCGCCCGGGCCTGTGCGCTAGTTACTCCGACAGGCCTCTAGCCTAGCAGGCCCCCGGTTGCAAGGCAACTCCAGAGTAGCCCGCCGCTCCCGGGCCAGGCTTGACCCAGATGGACGTAACCTATATATTATACGAATTTATGTCCCCGCCGCCCTAGCCAATAAAGGCCTGGCATGAAAACCACGCTCCTGGTGCCAGCAGATCATAGTGGTGGATGGCGGCTCCAGCGACGGCACCGTGGAGTGGGCGCGCGAAAACGGCTACCAGGTCTACATCCAGCGGCAAAAGGGCATCCGATTCGCTCACTTCGAGGTCATGCCCCTGGTGGAGGGCGACATCATCATCAGCTTCAGCCCCGACGGCAACTGCCTGGTGGAGGATATCCCGCCCCTGATCGCCAAGATGCAACAAGGCTACGACCTGGTCATCGGCTCGCGCTACTTCGGGGGGGCCAAGAGCGAGGATGACGACTTCCTCACCCGCTTCGGCAACTGGTTCTTCACCACCACGGTCAACGTGCTGCACGGCGGACATTACACCGACGCCATGACCATCTTCCGGGCCTTCCGCCGCGACCTGCCCGCCGAGCTGGACCTGATGAACGAGGAGGCCTACCGGCTGCCCGAGGATTTGTTCGGCACCAAGGTTAGCTGGGAGCCCCTGATGTCGGTGCGGGCGGCCAAGGCCAAGAAGAAGATCGGCGAGATATTGGCCATCGAGCCCAAGCGCATCGCCGGCGAGCGCAAGTTGCAGATTTGGCGCTGGGGCTCGGTGTTCCTGTTCCAGTTCATCCGCGAGCTTTTCTACTGGCGTCCGGGCCGGGGCTAGCCCCGCCAGGGTCACTGGGCGATAGCCGCCGGGGGCACAGGGGCCACGGCTTGCAAAAAGACTTATCCAGCCATGACAGCGGCCTTCTGCCCTCGATCCTGGTCCTCAGCCTGGCCTGCCTGGTTTCCTACGCCCTATGCCTGACCCGCATGGGCATCTACTGGGACGACTGGTTCCTTAGTCTGCTCTACACCCACGGCGGCGGCCAGACCATAATCGACTGGCACACCTCCTTCCGCCCCTTTGCCGGCCGCAACATGGGCTGGGTCTTGGGCATGCGGCCCCTGCCCTGGCAGGTGCTCACCCTGGTGGCCCACTGGCTGGGGGTGCTCTGCGTGCTGTGGGGCATGCGCCGCCTGTGGCCGGGCAATCCCCTGGCGGCGCTGGCCGTGGCCCTGATCTACGCCGTGTATCCCGGCTATTCCCTGCGCCCCATCGCCGTGGTCTCCTGGCACCAGCTCACCGGGCAGAACTTCATGGCCCTGTCCCTGGCCGCCACCATCGCGGCGCGGCGCGCCCCGGCCGGGGGGCGCCGGGTGGGGCTGACCCTGCTGGCCATCCTGGCGGCCCTGTGGTCCCACCTGGTTTACGAGGCCTATATCGGCTTGGAGGGGCTGCGCCTGGCCCTGCTGTGGGTGCTGGCCGAGCCCCAAGAAGCGCCGCTGGCCCGGCGGCGGCTCAAGGCCGCGCTGGCCAGCGCCCTGCCCTACCTGGGGGTGCTGGCGCCCTACCTGGTGTGGCGGGTGTTTTTTTTCGACCTCATGGCCGGCCGGCCCGATTTCAAGGGCTCCATCGCCGGCCGCCTGGGGGACATCCAGGCCGCGCCCCTGGAGTCCTTGTTCACCATCGCGGTCAACTACTCCTCCTCCCTGGCCAACGCCCTGGCCCTGGTCTGGACCTTTCCCCTAACCGAGCGCCTCAAGTGGGTGCCGGCGGGGGTGGGCTGGGCCACCCTGGGGGTGGTGCTGCTGGCGGCTGGCGGCCTGCTGGCCTTTTTGCTTTGGTTTGAGCGACGTTATCCCCAGGCCTCCCCGCAGGCGCCGGCCGCCGCGGAGGCGGAGCGGGGCGGCTCCCTGGCGGCGGGGGCGCCGGCCGTGGTGCTCCTGCTGCCGCCCACCGGCTTCTACGTCGGCCTGGACAAGTTCCGGCTGGTCCTGATGGGGGGGGTGGCCCTGCTGCTGGGCCTGGTGGCCGGCCTGGGCGGCATGCTGGTGCCGGTGGCCTATGGCCGCAAGGTGGAACTGCTGGCCGGGGTGGACCGTTACACCCCCACGGTGGCCCTGGGGGTGGGCCTCTTATTCGCCGCGGCCTGGGGCGGCCTGGCCCGCCGCCGCCTGGCCTGCGCGCTCCTGGCCCTCCTGGTGGCGGCCGGGGTGGGTTTTCACTTTAAAAACAGCTATTACTATCAGAAGGGCTGGGCCAACCAGCAGGACTTCTGGTGGCAACTGCGCTGGCGCGCCCCCAGCCTGGAGCCTGGCACCCTCTGGGCCGTGGAGGCCCCCAACTTCCCGGGCATCGCCTCGCGCTACGAAATTTACTCCGCGGCGCGCATGGCCTACCCCGGCCTGGACCTGGGCGGTCTGACCGTCCGGCCCGAGGTGGCGCATCTATTCCGCGAGGGCCACAAGGACCTGGACGGCCTGCCCGAGCTGGGGCTGGCGGTGCCCCTTGACACCGGCCAGGCCCTGCTGCTCTCCAAGCCCACGGGCTGCTCCTGCCTCAGGGCCTTGGACAAGGACCGCGCCTTCCTGGTCCCAGGGGCCTCGCCGCTGGCCCGCGGCCTGGCGGCTTATTCGCGGCCGGAGCTGATCCTGGCCCAGCCCTATCCCCGGCCCATGGACCCGGCCATTTTTGGCCCGGAGCCGGCCCACGGCTGGTGCTATCATTACCAGAAGGCCGCGCTGGCCCGTCAGATGGGCGACTGGCTCCAGGTGGAGCGTCTGGGCCAACAGGCCCAAGACCTGGGCCTGGCGCCACGGGACCCCTTGGAATGGTTGCCCTTCCTGGAGGCCCAGGTACGCCTGGGACTCCCCCGGCGGGCGGGCGTTAGAATCGCGTTCACGTCCCAGCCCCGCGCCCTTGGCGCCTGAATGAAAACCGACCCATGACCATGAACGACACAAGCAAAACCAGCCTGGCCCAAGACGCCCTGGCGCTGGGGGGCATCATGGCCCTGGCCGCCGCCCTGGCCGTGCCCCTGGTGCTGAGAAACCCCAACCTGGGCAGCGATTCCCTGCGCTGCCTGGTGCCCATACACAACTTCATGGCCGGCCACGGCTACACCATGACCGGTCAGGTGCACCTGACCTACCCGCCGGGCTTCGGCATCCTGGCCTACCTGGTCTTTGGGCTCTGCCAGGACGTCGAGCTTTCGGGCATGATCGTCAACCTGGCCTCTTACCTGCTGCTGCCGCCCCTGCTCTACGCCTGCGGCCGGCAATCCTTCGGCCGCCGGGCCGGGCTCCTGGCCGCCTTCTTCGCGGCCATCGGCCCCTATTACCTCAAGTATTCCTGGGTCAACTTCACCGACCTGCCCTTTGCGGTCTTTTTGCTGCTGAGCCTGTACCTGTGCCTGCGCCTTTTGGAGGCCGGCCCCCGCCCCTGGCGGGGCCTGCTCCTGGGGCTCTCCCTGGGCTACGCCTATCTGGTGCGCCCGGAGGGCTTCCAGATCGCGGGGCTGGTGCTGGCCGGCCTGGGGCTGTTGGCGCTGCTGGCCTGGCGGGGCCGGGCCGGGGCCCCGCCCTCCTGGCCCCGGGACAAGAAGGTCCTGCTGACGCCCCTGTGGGTGGCGCTGGCCTTTGCCCTGCTGGCGGCGCCCTATGTGCTTTTTTTGCATGAGCACACCGGGCGTTGGACCATCTCCACCAAGTTCCGCCAGACGCTGATCGTCTACGGCGAGGGCGTGGTGGACGGCTTCGACACGGCGGTCAAGGAGCGGCGCGAGCGCTCGCCCCTGCTGGACGAGTCAATGCCCCTGAGCATGATCGACTACATCCATCAGCGGGGCTGGAAGTTCGCCCAGCGGGTGGCCATCAACCTGTTGAACGAGGCGCGCTACCTGGTCAAGATGGGCTTTCAGGCCGTGGTGCCGGCCCTGCTGCTGGGGCTCTGGCTGCTGATCCGGCGGTGGGGCGTCGCCCGGTCCGGCCCCTGGCTCACCCCCCGGGGCCTGCGCCTGGCCGGGGTCTTCCTGGTCTTCATGAGCCCCCTGGCCGGGCTTCTTATCTTCTATATCAGCGACCGCTTTCTGCTGGGCTACACCCTGATCAGCCTGCTCTTGTTGGCGGCGCTGAACGCGCGCCTGCTGGAGCGCCTGCTGCCCCCGGCCCGGCAGGGCCTGGGGCTGGCGCTGGTGGCCCTGCTGGGCGTCTTGAGCGTCAGCGGCCTGGGCCAGGCCCTCTGGCCCGGCCTGCCCCGCCTGCTGCGCCCGCCCCTGGCGCTGAGCCAGGTCCTGGCCGAGCGCCACGCCAACGCCGGGGTGCGCGCGGCCGGGCTGTGGCTGGCCGGCCAGGGGATAGGCCAGCGCGACTTTGTGGTGGCCGGGGTCAAGAAGCTGGAGACTTTCATCTTTTACGCCAGAGGCCAGGACCCCGACGCCCGCCTGCGGGTGGCCACCCTCACCTCGTCCTCCAGCCTGGAGGAGACGGCCGGCCTGCTGCGCTCCGGCCGGGCCGACTTCTTGCTCCTGGACGAGCACTACGTGGCCAGCTACCCGGCCCTGCTGCGCCTCTGGCAAGACCCGGGCCTGGCCCCGGGCCTGGGGCTGGAGCTGTGGCACGCCGATGCCGGGGGGCGCTTCATGCTCTTCAGGGCCGCCGGCCGCCAACTGCCCCTTGGCAAGGCCGACAAAAAGACATAAGAACAAGAGATGCGCGGACCCGGCGGCGGACGGCGGGCGGCGCCACCGGGGCATGACCCCGGCTTGACGAAAGGCATGGCATGACCCCCCACGACGACCCCCTGTCCTGCCGCCTGGTGGATGGCGGCCCTTGCCCCGAGGACCAGGTGCTGGACAGCCTCAGGCCCCTGCGCCTGGCGGACTACGTGGGCCAGGAGGAGGCCAAGGCCAACCTGAGCGTCTTCATCGCCGCCGCCCGCCAACGCGGCGAGGCCCTGGACCACGTGCTCCTGCACGGCCACCCCGGCCTGGGCAAGACCACCCTGGCCCACATCCTGGCCCATGAGCTGGAGGTGGGCATCACCGCCACCAGCGGCCCGGTGCTGGAGCGCCCCGGCGACCTGGCGGCCATCCTCACCAATCTGCAACCCCGCGACGTGCTTTTCGTGGACGAGATACACCGCCTCAACCACGTGGTGGAGGAGGTGCTCTATCCGGCCATGGAGGACTTTCACCTGGATTTGATCATCGGCCAGGGTCCCAGCGCCCGCACGGTCAAGCTGGACCTGGCGCCCTTCACCCTGGTGGGGGCCACCACCCGCGCCGGGCTGATCACCCCGCCTTTGCGCGACCGCTTCGGGGTGCAGGTGCGGGTGGACTTCTACACCCCCGACGAGCTGGCCTTGATCGTCAACCGCTCGGCGCGCATCCTGAATCTGACCCTGGACCCCGAGGGCGCCCTGGAGATCGCCCGGCGCTCGCGGGCCACCCCGCGCATCGCCAACCGCCTGCTAAAAAGAGTACGTGATTTCGCCCAGGTGGAGGCCGACGGCCGGGTCAGCCGCGAGCTGGCCGACTACGCCCTGGGCCGCCTGGGGGTGGACCAGGCCGGCCTGGACCGCCTGGACCGCGAATTGCTCACCACCATCATCCACAAGTTCGACGGCGGGCCGGTGGGCCTGAGCAACCTCTCGGCCGCCGTGGGCGAGGAGGCCCAGACCCTGGAGGAGGTCTACGAGCCCTACCTGATCCAGCAGGGCTTTTTGAAGCGCACCCCCCAGGGGCGGGTGGCCACCCCCCGGGCCTTCGAGCATCTGGGCATATCCCCCAGCCGGGGAGCGCAGTCGAGATTGTTCTAGGCCGGCGCTCCGATGCCGCTTGCCTTCTCCGGGCCGGCATATTCGCCTTGTAGCTGATATCCCCCTCGGTAGCCCCACCTCGCCATGCACAGGGAGGCACCGTGACCATCCGCCGCCGCCTCAAGAACACCCTGCGCCACCCCACCGCCTACTGGATATCGCCGGCGGCTCGCGCCGTTTTCCAGAATATCAGCGAGGCCATGAGCGACGGCCTTATGATCATTGACCGGCAGGGGCGCGTGGCCCTGGCCAACCCGGCCCTGGGGCGCATGCTGGGCCTGGAGCCCCAGGCCATGCTGGGCAAGAGCTGGGCCACGCTGTTTTTCGACGGGCGAGGCGAGAACGACGCCTTTCACGATGTGTTGCTGGATGCGGTGCAAAAGCAGGTCTGCCACCATAACCAACAGGTGACCTATCATCCTACCCAGGGTTTGCCCAGGGAATTTATCATAACCACCGATCTGCTACTGGACAAGGACAGCCCGGCCCGCTCCGTGGCCGGCATGCTGGCCATGTTCAAGGATGTCACGGAGATCAAGGCCTTGCACCGCCGGGAGCAGGAGCTTTTGCGCCAGAGCCGCGATCTGTACCAACAGAAGCTGGAGGGGCTGGACCGCCTGTCGCGGGCCGTGGCCCACGAGATAAGAAATCCGGTGATGAGTATCGGCGGGCTGAGCCAGCGCCTGTTGAACCAGTACGGCCAACAGGGGCCGCAATCCCGGTATCTGGAGCGCATCGTGGCCAGCAGCCGGCGTCTGGAGGAGATCGTGGGCCAGGTGCGGGACTACGCCAACCTGCCGGCCCCCCACCCGGTGCCCCTGGCCCTCTGGCCCTGGCTGCGCGCCTGGGCCGATAAGTACCGGCCGCGCGCCCAGGCCCAGGGGGTGCGCCTGGAGTTGCCGTCCGGGCAGGGGCTGGAAGGCCTGACGGCCCCGGCCGACCCCGAACTGCTGGAGCGGCTCTTGGCGGCGCTGATGGACAACGCCCTGGAGGCCATGCCCCAGGGCGGGGAGCTGCGCCTGGACTTGGCCCGGGAGCTGGCCCGCCAGGACCAGCCCGCCCGGGCGGTGATCAGCCTGACCGACAGCGGCCGGGGCATAGACCCCCAGGACCTGCCCTATCTATTTGATCCCTTCTTCAGCACCAAGGCCAACGGCGTGGGCATGAGCCTGGCCATGGCCAAGCTCATCGCCGACGAGCACCACGCCACCCTGTCAGTGGATAGGGCGCCCGGCGGGGGCGCCACCTTCCACCTGGGCCTGCCCCTGGTTTAGGGGCGGGCCTCCTGGCCGGCCTCGGCGCTGCGGCGCACCACCAGGCGGCAGCAGTTCAGTATGGACTCGGGGCCGTAGACGGTCAGCTCGTCGTGGTAGTAGCGGTCGAAGAGTTGGCGGGCCAGGTCCTCGGGGTCTCGCCCCCGGGCCAGGCCGGCCAGTATCTTCCGGTGCTGGCCCTCCAGGTGTTCCCGCGTGGCTTGCAGGTATTGCCCGGCCGCCGGCCCCAGGAAGCAGTCCTGGTGCCCCGGGCCCAGGGCCGCCGGCTCCAGCCCGGCGATGGCCGCCAGGGAGTCCTGATAGTCCTGGTAGGAGACGAAGTACAGGGGGAAACCGGGGCGGCCGTGCGTGCAGAAGCCGGCCGAGTCGGCGGCCAAGAGCACCCCCTCCCGGGGCACATGGCAGATCAACCCATCGGGGGCGTGGCCCGGCGCGGCCAGGAAATGCACGGCCAGCTCGCCCAGGTCTAGGATATTTCCTGGCGATATATCCATTAGCGGCGGCGGCAGCAGGGGCAGGCAGCCGGGGCTGGAGCCCTCCAGGCCGTCGCGCGCGGCCACCCGGGCGGCGGTGAAGGCGTCCTCCTCGGCGAAGCGCGCCGCCGTGGCCGGCTTTTGCAGGAACTGGCGGGAGCCGGGGCTCAAACTCAGCACCGCCCGGGGCAGGCCGGCCATGAACGCCGCCTGTCCGCCGGCGTGGTCGGCGTGGGCGTGGGAGATGATCAGGTGTGACACCTCCCGGCGCTCCAGGCCCAGGCTGTCCAGTTGGGCCAGCACCAGAGGGGCGGTGACGCTTAGACCCGCCTCGAAGATGGCCGAGCGCTCTTGGCCGCGCAGCAGATACACCGCGGCGAGATGGGAGCCCAGGCGCCACACGCCGGGGCTGAGGCGCTGGGGGGGGATCATCCCACCACCCACACCGCCAGGTCCTGGCCGCCGGCCATGACCTTGTCGCTGACGTGCCCCAGGAAGCTGGAGCGGCCCTGCCCCGAGCGTCCCAGCACCACGGTGCCGTAGCCGCCCTGGCGGGCGGCCTGCAAGACCTTGCCCGAGACCGACAGGCCCTTGTCGGCGCCCAGGTAGTCCACCTGGTCCTGGGCCAGGCCACCTTCCTTGAGCACCTTCAGAGCCTGGGCGAAGAAGTCGTGCATGCAGCGCTGGTCGCCACGCTCCAGGTCGGCCTGCATCGCGCCTATGGCCGCCTGACTGAAATCCACGGGGCAGTAGCTTTGCAAGCTCAGGCCCACGTGGAAGATGGTCACCCGGCACTGGGGATTGCCGCCCAGCATGAAGGCCATGTGGTCCACGGCCTTGAGCGAGCCCTCGGAGCCGTCCACGGCGCAGAGCACCTTGAGGCTGGTCACCCGGCCGTCCACCACCCACACGGGGGTGCGCTGGGAGTGCTGCACCACCTTGTTGGTGACGCTGCCCACGAACAGCTCCTGGGTCTTGGTCAGCCCCCGGCGGCCCAGCACCACGGCGTCGTAGAGCCCCTGCTCGGCCTGGAAGAGAATGTCGTGGGCCGCGTCGGCCAGGCGGGGGTGGGCCTTGACCTCCACCTGCTCCTGGGCCAGGCCGTGCTTGAGCAGGCGCTCGCGGGCCTTGAGCAGGACCTTCTGGGCCTCCTGGTGGTTGCCCTCCTGCAGGGCGCGCAGCCGCTTGTAGGTCTGGGGATCGGCCTGGCCCTCGCGCCTGAGGAACTCGGGTATGGCCGGCATCACCGTGAACAGGGTCACCTTAAGCTCGGCGATGCGGTCGCCCTCCATGAGCCCCACGTAATCCACGGCATGCTCGGCCGAGGGCGAGCCGTCCACGGCGATGAGCAGCTTTTTCTCCATCAGCCCCTCCCGTGCCCTACCAGGTGGCCAAAAGGGCGTTGATGCGTACCTTGAGGTGCTGGATCTGGGTGGCCAGCATCATCTTGCGCTGTTTGAGCTCGTGGATCTGGGCCGCGAAGGTGCCCTCACCGGCCATCTCCCGCCGGGCCAGTCCCTTGACCTGTTGGTCACATTGGCCCTGCTGGCTGGCCAGGTCGCATATCTGGGCCTCCAGGTCTTTGATTCGCGCCGTGGTTTCGGGGTCTTGCCGAAACAGGGGACGATTGGGGCGGGGGCCGCCATCGGGGCCTGAATTGTCGCAACCGGGGCTCATGGGGCATCCTCCAAGACGTCATGCATGACGGGTTCAGCCGGGCCAGGCCAGGCAACTCAATATAGCGCGAAGCGCCGGCCAGGGGAAGCTCCCGTGCCACAAGCCCGCCACGGGAGCCGGCCAGGCCGGTCAGGAGACAGCCTATACCGACCCGTTTAAGCCCAGCCGGGGGCACCCGGCCCCGGGGCGCTACCCCACCCGGTTGAGGCCCCGGCCCTGGGGGGTCAAGAGGCGGGCGCCGCCCTGGTCCAGATGCAGGGTGTCCTCCAGCTTGAGCAGATAACCCGCAGGGTGCATCAGGTGCAGTTCCAGGGCCAGGGTCATGCCCCCGGCCAGGCGGGCGGGGTTCTGGGGGGTGATCAGGGGCGGCTCGTTCAGCTCCAGGCCCAGGCCGTGGCCGATGTAGGAGATGGCCGCGCCCGAGGGCAGGCGCTGGAAGCTCTCCCCCAGGCCCAGCCCGCCGGCCAGGTCGTGGGCCATCTGGCAGGCCTGCCCGCAGGTCAGGCCCGGCCGCAGGCCGGCGATGATGCCATCGCCGATCTCGGTCAGGGCGGCGCACAGCTCGGCGGCCTGGGCGGGCGGGTCGCCCAGGGCGTACATGCGGCTCATGTCGGCGTGATAGCCCTCCAGGCAGGCGGGGATGTCGGTCAGCGCCAGGTCGCCGACTTGCAGGTGTCTGGCCGAGGGTCCGGCGGGCAGGCAGGGGTGCAGGCCCGCCCCGGTGGCGGTGAAGACGGTGCCGGTGGTGCGGGTGAGGCCGGGGCCACTGGCCACCGGTCCCCGGCCCATGAGCACGTCGGCCTGGCGGAAGAAAAAGACCCCCAGGTGGCCGGCCAGGCGCTGGGCCTGCTCGATGGCCGCCGCCCACTCCAGTTCGCTCAAGCCTGGCCGCAGATTTCGCAGGGCCGCCGCGTGCCCGGCGGCCAGGGCCCCACAGGCCCGCTCCAGGCTGGCCACCTCGCCGGGGTCCTTGAGCAGGCGCTGAGCCAGCACCAGGGGCGAGACGTCGACCATCTCGCGGGCGCCCAGGGCCTTTTGCCAGCGCCGGGCCTCCAGCACCGGCAGCATGTCCAGCTCCAGGCCAATCTTATGGCCCTGGCCCGGGCCGGGGAACATGGCGGCGCGGGCGGCGGACATATCCAGGCCGGCGCTGATGCGCTCCGGGGCCAGGGGGCAGTCGGCGGGCAGGGTCTCCAGGCCCCGGCGCAAAAACAGCCGCCAGTCATCGGGGCGCACCATAAGCCAGGCCGGCAGGGCCAGGCCGCTGTAGTAGTAAACGTCGCGGGAATATATCAGTATGGCGCCGGCCAGACCCCGCTCGGCCAGGGCTTGTTGCAGAAGGGCGATGCGGGGGGCGTGGTTCATAGCGATGGCTTTATTGATTGACAGTGAATATACAATCGCCGTGGGGCCGGCGTTGATCCCTCTAACAAATAGCTGTCATGGCCAGCGTGGCCAAGCAATCTTCCGCTTCGTCTCTTTCTTTTCCCCCCCTGGCTCAAGAGCGAAAAGGAAGATTGCCGCGTCGCATTCCTTCCGGAATGCTCCTGGCAATGACACTATTTCCATAGCCCCCTCACCCCGGCCCTCTCCCCCGGTGGGGGAGAGGGGGTAAGCAGGCCGTGCCATTTTTCACGCGATTGCTTCGGCGGCCGGGGGCCGTCTCGCAATGACCACATCTTTCCTGCCTTGTCGCCACCTGGAACGGGAGCCGCCGGCTCTGGCTTAAGGCACCATGCTACCCGACCCGTATGCGCCCCGCCGGGGGGCACCCGGCCTACTTTCCGTTTCTGGTCACCCGCCACCTGGAACGGGAGCCGCCAGCGCTAGTTCTTGCCTCCACGACAATCGACCCGTATACACCCGCCGCGGCTCGCGGCCTACATGCCCCGGCGGTACTGGCCGCCCACGCTGTAGAGGGCCTTGGTGATCTGACCCATGGAGCAGACCCGCACCGTCTCCACCAGCTCGGCGAAGACGTTGCCGCCGGTCAGGGCCACCTGTTGCAGGCGCGCCAGGGCCGCCGGGGCCTCGCCGGCGTGGCGGGCCTGGAAGTCGGCCAGGCGCTCCAGTTGGCTCTGCTTCTCCTCCTCGCTGGCCCGGGCTAGCTCCACCCGGCAGACCATGTCTGAGGCATTGGGGTTGAGGAAGGTGTTGACGCCCACGATGGGCAGCTCGCCGGTGTGCTTCAGGGTCTCGTAATACAGGGATTCTTCCTGAATTTTCGACCGCTGGTAGCCGGTCTCCATGGCCCCCAGCACGCCGCCCCGGGCGGTGAGCCGGTGGAACTCGTCCAGCACCGCCCGCTCCACCAGGTCGGTCAGCTCGTTTACGATGAAGGCCCCTTGCAGGGGGTTCTGGTTCTTGGAGAGCCCCCACTCGCGGTTGATGATCATCTGGATGGCCAGGGCCCGGCGCACCGATTCCTCGGTGGGGGTGGTGATGGCCTCGTCGTAGGCGTTGGTGTGCAGGCTGTTGCAGTTGTCGTAGACGGCGCACAGGGCCTGCAGGGTGGTGCGCACGTCGTTGAACTGGATCTCCTGGGAGTGCAGGGAGCGGCCGGAGGTCTGGATGTGGTATTTGAGCATCTGGCTGCGGGGGCCGGCCTTGTACTTCTCGCGCATGGCGATGGCCCAGATGCGCCGGGCCACGCGGCCGATCACCGTGAACTCGGGGTCCATGCCGTTACTGAAGAAGAAGCTCAGGTTGGGGGCGAACTCATCGATCTTCATGCCCCGGGAGAGGTAGTACTCGGCGTAGGTGAAGCCGTTGGCCAGGGTGAAGGCCAGTTGGCTGATGGGGTTGGCCCCGGCCTCGGCGATGTGGTAGCCGCTGATGGAGACCGAGTAGAAGTTCTGCACGTCGTTTTGGATGAAATACTGCTGGATATCGCCCATCATGCGCAGGGCGAAGTCCACCGAGAAGATGCAGGTGTTCTGCCCCTGGTCTTCTTTAAGGATGTCGGCCTGCACGGTGCCGCGTACGTTTTTCAGCACCAGGGCCTTGATGCGCGCCCGCTCCTCGGGCTCGGGGGGGCGCTTGTTTTCTTGCTCGAACTTGGCCAGTTGCTGGTCCAGGGCGGTGTTGAGGAAAAAGGCCAGCATGATGGGGGCCGGGCCGTTGACGGTCATGCTGACGCTGGTGCCCTGGCTGACCAGGTCGAAGCCGTCGTAGAGCACCTTCATGTCCTCGTAGGTGCATATGGAGACGCCGGAGTTGCCCACCTTGCCGTAGATGTCCGGGCGCAGGTCCGGGTCCCAGCCGTAGAGAGTCACCGAGTCGAAGGCCGTGGACAGGCGGGCGGCCTTGGCGTCACGGCTGAGGAGCTTGAAGCGGCGGTTGGTGCGGAAGGGGTCGCCCTCGCCGGCGAACATGCGCGTGGGGTCCTCGTCGGTGCGCTTGAAGGGGAACACCCCGGCGGTATAGGGGAAGTTGCCGGGCAGGTTCTCCGCGCGCATCCAGGCGTAGACCTCGGCCGGGTCCTGCCACTGGGGCAGGCAGACCTTGGGTATCTCGTTGCCGGCCAGGGAGCGGGTGGTCAGCGGCACCTTGAACTGGCGGTCGCGCACCTTGTAGACGTATTCGCCGCCGGCGTAGGCCTTTTGCATCAGGGGCCAGGCGGCAAGAAGCCCGTGGGTCTCCTCGGTGTAGCCTTCCTCCTGTTTGTGCACCTCGGCCCGCAGCTTGTCCAGGGCGCGTTCCAGGCCGGCGTCGCCAGCCCAGGCCTCGGCCAGGGCGTCGTGGGTGTTCTTCATCTGCCACACCCGGCGGATGATGGCGGCCTGGTCACCGGTGTGACGGTGATAGTCGGCCACCGTGTCGGCGATCTCGGCCAGATAGCGGGCGCGCTCGGCGGGCACGATGATGGTCTTGTCCTGTGAGAAGCGCGCCGTGGGCCGGGGCCGGGGGCTGTCGAAGCGGGCGCCGGTCTTGCTGGCGATGGCCTCCAGGAAGGCCAGGTACAGGGCGGTGACACCAGGGTCGTTGAACTTGCTGGCGATGGTGCCGTAGACCGGCATCTCCTCGGGCGGGGTGTGCCAGGAGCCCTTGTTGCGCTGCATCTGCTTGCGCACGTCGCGCAGGGCGTCGTCGGCCCCCCGGCGGTCGAACTTGTTGATGGCCACCAGGTCGGCGAAGTCCAGCATGTCGATCTTCTCCAGCTGGCTGGCCGCGCCGAAGTCGCTAGTCATTACGTAGAGGCTCACGTCCACCAAATCCACCACGGCGGCGTCGCCCTGGCCGATGCCGGCGGTCTCCACCACCACCAGGTCGTAGCCGGCGGCCACGGCCACGGCGATGACGTCGCCCAGGCCCTGGCTGATCTCCATGCCGCTGCCCCGGGTGGCCAGGGAGCGCAGGAAGAGCTTGGGTGACTCCAGGGAGTTCATGCGGATGCGGTCGCCCAACAGGGCCCCGCCGCTCTTGCGCCGGGTGGGGTCCACCGAGAGGATGGCCACGCGCTTATCCGGGAAATCATTGACAAAGCGGATGAGCATCTCGTCGGTGAGGCTGGATTTGCCGGCCCCGCCGGTGCCGGTGATACCCACCACCGGCACCTTGACGTCCGAGGCCCTGGTTGCAAGCGCCTGGCGCCAGGCGGCGATGTCGCCGTCTTGGCCCAGGGCGGCCCGCTCCACGCTGGTGATGACCCGGGCCACCACCTCGGGGCGCTTAGGCTCCAGGTGGCTGACCAGTGACAGGTCGTGCTCCTGGCCCAGGGGGTGGTCCAAAAGGCGCACCTGGTGGTTGATGATGCCCTGCAACCCCATCACCCGGCCGTCCTCGGGGGAGTAAATCTTGGTGACCCCGTAGGCCTCCAGCTCGGCGATCTCCTCGGGCACGATCACCCCGCCGCCGCCGCCGAAGATCTTGATGTGGGGGGCGCGGCGCTCCTTCAAGAGGTCCACCGTGTATTTGAAGAACTCCACGTGTCCGCCCTGGTAGCAGCTCACGTTGATGGCGTGGGCGTCCTCCTGGATGGCCGCCTCCACGCACTCGGCCACCGAGCGGTTGTGCCCCAGGTGGATCACCTCTACGCCGGTGGCCTGCAATATGCGGCGGATGATGTTGATGGCCGCGTCGTGGCCGTCGAACAGGGAGGCCGCGGTGACGCAGCGCACGGGGTTCTTGGGTAGGTAGGGCTCGGTCTCCACGGTCATGATTTCCTCCCCGGGGCGGGCCGGCTCACCTGAGCTGACCCAGTATCAGTTCGCTTTGCAGGGCGATGTATTGTTCCAGGGTGAAGCGCTGGCTCAAAGACCAGCGGCGGAAGGTCCACATGTGCCCCAACACCGCGATGTTGTGGGCCATGAGCAGGGTCTCGTCGCGCTCCAGGGGGCGCAGGGAAAAGTCTTCCACGCCCCGGCCCAGCAGCTCGGCGAAAATCTGGGTGATGCGCTCCTCGTGGGCCAGCACGAAGCGCATGGACTCCGGCGGCAGGGACTTGGTCTCCTGGTAAATGAGCAGGATGTGGTCGCTCATCTGGTCGCAGACCGTCAGATAGGCCTCGATGGCCCCGGCCAGGGCCTGGGCCCCGGAGCCGGCGTGGCGGATGCGCTGGCGCAGGCGCGCCTCCATCTCCTCGTGGATGGCCTGGCAGACCAGATACAGCACGTCCTCCTTGCTGGTGACGTACTCGTAGAGGGTGCCGATGGAGAAGCCGGCGGCCTGGGCCATCTCGCGGGTGGTGGTCTTGTGAAAGCCCTTGTTGATGAAAAGCTGCACCGTGGCGTCGACGATCTGGCGGCGGCGCTTGGCCACCAGGCCGGGGTCCTTGACCGCCGTGGGGATGTCGCGGGCCGGCTCGGCGGTGTTGAGGGCCTTGAGCCGGGGGCGTCCGGGGCCGGATAGCGGGCTCATGGCCGCGCCTGCGCCCCGCCACGGGGCGCCACCGACACGGCCAGGCGCACCTGGCCATAGCCCGCGCATTCCACGCCCTGGTCGGGGCAGCTCAGCTGGCGCACGAAGTGGAAGGCGCCCGGCTCCAGGCCCTCGGAGAGACGTTCGTTGATCAGGGCCACCGGCAGCACCATCTGGGACATCAGGTACACGCACAGGCGTTGGGGGCAGAGCTTGGCGATGAAGTTGCCGTCCACGTCCAGGATAAAGCTATCGCCCACCTGGTAGCCGGAGTTGCAGTGGCGGGCGGCCACCACCTCGGCCCTGATGCTGTAGAGGGGCGCGGCCCGGGCCAGGCGGTGGATGTGGCGCACGCGAGGGTCGTCGGGAGGCAAGGCGGCCAGCTCCCGGGGGCCATAGCCCACGCGGGCGGCGTAACGGGCCAGGATATCGTCTGTGCTCATGGGCCTCTCCTGTGGGGGCGGCCAGGCGGTTGACTGAGCGCTCGCTCAGAAACCAAATTACAACCCTGCCCCGCCCCTGTCAAGAATCTTTTGGAAACACCCTGCGCCCCTTGCCGGCGCGAGAGGCCACGGACAATGGTTCCCCTATAAATTACTAGAAGCGAATGAGTATTAATTAATCCAGTGAATTGTTCCTGGTCTTAGGTTATATTGAGCAGCAGTTCGCCCATACACCTGCCCGTTTGGGGAGATTTGCATGGTCCAGAAGGGCACCATCCCGGTCAGGGTCCTAGACGACCTCTACGACGGCGTCTATTTCCTGGACCCCCAGCGCCGCATAACATATTGGAATAATGGCGCCGAGCGGCTCACCGGCTATGTCGCCGCCGAGGTGGTGGGGCGCTCCTGCGCCGACAACATCCTGGTGCACGTTAACGAACAGGGCGAAAACCTCTGCCAGGGCGGTTGCCCGGTCTCCCTGACCCTGGCCGATGGCCTGGCCCGCGAGGCCGAGGTATACCTGCTGCACAAGGCCGGCCACCGCCTGCCGGTGTTGGTGCGGGTCTCCCCCCTGCGCGACGAGCAGGGGCGGATCAGGGGCGCTCTGGAGGTCTTCGCCGACAACTCCAGCCACCTGGAAACCCTGCAACGCCTGGAGGAGTTGGAGCGCCTGGCCATGCTGGACTCCCTGACCCGGCTGCCCAACCGGCGCTATCTGGAGCGGCAAATGGAGGCCCGCCTGGCCGAGCACCGGCGCCAAGGTTGGCCCTTTGGCATCGTTTTCATGGATCTGGACCGCTTCAAGTCCATCAACGACCGCCTGGGCCACCAGGCCGGCGACGAGCTTCTGGTCATGGTCAGCCGCGCCCTGGAGATCAATTCCCGACCCTTCGACCTGGTGGGGCGCTGGGGCGGCGAGGAGTTCCTGGCCATCATACCCAACGTGGACCTGGCCGCCCTGGGACGGGTGGCCGACCGCTACCGCGCCCTGGTGGACAACTGCGTCATCTTTCGCGAGCCAGAGCCCCTGCGGGCCACCATCTCCCTGGGGGCCACCCTGGTGCACGCCGGGGATACCATCGACTCCCTCCTGGCCCGCGCCGACCAACTCATGTACCAGAGCAAACAAAACGGCCGCGACCAAGTGAGCCTGGGCTAGCGGCGTGCCCGCCGCAGGGCTTATACGGGTCGGCGGCGTGCCCGCCACAGGGCTTATACGGGTCGATCAACGCTCTGCCCCAACCAGCGCCGACGGCTCCCGTATTAGGTTGATCCCATAACAATCTGGGGTCGGGCGGCGTGCCCGCCGCAGGGCTTATACGGGTCGATTGGCCTTGCAGTACTGGCCAGCGCCGGCGGCTCCCGTTTCAGGATTACCCCGCAACAGCCTGGGGCCATTAGCGCCCGGCCTTATCTCCCACCCAGACCCCGTGCCCTGCCCTCAGCCCGGCCATTCTTAATCGCCGGCAGGGCGCCGCGTTGGTATGCCCCACCTGGCCCGGCGAGACGGCCAGGCCGGCCCGAGAACACGGGAGTCGGCCGCCGCGATGAGGTTTCCGCAGCGCCGGGGCGTTGTGTGGCCGGGCGGCTGGGCGGGGCGCAAAGAAAAACCGCCGGGGCCGGGTGCCCCCGGCCGGGCATAAACGGGTCGGGCAGGCATACGGCCGAGGCCTACGCTGACGGCTCCCGTGGCAAGCGAGTCCCGGTAAAAACCCAAATAGGGTGGATTGCCGCGTCGCATCCCTGGCGGGGATGCTCCTCGCAATGACACGACCCTCGATGGGGCGAGCGCGATTGCCACCGGGCCGGCGGCTCACCTGGCACCGGGCCAAAAAACAGATTTACCCCTTGACCTCCTCGGTGAGCCCTTGCTACACTACAAATAATAATTCTTAGCTGATTATGATTACGTTGGTGCCGGGACGGAGAGGCCCATACAGCATGACCAATAGTGCCCAACGCCTGCGCGAGATGATCTCCGCCCTGCAAGAGGGCGGTTATCGCCTCACGCCCCAGCGCCTGGCGGTGTTGGGCATCCTGGCTGAGAGCCGCCAGCACCCCAGCGTGGAGGGCATCCATCAGCAGGTGCGCGCCCAGTTCCCCACCACCAGCCTGGCCACCATCTACAAGACCGTGACCCTGCTCAAGGAGCTGGGCCAGGTCCTGGAACTGGGTTTCGCCGACTGGGGCAGCCGCTACGACGGCAACCGGCCCGATCCCCACCCGCATGTGATCTGCATGCGCTGCGGGCAGATCGCCGACCCCGAGTTTTCGGCCATGCCCGAGATGGCCCAGGAGATGGCGAGCAAATCGGGCTTTAAAATCACCAGTCATCGCCTGGACTTCTTCGGCCTGTGCCCGGCCTGCCAGGAGCGCGGATAGCATATATTTTTTTGGCCTATGGCGGAGAATAATTATTTCTTAATAATATACATTGTTTGGTGATTATCGCTTGCCCCCGCCGGCCGCGCCAGGCTGCGGGCTTGCACCAACCCCTCAAACCAAAGGAAGGACGCAACCATGAGCGACAAGGGCAAAACCCTGACCACGGCCTTCGGCATCCCCGTGGGCGACGACCTCAACAGCCTCACCGCCGGGCCTCGCGGGCCGGTGTTGATGCAGGACATGCATCTGATCGAGAAACTGGCCCACTTCGACCGCGAGCGCATCCCGGAGCGGGTGGTGCACGCCAAGGGCGCCGGCGCCTACGGCTACTTCGAGGTCAGCGCCGACGTGACCAAGTGGACCAAGGCCAAGTTCCTCTCCCAGGTGGGCAAGCGCACCGAGGTCTTCGCGCGCTTCTCCACGGTGGGCGGCGAGAAGGGCTCGGGCGACGCCGCCCGCGACCCCCGGGGCTTTGCCCTGAAGTTCTACACCGAGGACGGCAACTACGACCTGGCCGGCAACAACACCCCGGTCTTTTTCATACGCGACCCCCTGAAGTTCCCGGATTTCATCCACACCCAAAAGCGTCACCCGGCCACCAACCTGCCCGACGCCGACATGTTCTGGGACTTCCTCTCGTTGACCCCCGAGTCGATTCACCAGGTGACCATTCTCTTCTCCGACCGCGGCACCCCGGCCACCTACCGCAACATGAACGGCTACTCCAGCCACACCTACAAGTGGTACAACGCGGCCGGCGAGTACTTCTGGGTGCAGTATCACTTCAAGACCGACCAGGGCATCAAGAACCTGACCCGGCAGGAGTCCCAGGCCCTCAAGGGCTCCGACCCCGACCACGCCACCCGCGATCTGCATCAGTCCATCGCCAAGGGCGAATTCCCTTCCTGGACCCTGGAGATGCAGATACTCACCCCGGAGCAGGCCCGGGACTTCAAGTGGGACATTCTGGACATCACCAAGGTCTGGCCTCACAGCGAGGTGCCGCCCATCAAGGTGGGCAAGCTGGTCTTGAACCGCAACCCGGTCAACTACTTCGCCGAGGTGGAGCAGGCGGCCTTCTGCCCGGGCAACCTGGTGCCGGGCATCGCCCTCAGCCCGGACAAGATGTTGCAGGCGCGGGCTTTTTCCTACCATGACACCCACGTGCACCGCCTGGGACCCAACTACCACCTCATCCCGGTCAACGCCCCCAAGAACGCTCCCGAGCACAGCTACCAGCGCGACGGCGCCATGCGCACCGACGATGGCGGCGGCTCCGGCCCCAACTACTGGCCCAACAGCATGGGCGGCCCCGGCCCGGACCCGGCCGCCCTGGAGCCGGCCATCGACCTGCAAGGCCCGGCGGCCCGCTACGCCTACGCCTTCCCCAACGACGACTTCGTGCAGCCGGGCAACCTCTATCGCCAGGTGATGACCGACGAGGCCCGCGAGCACCTGGTGGGCAATATCGTGGAGCATCTGGCCGGGGCGCAAAAGCGCCTGCAACTGCGGCAGACGGCGCTGTTCTACAAGGCTGACCAGGATTATGGCACCCGGGTGGCCCAGGGTCTGGGCCTGGACCTGAGCCAGGTGCAGCGCCTGGCGGCCATGAGCCAGGCCGAGCGCGTGCAGGCCACGGCGGCGTAAGCAGAATTTAGGACCAGGCGAGACGGCGCGGCCCCGGCCGGAGGACCTCCGGCCGGGGCCATACCCAAGGCCAAGCGCCGGGCCGGCTCAGCCCAGGCCCAACAGGCGCACGATCTCCTGGGCCTGCTCCAGGCTCAAATCCAGGAATTGGCAACCGATACCCGGCAGGCGCCGGGCCAGTCCCCAGGGCTGGGCCCAGCGCACCTCCAACTGGATGGGCCGCCAGCCCGGCAGCTCCTTGAGCACCATCCAGGCCCTGGTCCCCAGGGGCCAGTCCTGGCCGGTGAGGATGAAGCAGCCGCCCCAGGAGATGTCCAGGGTGACGGTGCGCTCGGCCAGGGCCGGGTCGTCGGAAGGCTGGCGGAAGAGCAGCAGGTTGAGGTTTATGTCGATGCGGTTTTCGGAGCGCACCGGCGCGCTGCGGAAGTGGCGGCACTGGTTTTCGATGAAGTCGTTGAGGGTGTAGTCGCCGGAGGTGCTGGCCCCCAGCACCAGCACCGAGATCAACTCCGTCTCCGGCCGCCAGTTGAGGCGGGCGGTGGGGAAGCGCGCCAGGATCACGGCCAGCTCGTCGCGCTCCTTGCCCGGGGACTTGATCTGGGTGGGGATGTCCAGCAACAGGCCGTGATAGGCCTGCCGGCGCAGCAGTTCCAGAAACTCGGTCATGGTGGCGGCGCTGTCCACCTGGGCCCGGCCTTGCAGGGCGGCCAGGTAGCGGTCGTGGCTGGTGCCGGGTCGGGCCAGCAGGGCAAGCCGGATCTCCATGGGCAGGACTCCAGGCTAGGGGCTGAAGCTCAATCATAAACCAAGCCGGTTAGGCCGTCCAGCGGCCACCCGCCCCCCTGGCCGGGCGACTGCCGTGGCCAAAATAGACTATACAAATGACGCTTGCCATGCGGCCGCGATTTTGCTACGGTGAATTCGGGGAAGGGGGAACTTCCTTAAATCCGCCCCTGGACTTTTTTAAGACAACTAGGGATGCCCTTCATGACGAGGGCCTGGGCCGGGGCCGCGCCAAGCGCGGGGCGGAGAGGTGCGCCCGGGGGTCGGCAAACTTGGGGGATATTATGAAAAAGCTTCTGGGGGGAGTGCTGGCGGCCCTGTTCTGGGTCTGGGCCGGGGCGGCCTGGGCCTTGGTGCCGGCGGGCGCCGGTTTGGATTATCAGGCGCATCAGCCGGGTTATAACGCCGGCGCCCTTTACGAACAGGGTTTCCAGCCCGTGGCGGCCTCCGGCCAACTGGTGGCCACCCAGTGGACGGAGTTCATCGACAGCCAGGGCAACTGGGGGGCCAGGGGCCAGGTGCTCAACAACGGCAACAGCCGGGTGTGGTTCGCCGAGATCGACGTGGACCTTTTGGACAAGAACAGCGGCCGGAAGCTGGCCAGCAAGTTTTCCTTTGTCAACGGCGACGCCGCCCGCACCAGCTCGGGGGTGGTCACCGACACCACCATCGCCCCCGGCGACACCGTGACCTTCGACATCCTCTACACCGGCCTGGCCGCCAGCCAGGTCAAGGCCGGCGCCAAGCATTTCAGTTGGTACAACTACGCCGGCCAGCCCACCCACGCCGAGCTGAACCTGTCCCAGTTCACGCAATACACCTACCGCGGCGAGATGGCCGCGCGGGGCACCGTGCAGAATAGTGGCTGGGATTGGGCCTACTTCGCCCAGGTGCGCGCCGACGCCTTCGATGTGGCAGGCAACTACATCGGCGGGGACTACGCCTTCGTGGATGGCCAGACGGCCACTATCAACACCGTCACCACCGGCACGGCCATCTCCCCCGGCGGCTCGGCCGGCTTCGACATCCGCTGGACGGGCATCCCGGCCTCGGACGTGGCCTGGGTCAAGACCCACCTGGGATGGAAGGAAAAGTAGTAACCGCGCTGGCTGGCCGGGGCCTAGGGGGCCTCGCTGGTTGGGGGGGTATCCATTGCCTGCCCCTGATCGGCCCCGGTCGGCCGGCGCCTCCCGGAATGGCCCGCCGGGCGCCCTGGCGCCCGCTGGGCCTTAATACTGCGGGCAGCCCTCGGCGGCGGCCCGGCGCAGGGCCTCCATGGCCTGGGCCGGCCCCTGGGGGTGGCCGAAGACCGCCGAGCCGGCCACGAAGACCTGGGCCCCGGCGGCGGCCGAGCAGCCGATGGTCTGCTCGTTGATGCCGCCATCCACCTGGATCAGCACCTTCAGGCCCCGCTGGTTGATCATGGAGCGCAGGGCCGCGATCTTCTCCACGGCGCCGGGGATGAATTTCTGCCCGCCGAAGCCGGGGTTGACGCTCATGATCAGCACCATGTCGCACAAATCCAGCACGTGCTCGATGCTGTTCAGGGGAGTGTGGGGGTTGAGCACCGCGCAGGGGTGCTTGCCCAGCTCGGCGATGTGCCCCAGGGTGCGGTGCAGATGGGTGCAGACCTCCACGTGCACCCCGATGTAGTCGGCCCCGGCCCGGGCGTAGTCCTCCAGGTAGCGGTCGGGGTTGTCGATCATCAGGTGCACGTCCAGGGGCAGGTCGGTGATGGGCCGGATGGCCTGGATCACCGGAGGGCCGATGGTCAGGTTGGGCACGAAGTGGCCGTCCATGACGTCCACGTGGATGAAGTCGGCCCCGGCGGCCTGCACCGTGGCGATGGCCTCGCCCAGGCGGGCGAAGTCGGCCGAGAGGATGGATGGGGCCAGCTTGATCATGGTCGTTCTCCTTGCCGGGCGACGGGGATCATGGGAGCGAAGCCTATGTTTACCAAAGGCCGGCCCCCCTGCCCAAGCCTTTTTACGTCCCGCCGGCCCCAGCGGGGGCGGGCGGGGCTAGTCCCGCGCCAGGCGCGCCGCGAAAAAAGAATCGCAGCCACGGGTGTTGGGCCAGGTGCGCCAGAAGCCGTCCGGGTCCAGGCACTGTTCCAGGGCCGGGGGCATGGGCCCCCATTCTAAACGCAGGCCCGGCCGGCGGGCAAGCAGCCCCGCCACCACCTCCTCGTTTTCGGCCCGGGTGAC
Organism: Pseudomonadota bacterium; assembly: GCA_043804825.1. Taxonomy (GTDB): domain Bacteria; phylum Desulfobacterota; class Desulfarculia; order Desulfarculales; family Desulfarculaceae; genus JACRDC01. The sequence continues at coordinate 27,732 of JAZDIQ010000085.1, forward strand.
GGTGCAGGTGGCGTAGAGCAGTGCCCCGCCGGGGGCCAGCAGGTCGGCCGCCGCCAGGGCCAGGTCCAGTTGCAGGCCGGCCAGGCGGGCGGGGTCCGTGGCGGCGCGCCGCCAGCGCAGATCGGGCCGGCGGCCCAGCACCCCCAGGCCCGTGCAGGGGGCGTCCACCAGCACCCGGTCAAACCGGCCCAGGTCCGGGGGCAGGGTGGTGCCGTCGGCTTGCAGCACCCGAGCGCGGGTCACGCCCAGGCGGGTCAGGTTCTCCCTTAGCGCCGTCACCCGCCCCGGCGAGGGCTCCACGGCCACCAACTGGCCTTGGTTCTGCATCAGCGCCGCCAGATGACCGGTCTTGCCGCCCACCCCGGCGCACATATCCAGCACCCGCAGGCCCGGTGCCACCCCCACCAGATGCCCCAGGGCCGTGGCCCCGGGGTCCTGCATCTGCCACAGCCCCTGGGCAAAGCCGGGCAACTGGGCCACCGGTAGGTGGGCGCCGGTTAGCACCAGGCTCTCAGGCGCCAGGGGATGGTCCGTCAATTCAGCGCAATGGGGCTCCAAGAGCCGGCGCAGGCCATCGCGGTCCAGGCGCGGGGTGTTGGCGCGCAGGGCCGGCGGCCGGGCCTGCTGGTTGGCCTGGAGCCAGGTTTCGCAGGCCTCCTGGCCCCAGCGGTCCCAGAGTTCGGCCACCAGCCAGGCCGGGTGGGAAAGGGTCACCGCCAACACCTGGGCCGGGTCGCCGGCCGGCGGGGGCGCCTCTTGCCAGCCCCGCGCCAGGGCGCGCAGGCAGGCGTTGACCAGGCCGGCGGCGGCGTGCAGGCCCAGCTGCTTGGCCAGGCTGACGGCGGCGTGCACGGCGGCGTGGTCAGGGGTGCGCAAAAGGACCAGCTCCGCCGCGCCCAGGCGCAAGAGGGTCAGCACCGGCGGGTCCAGCTTGGCCAGGGGCCGGCGCACAAAGGCCGCCAGCAGGTGGTCCAGCCAGGAGCGCTGGCGCAGCACGCTATAGACCAGGTTGGCGCAGAAGGCCCGGTCGCGGGGCTCGGCCTGGGCATGGCGGGCCAGTTCCTCCTCCAGGAGGGACTCCAGGCGGCGGGGGGTCTGCTCCAGTCGGGCCAGGACCTGGTGGGCGGCCCGCCGGGGGTTCATCACTACCCCAGCCGCCGGCCCGGCCCGTTGGCCAGGCCCCGGGTGAAGTCCCGGGCGGGTAGGCGCTTCTTGCCGGCGGCCTGGGCCTGGCCCAGGCCCAGCACGCCTTGGCCGGTGGCCACCAGCAGCCAGTCCTCCAGGCCGGGACGAGGGGGCAGCCAGGTGCCGGGGAGGGCCTGGGCGGGCTCTTCCAGGACCAGGGTGGGGGCGAAGAGCTTGAGCGGCTGGCCCTCCAGAAGGGTGTGGGCGCCCGGCCAGGGGTCGCAGCCGCGCACCAGCCAATCCAGCTCCCGGGCCGGCCGCGCCCAGTCAACCAGCCCCTCGGCCTTGGAGAGGCGGGGGGCCAGGCTGGCCAGGGCCTGGTCCTGGGCTTGGCGGGGGGCCTGGCCTACCGCCAGGGCGGCCAGGGTGGCCAGCAACAGCTCCGCCCCTAGCATCGCCAGGCGCTCCGTGAGCTGGCCGGCGGTCTCCTGGGGGCCGATCTCCGTGGCCTGTTGCATAATGATATCGCCGGTATCCATGCCGGTATCCATGAACATGCTGGTCACGCCGGTGTGGCTCAGGCCGTTCATCACCGCCCGGCTGATGGGCGCCGCCCCGCGCAGGGCCGGCAAGAGCGAGGTGTGCAGGTTGATGGCCCCCAGGCGGCCGGCCGCCAGCAGCGGGGCGGGCAGTATCTGGCCAAAGGCCAGCACCGCCAGGGCGTCGGCCCGACAGTCGGCGATGACCCGGGCGGCCTGGCCCACCTTATCGGGTTGGATCACCGGCAGGCCCAGGCCATCGGCCAAGAGCGCCACCGGGCAGCGGGTGAGCTTGCGCCCGCGTCCGGCCGGGCGGTCGGGCTGGGTGACCACCAGCTTGACCCGGTGCCCCGCCCCCACCAGGGCCTTGAGCGAGGGCACGGCGATCTCCGGGGTGCCCAGGAAGGCCAGGTCCAGAAGGGGCGATGGGTTACTCATGGGGCTTTCCAGAATTGCCTCGAGGGCGGTGCGAGGGCTGTGGGCTTGGGCGAGGAACCTGCTTCACATTATAAGAAAATAGCTGTCATTGCGAGCCTTGGCGAAGCAATCCACCCTACTTTGCCTTGTACGCGCCTTGTCCGCCAACCGCCAGGCTGGGTTAGGTCAAGGCCAAAAGCATGGTGAATTGCCGCGCCGCATCCCCGCCGGAGTGCTCCGCGCAATGACAACTAATTGGGTATATTGATTAAAACTACCACGACCCTGGTGCCCCCGCCGCAACCGCGCCGTGCTTATTCGGCGGCCTTTTTGAGCTGCTTGAGCCGGCGCTTGCGGTACAGGGCGCGCTTCAGGGGGCTGATGCGGTCCAGGAAGAGCCGCCCCACCAGGTGGTCCAGCTCGTGTTGCAGGCAGATGGCCATGAGTCCCTGGGCCTCCAGGCTGATGGGCCGGCCCTCGCGGTCCTGGGCCTGCACCACCACCCGGTCGCTGCGCACCACGTCGGCGGTGTAGTCGGGCACCGACAGACAGCCCTCCTCGAAGGCGGTCTCGCCGCTGGCTTCCACGATGCGGGGGTTGAACAGAAACAGGGGGGTGCCGCGCTCCTCGCCTCGGGCGGTGTCGATCACCACCAGATTGATGGGCTGGCCCACCTGGGGGGCGGCCAGGCCGATGCCCGGCGCGGCGTACATGGTCTCGGCCATGCTCTCGGCCAACTCCAACAGGGGCCGGGCCACGGTCTCCACCGGCTGGCAGACCTGGGAGAGCACCGGGTCGGGAAAGGTGCGTATGGCTAGGATGGGCATGGCAATACCGCTAAAATTTGCGAGTTATGTCGGGAATTATAATCCGCGCCCCGCTGAATTCAAGCCCCCGCCTAGACCTCGGGCGCTGGCTCCGGTATCGGGATGACCGCCCGTGGTCCCCGGCCCAGGGCCGGCAGGCTCACCCGCACGCGGGTGCCCAGCCCCGGCTGGCTCATCAGCTCCAGGCGCCCGCCGTGCTCCTCCACGATGCGCCGGGCCAGGGGCAGGCCCAGGCCGGTGCCACGCTTCTTGGTGGTGAAGAAGGGGTTGAAGACCTGGGACAGATGCTCGGCGGCGATGCCGGCCCCCTGGTCGCCGACCGTGAGCACCGCCTGCCCCTGGGGGTCCTTTTCCAGGCCCAGGGTGATGACCTGGCCGGCCTGGGAGGCCTGGGCGGCGTTCTGCACCAGGTTGATCAGCACCTGGCTGAGGCGGTCGGGGTCGGCGGCCACCTTGGGCAGGCCCGTGGCCAGCTCCAGGTGGAGACCCAGTCCGTCCTTTTTGAGCTGGGGCTCCATAAGCTCGCGCACCCGCTCCAGGATTCTGGGCAGGGCCACCTCCTGCCAGGCGTAGCGCTGGGGGCGGGCCAGGTCGTTCAGCTCGCTCAGGAGGCCCTCCAGGCGGCGCACCTCCTGGGTGACGACCTCCAGCTTTTGCCGTCCCTGGGGGCTTAGGCCCTTTTCCTTGCCCAGCTGGCGGGCAAAGCCGCCGATGAGCACCAGGGGGGTGCGTATCTCGTGGCTGACCGTGGCCACGGTCTGCCCCACCAGGGCCAGTTGCTGGCTCTGCTTGGCCTGCTGGGCCAGGCTGCGCTCGGCCGAGAGATCGCGCATGATGGCCGTGAACAGGGGGCCGTCATCCAGTTGGGCCTGGCTGAAGCTGATGGAGATGGGCCGCTGGGTGCCGTCCTTGCGCTGGGCCAACAGCTCCGCCGAATGGCCCATGAGACGGGCCTGGCCGGTGCGCAGGTAGCGCTCCAGATAGTGGCGGTGGGCCTGGCGATGCTCATGGGGGATCAGGGGGGACAAATCGCCGCCCAGAATCTCGCCGCGCTGGTAGCCGAAAAGGCGCTCGGCGGCGGCGTTCATGTACACCACCTCATGGTGCTGGTTGACGCTGACCACGGCGTCGCTGGCCGTCTCCACGATCTGGCGGTACTTCTCCAGTTCCTGGGCCAGTTCCTGCACTTCGCTGAGGGGCTCCGGGTTTTTCAAGCTGCTCCCGTGGGGTTTGGAGGGGGCTAGCGCGGGGCTATCTTTTTTGTAGCACGGGTCCGGGGAAGCGGCAACAGGCATCCTGAGCGGTCTGGCGGCGGGGCGGGGGCCAAAAAGGGCAGGGCCGGCTTGGGAACCGGCCCTGCGCGGGGAGGGGGGAAGGGCTGAGCCTTCCTGGGGAGTGGCAGCCCGGAGCACCAACGCTAAACCCACCTCGGATTGGGTCGCTTACCATGGTGCGGGGGCTTGTTGCGGGCGAACGCCAATGGGAATAGTGCATTTACTGCCGAGTTCACCCTAGCAACCCCTCCAAGGCCTGTCAAGGAGAAAAAACAAGATATGGGGGCAAAAAATGCCTCTCCCACGAGATGTGGGAGTAAGCCACGAATATTTCACAAGAGCACCCGTGTCAGCCATTGGCTAACTTCCTGAATTAGTGCACTCTCGCCGCCTCCGAAGAAATGATCGCCCCCTGGTAGGGTGATGAGGCGGCCCCGTGCACCCAAACCAGCCACATAGGCCTCCAGGTCCGCCAGGCGGGTGTAGGGGTCTTGCTCCCCGGCCATCAGCAGCAGAGGCCCCGCATCTGGTGGCCAGGGCTCCAGGGGACCCAAGACCAGGGGCGGGGCGATCCAGACCCCGGCGGCGACAGGCCCCAGGCGCGCGGCGACGCCCGCGCCCACCAGTGAACCAAAGCTGTAGCCCAGGGGCGCCAGGGGCAGATCCGGGGCCAGACCCGCCCGCTGGCGCAGGAAGTCGGCGGCGGTCAGCGCGTCCTGTTGCTCGCCCTGGCCGTGGTCGTGCTCACCGGTGGAGGGCCACACCCCCCGGAAGTTGAATTTCAGCGCCGCCCAGCCGGCCAAGAGCGCCGCCCGCTCCAGGGCCGCCACCACGTTGTTGTCCATGGAGCCGCCGTAGAGCGGGTGGGGGTGCAGCAAGAGGGCCGCGCCCCGGGGCTGGCCATCCGGCAGGGACAGCACCGCCTCCAGGGTGACCTGGGGGTTGACGGGGATGCGTTGGCGCTCATGGGTCATGGGAGCCTCCTCAAAGGCGGGTGAGCCAGGACACAAGCGCGGGCCGGCATGGCCGCGGCCCGCCGGCGGCCAGCATAGCACAACCCTTGCCGGGCAGAAAATGCCGGGTGTCTGACGCCCGCCCTCGCCACCCCCGCCACGGTCAACAGCGATATAAGACAGCTATAACGATATGTTAACCATGTGGCCCCGTTTGGCACGCACCTTGTATGTCTCCCAGTGCGAAACCATTTGCCCACACGGGGGTCCCCATGAGCCGCAAGCATCTCATCGCCTTCTTCCTGGCCGTCCTGGTCCTGGTGCCCACCCTGGTCATGAGCGGGGACCTGGGGCTGTTCTTCAACCCCGCCGGCCTGCTCCTGGTCATGGGTGGAACGCTCCTGGGCGTGTATCTGGCCTATACCCCGGAGGTGATGCGCGGCTGCTGGCAACAGGTGCGCTCCCTCAACCAGCAGCGGGTGCTGGAGCACCAGGAGCTCAAGGAGCTTTTCGTGCGCCTGACCCGCCTGCGCCGCCTGCATGGCGACCGCGCCCTGGAGGCCGCCGCCCACGAAACCGGCAACCCCTTCCTGGAGCTGGGCGTCTCCCTGGTGGCCGACCAGCGGCCGGCTGAGGAGATCCGCCAGCGTTTGGAGCAGGAGTTCGATTTCTTCCTCTCCCGCCGCGAGGCCGAGCGCGCCGTCTTGAACCTCATGGGCCGCCTGGCCCCGGCCTTCGGCTTGGCCGGCACCGTGGTGGGGCTGATCCGCATGCTGCATGCCTTGAAGGACCCCGGCTCGGTGGCCTCGGGCATGAGCGTGGCCTTGCTCACCACCTTCTACGGCATCATGGTGGCCAACCTGATGGTGCTGCCCCTGGAGCGCAAGCTGCGCGAGCGCAACCGCGCCGAGGCCGTGGAGATGACCATCATCACCGAGGGCATCATGGGCCTGGCCGCCGAGGACAACGGCGCGGCCATGGACGCCCGCCTGGGCTCCTACCGCCTGGGCCGGGCCGTGGCCGCCGACCAGGAGCCGGCCCCGCCGGTGGCCACGGGCGCTCGGGCCTGGACCGGCGCCCTCAAGGGCATGAAGGGCCTCAAGGGCCTGGGCCTGGGGCTCACCTCCAGCCGGAGCGCCGGTAATGGACGCTAGCCTGCACGCCGCCAGTATAAATCCGGGCCTGCCGCCCCAAGCCAGCCTGCCCTTGGACACCATGCCCTTGGACGCCATGCCCCTGGACACCATGCCCCAGGCCAGCCTGCCCCCTACCCGGCGCGGCCCGGCCCCGGCCGTCGTCCCGGCCATGGCGCCCGGCGCGGCCCGGTCCGAGGAGCCCCTGGCCGAGATGCGTCCCCCGGCCCAAGCCCCGGCCATAGCCCGGCCGCCGGCCGCCAACCGCCCGGCCGTAAGCCGTCGGCGGCCCCTGGCCAGGTTTGTCCAGGAAGAAGACTCGCCCAATTTCTACATCAGCCTCAGCGACCTGATGTGTCTGCTCCTGGTCTTCTTCGTGCTGATCTTCTCCCTGGGCCAGCCCGCCCCGTCCCTGGTCTCGGCGGCCGGCCTGAGCACGGCCCAAGGCCCCGTGCGCGTGGTCTACCGCGCGGCCATGCCCGTGGCCGAGAGCGCGCCCAAGGCCCCCGCGCCCGACCCCTTCGCCCTGGAAGACGCCTCCCCGGCCAGCACCCGCCTGGGCCTGGTGGCCGTGGCCATGGCCGGCACCAGCGACCCCGGCCTGCCCACCCCCCTGGTGGCCGAGCTGACCGACGAGCCCGCCCCCAAGGAAAAGGCCGGCGTTATCGACCGCGACCTCTTGGCCCTCTTGAGCGCCAGCGACAGCCTGCCCGCCCAGGCCGCCCCGGCCGAGGAGGCCAGCCTGAGCCAGCTCCTGAGCCAGGTGCGCCAGGTCGCCCCGGGCCAGGAAAAGGACGGCCTGGTGGTGGAGCGGGGCTCGGACAAGGTGATCTTGCGCCTGCCCGAGGCCATCACCTTTGATCTGGCCAAGGCCGAGGTCAAGACGGGCATGCAACAGACCCTGGCCCGCCTGGCCCAGGTGCTGGCCCGCCATCCCCGCACGGCGGTCATCGTCACCGGCCACACCGACGACCTGCCCATCGCCACGCCCCAGTTCGCCAGCAACTGGGAGCTTTCCGGGGCTCGGGCGGCGGCCGTGGGGCGCGCCCTGATGGCCAAGGGCATCGCCAAGGCCCGCCTGACCATCCGGGGCCTGGCCGATCAGCAGCCCCGCCTGCCCAACCTGGACGAGGCCTCCCGCCGCCAGAACCGCCGGGTGGAGATCGAGCTGCGTCCCCTGGGCTAGATGCCAGCCCCTGGCCCCGCCGGCGACGCGCGCCCAAAAATAAACCGGGCCGCCGGCTTGTTAACCGGCGGCCCGGGGATTGATCGAGACAAAGAGGGGCTAGTTGATGATGCCCTTCATGCGCACGTAGAAGATCTTGTCGTCGGCCTGGATGCCCAGCTTCTCCTCAAAGGGGCCGGGGGGCAGGTTTTCGGGGCGGGGGCTGACCACCAACAGGAGCTTGCTGTTTTGCTCCACCCAGCGCTCCTCGACCTTGAAGTGATCGGGGTCATAGAGCAACTTGTCGATCTTCAGCTTGTCCACGCAGGTCTTGTTCACGGCGATGGAGCGGATCACCTCGGCCTGCTGACCCTTCTTGACGCCGCCGAAGTAGACCTCCTGGGGCTGCACGGTGAAGGCCCCGCGGATGTCGGCCACCACATAGATGCTCACCTTGGGAGCCCCGGCCACCAGCAGGTAGATGGGCCCGGCGAACTCCATGGCCTCCTTGACCTTGGAGCGCACCGTGAGCGTGTAGGAGCGGTTGTTGGCCGCATGGCTCAGCTCGGTGGTCAGGTACTCCTGCATGGGGTTCTCCACCCCGGCGATGATCAGGGGGTTGCCGTCAATGCTGGTCAGGCCGGTGGAGATGCTGGGGTTCTGCCCCAGGCAGCCCACCAGGTCCAGACGGCGGCCCTTTTCCACCTTGACCTTGCTGGCCGTCTCGCCGGTCATCACCAGGGTCACGAAGGGGTTGGTGGGGTCATTGGTGTTGACCACCGCCGTCTTGCGGAAGGAGCCGCTGATGCCGCTGGTGTCCAGGTTGAGGTTGATCATGCCCTTGGCGCCGGGCTGGGTCACCCGGTCGAACTCGGCCACCGTGCAGCCGCAGGAGGGCGTGACACTGTCGATGATCAGGTTCATCTTGCCTTGGTTGCTGAAAGGGAACTGGGCATGGAGCATCTCACCCTCGTGGACGTTGGGGTAGACGATCTCCATTTTGTCGAAGACCACCTTGGGCGAATTGCTCTTGGTCATGGTGGTCTCGGCCAAGGCCTGGGTGGCCAAGAGGGCCACGGCCACGACCAGGGTGGACAAGACTAGACGATGCGGCCTGGACATGATTACCTCCGCTGAGGCATGTTGGGTTTGGGGGTTAGCTTCCCACGGTTTGTGAGGATATCACAGGCACCTGCCAGCGTCCACCGAGGCCCCGGTGGCGGGCGCGCCCCCGGGCCTCCACTGCCACTTGACTACCGGCCGGGGATGGGGTTTTATCAGAACAGGGGACATGACCCCCAGGCCCCGCCACGCAGGAAGGACGGCCCATGGAACTACCTCTGAAATATACGCGAATTTTCCTCTGGCGGCACCCCGAGGTGCAGGGCGCCAAGGACGGACGCTACTTCGGCCACACCGACGTGCCCCTCACCCGCCAGGGCAAGCTGCAAGTGCGGGCGGTGCTCAAGCGCATGGCCCACGAAAAAATCAGCGCCGTCTACAGCAGCGACCTGCAACGCGCCCGCCTTTTGGCCGACGCCATCGCCAGGGGCAACAACCCCCGCCGCAAGGTGGAGGTGCTGGAGTCCCTGCGCGAACTCAACCTGGGCCAGTGGGAGGGCATGTCCTTCCAGGAGATCGCCCGGCGCTACCCCCAGGACCTGGCCGCCCGCCAGGCCGACCTGGCCAGCTTCCGCATCCCCGACGGCGAGTCCCTGGAAGACCTGGCCGCCCGCCTGGTGCCCTCCTTCCAGCAGATGGTGGCCGACAACCAGGGCGGCATAATCTGCGTGGTGGCCCACGCCGGGGTCAACCGCGTCATCCTGGCCAAGATGCTGGGCGCCCCCCTGGACCGCGTCTTCCGCCTGGAACAGGAATACGCCTGCCTCAACATGATCGACGTCTACGAGGACGGCATCCCGGTGATCAAGCGCGTCAACGAGCCCCCCGCCATCGAGGAGGAATAGGCCGCGAGCCGCGGCTGCCAATGGGGTCCCCCCACGGGGCCGGGTGACCCCGGCGGGGCGATAACGGGTCGGGAGCCGTTGCGGGGTTATCGGGCCGCGCGGGCTCCCGTTGCGAGTCTGTCGGGGGGGAACGGGGGGCCGGAAGGCTGGCGGGCAACCCTACGGTGCCGCCCGCCCGCCCCGGCACCAGCCTCCGCGCCGGGACCAGCCAAGTCATATCCAGCTAAAATATAAGCTTGTTTCAGGTGTGGGGCTCTTCGCTCAGGCCCCAGGCCTCTTGGATGGCCCTGAACAGCGCCTTGACCAGGGGCACGTCCAGCTCCAGGGATTTTAGCAGGGCGTGCATGTCGCCGGCCTCGGCGATGGCCAGGCACTCGGCTTGCAAGGGCAGGATATTATTGCCCAGCCGCCAGGCGGGGTACAGCCGGCAGTGGGCGGGGCGCAGCTCTGGCCCCAATTGGCAGCCGGCCGAGCCCAGGAAAAAGCAGCGCCCATCCCCGTCCACCGCCAGATGCCAGTGACCAGCCCCCGGCGGGAAGGCCCGCGCCAGCCCCGCCGGGCTCCTGGGGAAGAGCCTGTGCAGCATCTCCAGGAACTCGGGCGTGTTGGCGGCTGGCGTCCGCCAGCGCTGGTGGCCCACGGCCTGGTCCAGGCGCGCCACCTCCGCCGGCCCCAGGGGGAAGACCAGGCCCTCCTCGCCCGGCGCCAAGACACAGCAGCGCCGGCAGCGGGCGCAGACCCCCTCCACGGCCGCCGCCGGAGGCCCCTGATTCATGACCCCCACCCCAGGCCGGCCGGGTCTGCTCTTAACGGTGGTGCCAGCCGCCGCCTCGATAACCCCACCACACCCCGGGCAGGGGCCACACATAGGCCGGCGCCGGGTAGTAATAATAGGTGGAATAGGGGTAGACGGTGTAGTAGCCGTAGGGGCTTACCCGGTACACCGGCTGCGGGGGCGGCGGCGGGGCCACGATGCAACCCGCCAGCGAGCCCAGCAAAATAATCATCAGCAATAACCACTTTAGCTTCATGGCGCCTTCTCCCACCGCCAGGGCCTGAGCCCCGGCCCGCGACAGACTTTCCGGCCACGGTCAGTCACTTCTTTACTATATTTTATGCCCGCCAATGGCGGCCCGCAATGCCCCCATCAGGCCGGGTGCCCCCGGTGGGCCGGGTGCCCCCGGCGGGGCGATAACGGGTCGGTAGGCGCTGAGGCTGGGGCCGAGGCCGGCGGCTCCCGTGGCGGGGGCGATCCGGTGAGGGAAACCGGCGGCGCCTCCGGGCTTGTCCCCGCGCAGACGGCGTTTTACAATGCATGGCGGCTTGGCTGGAATGGCCGCCATCACCCACCTGACTCCAGGAGCTCAGCGATGAAACCGCGTTGGAACATGGCGATTGCGGCGGCCTTGGTCTCGTTGCTCTTGACCGGTCAGGCCCTGGCCTGGGACGAGGCCCAGCTCAAGGCCCAGGTGCAGGGGCTGTTGGACCAGGTCGCGGCGGACTTCATGAAAAAGGACCTGCCGGCGGTGGCCGCCAGCTCGCTGCCCCAGGCCACCCTAAAATTCCGGGACGGCCGCGCCATGAGCATGGCCCAATGGCAGGAGGCCACCAGCCAGGAGTTGGCCGACTGGCAGGACATCAAGAGCGGGTTCGTGGTGGAGAAGGTCTGGCCCCAGGGCAAGGACCAAGCCGGCGCGGTCTACTCCGAGCGCCATGATTTCACTCTGGCCAGCGACCCCGGCCACAAGCACGCCATCGCGGCCCGCTTCAAGGCCCTGTTGACCAAGACCCCCCAGGGCTGGCGCTTCCTGGAGTTCAAGGAGCTGAGCATGCAAATCACCCGCGACGGCAAGCCCGTCAAGGCCAAGCCCGCCAAGTAGGCGGATTATTGCGGTTCGCTTGGGTCGGGGGGCAACTCCCCCTGACCCAACTTTTTTTGAGGTGGTAAGGGGTTAATGAACGGGGACGAGCAGGTTGGGTTGGGCCGGGCCAAGCCAAGCAGGGGGTCTTATACTTGAGAAGGCGTGGAACGCGGCCCCGGTCGCCTGGTCCTACTGGTCCCCAGCCCCCAACCCTCTATGGAGCCCACTCATGCGACCCACCAAGTCTTCCTCCTGGTTCACCAGCTTCGCCAAAAAGACCTCGCGCGCCACGGGCAGGCCCATGGCCTTTTTCGTGGCCGGGGCGATTATCGTGGCCTGGGTGGTCACCGGGCCTATCTTTAACTACAGCGATACCTGGCAGTTGGTGATCAACACCGGCACCACCATCGTCACTTTTCTGATGGTGTTCCTGATCCAGAACACCCAGAACCGCGACTCAGAGGCCTTGCAGGTCAAGCTGGACGAGCTGATCCGCGCCCACGACGGCGCACACAACGTGCTCTTGGACCTGGAGGAGCTGGAGGACAAGGAACTGGACCGCATACTGCTGACCTACTCCAAGCTGGCCAAGAAGGCCCGGGAGGAGTTGCGCAAAGGCATCGCCGATACCGGCCATGAGGACACGGCCAAGGTGGACGCGGATTAAAGAGAAGGGCCGTGCCGCCCTATTTCTAAAAATCCCAGCGCGTAAGGTATTGATCCAGGCTGGCTCGTATTGCTTCGTAGACATTGGTGGCGGTGCTGGCCGAGGTGGAGAACTGGGTCTGGCCGTTGGCCAGGATGACGATGTCGTAATCCAGGTAGTGGAACATGGCGGAGGTGTAGACGTAGTTGTAGTTGCCGTTGTGGCCGAAGGTGTTACCGTCGCGGACCACGCCCAGGCCGTAGGACGCGCCGGCCATGCTCCCCACGGCCTTGGTGTCCCACTGGGCATGGTGCATGTCGGGGCTCAACAGCTGGCCATCCATCAGGGCGTCCAGCCACTTGATCACGTCGCCGGCCGTGGAGACAATGTTGCCGGCGCCCCCGAAGGCCGAGACGGCGTAGCGGAAGGTGCAGTCCTCGGGCAAGGGGCCGTCATTGATGCGGTAGCCGTGGGCATAGGGGCTGGGCAGGTCGTTGTTGGAGGGCACGATGGTCTGGGCCAGGCCCAGGGGCGCCAGCAGGCGCTCGGTCAGGTAGCTCTGGTAGCTCTGGCCGCTGGCCTGTTCGATGATGGACTGCAATATAAGGTAGTTGAGGTTGTTGTAGTCGTAGGTGGAGCCGGGGGTGACCAGCACCTTGTTGGTGTAGGTCAGGTACTCGTCCAAGGTGAACTGATGGTCGGGTTCGGTGTCGATGAGATGGGCCATGACGGTGCTGCTTTCAAAGTGCTCCAGCCCGCTGCGCATCTCCAGCAGGTTGCGCACCGAGACCCGGTCGCCGCCGTCCACCTTGCCGGGCAGCCATTGCTCCACGGTGTCGTCAAGCCGCACCAGTTGCTGGTCCACCAGGGTCAGCACGGCCGTGGCGGTGAAGGTCTTGGT
>JAZDIQ010000086.1:0-17109 GCA_043804825.1 Pseudomonadota bacterium
CGCCGTCTCCCAAGGGCAGGATTCGGCTTTGGCTAGCCCCACCTTTTATTTCGGTATCGGACCGGCTAGGCGGTGTCCGTAACCTATCCCGCTAATCGTCGCCCCTCCCGGCCCCGCAGGAGTAGACCGGGGAGACGGTAGCCTTTACGCGGCTACGGCGTATGCGTAATCGTCTGCGATTACTTTAGTTCCCACCGGATAACGGGCCGACGGACCCCGACATGCCACTTGCGCCGCAATTGCCCCCGTCGAAACCATGTCGCCCCCGGGCTGCAGCTCGGTAATTCTTTGTTAAATATATACACTCCGGCCGCCAGCGCAAGGGGGCGGCCAGCGACGGTGCCTGGCGGGGTGCGTGCAGAGCAGGGCACCTGTGACTTCATGGCACGGCCTGTGGTAAATTAGTTATTGAATATAATATGATACCCAGTTATTCAAACAATCGCCTCAACCAGGAGAGCCTGTGCGGGGAGGATCATAACCGCCGCCTCAGTGCCACCCCTGGACTAAAGGTATTGACAAGCGCCTAATACTGGGGCATATTCGCCTATCGAAACCTTCCGGCCGACTTGCGGCCGGCACCATGCATAATCTACGTTGTGGCCGTTGAAAAGGAGGGGTGGCTGGTGGCTCTGACCAAGGAGAACATCATCAACCAGGTCTACGAGGATACCCAGCTGCCCAAGAGCCGTTCGCGGGACGTGGTGGAAACCTTGCTGGAGATCATCAAGGACACCCTGGCCCAGGGGGAGGACATCCTCATCAGCGGCTTTGGCAAGTTCATGGTCAAGGCCAAGCGGGCCCGCCGGGGGCGCAACCCCCAGACCAGGGCCGACCTCCAGTTGCGAGCGCGCAAGGTTGTGGTCTTCAAGACCTCGGGTGTGCTGCGCAAGCGTATCAACGGCGAGGAGATCACCGGCGACGAAGAGGACTAGGCCTCGAACGCCCGGGCAGCCCCTAAAAATCTCAGTACCTTGGGAGGCCGGTTCGTCGGCCTCCTTCTTTTTTCCCCTCATCAGCCAACGGTGTCGGCATGGCGCTCTCTGCCCCGCGGCCAAAGCTATGTACTTGCAGCACATTTATATTTTAATATAAAACGATAATTAATTATTGAGTTCCTCCTTTGGCGATGCTATCCTCGGCCTTGTGAGTATCGCTGAGCCGCCGCTGGCCGTTGGGCCGCCGGCCTGATCAAAAACTGAGGGAAGGAGGCAACCCATGGACGCACTGCGGCGCATCGCCAGATCCAGCCGCCGGCTGGGCCTGGTTTTCAGGTTGGGCATGTGGCTGACGCCGGTACTGGTGGCGACGTTCTGGCTGTGGGTGGGACATAACAGCGTGTTGCAGCGGCAACTGCCAGTGCCCCTGGACCCTGACCTGCCGGACTGGGCCAAGGTTTGGGGCTTTGGGGTCTCCATGCTGCCCGGCGCGGTGGTGATGTACATCCTGGCCCTGTTGGGCCGTTTGTTCAGGCTCTATGAGCAGGGGCAGTTCTTCACTAGCGCCAACGTGGCTATCTTTCAGCGCCTGGGATGGTGCATCTTGATTTGGGCGGCCAGCGATTTCCTGCGCGTCGCGGGCTTGGGCATCGTGCTGACTCTGCACCGCCCGGCGGGCCAGCGCCTGCTGGTGCTCAGCCTCGGCTCCGATCAAATATTGATGGCCCTCATCGGCCTGGTGGTGCTGACCATCGCCTGGGTAATGGACGAGGCCCGCAAAATCGAGGAAGATCGGGCACTCATCATCTAGGAGACGTCATGGCCATCATAATCAACCTGGATGTGATGCTGGCCCGCCGCAAGGTCAGGTCCAAGGACCTGGCCGGTTTCGTGGGCATCACCGAGCAGAATCTATCGCTGATAAAGACGGGCAAGATCAAGGGCGTGCGCCTGGCCACCCTGGACGCCATCTGCCGCTACCTGGATTGCCAGCCGGGCGACATCCTGGAATTCAGGCCCGGGGAGCCGGGAGAATAAGCCACCGAGCGCCCCTTGTAACTCCTGGCGGGGGGGCGGCGTCTACCAGGCCACGGTGAAGGACTTGACCATGCCGGCGGCGCGCAGCCTGGTTTCCAGGGCCTTGGCCTCCTCCAGTTGGCTCAGCTTGCCCACCCACACGCGATGGAAGACTGCATCGCCGCGGTCGTAGCGCACCACGGTCACCTTGCCCCATCGCGGTCGCAGCTTGGCGGCCAGGCGGTTGGCATTGGCCGGGTTGCTAAAGGCCCCCACCTGCACCGTGAAGGTGCCGGTCTCGTAGGAGGGCGGCGGCACGTATACCGCCGGCCGGCTGGCCGTGCCGGTGCCCATCTGGCGATAGCCCAAGGCCCGCACCAGCACCGGCGCGGTGCCCCGGGCCAAGACGCCCAGGTCGCGGGCCGCGGCCTTGGAGAGGTCGATGATGCGGCCATCCACAAAGGGACCACGGTCGTTGATGCGCAGCACCAAGTGGCGTTGGTTGTCCAGGTTGGTCACCTCCACCCAGGTATCCATGGGCAGGGTCTTGTGGGCGGCGGTGAGGCTTTCCATGTTGTAGGCCTCGCCGTTGCTGGTGCGCTTGCCGTGAAAATTGGGGCCATACCAGGAGGCGATGCCGCGCTCCTGATAGCCTTGGGCGCTGGGCAGGGGGCGGTAGGTGCGCCCCTGTATGGTATAAGGGCGCTGGGTGGCCGGCAGCCTGCCGCTCTTGCCGGGGGTGGGCGTGGGGGCCGGGGCCTCGCTAGGTCCGGGGCCGCGATAGACCCGCGCGGGTCCGGCTTCTTGTTTGCCGGCGCAGCCGGCGGCCAGCATGCCGAGCAACAGGGCCAGCGCGCTCAGCAGCGCCCACCAGGGAGTAGCTCCGCGCCCGCACAAGCTCCGCAATACCCTGCTCCAGCCTAGGTTTTTGGTTAAGGACTGGCCGCCATCCTCGGCGGCCCGGCCCATTATGCGCGATTTGCCTCGACCGGGCAAGGACTTGCTTGACAGGCCCCCTGGCCGCCACTAAGGTTGTTTTTAGCAAACCCACCGACCTTGCAAGACAATTTCAGCAGAGGCCAGCCATGAGCGTGCAACAGGTTTTCGACCAGGCCTCGGCGGAGTATGACCAACTCCGGCGGGCGTTCATCCCCTGTTTCGATGATTTTTACGGCGTGGCCCTGTCCCTGCTGCCACGTCCCCAGGCCTGCGGCGACGAGCGCCCCATCGCCATGCTGGAGCTGGGCGCGGGCACGGGGCTATTGAGCGCCATGATCCTGGAGGCCATCCCCACCGCCCACCTGACCCTGGTGGACCTGGCGCCCCGGATGCTGGCCAAGGCCCGGGAGCGCCTGAGCGGCTTGGAGGCGCGGGTGGATATCCGTCAGGCCGATTACCTGCAAGACGACCTGGGCGGGCCTTACCGGGCCGTGATCTCGGCGTTGTCCATTCACCACCTGGAGGACGTCGATAAACGCCGTCTGTGGGCCACGGTGCACGGTCTGCTGGCGGCGGGTGGCGTGTTCATCAACGCCGACCTGGTCCTGGGGGCCTCACCCTGGCTGGAGGAGTTTCAGAGCCAATGGTGGCTGCGCCAGGCCTATCAGGCCGGCATCACTCCCGGCCAGATGGCCCAGGCCCGCCAGCGCATGGCCTATGATCGCCTGGCCACCCTGGAGGACCAACTGGCTTGGCTGCGCCAAGCCGGTTTTGTCGACGTCGATTGCCTCTACCGCCATCACGGCTTCGTGGTATACACGGGCCGCCGATCGGAATAGTTTGCTTTTGCTGGTTATTGTGCCCTTGTAGCCGGCCACCTTAAAGATACTTATGTTTTGTTCGAGGCCTTTGTAATGGCAAAAAGCCGGGACAACTCCAGCCATGCTTCCCGGGGAGCCAATCCCCAGCATAGTCCTGGGTCCGGGCCGGCAGATGTGCTCATCCTGGGCGGCGGGCGCTTCGGACGGCTGGCGGTCAAGCGTCTGGCCGGCCGGGTGATGGCCCTGGCCGAGCCTGACCCCACGGTGGCGTTGGCTGATCTGGGGGTGCCGGTCTGGCGCCAGGAGGGCGTGGCGGCGGCCTGCCAGGCCCTGGCCAGCCCCCGGCCACCAAGCTGGATCGTGCCCTGCCTGCCCCGGCATTTCCTGCTGCACTGGCTGGTGGCCAGCCAGCCCCGGCAAGGGCCGTTGGTCCTGCCGGTGCCCGCCAGCCTGGAGCCCGGCCTGCCCGTGCTGGCCCGGGGACAGGAAGGCCAAATCTTTCTAAGCCTCACCGATACCCTCTGCCCTGACGACTGCCCGGAACCGGCGCAAATCTGCCCCAAGACCGGCTTTGATCGCGGCCAGCCCTTGTTTGCCCGCCTGCAAGGATTGGCCTGCCCTGGCTGGTCCCTGGCCGTGCTGCGCAGCCACCAACTGGCCCCTGGCGTGGGCGGCCTGGCCGTGGCTGAGATGCTGGAACTGCGCCGGCGCCTGGCGGGGCAGGGCGGGGACTGGCTCATCGCCACGGCCTGCCGTTGCCACGGAGTTATGCACGCCTTGCGCCTGTCCCGGGCTTAACCGCTAGTTAATACCTGGTTATTTGTCACGACATTGGCACATGCACGCTGTGAAATCCTGTGTATAATAATAACCACTATTAAAATGCGAAGTCTTGCTTCAAAACATGGGAGTTGCCTGCCATGTATTCAGGTTCAGCGACGGGTAATTCCATATTCATGGAGGTTTTTAACGCCAGCCCATCGGCTCTGCTGGTGGTGGATGATGATGTGCGTACCCTGCACTTCAACCGCGCCGCCGAGGATCTCCTGGGCGGCCCGGACTGCCAGCGGCTCCTGCGCCAACGCGGGGGTGAGATTCTGCACTGCCTGCACGCCAACGAAGACCCGGGGGGCTGCGGCCGATCAGCGGCCTGCCGGGAGTGCGTGGTGCGCAACGCCGTGGGCAGGGCCATGGGGGGCGAGCGCACCCAGCGCCAAAAGGCGGCCATGGACCTGTTTTCCGAGCAGGGAGTCAACAGGGTCAGCTTTCTGGTGACAGCCTCGCCCTTCAGCTTCGATGGCCAGCAACTGGTATTGCTGGCCCTGGAGGACATCAGCGAACTCATGGCCTTGCGCGGCCTGCTGCCCATCTGTGCCAGCTGCAAAAAAATCCGCGATGAAAAGAACTACTGGCTGGAGTTGGAGTCATATTTCAAGAAATACCTGGGCATGGAGTTCAGCCATGGCATATGCCCGGAGTGCGCCCGCAAATTATACCCTGAAAATTACTAGATAAACTCTGTCGCAGTCGCCAGACTGGCGCCTCGGAGGCCAACCGGCCCGGCCCCCTCTGCTCTGGCGCGGCCTGCCTCACGCCACCCCGGCAAATCGGCCCCACTCTTACCACCATCCCGCCGCGACATGGCCCGCCGCCGGTCGCAGGAAACCCTTGCGGCCTTAATCTTAATTATGCAATAATTATAATTAGTTAACTGGCATTATTGCTCTAGACCTTTGCCTGCCTTTTTTGATGGCCCTGGCGGGCACGGGGGTTGTTGGTTTAAAGGGGGGATACGCACAACATGTCGCCACGCCGAGACAAACGCCACAGCCTCCTGGAGGAGGCCTTCGAGACCACTCTCTTCAACTGCCGCTTTCTGACTTTGTTGGCGGTGCTGGGCTCACTCCTGGCGGCCATGATGATGTTCTTGAAGGGCTGCATAGAGATCGCGCAGGCTGGACGGGCCTTCTATCCGGTATTGCTTAGCTTCCAGCCATCGAATGCCGACGACAAGGCCGTGCTGCTCTCGGTGATACCGGCGGTGGATTACTTTCTCTTCGCCACGGTGCTTTTGATCTTCTCCATGGGCATCTACGAGCTGTTCATCAGCGAGATAGACCCGGCCAGCCGGGGGGTGCGCACGCGGCCCAACTGGCTGAACATCAAGAATCTCGATGACCTGAAGTCCTATATCGGCAAGGTCATCATGATGATCCTCATCGTGAATTTCTTCAAGCAGGCCTTTGATATCGACTACAAGACCCCCACGGATCTGCTCTTTCTGGGCGGGGCCATATTGTTGGTGGCCTTGGCGCTGTATGTGTCGCACAATATTATTTATAAGGAACAGTCAAACCCCATCACTAATGACCAGGAGGCCAAGAATGAAACTGTTAGTATCTAGGAGCCAGTCGTTAGAGTCCAAAAGGTTCAGCGCTCTAAAAACAAAGGTATATTCCATAAAAATAGTCGTGGAATTGAGCGAGGAGGAAAAACGCCTACTGGAAGAATTTGAATACCTTGGGCAGACTTTCCCCATTGATCCAGAAATAACCGCCAATCTGGAAGTCAAAAAGGAGGCAACTGGTCCGGGACGTCTTAGCATAAAAGACTTGATAAGGGGTATGGAGTGGACTTGCGGATATTTACCTATCTACTTCACTAATATTCCTGGTGCCATCCTCTCCCGTGTTAAAGGATTGCTTGGCGCCGCAATGGCTAGAGAACAGTGGGGAGGCGAAGAGATTATCGAAGTTGCGCTGGATGTGCTTGATACCCAATAAAGACTCCTAGTATGGCCCCACGGACCAAGGCACCGCTTGAAAGGTAAAATCATACTAATCCTGCTTAACATGAGAGGATAAAGACTATGTCCAAGACTTTCAGCAGGTCCGATATCTCCATAAGCAAATTGTTGGCCCCGCCCTTCAGCACGGTCGTCGGTGTCAACAGCGATGACCGCGGGTACGAAGCGTCTTATGACGGTTACTCGGCCACCGGCGACTCCGAGGGTGAGGCCATCGACAACCTTGTCGATAAGCTTAAGGACAGGGGATACGAAGAAGAATAGGAGCGCATTCACATCTGCCGCAGGAGGGAAGTGTCCGATTAGGCAGTCGTCCGGTTCGGCCCCCCTGGCTGATGCGGTTCCTGGCTGGTACCGATGAGCATGGCCTTAGTGCTGGTTACCTAAGCCTAACTAGCGCTCCAGGATTCTTTACCCCTGACTATCTCCTTTGCTTGACTTTCCAGCCCCTTCCCGATAATCCTCTAGTGAGAGCATTGCACGGGGCGTCCTGCCCCGTGCAATGTCGGCTTGGCAAAAGCGAGTTTTTGCCAAGCCTCCAAACTTGCTAGCCTCAATAGGCTCGCAATTTTTCGGGCCATCCATGGCCCGCATCGGCCATGGCATGATCGAATTGTGTTTCACGGGCTTAGGGACTGTTTTTGCGCACCAATTTGCCGTTTAACCATGCAATGGTCTTCTAGTTCATGTTCACACCACACGCACATAGCCCCCATGCCCGCTGAGCCCACCACCCAGGAGGGCAGGGTGGAGCGCATCACCTTCGCCAACCCCGAGAACGGCTACACCGTGGCCAAGGTGCAGTTCCCGGGGCTGCCGGGGCTCACCACCGTGGTGGGACGCATGGTGGGCATCACCGAGGGGCAGCAGGTCAAGGTGCGCGGCCGGCAGGTGCTGCACCCCAAATTCGGCATGCAGATCGAGGCCGAGGAGGTGGAGGGCCTGGCGCCCAGCGACGCCGAGGGCGTGCGGCGCTATTTATCGTCGGGTCTGATCAAGGGCGTGGGTCCCAAGCTGGCCGAGGCCCTGGTCAATACCCTGGGCCCCGAGGCCATCGAGATCATCCTGCACCAACCCCAGGCCCTGAGCAGGGTGCCGGGCATTGGCCGCAAAAAGGCGGCGGCCATCACCCAGGCCGTGGTCAGTCATGGCCAACTGCGCGAGGTCATGGTTTTTTTGCAGACCCATGGTGTGCCGGCCTCCACGGCGCTACGCATCTGGCGTGAGTATGGCGACGGCACCCTGGGCATCCTGCACAACGAGCCCCACCGCCTGGCCGCCGATGTGCGCGGCATCGGCTTCGCCACGGCCGACGCCATTGCCCAGCGCATCGGCATTGCCCACGACCACCCCACGCGCTTGACCGCCGGCCTGCTCTACACCCTGGGCCAGGCCGTGGAAGAGGGGCACTGCTTCCTGCCCTATGAGGAGCTGATGGAGTCAGCGGCGCGCAATCTGCGCCTGGAACGGGGGCTCTTGGGGCCGGCCTTTGCCCGCTTGTTGAACGAGCGCCGCCTGGTGCTGGAGGACGGACCCGAGGGCCAGGCCGTGTATCTGACCGGCATGCAGGTGCTGGAGGAGCGCGCGGCGGCCTCCCTGGCCGAATTGTCCAAGCGTGCCGGCATGTTGCCCCCTGAGCGCGCGGCCAAGGCCGTGTCTTGGGTGGTGGACCAGCTCAAGGTGCGGCCCTCGCCGGGCCAAGGCCAGGCCCTCCAGGCCCTCTTGACCGCCGGGGTGGGGGTGCTCACCGGCGGGCCGGGCACCGGCAAGACCACCCTGGTGCGCGCGCTGATCACCATCGCCCGGCGCATGGACCTGAGCGTGCTCTTGGCCGCGCCCACCGGCCGGGCGGCCAAGCGCCTCTCCGAGGCCGGGGGCCTGCCCGCTTCCACCATTCATCGCCTCTTGGAGTACAGCCCCAAGGAGAACCGCTTCCTGCGCAACGCCAGCAAGCCTCTGGAGGCCGACCTATTGGTGGTGGATGAAAGCTCCATGCTGGACCTGTGGCTGGCCGCCCACCTGCTGGAGGCCGTCGGGCCGGGCACCAGGCTTATTTTAGTCGGTGATGCCAATCAGTTGCCCTCGGTGGGCGCGGGGCTGGTCTTTCGGCAGATCATGGATTCCGGCGTGGTGAGCGTGGCGGTGTTGAACGAGATATTCCGCCAGGACGAGGCCGGATTGATCGTGGCCAACGCCCACCGCATACTCAAAGGGCAGATGCCGATACTTCCCCAACCTGGCCAGGAGGCTGACTTTTTTTTCGTGATGGAGCCCGACCCCGCCCGCGCGGCTGAGCTGGTGCGTCGCCTGGTGGTGGAGCGCCTGCCGGCGCGCTTCGGCCTGGACCCCGTGGAGGACATCCAGGTGCTCTCGCCCATGCACCGGGGCAGCCTGGGCTGCGCCAACCTCAACCGCCTGCTCAGGGAGTCCCTCAACCCCGCCGGGGCGCGGGCCGGCGGCCAATTCGCCCGCGGCGACAAGGTGATGCAGGTGCGCAACAACTACGACCTGGACGCCTTTAACGGCGATCTGGGCAGCATCGCCAGCCGTGACGACGAGGGCTGCCGGGTGCGCCTGGGCGAGCGGGTGGTGGACTACGCCCTGCCCGACCTGGAGGATTTGACCCTGGCCTATGCCGTGACCGTGCACAAATCCCAGGGCAGCGAGTATCCGGCCGTGGTGGTGGCGCTGGGCCAGGAGCATTACATCATGCTCAACCGGCCCCTGCTCTACACCGCCGTGACCCGGGGCAAGCAGGTGGTGGTGCTGGTGGGGCATCCGGGTGCCCTGGCCCGGGCCGTGGAGCAGGACCAGCCGGTCAGGCGCCATGCCCGCTTGGACACGCGCCTGCGCGCCCTGATCAAGAGTTGATCCCTGGCTTGATCAAAATCGGCAACATCACGTTTATCAAGACCATTTAATGGTAAGCCAGGCCCCAAAAAGCTGGCGGGCAAGGCCTCTCACCTTGCCCGCCGAGGGGTGCGGCGTGTTTGCCGCTCAATGATATGGGCGTAGGAGGGGACCTGCGCCTTAGTTTCGGCCTAGCGTCCCAGGCCGGGGAACCCTAAACGTATGCCGATGGCAGCAAGCTGCGCTCGCTAACCGGCTGTATCTCGGCCAGCTTCCAGGGCGAGGTTTGGGCGATCGCGGGGGTCAGTTCTTGCAGGACCACCCCCGCCTGCCGCCGAGTTAGGGGCGGCATGTCCAGCGCCAAATCCTTGGCCACGACCGAGGCCGGGGTGGTGGTGGCGGCGGTGGCATTATTTTCGGCCGTGGTTTGGCTGGTGGTCTCGCCCTGACCAGCCCCCGGCAAGCTGGGGAACTCCTCCTCCTCGGAGCGCGGGTTGCGCCTTTTGAGGTTGCCCAGGCCCTGGTAGTCGGCTCCCAGGTTGCTGGCGGAGGATATTGTCAGGCGATCCATTCAGTTAACGCCCAGGGACCTAGAGATAATCACCACGGCGGAACTTAAAGGCCTCCACCCTGGCCTGGGTCACGGCCTGCACGGCCAGGCTGGTCAGATCATCTTGACTCTGGCCGTTGAGGCCCGACCCGCTCAAGCCTTGGTCCAACTCATCGGCCCGCTGCTCCAGGTCCTGGGTCAGGGGCTCCAGGTCCTTGAGGCTCTTGCCGCCATCGCCCAGGGCGCTGGCGTAGTCGTCCAGGGCTTGCAAGAGGCTGTCCACCTGGCGCCACAGGGGTGGCAGATCACCGCCGGCGGCCTGGCTCACCGTGGCCGCCACCGAGGACTCGCTGGCGGCGCTGGTTTCCGTGCCATCGTCCGCCACGGCCTTGGCCAAAAAATCCGCGAACTTGGCGGACCCGGCCTGATTGGACCTCCCCCGTGCCGTTTGCCCGGGGTCCATGGAAATCAATGTGTTGTCTACCTTCATGTTTGACTCTCCTGGCGAGGTCAACCTAAAAGGTAAGCACGTGGCGTGCCAACGGGCGCCGCTATTTTTTGTTATTTATATTACGCTGTTATCGCGGGAGGCCTGCGGAGGCTCTGGGCAGGAATTGCCGGCGGCCAACTCGGGGCCGGCCATGTGGGCAAAGCTTACCGTCGACGCCAAGACAGGATCGGGGCTCGGCGGTCGGGGCTAGGCCACGGCCGAGGCGGGGCTGTTGATCTGATATTTGTGATCTTCCAGGACTACTTGGTCCTGGCGATGGTCGTCGAAGAGAAAGACGTTCACCGACTGGTGGCGCTGAGTGAGCAGGTCCAGCCCCACGTAATCGGGCTCGATGGGAAACTCGCGGTGGCCGCGATCCACCAGCACCGCCAGTTCCACCCGCGCCGGCCGGCCCAGGGAAAAGATGGCGTCCAGAGAAGCCCGCACGGTGCGACCAGTGAAGATGACGTCATCCACCAGCACCAGGTCGCGGGCCTCCACGGCAAAGGGGATGTCGGTATTGCGCAGGGAGGGCATCTGAGCCAGCCGCGACCAGTCATCGCGGTAAAAGCTCATATCCACCAGGCCCTTATCCAGGGCCAGCTCCGGCAGGCCCCCCAAGCGCCCCAAGGCCGCCTCCACCCGCCGCACCAACAGGTCGCCCCCGGAATGCACGCCCACCAGCCCCAGGCCGCGGGGATCGGGATGGCGCGCCAGGATGGCCTGGGCCAGGCGGTCGATGCCTTGGGCGATCTGCTGATAATCGAAGGCCACGCGGGGCTGGCCGGTCAAGAATTGGGGCATTTACTTCTGGCCTCTGAGCAGGGGGCGCTGTGGTGGCACGCGTGCTTGTCTCAGGAATTTAATTAGTTACCAGCCGGCAATTGCCATGTCAAGGGAATTGGCAGCTTATTTCGGTCTTTTTTTTGCTCTGCCCCTGGCCAGAGCTGGTCTATAATTTGTCTCCACCAACCCCGGCCCCTCGCGGCCCTTGATCGCCCATCGCCAGTCCAGGGAGGCATCGCATGAACCCCACCGAACAACCCACCCCCGCCGCCATCGGACCCTACAGCCCCTGCCGGTGGGCTGGGCCGTTCCTGTTTCTTTCCGGGCGCTTGGGCCTGGAACCCAGCAGCGGAGAGCTGATAGGCCCGGGTCTGCGCGAGCAGGCGGCTCAGGCCATGCGCAACCTGGAGGCCGGGCTGAGCCAGGAGGGCCTGAACCTGGCCCAGGTGGTCAAGACCACGGTCTTCTTGACCAACATGGCCGACTTCGCCGATTTCAATCAGGTCTATGCCTGCTTTTTTACGGGTTGCCCGAACCTGCCGGCCCGCTCCTGCGTGCAGGTGGCGGCCCTGCCCCGAGGAGGACGCGTGGAGATCGAGGCCGTGGCCTATCGCCAGGACCAATAGTGTGAAGCAGCCCCCGCGGTCAGCTCCGGGTCAGCCAGGCTGCCCGGAGCTTTTCTAGTCTCTTCCCCCAGCGCGCATGCCGGGCGTCCCGGGGCCGGGTTATCACTGCCGGAGCCGGGAATTTTGTCTGGCCATGCCCCGACCACCGGGCCAACTACCGGATGTAGGCGCGACCGGCAACCACGTGCCGGTCCTGGCTAGCACCCCGAACATTGCCGTGGCGCCGGCAGCCCTCAAAGCCGCTTTGGCATATGCCCATCTGCCCGCTCATGTCCCTCCGCCAATCTTGGCCGCCCAGCAAATTATCTGGCTATAGGTTGTCCGCCCTCCAAACCGTGGGGCCAAGTATCCCGTGAACCTGATTTGACCCCAGGAGATGCCCGGCCGCGAGCATAACCTGCGTAAGAATTAAAGTTAAAGTAATTTTGGCAATAAGCGAAATATTATTACATAATTTATAGCGCCCAGATTATCAACCAGCCATACCCAAGTCAATTTATGAATTAGACTGATTTTATGGCATTTTTTGCATACAATCAGCTAATTTCCAACTCGTTATCATGTCTGTTCACGCTTTTTTTGCCGCCAACCATCTTCGATGCGCCGCGTTTGCATTTACCTACGGCGCCAATAGGCCGGCCAACGTTCCGCCCGCGCAGCCTGCATTACCAAGGGATGCGCCCCTGATTATATCCACAATCAAGCCAGGTAACGGCCTGGTAGTCGTGTCTTGGCTTTGGCCACCCAGCGCGCGGGCCAACTGTTTAGCCCTGACGCCCATGGTGGTCATGTGGGCTGGGAGCCACCTGGCCGCTATGCGGGTAAAAGCAGACCGTGGTGGTTAACGAGGAGTGATTTGCTGCTGGCCGGGGGCCTGGAACCCGGAGAAAGGGACCAGCCCAGACCCCGAGTCTGGCGAGCAAAGGCTGCCACAGCCATGAAGGATTATCGCGGAGGGGCTTATTGGCGGCTAGCCAGGTTGGCCCCCATGGAGCCAGTCAGCCAAGCGGCGCAGACCCAGCTCGGTCTTGCCGTCGATTATGCGGCCCGAGGCGCACCAGGCCAGGGCCTCGCGCAGGCTCAGAAAGCGCACCTCGGCCCCGTCCTCCATGGGATGGCCATCGCCCTGGGGAGGCTGGGCCTGGGCCGGGTCCACGGGAGCGGCCAGGTAGTGCAGGCGCTCCAGGCAGAAGGCCGGGGCCGAGAAGGGCGAATGGCCCAGGGCGAAAAAAGCCTCGGCTGGCACGGAAAGGCCGGTCTCCTCCAAGGCCTCCCGCTGGGCCCGACCCAGGACCCCCAGGCCGCCGGGCTCCAGGTCCGGGGGTTCGATGCCGCCGGCGGGCAACTCCCACAGGGCGCCGGACCACGCCCGGCCATCCAGGTTGGCCAACTGGGGCACACCCGAGCGCAGCGCCACCGAGGGACGCGCGGCGCGACGCAGGGCTACATGAGGCATCTCTTGGCTATCAATGGCGAAAAGCAACAGGACCACCGCGTCCAGGAAGGGCGGGTATACCGTCTCCACCTCGTACCAGGCGCTGTGGCTGCCATCCTGAAACAGGCTGCGCAAGCGGCGGCTTTGCAGGGTCAGAAAGCAGCCGCGTCCCAGCTCGGCGTGGGGGCGCGGATCCCATTCCAGGCCTTGCAGGCGTTTATGCTCTTTGTTCATACTGTTGAGCCTCATATGCTGGCAGTGGGGCGGCGGCCGTCGCCCAGCGGTGGCTGGCGGCCTGTATCCATGGGGCCAATACTAGAGCCAGGCCCGCGCGGGGGCAAGATGACAAGCCAATTGGGCAGGGCAGGGGGGTCTGCGAGAGCAAGACACCTGACGGCGGGAGGGCGAAGAGGTTAGGCCAGCACGTTGAGAATGCTGCCCACTACCTCGTCCTGGGTCTTGATGGTCTTGAGGTTGGCCTCAACGGCGCGCTGATCCAGGATCATATCCACCATGGAACTGGCCAGGTCGGTGCCCGAGGCCTGCATGGCCCCGGAGACGATCTGCCCGTGACCGGGGGTGCCCGGCGCGGCGCTGACCGGTGGCCCGGATTCCGCCGTGGCCAGGTAGGCATTACCCCCCACGGCCTGCAATCCGCCGGGGTTGCCGAAAACCGCCGTCTCCAATTGGGCTTGGGCCAAGAGCGTGCCATCGCCGGCCAGGGCTTGCACCTGACCCTGGGCACTGACCTGCACGCTGGCGGTCTGGGCGGGCAGGGTAATGGGTGGCCAGGCCTGACGGCCCTGGGCATCCACTAGGCGGCCTTGGGCGTCCAACTGGAAGTTGCCGGCTCGGCTATATAACTCGCCACCTTGACCATCGCCGAGCACGAAATAGCCACCGCCGTCGATGGCCAAATCCAAGGGGCGCTCGCTGGAGACGATCGGCCCCGGGGTCAGAGGGGAGCTAGCGCTGATGCCGACTCCACCCGTGGCCACCTCGGCCTGTTCCAGGCGGCGGGGCACATAGCCTGGCGTGGAGATATTGGCCAAGTTCTGGGCGGTCTGGCCCAGACGGCGCTCGGCTACCCGCAACCCCGCCAGTGCTGGTGTGATCGATTCAATGGGCATCTTGCCTACACCCTCCCAAGCGCTAGCGCATACCTATAATATGATGGACTTGGCAGGTTTTGGCAAGCTGGCGGGCGAGTTGGCGGGCGAGTTGGCGGGCGAGTTGGCGGGCGAGTTAGCGGGCGACAAAGGAGCCGGGTAGGGGCCAGGACCAGGTTAGCCCTCCACCAGGGGGGCCAGGAGGACCAATATGCGGCGGCGGTCCAGGTTGGCATGGATGTCACCCACGGCCTGTCCCATGTTGGGCAGGTCGCGCTGCAGGCGGTCCAGGGCGGCTCGGGCCTCCACGGGAGTGGGAATCTGCGAGCCGGCGGCCGTCTGGTTCTGCCGGCCCACCAGGCTGACGACCTCGGCCGTGGTGGAGCTGTCGCTGGCGCCGCTTTCGGATCCGCGCGAACTCCTACGCGGGGGGCTCAAGCGCCGCCGCGGCTCCACGGTGCCGCTGATTACCTTCATGTATGGTGGCAGTTCCATTGCCTGTTTCCCGACGGCCGACGCATCCTGCGGGCCATGAATATGTTTCACCTGATGACTTTATCGGCCAGGTGGACGTTAAACTTAAATTATTTTATCAAAATTATTCACGTGTGAATGGGGCTGTGATTACAATTGGTTATACAGAGGGCGCCTGCAGCGCCGCCCAGTCTTCTCATCTTGGCCATCCCGGCCCGCCAGGAGATGCGCTTGCTATAGTAACGTATTTACAGGTTTTTATAACGGTGCGTTACATGGGTGGCGCACAAACCCTATTCAATACCTTGGCTTTAAATATCTCTCGACCCAGGTTTTTTTGAAACTCGTAAAACCTGGTTTCCCGGAGTTCAGTCAGGGGGACGGCGTCCCGTGCCTCACCAATCAAGCTCTTCATTTGTTGACTATCAGCTGGGTCGGCCTGCCCTATTCTCTCCAACACCACGGGCACGGCCACGGGGACGGGCGGCGGCACGTCATTTCTGGTGCTGAGCATTATGCCCGATATACATTGGATTATCCCCCCTCTGGAGGGCAATTGGTTGCTAATTATATGCATAATTTCGTGAAAATTTTGTGGCTGGAGCTGGAAATACAATAGCCCTTCCTTCATCATTCCCAGTAGGCCCACGTAACGGCAAACGGCTTCCCTTTCTAAGAACGGGTCACCTATATCGGCATAGAGCGCGATGTTGATTATGCATGACTCCTTTCCTCGCACTATCAATAGCATTTTGGTGGCATGCTCAGGCTTATAGTGATGAATATTGTACACCCAATAGCAGCCCTCTATGCGCGAATATATTTCATTGATACTTTCGTTTTTTGTGTGCCTCACCAGCCCTTCCGGAGGCTCACATTTAATAAGACTATTACCAATGGGTCCTTTGCTAAGCTGGGAACTCAAGTAGCTTTTCAATAGCACTGTATCATATTCAAACTTTTGGGCCATTTTTTCAATAAATGCTGCTAATGGCCCTAATAAAGTTTCCCATGTGATGTCCAACGCTCCACAAAGCTTCAGGAGCAGAGTCTTGTCGGCAGCTCCGGTCCTCTTCCAGTTTGCCAAGTTTCTTGGTTTGATATCTGCTAAACTTGCTATATTCGGCTGACAATACTCCACCACAATCACCTTTTCCGTAAGATTAGGTATTCCTTGCATAAACACCCCCAAGACGAAACGTTTGTATAGTTTTAAGCCTGGCGCATTTGCGGTAACTTACTGTATTTAAGGGTATTTTACTGCTTTTGCCGGTATTTTGCAAGCAAATTAAATGGGGCAAATCATTGCCATATAGGCTTTTTTGATAGACGTTTATCCTCAGTTTTAACTATTAATATTGCAATAAATTGCTAATTTGCGTTCCCCTAAAATCCGTCTTGACAGACAAAAATATCCCTCCTAGGATGATATTAAGGACGATGAGATCACAGCATGATTTTCAGGATAACCAACTCACCGGGAGGAGTGGCCATGAAGAAGATAGCCTCACGGCTGGTGGCTCTGACGGTTGTGGTTGTTGATTTCAGCTATGTTCTTAGTGACGCCTGGAGAGAAGGGGAGTTTGATTGGAGTTATTTGTTGCTTTTCCTGTTAAAAATATCCCTGGTTATAATGCCTAGTAAGAAACTAATAAATCATCGCCAGCCTCCCCAAAAGGCACATGAAAAGCAAACCAATAGGCGCCCACAATTCTTGGTAAATCCTCGCATATTTGCCAGTATGTCAAGAAATATTGTGCGTATACCAACGCGGAAACGAAACAAGTAAATATAATGAAATGGTTTCATCGGCGGCGCCTGTTAGCAAGCCGAGTCTGCCACGATATAGATTTTGATGTGTCGCTAGCCGTGGGCCGATTCTGTCCCAGGGAAACGGCAGCTGATTCGATTCCCTGGTGTCAGGGCCACCAGTCTTGGGGGCACCGGGCACCATTCGCAGCCGGTGCGACCGGGCCTCGGATTGGCTGGCGCGACTGGGGGCCGGGAGCGGCTTTGCCCAGCGGCCCTCACTAGGCCGTCAGATGGAAGGCGAAAATAGTGCGGCTTGTGCCCCTCCGGCGAGCCCGGCCGAAGGCCTCCGAGGTGGCGCACAAGGCCCGGCGCATTATCAGTGTTGTCCAAGATAGATTCTCAAAAACCGGCTAAGTGATCAAAGCGAGATGCCCTCATCCCAGGGTGGTATTGTGGTTCTGCCAAGACCCAACAACACCGCGACCAGGAGAGGGCAAGGCCATGGTACGAGTAGCC